>CAJYVI010000046.1 GCA_913778145.1 uncultured Pseudocitrobacter sp.
TGGCAACAAAAACCCCGGTTCCATGCGCGCCGATAGCGTACTCACCCGCATCATTGGCATATTTATAATCAATCGCATTATTTTCAGCCGTAAACCCGGTGATCACCCGTTCATTCAGCATGAGATGGACCTGCTTGATGTCAAAACGTGCCATAGCTTAGCGCTCCGTGTTTACAGTAATTTGTACCGAGTGGATGGCGCCGGCCAGACGGGCGCAGACGGTAATCGGCGGACACTTACGCGCCTTTAAATCATCTGCACTGAGATTTGCCACCGGCTCCGCGTAGATGTAGTACCCGCTTTCGAGGTTATCGCCATTTGCGAGTTGCCCCACCGAATCGCCTTCCCAGATACCGGGACCAATCAGCCCGTTATTAACTGCGAGGCGCATCACCTTGTCGATATAGCCTTTAACCGTTGCCACGCCCGCATCGGACAACGGCACTTTTTTCAGTTCAGCCAGGGCATTGAACACACTGGTCTGAATTTTGTTCTGTAGCCAGTCCAGGCCGATAACCTCATCCGCCCAGTAAATCTGTCCCAGCATCCAGCCCTCAGCCAGCATCGCCTTTGTGCCGAAATCGGTATAGTAGTTGATACCCAGCCCGGTAAGCTTATCCGCCGTCGTACTGTCCATACCGGCATCCGGCGTAACACCTGTCAGCGCCTTAAATTTCAGTGTCAGCATGGAATCGCTGGCGCTGAAGTTAATGGAGCACAGCAGCGCTGCGGCCGACACGACGCTTGATGGCCCCGGAGAACTGACAGTCCTGTCCGCCAGGACCAGCGTGCGGTAATACTCGCTTTCAGCGAGCGTTTTAATGTCCGCCAGTACATCCGCGCTGATATCCGTCTGCGTGATACCCTGGATTTTTGCCGAAGACTGGATCCACGCGCATGCTGCTTTAAGCTCAGCACTCGCCAGCACCACGCCCACAGGAATACCGCAATACCAGCCAGACCAGGATGCGTTAAGGTTCTCGTAGGCTTCGCTGAGTGATACCCGGTCACCGGAAGAATCCACCGGCCAGATAGCAACATACAGATACTGCGGGCGTGAGGTCTGTTCGAAAAACAGTTCAGCGGTATTGAGCAACGCTTCTCCGGCTTTCGGAAAATCGGACTGAAACGCCTTCAGCGTTCCGTATTTACGGTAAGCATCACTGCCCAGGATGGCATTAGCCTCAGGGGTAAAAAGGGTGACAGTGCCAAAGTCCGCGGCAGACACAACGTCAGCCGGTGGATTGACGGTCACGGAAATAACGTCACTGATGTCCAGAGACATACTTACCTCTCAATCTCGAAATTAATAGATCCCTCTGCGGTCGCAATGCAGACGGGTACAGTTTTGATAATAGGGAGTGGTACGGCATATCTGGCCGAGTAGGTCAACGTGATTTCCATCGCCGCACGCTGCTCCCATCCCGACGGCACAGCACCGGAAATATTGCGGGGCAGCGTGCTGGTGGGCGAACTGACTTCAATAGAATTGAGCGCTTCAATTCCTGGCGTCGAACCCAGCCAGGCGGCCAGCGCATTGAGTACCGCCATTGAGCCCGGCCCATATGCCTGAGCGCTCACCAGCAGCTGGTTATGCTGACGCACCTCCTCCTCGGTATCGGAGATCTGGCGGCGCTCAGGAACACCGAGTTCCACGCTGGATATTTCTCTCAGGGAGATAAATGCCCCCTCTGGCGTTTTATTTCCCGTATCGCCGAGTAGAACGTCAGAAACGCCCAAAGCCTCCGCTATCAGGACTCGCAGGCGCTCCAGCGCGAACCGCGACCGCATAGTAATAGCCATAATCGCTGTAATCCTCTGCATGGGTTACGCGCCAGTTTTCATCATGCCACGGCACCACATCACCAAATGTCAGGCGACGGGCGGCCATAATCACAATGGCATCCTGGATCCGCGTTCCCTCCGGTAGAAATTCCAGAGCATCGTTATCCGCCGCGTAAATCACGCCACGGTTTTTGCTTTCGCCTGCGGGCTGCCAGTCGTTGGTCGCAGGATGGGTGACACTAAACTGCTTACTCATGCGCCCGGTCACCACCCGGTGTACGTTCGGCCTCATTTGCTGGTCCCCCCGACGTCGGTAATAAAGGTGATGGCTTCATACATATCGCGGGTATCCACCAGCGGCGTGTTTCCTCCCTTTTCCTTCGCTACAGAAGTCGCATTCGGTGCGAGATGTCCATCGGTGAACGCCGACCGCAGTTTCGTTCTCACCCGACTGCCCACCAGCGTCATGGCCTCATCCACCGTAATGGTACCGTTGAGCACCGCCGTGGCGCGCACGGCCATCTCCTTGCGGAAATAATTATTCTGGTGGAAGGTGTAACGAAAAATGGAGCGTTCAGGGATACGCACCGTATGCGCAGGTACCCGGTGAAAGGTCTGGAAATTGCCTTTTTTACGGAACTGTCCATTGTAGGCAAAGGTGCCGTCTGCGCGGATGCTGCGCGTCACGCTGACCGTGTGTTCGGGAATATGCACCTCGCCGCCGTATTCATGCAACTGCATCAGCCCGGCGTTGCCCATCGGTAATCCGTCCTTGCGCGGGTTGTTTTCCTTCAAGATCCCCACCTTCACGCCCGCCTGCTTCAGGGTCATCATGCTGTGCAGCAGGGCTTTAACCTTCGCGGTGTCCGGTCTGTTGCCCATCGTCACGCCCTTTCAGAAAATGTGTTAATGGCAACGGACAACAGACCGCGCAGCAGGCCGGACAGCCAGGGAAAATAAACCTCGCCGCTGTCTGCATTACCGGAATACTCCAGGCTGACCTTACCGGCCATCTCCATCGTGACGCCGCGAGTGAGCGTACCGTCCAGCTCACCGTCCAGTGCTGCCAGCGCCAGGCGGGACTGAGCCTGCACCAGCTGACGCGGAATGACATCGGGTTTCAACAGCCTGTCATCCAGATAAATTCCGCAGCGCGGCCAGGGAAGCGGCTGTTCGGGATCGGCACGCACGCCCAGCCAGTTCAGGCCGTTCAGGTAGTCCATCGCCTGAAACAGCAACGCCGGGCACTGTTCTTCATCAGGCACGTCGTATCCGCGCGAGGCAGCAAATGCCGTCAGATCATCCACGCTGGCGTAGCTGTTAAAATCCGGCGAGGCGGGATCGGTATTTATATCCATAACTGCACTCCATAAAAAAAGGGGCCGTAGCCCGATAACATCAGCTGGAGGTTGCGCCGCCAATGTTAATCAGCACGCCCGCAGTCGATTTGTCATCCTTGAAGTGTTTGGACCAGTTCGTTTTGGTACCAATTTTAGTGATGTCCGGATTCGCACCGGCTTTCGTGGCCCAGCTGTAACCCAGCAGATCGATATTCACGACACCTTCAGCACGGTAGCCGATGGCAAGGTTTTCCTGATCGTTGATTGGCCATGAGCGGAATCCTGGTGCCTGGGACTCAGTAATTTTTACCGCGTTAGGAACAAGACCAAGAATAACGTCTGCCGGGCAGCGGTCGGTCACCAGAACGGGTTTACCCAGTGTGCCGGGCTGTCCACCGTAAACCACCACCCCCGCTTCTTCGTAGAGCTTGTTATCAATGGCCTGATCGACGATATCGAAATAACTGGCGGAGTGCATCACGAACAGGGATACGCGGTTGAACTTGTCGCCGTACTTGCGCAGCCCGCGGGTCAGGGTCTTTTTACCGTCGGTGGCAATGTCAGCCGTGACCTGCATTGCCGTGTTATTACCGATTGCGGCCACCAGCGCCTGAACTGCATAGCTGATATACCCTTCAAGCGTTGCATCCGCTGCATCGGTGCCTACCACCTCGGAGAATTCGCTGACATCACGTCCGCGGCGCTTGAACGA
This sequence comes from uncultured Pseudocitrobacter sp., assembly GCA_913778145.1. Lineage (GTDB taxonomy): Bacteria > Pseudomonadota > Gammaproteobacteria > Enterobacterales > Enterobacteriaceae > Pseudocitrobacter. Next base: position 3,838 of record CAJYVI010000046.1, read on the forward strand.
TTCTTCCGTCGCTGAATAGGGACCGTATTTCCAGGGGGCCTTCACGCCGATGGCCTCGCCGGCGCCAATTTTTTTCGATTCGACTTTCTCGGTGGAGGTGACATCACGAAACTCAATAGAGCCGCCTACCTGATAGAACGCGCGTTTTTTAAAATCCCCTTCAATCATCTCGTTATCGAGAATGATCGCACCGTTTGAGGCGGCATTAAACACATCAAGGTTATCCTGACGACGCTCCAGAAACGCGGTCTGTGCCAGATCGTCATAGATAATCATGTCGGTATTGGTGGTGGTAGTCATAACGCATTATTCCTTAATCTTTTGGCAGTGGCAGGAAGGCCTGCTGGCCGTGTTTGCGAATGTAGTCTGTTTTTTGCTGCGAAGTCATTTCCGAACGTTTCAGGTTTCCGCCCCCGCCAGATTTATGCCCGCCAGCACCGGTCCCTACTGCGGGAGTGAAGAGATGCGGCGCCGTTTCCTTGAGGGATTCGATCCACTCAGCGGGAGCAAGAGGAGTCTTGCCGTCCTTGCCCAGCACTGTATTGCCTTCACCGTCCACCGCTACGGCCTCGCCGTCATCGTTGAGAGTAAAAGTGCCACGGGCACGCAAAATGATGTCATCGGCAGCCCCCGTCAGCGCCCCCGCCTTCAGCGCCGCGCCACGAATAGCATCCCCCAGCACGCGGTCGCGGAATTTACCGGAAAACGCCTCGGCCTTGTCTGCACGTTCATTTGCCGCGGCAATCTGCTTGTCCACGTCGGCGCGCATCCGCTCTGTGCGCTTATTCAGCACCTCATCAATTTTTCCTTCGGCAATCAGCTTTGCCTCTTCGTCGTCGGAAAAACGCTGGAGAATGCCGCGCACGGCGTCAGGGTCGATACCGTCAAAGCGGGACAGGTTTTCTTTTTGCTGCTTGATCGTGCCCAGTAATTCCGCATTTTTGGACTTCAGTCCGTTTACGGCTGAGTTAACACGTTCATTAATGATTTGCTCCATTTCCGGCGTGATGTCGTCACCACCACCCGCATTACCCGCTCCCCCCTCTTCAGGGGCGTAGTATTTAAGAAGCATATTTCGGATTAGCATGTTTTCCCCTCGGGATCGTTCAGTTGTCGGGCCTCGCCCGTAAAAAAGCCCCGGCTTTGCCAGGGCTCAGTAAATTATTTCTGTAATTGATCAACACCAGCACGCTTAAAAGCATCAGCGTCTCTCTGCCGCAGTTCATCCAGCGTCAGCCACCGCCCCTCATCGGTGTAAAACCCTGAAAGCGCCAGCCCGCCATCACGCAACAGCTTTCCTCGTGTCGGACCAAGGATGGCATCCTGTCGACTGGCTCTCTGCCGGGCTATCCATTCCGGATAGGTGATATGCGCGGGCAAATCACCCGCCAGCCTCTGCCTGTCCGTCTTACTGATCTCGTCAGGAAGCAGCCCCATCTCCTGCCAGCTTTTGAATATTAGCGTGTAGGTGGAGCGGCAGTGAAAGTGCAGCCGCCCCGGTCCGTCACCCCACGGAATACCGTGTTTCACAGGCTGATTATTCAGGGTGTACAGCAGCGCATCGCGGATGCGGCATGGCGGCGAGGTTTTATTGTCCAGGGTGGACAACCACTGTTTGGCCTTAATCAGGTGCTCATTTGCCGTCGACGTCTGCTCGCGCACGACCTGAGCCACATGCGCCAGTGCACTGTATCCAATGGCCGAGGCGTTGGCCCGGCTTTTATACAGCGCACCGTCCTGCCAGTTACGGACCTTTGTACCCCGTACTTTTCTCGCTATCTCATCCGGCGCAATCCCGCTGCCCAGCCCCGTACGTACTGTATTCACTATGCGCGCGAAGCGGTCGGCCTCGAGCTTGTCGGTCCAGTCTTTAAGGGCGTAACCGTGAAAGGGTTCGGTCACCGCCTTTACGTAAGCCTGCCCGGCGTCAATCTTTTTCAGCAGCCCGCGCTGGCTCACAACCTCTGGTAGCAGGGATCTCATCAGGTCGAAACCAAACCCGGCCTCATACTCCGTGAAGTCCTTCAGGACCTGACCGAGCTCACCAAAAAAGCGGTTCACCGATTTGCGGTTAATATCCCTGACAGGGGCCAGTACCTGCGCCAGCTTTTTCACTGAAATCGCGCTGGCCGGTACATTTTCCAGAGCCACCAGCAGCTTTGCCGCCAGTTCGGCGTCATCAGCACTGAGCGTGGCGACCAGCTTGCTCACTACGCCCGCCTCATAGCGCGTCAGATGTACCCGGTGGGCAATCAGTTCGTCGCGCAGCTTTTCATTAACTGTCACCATCATTCAGTCCGGTAAACGTCGGGGATTTATCCTTCAGCGCCTGAATAACATCGTCCGGATCGGCAGCCGGGTCGATAATGTCCAGTTTCTGGAATGTGCGAACCAGATCAGCGTCGCGCATGGCGCCCGACTGCCAGGCACCAACAATCGCCGTGACCATGCCTGAATCCGCCACGCGGGCGATGAACTCCTGGCTGATGGTGTACCGACATTCCTCACTTTTGATACCTGCCCAGATAGCGCACCAGTTGAGTACGCGCGTATAGGCCTCTGATACGTTCGATACACAAATACTTAATAAGGATGTTGATGTCGTCTGCTCACTGCCGGCCTGAGTAGCCGTTTTCACAGCAGAATTTTGTTCAATGAGCCTGGCGCCCAGCGCAACCATATAATCCCGCTTGCTGTCCATGGCCTCTTTTGCAAGCATATTTGGCTGCGCCTGGGCATAACCGAAGCTGCCATCTTTGGGTAACAGCAACGGTGTGCGTGATCCCACCTTGACGCCGGTTTCCTCAAGATGCGTTCGCCATTCTCTGTCCAGACCGCTCATCCATGGCTGTACCTGACCACAGAACCACACACTGTCTTCATAGTCAGCACTGTTGCGGTAGTGGCCGAGGTTAATTTCCACCAGCGCACCAAGTGGCGGTTCGTCGAGCGTAGGATCGTTATTCTGGGCACCAATGAAAGCAAAAGGGATCTCATCCCAGAACCCGGCGGAAGCCGCGCCCTGCGGAGTGATTTCACTGTCCACCAGGTAAGCGCCGGTTTCTTCCTCTCCTGAACGCTTCCACACCCTACAGACAAACCGCTCATTCTCCAGCGCCAGCTCACGGTATCGTGTTCGAAGTTTAAAACCGTAACCGTCAGGCTCCTCCACGACTTCACGCAGCACCACGAGAGTCAGGCGTGTGCGACCGTCAATGGTTTCCGTACGCCAGTTAACAATATCTTCCGCCTGATAGGACACTATGACGGGCCGTTTATCGCGGGTGGAATAGTCGGCATAAAGCCCGTGTCGACCGGTCTCAAGAATATGCTCAAGCACCACCTGCGACTGCTGGCAAAGTCCTGTGCCCGCTCCATCGGCGTTCTGCTCCAGCACCGCCAGTTTTTCTGAGGCCTGCACCGTTGGAGCCTTACGAAAAGCGAGGCCCAGAAGCCCGGTTTTTGTATTTGCCGCAACCGGGTAAAATACGGCACGCGCCAGGTAGCCCTCGTTCCTGCGTCGGTTGCGCGCACTTCTGTCAGCAGGATCCAGTCGTAGCAGGTAGGCATGCCCGGCACTTTTTACCGCATCAGCACCACGGCAGACGTCACGGATTATCTTCCACAGCGGCATTGCCGCCCTGTGCTCAGGACGGACAAAGGTAATATCAACAATGTTACTCATCAGAAAGTCGTATCCAGAGAAATAGAAAATGCCGGTTTCACAATGGGGTAATCCTTCACGATGAAGTATCCACCCGCATCATTGGGGTGATCGTTATCAGCTTTTTTGTCCGGTTCGCCGTTGGCCGCCCAGATTTGCTGCTCGAGGCTTTCGGTATAAACCGGGCAGTTCTGAACATTCACCAGATAGCGGCGCTCGCCGTTGGCGTTGCAGAACATGGCGTTCATCGAGTTAATGCGGTCTTTAACCGGGGGGTTGGCATCATCAACGATGACGCTGAATCCGGCATCGTTGAGCTGGGCAATATCGGTCTTGCTGGCGTTCTGCGATTTGCGGGAGTCGCCTGACGCATCCGGATAGATGTAAATCTCCCGGCTCTTCACGTAGCGACCATCCTCGTAGCGCCAGAACTCCTCCTGGATACGCTTAATCATCGCCGGCGTGTCGTAGACCTTCACCAGCTCACGAACCGCACGCGGCAGGCCATTACGCTTAACGTGAACAATCGCAGCCATTTTTCCCACGTTGAAGTCCATACCGATAAACAGCGGATCCCCATCCTGAATCTCGTCAGAACAGTTATTCAGCTTACGGTTAAAGGTGTGGTAAATGGTCCCGCTGTTGAGGTTAGTGAACTTCCCGCGCAGGTAAGCCTGAATCAGTTCATCAGGATAAGAACTCAGCAGCGACGGGATGTAATCCGGGGGCAGGTTCTTCGCGTTGTCGAACGTACTGGCCTGTATCAGACCGTACAGAGCAGAAAGCTCGGGCTTTTCACGCACCGCCTTCACGAACTGCTGGTAGACGAATTTGAACCCTTCCGGCGTGGTCGTGACGTCAATACCGTTACGCAGCCCGTCTACCTTGTAACGCATACGGGCTATGATTTTTCGCCATGCCTGTTGCGCTTTAGCAGCCGCCATGACGTCCAGTTCATCCACCATAGCATTACCGATTTTAAAGCCGACTATCGAGCCGGGCTTTTCCATCGAGCGGCAGATGGTTGTCCCGCGGTACCGTCGCCCCTCGTAGAAGTGAACCTCTTTGTTCCCCTCATTGATTATGACGCTCAGCCCCCAGTCAAAGGCCACTTCCTCAATCGTCGGGTAGAAGATGTCACGAATCTGCGGGTACGTCGGCGCGAAATAGCCTTGGTTAATCTTCGGGTGTTCCCACATTCCCTTACAGATGCCGCCACAACCCACCCACGTCTTACCGGAACCGAACCCGGCAACATAGGCTTTGAATTTGTGCTGCATCGCGAGGAAACGCGCCTGAGGAATGTTAAGCGTCGGGCTGATCCCCATCTTCCGCCCTCGCGTCCACTACGTTGATATTGATCTGAACTGGGGTCGGTTCGTTACCATCACCATCACCCGCCAGCTCTTTGCGGAGTTTTTCCACCTCCAGCTGCCGGCGGTCGATTTCGATCTGCTGGAGACGCTGAGCGAACTCGCTATCCGCCAGGCCAAGGCGTTTCATTACGGCTTCGAACATTCGCTCGCGGCTTATTGCTGTTATCTCGATGCCATTCTTCCCAACCTTCACGCCGGAATAGGCAAGCCGGGAGACTGGCGGGAGTTTGCGGGTGTCCGGGAAATACGGCTGACCAATACCATCGCCGTTGCAGCGTGGGCATTCAGGGTTAGGCTCGCGGGTGTGGTCATAGCCGTAACCACCCACGTCGACTGGCTCACGCTTATCGCGTTCTGTAGCTTCCAGCCGCTTCTCTTCAAACTCCACCATATCGCGCCACTGGTATTGATGGCCGAAGCCCCAGCAGTAACGACACGCACCGCGGCGATACTGCGACAGCTGGTTTGCATCGAAGGTGGCAAGCTGCCACATCTGCGCCAGGACTTCATCGGCACTGCCAAGCGTGCGCGCAATGGACGCCTTTTGCTGCTGCGCAATAACCTGCGCAACGTTAGGATTCGTTATAAGCTGACGACCGTAGTTTGGGTCACTATAACCAGCGCGTGCAGCGGCAGCGGTGGCGTTGTTGTCCTTCAGGTATTCAGCAATAAAGCGCTTTACCTTCGCGCTTAGCTGTATGTCCACCAGCTCGTCTACGCTTTGTTCTTTCTGCGCAGTGCGCACTTTTTTCTGCGCAGTTTTTTGCGCAGTTTGCGCAGATGGTTTCTTGATGTATCGGCGGGCAGTAGCGTAGTTCAGTCCCTGCGCTTCACACCATTCCTTAGGTGATACGCCTGTTTTGGCATGTTCGGACAGGAACCGTTGCTGAAGCTCGCCCCAGTCCGGTTTTGCCATGATTCATTCTCAGTGTGATGTTATCAGGTGCGGCGACGGAATGCGTAACTGCCTATGCCGTCCCTGCCAAGTTCGGTTTCTGCAATATTGTGCTCGATACAGTCGAAGCCCTGCTCAGCAAACCAGCGAAGCAGGCCAGTGTGCGTCCAGTAAAAGATGTGCTCATCTTTACGAAAGTGACGGGATGTCAGGATGGCATCGCCATCGGTAAAAATCGGCACCGACACGAACACCCACTGCTCCGCCTTAGCCACGGCAACGTCCGGGCGGTCGATGTGCTCCAGCGCGTCCCAGAACGTCAGCGCTGGATAGCGCCCGGCATACAAATTGGCCCATCTACCGCGAAGTTTCAGCCATTCAACCCCGGCAGGATTGACGTCATAGCCGCGGGTATTGGGCCGGGTTTCAACAAACTGGCCTGAGCCGATCCCCACATCCAGAACGGGGCCATGATAATGGCGGGCCACCATCTGTATTCTGGTTCGTGTCAGTGCTCGCCCCTTCGGAGTGTCAGCCATTTTCTGGTAACGGGCAAAGTAGCTTTCATCATACGGGCGTTTTTGCGGTACCGGGAAATAACCCATACCCAGCGCAGGCAGCCAGACCAGCCCGTTTTTCAGTTCGTCAGAGAACGATTTCATGTAGCCACTCGTTAAGTTTTTCGTCGAAATTGCTGATTAGCCGGTCGCAGTCGTGATCTGCGCGGGTGCACCGGCAGTAGTTATCGGGAATAGCCCAGCGGACGCGGAATAAATCCATTACCGGATCTGTCACGATTTCCGGCGCGTTATGCCCGCCGCGTCCGCCTGCAACGACAAACAGCGGCGTTTTGTATGCAATTGCCATAGGAACAGAGAATCCCACCGGGCTGACCACGCAGGCGGCACGCTCATACAAACTGCACAGCTGTGGCAGTGTCAGTTCACCATGGTGAAGTTTCAGGTCAGCGTCAGGTTCATTGCCCACAACCCATTCCATTCCCGGCACAGTATCGGCCACACTCACCACGAAAAAGTGCTGACGCAGCAGCTGCGCGGCGCGGACGAGATAATCAGGGTCAGGATTACGGGACGCACTGGCCCACTCTGTGCGCACGGTGGCCGGCCGGATAATGGCGACAGGTTTATCTACCGGGACGCGCGGATGTAGATCATTGAACTGCGGCAGGTCGAACAACAGCGGACCGCTGACATCAAAATGACGCCGGAACGCCGGGATAATGCCACCGTTCGCAAGGTCGTTCGGGCCGTAGCCGATGCGCTTTATCACGCCGCCGTGAGGTGCCGAATGGTAGGCGTAGCGAGTGCGGTGTTCGTTTTTTTCCTGCGTCCGGAGATGTGTACCGCTGCGCACGCATTTCACGTCGAGTCCGTGATACAGCTCAGGCCAGCAGGTGCGCACGTAAGCTCCGGGAAAGTAGCGCAGGAACGGGCGCTGGTAAATGGAGTCGCCTAGTCCATACATGCCCTGGAAATAATACTGTGTCATAAAACCTCTTCGGGTGCCGCACGCGGGAAACAGGTCAGCGACGTTTGGCGCGAACAGTTGATGATGCTTACCGAATGCAGGCCGTTAACCAGACGCTGAAACTCGTCCTGCCAGCGCCGGATGCTTTCGCCATCGGGATTTTTCAACCCGGCTGGATGTTCACCGTGCCAGTGAACGCCATTCGTCAGGGTGCAGTCGTAACCCAGCAGAAAGACCCGTTCAGCGCCGAGATGCGCCGCCAGCTGAATAGCACGCTGTCCTGAGTTAAACGTATCGTTATCCGGCGGACGAAAATGATTTACCCCGTAGCGCAGGCATGCTCTGCCGCTGGTTGACCAGCGTTTTGCCGGGATATCGAGATGTGAATAATGAGCATCCCACCAGCCGCAGTCACCCGCAAATATGTGCTGGCAGTCTGGCACTGCCCTCCAGCTCGAATTAACCGCAACGATCGGATAACCGGAGTTGGAGGCCAGAGCGCAGTCGTCCGGCGTGAGCGAGGGGCCGCTGGCGACACAGATGAAGGTTTTATCCATTGCACTCAGAGTTCATGATGGCTGCCCCCTACCTGCAATCAATGAGGAGCCTTTCATGATGGCCTCGGCGAGTGCTTCCGCCAGAACATCGGGAGGGATACCCGGTAGACGCGCCGCCCAGAAAGCGCGTGTCCTGACCCAGTCCATTTCCCCCGTTAATTGTGCTGTAATAGCGGAGCGCAGCTCTTTGATTAAAGCTGCCTTGTCTTCTTCTTTTTTATACAGGAGTTCGTTCATTCTAATGTCCTAACCAGATGGCATTATCGAAGCCCCTCAGTGAAGAGCTTCTGCAATGCTTACTGCTGGGCCACTTCTTTGTCGTCGTCCACACCCAGAATATCGGCCAGCGCAGTATCAACCGCCGCGTCAATTTGGGTATCGAGATCAGATTTGATCTGGGTCTTAACCGCAGTGGTTACTGCATCGGATTTCAGGGCGTTCTTTACCAGTGCGTCAGTGACAATATCTTTTACTTCTGCCATTTCAGGCTCCTTTTGTGTTTTGCGGCTAAACAGCCAGTCTTTAATCCACATGGTTAACCCCTGTGGGGTGGAAATAAAAAACCAGCATTAAGCTGGTCAGTTAAGACATTCCTGCCGGATGTAATCCTGTAATCCGGCTATTTGCTGTCGGGCTGTTTCGATGCGCTTTCTGAGGGTGTAATAATCCCGGATAGCGGTGTCAGTAAGTCGGGCGCCGGTTGCATCATCCACGCGGGCGGCGCCGGGGGTTTTACCCGCTGGCACGGCTGCGGGACAGCGGGCGTTGAGCTGCAACTGCATACGGCCAGCGGTAACGTCGCGCTCAAGAGCATCAATCTGATTCTGTGCATCGGTCAGTTCCTGCGTGTGTTTGCGGTCAAGCTCGGCAATCTGCTGCTGGCGTTCCTGCATATCGGCAAGGGTTGCCGTTGCGGCTGTCAGCTTTCCAGTTGCGGTGTCACGCTGCTGCTTAAACCGCTGCGCGTTGCCGTGGTAATGGTCAGCGGCCCAGCCCAGCGAGAGAACAGCCGCGGCGAGTGCAGCGATGAGGTATTTGGTCATGTGCGGGTTATCTTTCCTTTCCCGGTATCCGCCAGGTAGAATTCAATCAATCCACTGGCTTCTTCTACCAGCGCTTTAATCTTCGATATATGAGCGGCTTTTACGCCCTTCCATTCGTTTAGGCCGGTACCAAACAGGCTGGCAATACCCTTATCGCGCTTCATATCGGCACACGCCTGGTTGAGTTCTTCCATGATGCTGGTTTTGCGCGGATTAACAACGACGCCTTTTGTCCAGTAGTCATGAAGTACAGCGAAGCATTCTTCCTGATAGGAAATCAGTTTGTCGCGGATCGTCGCTTTAACCTTCTTGGGGTTGATGCTGAACAACCAGCCGTTGAGTTTGCGAAGTGGAATGCAGAGCATATTTTGAATGCCGCCTCTTGAAGGTATTGCGATATCACAACACCCATACTTCTCCCGGTCTTTGTTCAACTTTACCGTCTGGGAAGCCCAGTTAAGACCAATGCTTTCTACAACTGGCTTCATCGCAACATACTCGACGACGCCATCCTTAATGGTGGTCAGTGCGTCACCTTTGAACATAACTTCTACTGCTGCTGGATATTGCATGATGCTTCCTTACTTAGGTAATGAACCTTCCCGCATAGGAAATCAGCCCGTCGAAGGTGCATCAGCCATAAACTGATCTCCTGAAGGCTCATTCCTAAACAAGGTTCGACGTGATTATTTGCGCATGCGGTGCGCGGTGAAATACAGATACAAAAAAGCCCCGCATCAGCGAGGCTCAGTGAAATGCCAAAGATTTGTAGAATGTGGACCCTATTTGCCTAAACCACATGAAAGGAGGAGCATAGACGCTCGATATTTACACTAGCTGCCAGGCTATAATTACAGAGGTTCATATGCTTCACTCTTTTGATGTTCATTTTAAGGCGTTTCTCGACATGTTCTCGCCGGGAACATGGAAAATAATCGGCTTAGCAGGAGGCGCATTAATTTCAGCAGTAGCGCGGCTAATGAATCGGTATTGTGCGAAAAAAGCGAAGGAATATGAATCCAGGCATAAGGCAAATGTTAATAAATAGATTTTCGCCAAAACAGGATCCCAACACTTAGCATTACCCCGGCCATCAGGAAAAGCATGCCGCTTAGCAATGCATGCCTTTCGTCAATGGCGGTGGCACTCAGCGCCATACCAAGAGACAACAAATCATATTTGTAACGCTTCACTCTTCAACTCCTTTAAGGCAAAGCGCCTTTTCCTTGCCACGACGATCAACCAGCCCCGGCAGGACTTTCCCGCCGCCGTAAACCCAGCGTGGAAACTGGTTACAGGCCTGTTCGATGTGATTCTGTCGCAGCAGTGAAAACAGCGTGGATTTCCGCATCGCCGTGCAGCCCACGTTAAACGTGATGGACGTCACCGCTGAGAACGCGTTGTCGCTGAGGGATTTCCCCTCGGCGTACTGATTCACGCAGTATTCCGCCTCACCGATGTTCCTCCCCCAGTCGCGGGCGATTTGTTCATCGGTTTTACGCGTCCCGGGCTTCACGTTGTGCGCGTTGCCGATGCCGTCGGTGATAAAGCCTGCCGGGCAGGTATACGGGTCGCGGCGACAGCCTTCAGCATTGCCAATCAGTTCAAGCCCCGCACGGTTGGTGCGAAGCGTGCCGTGCGACAGCACAATGTTGATAATCAGCGTGACCGAACAGGCGACACCCGCCAGCGCCGCACCGGCTTTTGATATTCTTGCCATATCACTTCTCCAGTGAACCGCGCTGTTTACTGCGCGCATCCTTTCGCTGGAAATGCAGGCTTGCCAGCGAAGTCAGGCCGCTGATTGCCAGTCCACCTAAAATGCCAATGGCCTGCCACTGTTCTGGCGTGAAATGGTCCAGAATGGCCGTGATGATGGAGCCGAACGCCACGCCGTGAGAAGCGGCGGCCAGCGCCTTATGTTTAACCAGCATGATTTATCCTTAGCGACGGCCAAAGCTGCGGGTGGTGGAACGGTATGTGCTGCGGCTGGTAAAACCCCGTGAGCCGTAATAGCGTTTCGGTGCGGAATAGCGCGGCGAACTGTAGCGGTGCACCACCGTGGAGTGCGAGTGGTAGCTGTTGCCGCCGCTCATCAGATGCCCCATCAGCATGCCGCTGAAGAATCCGCCGTTGTCGCTGTCATGAACAACCACCGGCTGCTGCGGCTGGCTCTGAACGATAACGGGCTGTGGCTGCTGAACCTGCGGGGCAGACTGAACCACGACAGGCTGAGCACTGGCGGTCTGGCTGTCATCGCTGCAGGCGTGAAGAAGCAACAGGCAGGCAATGACGCCGCCTGCGCTATACAGATATTTTTTATTCATGGAATTACCGGAAACAAGAAAGCCACGCAAATGCCCCGCGCATGGGTCAGACACGGCGGGGCACTAAAGCGTGGCTTTGAGATAAAAAATCCCCGAAAGTCCAGGAGCGGAAACGGGGAAAGGCGTTGCACAAAATGACCTGTCAGCGGCCTTTAGATATAGAAAAGGCCCACCGAAGTGAGCCTTTGATTACGCATTGAGTTTGCTGTGGTGCGGAGTGCCTCTCCGTGAACCGTTGGTCAGCCACCGTGATTCGCGCGTAGATTAATTGACTTATCGCCTGGATAATGACGAATGCTGTTTCCGCCCCGCCGCACAGGGGGATTCACCACAACAGGTGGGCGCACTAACAAGAAATACCTGAGGATATTTCCCTAGCCCGAAAATGCGCCCGCCTGAAATGGCGAAATGTTATGGTGCCGGGTGCCTCCCGGTGAGTCGCAGACCAGCTACCGGGACTCGCGTGAATGTATTCCATCACAGCGGAGACCGCTGGCTGATTACGCCCCTACGCTGAGTGGGATTCACCATAACGCTCAGGAGGATACCCACATAAAGTGAAATGAATTCTAAACAATGCGTCGCCGTGTTGTTTTTTCAGGCAACTGTGTTTCGAGGTCAAATAATCCACAAATATCATCAGTGGCAATCAGAACTGCATCAATAAACACCGGGCTTAGCCTGATTTCTGGATGCTGCCTGACAACTTCCGCCAGCACCGCTCCCACGAGAAAATCTTTTTCTAATGTCCGTGTCATTACCACATCCCCAAAATTGTCGGAATGTGATCTATAGCACATAAAATCGTTTCAGGTGTTGGATGCCAATTAACTAATTTGTGAGGCGCACTCCCTTTCAACAAACCAACCCCGATTAGTTGAAAAATGCAGGAGTGCTTTTGGATGAACGCTGAACCCAAAGGTCGATATTTTTACACAGCAATTTTGCAAAAAGCAGCGCTCATTCAAAAATCTATCCGCCATCGAGGTCTCGAACCCCGGCCCTTACTTCCTGTCACGAAACAATGCTCTTGCCATGTTGAGCTAATGGCGGGCGGGGAGAGTATAGATTAAATTATCTGAATAGTCTCTCAGCTCACATCTTTGCTGTGGTTGCGATTGAGATTCAGACTCACGGGCTGAATTTAACGATCAAGTTCATCAGTGAGAGTTGCTGGAGCCTGAAATAAAAAAAGGCCGCCAGATGGCAGCCAGATGATTTTTATAGTTCCTGTTTTTCCTATCTGATATCGTTAAATCGCCAAAAATAACCAAATCAGACAAGGAGCTATTGATGAGTAATGTTCCCTTTAAATGCCCTGGCTGCGGCCATAACCTGACTGTACGTAGCGGCATTGAAATCAAGAGCGTAGACGATATTGAAGGATCCACCTGCACCAATTGCGGGCGAACTGTTCACAAAGACGATATTGCTAAACAGGCCCGTGATCATGCTGAGAAGCTCATCAGGGACATGCTCGGGAAGCACTTCAAGTAACGCCGATATCTTACTTTCCATCATGCTGGTATCTGCGACAATAGACGCCAGCATTTTTGGTTTCCCCATTGCAGACACCTCTGGTTGATAAATTAGAATGGATAAATTCGACAGAAGCATTCAACGTGAAACACTACAACTTCTTTACGCTGCATATCCGAATGAGCTAACCAGTTACCAGATGGATGAGATAGAGCGCCTTTTCCCTGATGCAGACAGCCTGACGGCTAACTTGCTCTATCTCCACCAGCACCAACTAATCGTTAGTGGTCTCAAGCCTAGTGCTGACGGATACGTCATGGTCAACAGACCGGCTATCACCCATAGGGGGATCGATTTCATCCGCGATGATGGCGGTCTTAGCGCTATTTTAAACGTTCAGACAGTTAAATTTCATGACAGCACAATCATTGCTCTTGAAGACATAATCCGCATTGCAAATATTCCTGAAGAGCAACAGGAGGGGTTGATTTCAAAACTTCGAGAGCTTCCGGCAGAGACCATAAAACATTTGACGCTTCAACTACTGACTCCAGCGGCTCTTCATCCGCAGGCCGTAATTCACTCAATTGAAAAACTCCTCCAGTCGATGTGAATTCAGAATCAGGGCGAATCATTGAGAAACGCCCCCAGCCTACCAACGGACTTAAAAGCACCCAAAAGTCAGCTTGATGGTCACACGTCAGGAAAAAGCCTTTCGGGTGAAAGTGACATGCGTAGATTTTCACGGCTTTCCCCAGAAACGACAAAACCCCACCATTACTGGCAGGGTTTCGATTGTTAAGCGGTGTGTCGAAGTGACCACTCTTAACAGAGTACGATAGTTTTTGCGTACGCGTTAGTTTTTTAGTTATCTTATAGCGATTAAATATCTTCTTGTTATAGGTCGGTTCAACAATGGCAAGCAAACGTTTTTTCTTTGATTTTTATCAATGCAACACCATCAACATTGATGCCAATGCAGCAATTCAATCGCCTCAAGATGTCTTTACTAGTTTATTCGATGAGTATAGTGAAGGACCTGAAAGAACAGTCAGAAGCGTTGGCAGCAAACTGGTCGAAATTCGATTTATGGAAAGGACCGCTTATGGTTATAGGGGGATTATTGGGAAGCATCGTGCAAACGACCTTCCACATGTAGCAGTCGCTGGTGGGCAAGAAAGAGAAATCTTGCTTGCAGCAAATGAGAACTTATTGGAAAAAGCCTACTTCCATTTTTACACTCAAGATTGTGTGCTTGTTATTCAACGAAATCGGTTCTGTTATAGCTGGCTCTTGTTGAGCAAATATCTTTCTAGCAGCTCACAGAATACCACTGTCAATCCAATCATTCAGTCAAGTAGCTTAGAATGGCTGCTACGTAACGAAGTACATATCAAAACATTGGAAATTGGAATAGCGCGCCCGACTAATGCACAAGTCTTTGAAGATGTTGAACATGATTTTAACAACGCATTGATTGCAACATTAAACGGGACGAATTCTGCTAAGGTTAATCTCACCCTTAGAGGTGATGGTCGAGCCGATGATCCTGAAAAGAGATACCTGGGTTCTCGATTGAAAAGAGCTTTAACGGAAACCTTGGAGACCTTTGAAGTTGAGAAATTGAAGCTTGAAACGCAAGACATCGAAACTGGCATACAACACCCAATTGATCTTGTTGCTGACAAGTTAGTTTACTATAGCGATGTTGAACTTGGTGGGCGTTATCCACTTGCCGCTAGCATTTGGGATGCCTTAACCCAAGCAAAAGATAGTAAAAATGAAGAATTAGCAGCATACTTCGGAGTGGGTGCCCAAAGGGTTGATTGAACAGGAGCGATGCTATGAAAAAGGAGAATCTAAAAAATCTGGCTAGCTATGCTTACATTTTAGCCTCCGCTATTTTTTGTATCGTTGCTTTACCTCTTTCGGTAAGGTTGACCTTTACACAAATTCAGCCCATAGCATCAGCAATTTCTACATTTGCCGGAATATTATTTGGCTTCGTACTGGGTTCCATAACCCTAATGGCTTCAGCAAAAGATAATACTCTTATAAAAAACATTGGTAAAACAGGGTATCTCAGAAGATTTACTGAAGAAATGCACTCAACTATGGGGTGGCTGCTTTCAGTTTGCATTATATTCATTGTGTTACTGTTTTTCCCTGACACATTAAAATTCAGGATTCCCTACATAACTAAAGACGTTGAGTGCACGTATGCCCAACTTTTACTTCAATTGGGCATATTTGTCTTACTGATCACCTTTAAGAAATTTTACATTACATGGTTACGTCTGAAAGAAATAACAAAACTCATGTAATTTCACAATTTATAGGCATCGCTTATCATGTAACTAAGGCCATCAATAAACCCCATTGCCGTTTGCAACTCCTTCCTTATCGTCCCATCAGAACATTTCCTCTTCTTCGCAATCGCTCGCAGAGAAATACCGATGACAAAATGAGCAACAATCAACTCATATTCTTCCGGTTTATATTTTTTCAAACGGGCCACGCATCCATCAATCATAATCCCTTCATCATCATCACATTGAAGTCGTGATTTCTTACCATGTGGTAAAAGCCCTTTGAACCCCGCCGCAATTGGCTGCCAGTCGACGCCGTTACCGTCAGCAGCAGCCCAGGCTCCCCAACGATCCATCACATCATACATATCACGTATTTGTTGTTCCTGCTTCATGCTGCCGCCTTTTTATAAAATGGAATCTCACGAACCTGATCGCCGTTCATGAGCATGTCGTTGAAGTCACCGTTATCCGGGTAATAAATACTGATTTTTTCCAGGTCATTTTTTGCGAGAAGATTAGCGTGCGCGCACTCCAGCGCAGCGGCTAACCCGGTTGCACTATGGACGTCGCGATCGGCAAAAATAATGAGCCTTTTCACACCAGCTGGTACCCTGAACTTCTTCATGAAACCGCTGGTCATGGTCGCCCAGGTGTTTACCTTATAAATCTGGTACGCAGACAGAGCTGTCTCGATACCTTCCGCAATACCCAGCGTCGTGGAGACAGGGAACATGCGGATCGCCACAGAACGGGCATGTTCAAGATAATTTTCTTCCTGCAGGGACTTCTGGCGCTTACTGTTTTTTTCGTCCTTCAGGTCAGCCTTTTTATCGCCGTCAAGCAGGGTACGGTGTAGGTAACACAGCTCGGCCTTATCATCGGTCGCCAGTGAAAATAGCGACTGGTACACCTGCCCCTGATATCGTTCTTTCGGGTTAAAACGAACCGCATCGACAGGGAGGCTGAAGATCCCCCGTGCATTCAGGTATGCAGCTCCGGAAGTTCCCCGTAAAGCTGGCAACTTCGGAAACTTGCTCTGTGCCCGTTTTCTCAGGCTTGACGCTTTGCTGGTGGTCGGGATTGTTTCACGAACGAAGTCGTTCCCGATTAAGCGGTCTATTTCTTTGCAAATCACACTGAAAGGCTTACCTTGCGTCAGCGTGACCAATTTCATTCCGTCACCGCTGCCACAGGTACAAATCCACGTCCCGGCGCCATTACGGTCGTCGATACGAAATTTCCCTTTCGAACCACACACAGGGCATTCACCTTTAAAGTGATTCTTACCCGTTATCGGTGGAAGCCCGTAATGCTCAAATATCGTCGGCCAGTGGCCTTTTGCCGCATCTGCTGTCTTCATTACCTGTTACCTAAATGCTGTTTGATATCGCTGATTGCCTGCTTTGCTCTGATAATCTGTGAGGTCTGACAATCTGTGAGGTCTGACAATCTTCGGGGAGTATGTCCCCCTGCTGCGTTTGTTGTTGCTTCTGCTGCTTTTCCCGGCCTTTGGCAAAAGCAATGAATTTGTGACGGATGAAATTGGATACCGTAGGGGTGATATCCATCGGGAAATCACTCAGGCCGTTAGGCCAGTGTCCGAAACGCTCCCGGAAGGTATTTGCACACCAGCCATCGCTGACAGGCTTTTTCCCCAGGGCACTACGCTGGCGCTGATAGAACTTGATCTGACTCCACCAGGCCTGTTTCTCTGCCTTCGTGGGCTCTTTACTGCCGCCTATTTTTTTGAGCTTGCGCCCGGTATCGGTATCTACATCCTCCCCGGCCAGCGGTTTACATCCGCATTTGGGGCAGACATAGACACCAGCGGGCTTCATGTAATGGCACTCAGGGCATTCATGAGGGAGTTTTTCAGCACGTTCTTCGGACTTTCGGCGCGCGGTATCTTCCATACCATCGCTTTTGCCAGGCAGATCGTCGTACTCAATGGAGTCTGGAAAGCCAAGGCGGTGAACGGTACCGCTGTGATCGAAGATGAGGCAGGACTCTTTGCCCGGTGCAGTACGCAAGCCACGTCCAAGCGACTGCAACCAGCGGATCTCGCTTTTTGTCGGGCGGGCGTAGATGATGCAACGAACATCACTATCGAAGCCGGCCACCAGAACGCCGACGCTCACAATGATTTTTGTGGCGCCATTCTCGAAGCGGTGGATCATCAGCTGGCGTTCTTCAACGGGCGTGTCTGCCGTCATAACCTCAGCATTCACGCCCGCTTTGTTGAACTGAATAGTCAGAAAGTTGGCGTGGGCCACGTTTACACAGAAAGCGATAGTGGGAAGGTCGCGCCCGTTCTCCAGCCAGTTCTGGACGATATCCCCCACCAGTGTGGAACCACACATGATTTCGCCGATCTGAGCCTCGTTATAATCACTACCGAATTTTGCTGAATTCGACGTTTTAACGCCTTTCAGATCTGGCTTTGAAGGGGCAAAAAATTCATATTTGCTCAGGTCACCGCGCTGAATCAGTTCGCCGATGGTTGTCGGCTTAATTAAACGGTCATAGTAGTGACCGAGAAACGGCGAAAACGGCGTACCGGACAGGCCGATAACTTTCACGCCTGAAGCACGGAGACGTTCGATATCCTGCAAGATACGTTTTTTGCGCAGGTGAGCTTCGTCAATAATGAGCAGATCGATATTGTCCGGGAACTCACGACGGATGAGCGTATCAGCGCTGGCAATCTGAATTTTGAGGGATGGGTCATAGTTGGGATGATCCGCCCACACATAGCCGATTTCCTCACCCGGTAGGCCGTATTCAATAAAACGGGCGGAAGTCTGGTTAATCAGGATCTGGTACGGGGCGCAGAACATAACCCGCATACCACGGCTAACAAAACCGTCAGTGATGAATGCAGCCAGCCCTGTTTTGCCACTGCCCGTCGGAGAGTAGACCAGGAAGGTGTTATCCGTTTTCCAGTGACGGCGCAGCATGTTAAGCGCGCGTTCCTGTGCAAAATTCGGCGTAATGTTTAACATCGTTTCCCCTTCAAACTCACACACTCTGAAAACCACTATTCCAGGAAGAACCCTTCCCAAAACTCAGCTCAACCCACCATGTACTATCAAACTGATACGGGCGGATTTTTTAAAAGACTCTTAAGACAGGGATCTACTTAACCTATGGATCTCTTCTGTTGGAAAAGACCCTATTCCCATCCCTCTCCGATCTCCCCCCTTACCCCCCTCTTACCTCTCCCTTATTCATGTACTAGCTAACAAGTACAATGATTCAAAAAAAAGTAAGTGGTTGATAACCACGCCACCAGCACCTGACGCCTTTAAGCCAGGTGCAACCTGGGTACCTTTAAACCCGGAGCGTTCAGGCGCGCGCTTGCGTTCCTGCCAGGGGTGGTTCGGCGGTATACCCCCGCAATGCCCTACCCTGATTTCTTACAAACAGGCGGAGCCTTGTGTTTGCTTCATGTCTTGCCCGGTTCTCCTTACGGTATGAAACGGGCTCAGCCTCAAAGGCCAGTTGGTACACTTCTGCGTATCGAGCTACGGCGATATACCTTGCCGTCACCGTTAAACTTTCTAACTGCTG
Source organism: uncultured Pseudocitrobacter sp. (assembly GCA_913778145.1). Lineage (GTDB taxonomy): Bacteria > Pseudomonadota > Gammaproteobacteria > Enterobacterales > Enterobacteriaceae > Pseudocitrobacter. Next base: position 22,549 of record CAJYVI010000046.1, read on the forward strand.
CTGAATCCAGGACTCATCAGCAAAGCAATAAACAACCGGCATATCGATAGCCGTTGGAGTTCGTGACATGTCACGCCTTAGCATTGCCATTGGTAAGCGCGGGATGCTTGTAGGGAATATCCGCGTCTAAATGACACAAGATCGCCACATCTTCAGGAACGCCGCGCACTTCCCACTTCCCAACCGCCTGACTACTTCTGGCCTTTCCTCTACGTGGGAATCGTTTCCCTATTGCGGTATTTGTCTTGAATTTCTGCTTAAGGATTTCAAATAGTGTCATTGTTATCTCTCACCACCGAAACTATTGTATCAACTGATGGTAGCAAATAGAATCCAAAGTATCAAAGCGAAATGTTACTTTAGTTTCTTTAAAGGGGGTGACTCATGAGTTCGTTAGCAGACAGGTTGATAAGCCGACGAGAATTGTTAGGGTTTACACAGGAAGCACTTGCCAAAAAAGCTGGTGTCACAAGGGTAGCTATCAGCAAGGCTGAGCTTGGACTAACAAAAAACTTTAACAGCAACACTCTTTTTAAGGTTTCATCCGCTCTCGGATGTGAGCCTGAGTGGTTACAGACAGGAAAAGGAACACAGGAAAAACTGCCACAAATCAGGTCACAACAGGAACCTATTAGTGATACAGCTTGGGTTAACAATGTAGCTGAGACCGTGCAGCCACAGCATAGATACAGCTACCCGAAATTAAACTGGGTTCAAGCCGGTCAGTTTGCGCAGTGTGGTGATAACTACAATATGTATGATATTGAAAATTGGATTGATTCTGTAAAATATGCTAGCGAAAGAGGCTTTTGGCTTGAGGTTAAGGGTGACTCTATGACTTCACACTCTGGGGTAACCTTTCCTGAAGGTATGTCCATACTTATCGACCCAGAAAAAGAACCTTACTCAAACTGCTATGTTATTGCACAGAAGAGAAGTAGCAGGGATGTGACTTTCAAAAAGTATGTAACTGACATGGGGGCCGGATATCTGAAACCCCTCAATCCACAATACCCGATGATTCCCCTGGATGACGAATGCGAAATAATCGGCGTGGTTGTCGATGCCAGATGGGACATATTTTAATTATATATCAATTAGATGCCGGTTATGCCGGCATTTTTTTTGACAAGTATCGAAAATAAAGTATCAAAAACACTTGCACCAAAATGATACTTTAGTTACTTTTAATTCACCGCAACCACTCTTATGGTGAAAGTGAAGATGCTTACAGAAACAGAAAAAGTTAATTTCTGCTCAGAGGGTTTGAGCAAACTTGACAGTTTTTTGTCGGTGCTGTCTCAAGCAGTGGGAGATAATAACTGTCAGGCTGATGATATTGCAGGGTGCCTTGCGATCGCATGGGACATAGTGAACTCGATGCAACGAACAATTGGCAGCGGTAATAAGGAGCATTCTGAATGAAATCCAACACAACTAAACATCCCAACCTCCTTAGCGCGATGGAATTTATCAATAATGCATGCGCCCTGATGGTGGTTGTTGAATTGAGTGCGGATGAACTTGATGCCGATACAATAAAATATGCATCCAACGGAATTCGTTATCTATCTTCGCGTGCATATGAAGAATTAGAACGCGTAAATAACTTAGAGGCAATCAAATGAAAACTCCTTTAGATATGCTTCATATCATTGTTGCTCAAATTTCCGAAGGGAATACTCTTCTGGAAATGATCTACAAAAATACAGAGGAGATGAATGAAGAGACTGATTGTGCTTTGGCTTGTCTCATTCGCTCTTTTGATAAAACTCGCGAGATGATTTATGCATATATTGAAGAGTTAGCGAAAGCCCCCCCCCCAAGGGACTAACCCTGATATTTCAGATGATGTTTTTTACGCCACTGTTAGTGCTGCGAAACTCAAGGAACTAACTCACGTATATAATGAGGCATACTTTTCAGGAAAAGACAGTGATGATGGAGATTGCTTAATGGCATCACTTATTTTCGATAATGCTATCAAAGTGCATGAGTTACTGAAAGATATCGAAACGAAATTAAGTTAAATAAAAAGCAATTTAAAACACAGCTTAATCGCTGGGGATATCCACAACCAAATTTCACACAGGCGAGACGATGACATTAATCAAAGACAGCAATGCATATAAATCCGCCCTGCTCTATGCATCATTCGGGCAGACCGTTATCGCTAACCTTTATCTGCGCAAAGCGTATGGGAGATAACCATGTTAAGCAGGGACAGTTCTCTTAAAACAGCAATGAATGCGGCTGAAAGTCTTTATCAACTTATTGAGCTAATTAACGCAAACATCAAAGACATGAGTACCGAGCAAATAACTCCACTGACTGCTCTCTGCCTTAGCCTGTCAGTTGAGATTTCTATTTGGATGGATGCGGAGTTTGAACGCCGTGAAGAATAACACTATTGATATCTACCGCCGCCGTATCGCTATTGCAGCGTTACATCGCATGAAGCGTAAAACTGGTGGTTATTGTCTGATTATTAATTTACCAAACGACGAAATCCAGACGATAGCCATCAATGAAGATGCAGTTAAGAAGCTGCTTATTAAATTCGAAAAACAGGTCTCATCTGAATTCGGAAAAGAATCTGGTGAGTTTATCAGAAAAACTTATGCAAACAGTCTCGATATAAACGGGCATACAGAGTATCTGACTGAAACCGGAAAGTTAATTATTGATGAGTTGTTCTCAGAAGTGGAAGCGTACGCAAAATCTCAATATAAGCGAGGTGCAGTGAAATGGCTCGACAGCAAATGATTATGTACAAGGGGCTCGAAATGCCCCCCCCTGTATTAAATATTGACCTGCATGTTTCCCCTGAGTTTACAGGTCGAGTGGTTCTTTATATCGAAAAAGGCCATGTCAAATGTGATCGCCGCCTTTTGGACGATGAACATATTTGTGCAATAGACACGTTCATTGAATTAGCTCGGGAAGCTGGGCTTCGAATTGAGGAAACTTTAAATGCCTGATAATCGTACTGCGAGCGCCATTGATATGGCATTGCAGAAACACCATACGCCAGTGGGCAACTTATTCGTTGCTATACGACACGGACGCATGAAGCGCTGCTTTAGTCGCGACACAGCAATCCGCTACCTGGCGTTCTTCATGACTACGCACGCCTTCGAAGTATCAGGGTTCCGCTGCCGCCATCCTGATGTAAAGGTCTGCCACCCTGAGCATGGTGAAGTATGGCAACGCGGTGGCGTCACCAAAGAATATCACCTTGCCCACCAGCGTTGCGTTCGCCGTCTGCGTCGCATCCTCGCCCGTAAGCGCGAAATGGAAAAATGGTGTGAGAAATGGGACGCCATGCACGACCGCTACGTGAAAGAGATGAACACGCTGAAATCCAGCAAGCCGGAGGGGATCCAATGAGTAGCAACTACGACATGCCAGAAGCTACGCCAAACGGTATCAAAATCGGGAACCGTGTAATTGGCTGGTCTGGTGCGGTTAAACAGTTCGATGGTTCGCGCTTTGACTCTCGTCCATCTGGAGGGATGCGTTGGTTAGCCTGCATTCTGGATGCCGAGACTTCTGGCTGGGTGATTTTGGGCGTCAAGAAGGATCTCATCCTGTGGCGTTGGCTGGTGGCAACAGTTTTCCTCAACGAGGAGCGGGATAAGAACGGCACTGTTGAAGTGCCTAATGAAGAAGGGAGTGTTGATATTGCGGTGGTCTATTCAGGTAAATGCGGGGACATGAGTATTTATCCTGGCCCGCTGCGCTTTTCTCTCGCCAACCACGTGGAAAGTATCGCCATTGAGAAATACGGCATTGATGAGGGATCCACGCTGGCTCTGCGAATGTATCAAGACATGGTTATCGCGGATCCAGAATGCGGTTTCAGAATGTCGGCCTTCGGTCGAAAAGGTCTTGAGATGCTCCACGATGACTACATCGGAATGATTAACACCAGCGGCACGCCAGACATGCCGGTTATGCACTGAGGATAATAATGATGAATAACCAACTGATGACATTCAACTCTGTGGATCTCGGCATTTCCCTGAGCGGGATGCTTTACTAGGGCAAACCAGTCTTTGATGCCGTTGAACTGGCTAAATCCCTCGGTTATGCAGATCCACACCAGGCACTTAGAAATCACTGTAAGTCATTGATTAGACTTAATTCCGTTGAATCGACGGAATCGGGATTTGGATTCCGCCCTAAAGGCATTCAACTTGCTCCCGAATCCGATGTTTATCGTCTTATTCTACGCAGCCAGCTTCCTTCCGCTGAGCGAGTTCAGGATTGGGTCTGCGAAGACGTTTTGCCATCGATTCGTGAAACTGGCAGCTATGGATATCAACGCCAAAAATCTCAGGCAGAGATCATTGCAGAAATGGCGCTTCTGAATGTTGAGCAGGAGCGCCGCCTTAATCACGTTGAAGATAAAGTCGAGGAAGTCTCTGAGACTATCGAGAACATCAAGCGTGGATCTGTCCCTGCCGGCTGGTCTGGTTATTCTGTTCTGAAAATCAAGTCGGGCATGACGCCACCTAAATGCAAAACACTGGTTCAGGCGTATGGGGTTCCTACAGACACAATCACCATGTTAACCCCTGACGGACAACCCCGCCCGATGGCTATCGTTCTCGACGCTGAGTTTATGGCAGCGTTCCGCCAGATGATGTCAGAGGCTGAACCGCGCGGCACCCGCTGGTATCACCCTAAGATGGGCCTGTTCCAGGCAATCGGATGGGGAGAGAAATAATGACTGTCATTACTCAAAATTTTCGTCTGAATGCCCTGGCTAATCAGTACGCCGCTGCGCTCTACAACCACATTTCCGCCACCAGCGGTAATCACTTCATGATTAATGCCAATGGTCAGCCGATACAGGTCAACATCATCGGCGGAATCAAAGGCGTCAGAGACTTAATTGATGGTTATGCGCTGGAAGCGCTAAGAGACAACTACCAGCATTGGGAAAACCTCGGAATCCAGTTATTGAGTAAATGCGTTCAGGACGGCGAGCTGACGCCAAGTGGGCACGAAATCTGGCAAAGCATGGTTAATGACATGGGTAACACGGTGGCGGGCAGAAAATGAAAACAATGTATGTGCGCTCCCTGTGGGCGCTGTTCTTCTCGGTTCTGATTGGTGCTGGCCTGACAGCCGGTGCAATGGGTTTTATTGGCGTGATGCAGATATTAGCGGAGGTATTGCGGTGAAGGAAATTACAGCCTCAGAAATTGCCGAGGCATTTCGATTGCTACACCTGCCGCCTGATGCAAACAGCGTCCGCATCGTAACCGGGCACCTGATGATTTGGCTGGGCTACTGGAACCACCAGCAGAAAAAGCAGATCCGCAAAAAATTGAAAGCCAGCGTTATGGTCCACGTTCTCACTCAAAGCCGGGGGGGGGGTAACACCTGATGAAAACAGAATATGAAGATAAAGGCGCAGTAGCCACACTGACCATCACCAGCACCGTGTTTGAGTTTCGCCGCCATGTGCGCCTCGTTGATACCGTGCTGATGTGTACTCCAGGCGTTATTGCAAATTGTCGCGGTTTCTTCCTGATGAAAACTGTTATTTCTGGCCGCTCCAAAGAAATGCTGCGAGCCAACAAAACAGCAATGCGCGAGGTGGCACGATGAGCAAAATCCCAAACCCTGTGGTGATCATCCATAAAAGAGAAAATGACGATACATACGTGGTGGCCATTACCAGCGGCAGCGACGATTACCGCCATGCCATTCTGATGGCATCAATGGAACCGGATATGGTCGGTGATGACTTCGATACCTGGAGTAAAACCGGGTACTACATGGCGGCGGAGATCGAGCGGTTACGCCAGCAGCTTATAGCACCGTTGAGTATCGGCGAATTGTTGCAACGTCTGGAATCACAAACTTATGGGAAATGGGTACAGGCCGATAGCAGCGAGGATAAACAGCTAACCATCACCCTACCCGATATCAGCTCAAAAGCGTTCTGGAGCGGTACCGGAAAGAGTGAAACCTTTCATCCTGAGACCTATAAGCGCTGGGTTAAAGAGGCAATTGAGCGTGCATGCGCCATCACAGGCATTGAGGTGAAGGTGAAATAATGAAATATACAGAGCCAGAAATGACCGAAAGCGGATGCGTCCAGTTTCGCCACTATATCGTTACTGCTCATGCCATTGACCGCTATATCGAGCGCATTGGTGGTGACGTCGGAAATCTGATTTACGACCTCACTGATGCCTGGGTATTTGATGTGGGAAGAAAAAATGTATCACGCCCAATATGCGCATCTGTCGCACGCCTCGAACGCGAAGGTGGTTATGGGTTGCGAAACGGTAACGCAATTTTCATGGTAAGACCCTGCGATCGTCGGCATGTAATCGTGACAACGCTATCAGCGGAAGGGAGCAAATGAATAAAGCATTTGAAATGTGGGTTCGCGGGCGGTACGGGAACCGGTACGACCTGACGCGAGATGCTGAAGGATTTTACTGCCGCGAAGTGGTGAAGCGAATGTTTAGCGTGTGGTGCCACTGCCGTGGTCTGAGTGTTGTGTGAGGTGGATATGAATACTATGTTTTTGCTAATGGCGGAGTTTGAAACCTCAACGATCCCACTGGCTGATATATCTGAGCGTTATCTCGGAATGAAACCTGCCACAGCGGATAAAAAGGCGGGATGCGGTGACCTACCCTTGCCAACATTTCGCATTGGCGATAGCCAGAAGTCTCCGCGCATGGTCCATGTCAGTGACCTGGCAGAATTTATCGACAAAAAAAGGAAAGAGGCGAAAGAAGAGCTTAAAAGGGTGCGGTAATTTCTTTTATTCAGCACCCCTATAGCACCCCATAAAAACGTAACTATTTGATTTTTATTTATAGTAAATCCAATCGAGCATCGGCGCGATGGAGAAACGGTGTGCAGGGAAAACAGTGGACGAAGATTCTGGCATGGCGATTTATTAAGCATTCTGAAAAAGGGGCGCTACTATAGCACAAAGCAAAAGCGGTGGGGCAAGGATGCGATGGGGTATCGGCGGTGGGTGCCGTGAATCGCCCGGGGCGCTGCGCTTGCCGGGCCTACGGTGGCTGAGGTGCGGCTGGCTGCCCGGGCCTACAAATGGTATGCACCGGGTAGGCCGGATAAGCGTAGCGCATCCGGCAACAGGCTCAGAACGTGACGCTTAACTGCGCGCCAGCCCCCCAGGTTTCATCTTCGCCAACCAGCCCCATCAGATCGACATGCACGCGGTTAAACGGCGCAAAACCGACACCGCCGGTGAAGACGTTACTGTCGTTATTCTTCACGTCCGCGCGATAACCGGCACGCACGGCAAGCCAGTCCAGCGGGCGAACTTCTGCCCCGACGCCAACGTACTGGGAGTTATCCTCGCTTTTAAACCCTTTTGTTTCGGTCAAATCGCCATCGGCACTCACCGTCACCAAATCGTTATGCCACGCCACCCCAGCGGTCACCAGCGGGCGGATCTGGTAGGTGTCTTTATAATTGGTGGTCACGCCCGTTTCGCCGTTAGTGATAAAGACATCTTTGGTGTCGATATCCCTGGAAATCAGGTTTTGCCCGCTTACGCCCACCGTCCAGTTTTCACCAAAGTCAGCCGCAATACCGGCATCGACGTTGAAGCCAGTGTCATCGTTGCGGTAGCGGCTGCTGTTCCAGTCGCTGCTGTCATAGTTATAGATAGAGGTGGTGTAGTTATAGAGCCAGGTTTTTTGCAGCTTTGGCGTGATGCCGACCGAAACGGGCACATCGCCCAGCTCAAATTGCCGCGCCACCGCGACGCCATAGTCAGAGACAATTGCCACGCGGCCTGATGCAGTGGAATTAAGATGTTTGGTGATTTCATCCGAGCCCCCCACTACGGCTTTTCCAGCCTCGGTAATCGCCGTCACCTGGCTGCCTTCGATGCCACGCAGATAATCGATATCGCCCTGATCGATAGCAGAACTCACCCGCCCATGAGCATAGGCTTTGGTGACAAACGCCACCGACAGCACGTCGTTGGGAATACTGACCGCAATCCCTGCGCCCGCACTCGCGCGCGCGGTTTTGCCCTTCAGATAATCCAGCTCGCTCGCCAGATCGCCCGCCGCCCCCTGAAACTGCCCCAGCGTACCCTGTGGATCCAGCAAGATATCCTGCAAGGTTAAATCGTTAAGGACGCCGCGATAGTTATTAACTTTGTCGTTAATGTCGTCGATTTCATCCTGAAGATTGTCTTTGTCGGTGATTTGCGCCCCCACGGCAGGAAGAATCACCGTAATATCATCGTCCGGTTTGGCTTTCGCCAGCAGAGCCGGGTTAATCAGCACGCCGCTACCATAATTCGCCGACGCCACGCCGGTGCCCCCCATCGCATCATTTCGCGCTTCTGACCAGGTGTTGGCGGCTTGCGCCTGATTTGCCACAAACAAGGATGCCGTCAAAGGAATAAGCGAATATTTAATGTTTTTTTTCACAGTATTACCGTTTATTTGCAGGTGAAAACGCCCCATGCGGCTAATGCATAAGGGTGAACTATTGCTGTGAAAAAGCGGAATTAAGTGGATAAAAACAGGATATATCAGGCGTTATGCCCTTTTGTTGTAGTTAGTATTTATAGATGAGCGGCACCGCGCTTCCCAGCATTTATGCCATTCAATCAGCCTAAAGGGTGTGGTTTAGGATTTACCTCAGGCTGGCGATTATTCAGACACTCGGTGTTTTTGCCATAACATGGTAAAGTAGAGGTCTATTTCCCCCCGTAGCGCGAGGACGCAAAATGGATAAGACCACTTCGCAAGAGATGTTGGCGCAGGCTGAAAAGCTCTGTGCGCAGCGCGGTGTGCGCCTGACTCCGCAGCGTCTGGAAGTACTACGTCTGATGAGCCTGCAACAGGGTGCAATCAGCGCATACGACCTTCTCGATTTGTTACGCGTGAAAGAGCCGCAGGCCAAGCCGCCTACCGTATACCGCGCTTTGGAATTCTTACTCGAGCAAGGGTTTGTGCATAAGGTGGAATCCACCAACAGCTATGTGCTGTGCCATCTTTTTGATCAACCTACGCATACATCGGCGATGTTCATCTGCGATCGCTGCGGCGTGGTGAAGGAAGAGTGTGCGGAAGGCGTGGAAGATATTATGCATATGGTCGCGGCGCGTATGGGCTTTGCACTGCGTCATAATGTGATTGAAGCGCACGGCTTATGCGCAGAATGTGTGGAGGTAGAAGCGTGTCGTTCACACGAGCATTGCCACCACGACCACACGATTCAGATAAAGAAAAAGGCACGGTAATTCGAGGGTTGGCACGTCCTTGTACCAGCGGGCAGGATACGCTTATTGAGGGGAGTTAAGCGTTACGCTGTTAGCGAGACTACCAACGGTAGTCGTTATGGGTTTCCCAATCGCTAACTTCTTTCTCTGCCTGGTCTTTAGCATATCCATAACGTTCCTGGATTTTACCGACCAGCTGATCGCGTTTACCTTCGATAACGGTCATGTCATCGTCGGTCAGTTTGCCCCATTTCTCTTTCGCTTTACCTTTGAACTGTTTCCAGTTACCGCTGAGTTCGTCTTTGTTCATCATCAGCTCCTTATCATTCGATCATGGATGAGATATCACTTCGTCCTTCGGCGTTCATTTCTGCTGAACGTGATAATAAGTGTAGAAGAGGATATCGCTGACAATTCACTATTCAGAATCTTTAACCATCCACGTTGTTATACCTGGGGCGCAAACCAGGTGCCCTTTTGCCAGTGGCGACGCCAGATCACCGCCAGCGACAGGCCTCGTAGCGCAAGGAATACCGCCAGCGCCAGCCATAAACCGTGGTTGCCGAATACCGGCACCGTCAGCAGCGTTAAGGCGAATCCGGCGGCTGCCACGGCCATGCTGTTACGCATTTCCGCCCCGCGCGTCGCACCAATAAACATGCCATCCAGCAGGTAGCACCAGACGCCAATCACCGGCAATACGGCCTGCCAGAGCACATAGCGATCGGCAAGCTGCTGCAACGATGGCAGTGACGTCAACATTGCCACGATATGGCTGCCTGCCAGGGCATACACCAGTGCAAACGCCAGCGCCACAATGCCCGCCTGGCGACAGGCCGCGCGCCAGACCTGCTGTAACTGGCTGCCATCGCGCGCACCGTATGCCTGGCCGGAATGTGCTTCCACGGCATAGGCAAAGCCATCCAGCGCATAGGCGGTGAAGGTGAGCATAGTCATCAGCACCGCATTGACCGCCACCACATCGCTACCCAGCCGCGCGCCAAATACGGTTAATGCGCCAAAGCAGAGCTGAAGCAATAGCGAGCGCAGCATAATGTCGCGATTGAGCGCCAGCAGGCTGCGCATATTTCCGCGCCAGGCCATTCTCAGCATCTCAGACGTAATTCCGCGCAGCACCAACACGTTACGCGCCATCAGTAGGCCAATAATCATCGTGGCATATTCGGCGATCACCGTTGCCAGCGCCGCCCCCTGCACGTTCATATGCAGGCCCATCACCAGCCACAGGTCGAGAACGATATTCAGGATGTTGCCGACAATCAGCAAAATCACCGGCGCACGCGCGTACTGAACGCCGAGCAGCCACCCCAGCAGCACCAGGTTGGCCAGCGAGGCGGGCGCGCTTAACCAGCGAATTTCAAGGAAGCGCCGCGCCTGCTCCAGCACCGCATCGCTGCCGCCGACAACGGTGAGCGCCAGATTAATCAGCGGCCCTTTGAACAGTACGATAAGTAACCCAGCCCCCAGCGCCAGCAGCAGCGGTTGCACCAGCGCGCGAGCAAGACGCATGGGATCTTTCGCGCCGAAGGCCTGCGCCGTTAACCCCGTGGTGCTCATGCGTAAAAAGAGCAGCAGCATAAACAGGAAGCTGGTTGCCGTGGCGCCAATCGCCACGCCGCCGAGATAGACCGCGCTATCCAGATGACCAATCACCGCCGTATCCACCAGACCCAGCAGGGGAACCGTGATGTTGGAGAAAATCATGGGGAGGGCGAGACGCCACAATGCCTTGTCAGCAGCCGTGAAGAGCGACATGGTTACGAACCTGAACAGAAAGAGAACGAACAACGGCACATGATGCGCCGTTGTTATCGGGAGAGGATTACAGCCATTCGCCGTTGCGGATCACGCCAACGGCCAGCCCTTCAATGGAGAAGTTCTGACTACGAAGATCGACGACAATCGGGGAAAACTCGCTGTTTTCCGGCAACAGTTCGACGACGTTGCCCTGTTTTTTCAGGCGTTTTACCGTTACTTCTTCGTCGATGCGCGCGACAACCACCTGGCCGTTACGCACGTCCTGGGTTTTGTGCACCGCGAGCAGGTCGCCGTCCATAATGCCGATATCTTTCATCGACATACCGCTCACCCGCAGCAGGAAGTCAGCGTTTGGTTTGAACAGTGAAGGATCGACCTGATAGTGGCCTTCAATGTGCTGCTGCGCCAGCAGCGGCTCACCCGCGGCGACGCGGCCAATCAGCGGCAGGCCGGTTTCTTCTTCCACCAGCAGACGAATGCCGCGCGAGGCGCCTGAAACAATTTCAATGACGCCTTTACGCGCCAGTGCTTTCAGATGCTCTTCCGCCGCATTCGGGGAACGGAACCCCAGGCGCTGAGCAATTTCCGCACGTGTCGGCGGCATGCCCGTTTGGCCGATATGATCTCGAATGAGATCAAACACCTCTTGCTGCCTGGTCGTTAACGCTTTCATTCCGCCCCCTGGGTGTATATACAGTTATGCTGTGAGTATATACAGTTAACGGCTATTTTGGAACCGCAAAACACACAAAATACAGGAGTTTTCGCAGATTATGCGAGCCTCAGTGGAAATGCGACCACAGCAGCACGGCCCAGGTCATCACGGCGACGAAAATCGCCAGCAATACCGCCGCAGACCCCATATCTTTCGCCCGCCCGGAGAGTTCGTGATACTCAGAACCAATGCGGTCAACCACCGCTTCCAGCGCACTATTGAGAATTTCCACTATCATCACCAGAAGGACAGAGCTAATCAGCAGCACGCGGGTAATCGCGTCAACGTCCAGCCAGCAAGCGATGATAATGGCCACGACCGAGGCGACCCCTTCCTGGCGGAACGCGGCTTCATTTACCCACGCCGCGCGAAAACCTTTCCAGGAATAACCAGCCGCTTTGATAATTCGGGTGAGTCCAGTGGTATTATTGGCCATCAAATAGAACCTTTTAGCGTTATACGCATCAATGACAGTAACTGTTATCGGCGGTAGAACAGAAATCCTGCTGACTTTCTGATATTCTTGCCGCGCATTTGCATGATTAACCAGAGGCTTTACATCGTTTATGTCCGGTTGGCCACGAATTTACTACAAATTACTGAATTTACCATTAAGCATACTGGTAAAAAGCAAGTCTATTCCGGCAGAGCCTGCCCAGGAATTGGGGCTCGATACCTCGCGCCCGATCATGTACGTCCTGCCTTATAACTCTAAGGCTGACTTACTGACCTTGCGCGCCCAGTGCCTGGCGCACGATCTCCCAGACCCGCTAGAGCCGCTGGAGATCGACGGCACCCTACTGCCCCGCTATGTGTTTATCCATGGCGGCCCGCGCGTGTTCACCTATTACACGCCGAAAGAAGAGTCTATCAAGCTGTTCCACGACTATCTCGATCTGCATCGTAGCAATCCGAATCTGGACGTGCAGATGGTGCCGGTATCGGTGATGTTTGGTCGCCGTCCGGGGCGCGAGAAAGGCGAAGTGAACCCGCCGCTGCGCATGCTCAACGGCATTCAGAAATTCTTCGCCGTCTCCTGGCTTGGCCGCGACAGCTTTGTGCGTTTCTCACCGTCCGTCTCGCTGCGCCGCATGGCTGATGAACACGGTACCGATAAAATTATCGCGCAAAAACTGGCGCGCGTGGCGCGTATGCACTTTGCCCGCCAGCGTCTGGCCGCAGTAGGCCCGCGCCTGCCAGCACGTCAGGATCTCTTCAACAAGCTGCTCGCCTCACGCGCGATTGCCAAAGCGGTTGAAGATGAAGCGCGCAGCAAAAAAATCTCTCATGAGAAAGCGCAGCAAAACGCTATTGCGCTGATGGAAGAGATTGCCGCCAACTTCTCCTACGAGATGATTCGCCTGACGGACCGCATTCTTGGCTTCACCTGGAACCGTCTCTATCAGGGGATTAACGTGCACAACGCCGAGCGCGTACGCCAGCTGGCGCACGACGGCCACGAGATCGTGTATGTGCCGTGCCACCGTAGCCATATGGACTACCTGCTGCTCTCCTATGTGCTCTATCACCAGGGGCTGGTGCCGCCGCACATTGCTGCCGGTATCAACCTGAATTTCTGGCCAGCCGGCCCGATTTTCCGTCGTCTGGGCGCGTTCTTTATTCGCCGTACCTTTAAGGGCAACAAACTCTACTCCACCGTGTTCCGCGAATATCTCGGCGAGCTGTTCAGCCGGGGTTATTCCGTTGAATACTTCGTGGAAGGCGGGCGTTCCCGTACTGGCCGCTTGCTGGACCCGAAAACCGGCACCCTGTCGATGACCATTCAGGCGATGCTGCGCGGCGGCACGCGTCCTATCACGCTGGTGCCGATTTACATCGGTTACGAGCACGTGATGGAAGTGGGCACGTACGCCAAAGAACTGCGCGGCGCGACCAAAGAGAAAGAGAGCCTGCCGCAGATGCTCAAGGGCTTGAGCAAGCTGCGTAATCTGGGCCAGGGTTATGTGAACTTCGGCGAGCCGATTCCGCTGATGAACTACCTGAATCATCACGTGCCGGAGTGGCGCGAGTCTATCGATCCTATCGAAGCCATTCGTCCGGCCTGGCTGACGCCGACGGTAAACGGTATCGCCGCCGAACTGATGGTGCGTATTAACAACGCAGGCGCGGCGAACGCCATGAACCTGTGTTGTACCGCGCTGCTGGCGTCTCGTCAGCGTTCTCTGACCCGCGAACAACTGACTCAACAACTGGATTGTTACCTGTCGCTGCTGCGCAATGCGCCGTATTCGCCGGATGCCACCACGCCAAACGTGACTGCCAGCGAGCTTATCGATCATGCGCTGCAGATGAACAAGTTCGAAGTCGAGAAAGACACTATCGGCGATATCATCATCCTGCCGCGCGAGCAGGCGGTGCTGATGACGTACTACCGCAACAACATCGCTCATATGCTGATCATGCCGTCGCTGCTGGCGACCATCATGACCCAGCATCGCCATGTTTCGCGCGCAGATGTGCAAAACATGGTTGACGTGCTCTATCCCATGCTGAAGGCCGAGCTGTTCCTGCGTTGGGAAAAAGCAGAGCTGGCGTCGGTGATTGATACGCTGGTTGATGAGATGGAACGTCAGGCGCTGATCACCCGTCAGGGCGATGAGCTGCACATTAATCCGTCCCACTCCCGCACCCTGCAACTGCTGGCCGCAGGCGCGCGTGAAACGCTGCAACGTTATGCCATTACGTTCTGGCTGCTGAGCGCTAACCCATCGATGAACCGCAGTACGCTGGAGAAAGAGAGCCGCACCGTGGCGCAACGTCTGTCGGTGCTGCACGGCATTAACTCGCCGGAGTTCTTTGATAAAGCGGTGTTCTCATCGCTGGTGCTGACGCTGCGTGATGAAGGTTATATCAGCGACAGCGGCGACGCCGAGCCGGAAGAGACGATGAAGGTTTACCAGATGATGGCGAACCTGATCACCTCGGATGTGCGTTTGACGATTGAGAGTGTGACGCAGGACGAAGAAGCGGTGCCGAAAGACGCCTGATGGCGCTTCGCTTATCAGGCCTACGGGCCCGGTGCTTGTAGGGCGGGCAAGCGCAGCGCCCCCGCCAGATGCCTGATGGCGCTTCGCTTATCAGGCCTACGGGCCCGGTGCATGTAGGGCGGGCAAGCGCAACGCCCCCGCCAGATGCCTGATGCGCTTCGCTTATCAGGCCTACGGCCCGGTGCATGTAGGGCGGGCAAGCGCAGCGCCCCCGCCATAAAAAAACCGGATAAATATCCGGTTTTTTTCAGTTTTAGAAGTGCCAGTAACTCATCGCCAGACCAATAAACAATACCAGCCCAACGTAGTTATTGTTCATAAACGCCTGGAAACAGGCTGCGCGTTCACGGTGTTGGATCAGCTTCTGCTGATACGCAAACAGCGCGCCCGCCACCAGGATAGACCAGTAGAACTCCCAGTTCAGCCCGTTCAGATAGCCAATCGCCGCCATTAATACCAGTACGCCCACCTGCAAAATGCCGATAATTAAGCGGTCATACTGCCCAAACAGAATCGCCGTGGATTTCACGCCGATTTTCACATCATCGTCGCGGTCAACCATCGCATACTGTGTGTCGTACGCCACCGCCCACAGGATATTCGCCAGCAGCATCAACCAGCAGCTCAGCGGCAGCGATTCACTGACGGCGGCAAATGCCATCGGAATTGACCAGCCGAACGCCGCGCCCAGCACCACCTGCGGCAGATGGGTGTAGCGCTTCATAAACGGATAAACCCACGCCAGCGCCAGCCCCGCGACCGAAAGCAGAATGGTCATGGTATTGAGCGTCAGCACCAGCAGGAACGACAGCAGCACCAGCACGGCAAACAGGGTTCGCGCCTCTTTTTCCGTCACCGCACCGCTTGGTAACGGGCGATTGGCGGTGCGTTTTACATGACCATCAAATTTACGGTCAGCATAGTCATTCACCACGCAACCGGCGGCGCGCATCAGCCAGACGCCCGCGACAAACACCGCCAGGATCCACAGCGGTGGTACGCCGGGCGCGGCAACCCATAACGCCCATAAGGTCGGCCACAGCAGCAGCAAGGCACCAATCGGCTTGTCGGTGCGCATCAGGCGATGAAATGCCAGCAGCTTATTCTGCGTCAGACTCCACTCCATTTTCTCTTCCTCTTAGTACAACGGCGATGCAGGCAGAAACAGCTCGGTCAGGAGCAGCGGTTTCCCACTCAACCGAAGGCGGGAACGACGCCCCCAGAGATCTGCATGGCAACCAATCTCAATAAAATCACGCGTGAGCATGGAAGACGTAAACAGGTAACGACCCAGCGGCGTCTTGCCAAGCTGTTGCAACGCCAGTTCCGGGCCGCTCAGCGTCGATTCGGGTACCACGGTGCGCCCGGCCAGCCACGGCTCGCCGTCCACACAGAGTAATATTTCGCGCAGCCAGTAACGTTGCTCGTCTGGCAACAGCGCCTGCTCAGGTGCTATAGCATCGCGGGTGACAAACCCTTCGTCAATCAGTGTGACGCTGACCACACCATATTGTTCGAAACGTTTGGTCATGGAATCTTCCAGCAGCAGCCAGTCGAGTTGTTCAGCGTCGAGCGAGGGGATGGCGTCAAAATAGTTTAGCGCACGCAGTTGCGTCAGTGCGGGATGCGTCATGCCTGACTCTCCAGTACATATTGTGACGCTATTGTATCGCAGATTGGGGCGGGCGGGAGTGCAGTAATGGCTAAATACGATCATCGACGCAACAGTTATGCAACAGCATGGCACACAACTGAAAAAAAGTGCGCCCCGAGGGGCGCACCGAAAGGCATAGCCTAAACATCAGCGCTGTGGGGATATGATTACCCCTTGCCTTTTACAGAGCTGATAAAGGTGGATCTCGCAGAGGTGGAGCCGAGGCGCTCAGCTTCATCCAGCAGTTTCAACGCTTTATCTACATCACCACGCGCAACAGCCTGTTTAATGGCGTTGTTGAAGTAAGATTCGGTGTCATTCAGCATCGGTTCGCTTTTCTTGGCCGGTGCTGGGGCAGGCGCGGCAGCCGCCGTCGCTGGAGCAGCATAAGCAGGCGCCGCTGTGTTACCGACGGTCACCGGCGCCGGGCCAGAAGAGCCAAACAGCGGGCCGACCA
This sequence comes from uncultured Pseudocitrobacter sp., assembly GCA_913778145.1. GTDB lineage: Bacteria > Pseudomonadota > Gammaproteobacteria > Enterobacterales > Enterobacteriaceae > Pseudocitrobacter. The sequence goes on from CAJYVI010000046.1 coordinate 39,412, forward strand.
GAACGCTGGAGGTGCTGTTAGTTTTCACTTTCAGCTTCAGCGTGCCATCGGTGGTATGACGGGCAATCGGATCCGGGATATCCGGAATCGCGTTACCCACGCCTTTGGCGTAGGACTTAGCCGGATCCAGTAATTTGGTGGTTTTTTGCAGGTCTTGTTCGGTGGTAAACACCAGCACATACAGCTTCTGCTGACCCAGCGCAGGCGTCAGACGCATTACGCCTTCCAGACGGTCAGCGCTCATCACGCCCGGTTCCTGATAGGTGAAGTAGCTTGATGGGAAGAATGCGGATGGCGTCATGTTCTGATCAAGAATCAGGACGTTCGGCGCAAATACGCTGGTTTGTTTGTTGACTTCACTGGTGAGCGTTAGCGTCAGCTCGCCAATGTTGGCGGGCACGCTGTAAGCCGCGACCGGGCCGCTGATGCCGGGCACGTTCAGGCTTTGGCCGCCCGTAGCCAGCGTGGTCGTCTGGACGTTAGATTGATCGACCGGCGTCCAGGTCAGTTGCTGTAACGCGGCGGTCGGAATGGTTGGCGCGGCAGAGGTGTTCTGCGGCACGTAGTTTACCTCTGCAAAGGTGACTGCCGGTACGCTTGCCAGAAGACCTGCGCAGAGGCCGAGGGCGACGAGACTTTTCTTCATTTTCATTGTTATTACCTCAGATACAAAGCTCAGCGCTCGCCAGGCAATAGCGCGCTGCGCGTAAAGAGAGAGGGGCTTGCGCCCCTCTTTTCAGGCATGACATCGGGTTAAACGACGATTACCACCAGATTTCCATCTGTGCGCCGAAGGTGATTTCATCATCATCGCCGCGGCTGCTTGTCATCTGACCGTTACCGGAGGAGTCGCTCATGGCATAACGGCTGGTTGAGCCATTGCTGTTTTTCACGTAACCCCATTTTTCATCCCATTTCGCATAGGTTGCGAAGACGCGGATAGCCGGACGGGACCAGATGCTGTCGCCTGCCTGCCACTGTTGCGCCAGGGTAATTTTGTACTGGCTGTTACGATCGCCCGTTTCCTGAGATTTCACGTTGTCGTAACCGACTTCAAGCAGGGTGCTCATGATCGGTGTCCATTTGAACATCGGACGCACACCTACAGTCCACCAGTCGGTACCCAGATTGCTGTCGAGGTCGGTTTTCTGGAACATACCGACGTACATCAGGTCCCAACGGTCGCCGAGAGAGATCGCACCGTGATCCAGGATGCGCCACATTTTGCCGTCGTTGTTGATGTTACGGCTGTCATAATCAGAACCCGCATCATAGTAAGAACCCTGCGGGATGCCTTTGCCCTGGGTGGTCATGGCATCAGTTGCGTACTGAACAACAAATTTGTTGTAGCCTTTCAGCATGCTCTGGGTGTGTTCAGCAGTGAACATCCAGCCATCTTTCGATGCGCCGTCAGCCAGACGATAGTCGTCGGTGGTGTTCGCACGACCGTAGTCCGCACCCAGCTCCAGCACGCCGTCCGGGTTAGTTTCCAGGCCCGCTAAACGCACGTCGAAAACGTCGTTCGCGGTGTCTTTGGTGGTGTCATAAATATGGTTGCTGCTGAAGGTATAAGAACCGCCAGCTTCCTGAGAACGGGTGGCTGCCAGAGACAGCTTACCGAAGCCCAGGTCGATGTTTTCAATACCGGCACCAGGACCTGAAATATCCCAGTAGTAGAAGTCGATCATGTGCACGTCATGACGCTGATAGAAGCGCTTACCGGCCCAGATGGTGGAACCTGGCAGCCATTCAATCAGGTTTTTACCCTGGACGTTGGCTTCACGGAATGCCGGGTCAGTACCTTCCCAGTCATTCTGCTGAGCAACGGAGTACGCCACGTTGGTGTCAAAGTAGAAACTCTTGTCACCTTCTTTCCAGACTTCCTGGCCCAGTTTCAATTCCGCATAGGTTTCACATTCGTTACCGAGACGGTACTTACTTTGTGCGCCTGTTGCCTGGAAACACTGTTGTTCACCACCGCTGCCTGTCCAGCCAATACCGGAACGCGCGTAGCCGTGGAAATCAACTGCCAGCGCCTGAGCAGACATAACGCCTGCCGCAACGGCGACTGCCAGTGGAAGTTTGCGCAGAGTAATCATCATTCTATCTCCTGAGATCATTGCTTTTCTTTGAAACACGAACCCTTGTAGCCGGGTTTTGTGCCTTTGTTATGGGAATCAAACGCCGGGCTCTTTATGCAACCGACGACATGCGGTGCCATCCTCACGGAACAGGTGACAGCGCTCTGGCGGCAAACCAATGGCGAATGTGGCTCCCTCTTCTACTAACACCACATCATTCTGGCGATAGACCAGGTTCTGATGGATGGCGGGGATCTGGATATGAATTTGCGTTTCGTGACCAAGCTGTTCTACAACGTGAACTTCACCTGCCAGGGTGACATCGGCGATGTCGCTTGGCAGCAGATGTTCAGGGCGAATACCCAGTGACATATTGGCACCGACCTGCACATTGTTGCTTTCTACCGGCAGCCAGACCTGTTGACGGTTTGGCAACTCAACCTGCACCTGATCGATCGCCGTAGCCGTCACTTTGACCGGCAGGAAGTTCATCTTCGGCGAGCCGATAAAGCCCGCAACGAAACGGTCGGCCGGGTAGTGATAGAGTTCAAGCGGTTTACCGACCTGCGCAACGCGACCAGCATCCAGCACCACAATTTTGTCGGCGAGCGTCATCGCTTCGACCTGATCGTGGGTGACGTAAATCATCGTGCGGCCCAGACGTTTGTGCAGGCGGGAAATTTCAATACGCATCTGTACGCGCAGCGCGGCATCCAGGTTGGAGAGGGGTTCATCGAGCAGGAACACGTTCGGTTCCGCCACCAGCGTACGACCAATTGCCACACGCTGACGCTGACCGCCGGAAAGCGCTTTTGGCTTACGCTCTAACAGGTGCGCCAGCTGTAATACTTCGGCAACCTGATTCACGCGCTGGTTAATCACTTCTTTTTTTGCGCCCGCCAGTTTCAGGCCGAAGGACATGTTCTCGGCAACGGAGAGGTGCGGATATAACGCATAAGACTGGAACACCATGCCCACGCCGCGTTCTGCGGGCGGGACGTCGTTCATACGGGTTTCCCCGATATAGAGGTCGCCGCTGGTGATAGTTTCAAGCCCGGCGATCATGCGAAGCAGTGTCGATTTGCCACAGCCCGACGGCCCAACAAACACCACGAACTCCCCTTCCTGGATATCCAGGTTGATATCTTTCGATACCACCACGTCGCCCCAGGCTTTCGTTACATTTCGTAGTTGTACGTTTGCCATCGCCTTCTCCCTTGTTACAACCCGTCACTAACAGAAACATTCAAGATGGATTGAACTATGGGGTAACTATTGTTGTCGCGAATCCTCCACCCCCCTTGTTTTTTATGGGGGAGGAGGCGGGAGGATGAGAAAACGTCTTCTGCCACCGGGGGTTAGGGGCTACAGGGAAAATCGTGAACTGGCCTGCAAAAACGGGGCGTTTTTTGTGTGCGCCAGGACTCATAACTCCGATTTATGTAACAGAGATCACATAAACACCCCCCGGGGCGTAGAGGAAGGGAGGATGGAAAGAGGTTGCTAAAAAAGGAGACTCAACAACGTAAAAACCACCTCTGTGTATCCACGAGTACATCACCAAAAAGGACGGGATATATGAAAATTAAAACTGGCGCTCGCATCCTCGCGCTGTCGGCTCTGACCACGATGATGTTTTCCGCCTCAGCCCTCGCGAAAATCGAAGAAGGAAAACTGGTTATCTGGATCAACGGCGATAAAGGCTATAACGGCCTCGCCGAGGTAGGTAAGAAATTCGAGAAAGACACCGGCATTAAAGTGACCGTTGAACACCCGGACAAGCTGGAAGAGAAGTTCCCGCAGGTTGCGGCAACCGGTGACGGCCCGGACATCATCTTCTGGGCGCATGACCGTTTCGGCGGCTACGCGCAGTCTGGCCTGTTGGCTGAAATCAGCCCGGACAAAGCCTTCCAGGACAAACTCTATCCGTTCACCTGGGACGCCGTTCGCTACAACGGCAAACTGATTGCTTACCCGATTGCGGTTGAAGCGCTCTCCCTGATTTACAACAAAGACCTCGTACCGAACCCGCCGAAAACCTGGGAAGAAATTCCTGCGCTGGATAAAGAGCTGAAGGCGAAAGGTAAGAGCGCGCTGATGTTCAACCTGCAAGAACCATACTTCACCTGGCCGCTGATCGCCGCCGACGGTGGATATGCATTTAAGTTTGAAAACGGCAAATATGACGTGAAAGACGTTGGCGTGGACAACGCTGGCGCAAAAGCGGGCCTGACCTTCCTGGTTGACCTGATTAAAAACAAACACATGAATGCGGATACCGATTACTCCATCGCAGAAGCGGCCTTTAACAAAGGCGACACCGCGATGACCATCAACGGCCCGTGGGCATGGTCTAACATCGATAAGAGCAAAGTGAACTACGGCGTAACGCTGCTGCCGACCTTCAAAGGCAAGCCGTCTAAACCGTTCGTCGGTGTGCTGAGTGCCGGTATCAACGCCGCAAGCCCGAACAAAGAGCTGGCGAAAGAGTTCCTCGAAAACTACCTGCTGACCGATCAGGGTCTTGATGAAGTGAACAAGGACAAACCGCTGGGTGCCGTTGCGCTGAAATCCTTCCAGGATCAGCTGGCGAAAGATCCGCGTATCGCGGCCACCATGGATAACGCCCAGAAAGGCGAAATCATGCCGAACATCCCGCAGATGTCCGCCTTCTGGTATGCCGTTCGCACCGCAGTCATTAACGCCGCAAGCGGTCGTCAGACTGTCGATGCCGCACTGAAAGACGCGCAGGGCCGTATCACTAAGTAATGCTGTCGATGTGCCTGATGGCGCTTCGCTTATCAGGCCTACGGAGGATTGTAGGCCGGATAAGGCATTTATGCCGCCATCCGGCGCATCTCCGGCCAGGAAGTTTCACCGTTGTAGAGGAAGATCCCCATGGATGTCATTAAAAAGAAACATTGGTGGCAAAGCGACACGCTGAAATGGTCAGCGATCGGTCTGCTGGGCCTGCTGGTGGGTTACCTTGTAGTTTTAATGTACGCACAAGGGGAGTACCTGTTCGCCATCATGACGCTGATTTTAAGCTCTGCTGGCCTGTATATTTTCGCCAATCGTAAAACGTACGCCTGGCGTTATGTTTATCCGGGTATGGCCGGGATGGGGCTTTTTGTCCTGTTCCCGCTGATATGCACCATCGCCATCGCTTTCACCAACTACAGCAGCACTAACCAGCTCACCTTTGAACGTGCTCAGCAGGTGTTGATGGACCGCTCCTATCAGGCGGGGAAATCCTATAATTTCACGCTGATCCCGGCGGGAGACGACTGGCAGCTGGCGCTGACCGACGGTGAAAGCGGCAAAAATTATCTCTCCGACGCCTTTAAATTAGGCGGCGAGCAGAAAATTACGCTTAAAGAAACGGACGCCCTGCCGGAAGGCGAGCGTGCGGCGCTGCGCGTGATTACCCAAAATCGTCAGGCCCTTAACCAGTTGACCGCCGTTCTGCCAGACGAAAGCAAAGTCGTAATGAGTTCTCTGCGTCAGTTCTCCGGCACTCGCGCGCTTTACACGCTGGGCGCTAACGACGAACTGACCAACAACCAAACCGGTGTGAAGTATCTGCCTAACAACGACGCAGGCTTCTATCAGGCGGTTGATGCAGCAGGTAACCTGACCGGCGAAAAACTCAGCCCAGGCTACACCGTCACCATCGGCTGGGATAACTTCACCCGCGTCTTTACCGATGAAGGGATTCAGAAACCGTTCTTCGCCATCTTTATCTGGACGATTGTCTTCTCGGTACTGACCGTCATCCTGACCGTTGCCGTCGGCATGGTGCTGGCGTGCCTGGTACAATGGGAAGCCCTGAAAGGCAAAGCGATTTATCGCGTGCTGCTGATTCTGCCCTACGCCGTACCGTCGTTTATCTCGATTCTGATTTTCAAGGGGCTGTTTAACCAGAGCTTTGGTGAAATCAACATGATGCTGAGCGCGCTGTTCGGTATCAAACCGGCCTGGTTCAGCGACCCGACGACCGCGCGTTCGATGATTATTATCGTCAACACCTGGCTCGGTTACCCGTACATGATGATCCTGTGCATGGGCCTGCTAAAATCGATTCCGGACGACCTGTATGAAGCCTCGGCAATGGATGGCGCAGGCCCGTTCCAGAACTTCTTCAAGATTACGCTGCCGCTGCTGATTAAGCCGCTGACGCCGCTGATGATTGCCAGCTTCGCCTTTAACTTTAACAACTTCGTTCTGATTCAGCTGTTGACCAACGGCGGCCCGGACCGACTCGGCACTACGACGCCTGCCGGCTATACCGACCTTTTGGTGAGCTACACCTACCGAATCGCCTTTGAAGGCGGCGGCGGGCAGGACTTCGGCCTCGCCGCGGCGATTGCCACGCTTATCTTCCTGTTGGTGGGTGCGCTGGCGATAGTGAACCTGAAAGCCACGCGTATGAAGTTTGATTAAGGGAGATAACGACAATGGCTATGGTACAACCGAAATCTCAGAAACTGCGTTTATTCACAACGCACCTGTTACTCCTGATCTTCATCGCGGCAATCATGTTCCCGCTGCTGATGGTTATCGCCATCTCACTGCGCGAAGGCAACTTCGCCACCGGGAGCCTGATCCCGGAAAAAATCTCCTGGGAGCACTGGCGGCTGGCGCTGGGCTTCAGCGTAGAACACGCTGATGGCCGCGTCACCCCGCCACCCTTCCCGGTTCTGCTGTGGTTGTGGAACTCGGTGAAAATTGCTGGCATCACTGCGATTGGCATCGTCACCCTCTCCACAACCTGTGCTTACGCCTTCGCCCGTATGCGTTTCCCGGGTAAAGCGACCCTGCTGAAAGGGATGCTGATTTTCCAGATGTTCCCGGCGGTGCTGTCTCTGGTGGCGTTGTACGCGTTGTTTGACCGTCTCGGCCAGTACATTCCGTTTATCGGCCTGAACACCCATGGCGGCGTGATCTTCGCTTACCTGGGCGGTATCGCACTGCACGTATGGACGATTAAAGGCTACTTCGAAACCATCGATAACTCGCTGGAAGAAGCGGCGGCACTGGATGGCGCAACCCCGTGGCAGGCATTCCGCCTGGTGCTGCTGCCGCTCTCCGTACCGATTCTGGCGGTGGTGTTTATTCTGTCGTTTATCGCCGCCATCACCGAAGTACCGGTAGCGTCACTGCTGCTGCGCGATGTGGATAGCTACACGCTGGCGGTGGGGATGCAGCAATACCTCAACCCGCAAAACTACCTGTGGGGCGACTTTGCCGCAGCAGCCGTGCTCTCTGCCATTCCGATTACCGTCGTGTTCCTGCTGGCACAGCGCTGGCTGGTCAATGGCCTGACGGCAGGCGGTGTGAAAGGTTAATACCCTCGTTCTACCCTCCCGGAAACGGGAAAAGCCACTGCAATCCTCGATTTAACTTGTGACTGTTGTTTGGCGCTCTTCGGAGCGCCATTTTTTTTGAGCCTAACGGGTTAGGCTTATTCGCGTTTCAGACGTTTGGAATTACACAACCAGAGCGTGATCACCAGCAACAGGATCGCCCCGGAGTAGATCAACACGTCGAGCGGCGAGGTGTGATCGACGATGATCAGGCGCACAATCGCGGTGATCCCGATATAGATAAAGTAGCGTAGCGGGAAGTGAAAACCGGACTGAAAGTACTTCACAATCAGCGCGATAAATTCGAAATAGAGGAAATAAACCACCAGGCCTTCCACCAGCTCATATTTGCTGGTGCGCTCAGGCGCAAAAAGCACATCGGCTAAGTGCAATGTCTCTTTACCGAGAAAGATGACCAGAATCAGGCCAAGGCAGAGCAGACCAAGGTTAAGGACAGTCTGTAAGATCGTCGAGATAAACTCGACGCGTGGACGGGGGAGTGATGTCATGGCGGCATCTCCTGTGCAGGCTGAGCTTCTTGTATAACGCAGAAATGTGATCCAGATCTACATTTTTTACATCAGCAGTGCCGGATGGCGGCTACGCCTTATCCGGCCTACAGACCGCATCAAAACGTTGCATCGCACCTTAAAATCCCCATAGGCCGGATAAGGCGTTTACGCCGCCATCCGGCACACAGACCGCATCAAAACGTTGTATCGCACCTTCAAATCCCCGTAGGCCGGATAAGGCGTTTACGCCGCCATCCGGCACACAGGCCGCGTCAAAACGTTGCATCGCACTTTAAAATCCCCGTAGGCCGGATAAGGCGTTTACGCCGCCATCCGGCACACAGGCCGCACAATTACCGGAAATTCATACTCTTATCACTGGTAATCCCATACAAATCAAACTTGCGCCCCAGCTTCTGGCCGCCATCACGCGTCAACGGCACCCAGTTCACCGCAGCACGACTGCGGGTTGCGCCGGAGGAGAAGAGATCCAACGGTACAGAGACATACACGCCTTTGGTGAATTCCCCTTCCCCATACTCATCGCCAGAAACGTTAGTGATGGTGGCGTAGCCACCGACCACCACGCCGCTGTCGAAGTGTTTAGAGATATCGAGCGTGCCGCCCTTATCGCCCGCCAGATACTGGCCGACGCTGGCTTTCACCAGCACGTCCTGAGCAAACGGCGGCGTCCAGTAAGCCGTGAGATGCCCGGTCTTCACGCTGTAATCGGTGAATTTCATCATGTCCTGCGCGCTGCGCCAGTCACGCTGTTTCACGTAGTTGGCGTCGATACCCACCGCCCAGTTGCTGTCTACCGGGCGATACAGCGCCTCGACGCCCGCGCCGCCGAACATGGTTTCCAGATAACCGCCGTACACCTGCCCGTAGAAATTATTCCCCAGATACTGGAAATAGTTGGCCTGGAGATTGTTCACATAGACATCGTTCTCAACATATTCACGCACATGAGTACGCACGCGCGGCAGTTTCGAGTCGCTCGGCGGGTTGGTGTAGTTGAACTTGTCATAATTGTTGGCAATGTTGGCAAACAGGCTGCCGCTGGTCAGCAGGTGATCAGTAACCCACCAGTCCGCCGTCCCCATCACGCCGAACTGGTACATGTAGAAACTTTCCGGCCCGCCGACAGACTGACTCAGCACCGGGTCGATATGGAAATCGAAGCTCGATTTGTCGATATACCAGCCCTGCTCAGTGGTTTCCGGCACAATCGGCGTGACGCGTTTCTGCTCCAGCGGCGTTTCGTGACCGAGCGGCTCGCCTTCCAGATGACGTTGCAGGCTGGCGACGTTAGTTTCCGTGGTCACCTGCGGCATGTTGAGACGATTTTCGGTAATGCGGATGGTGCGAATGCCTTCCGGCAGATCGTTCATGATGATGCGATTTGCCCGTTCAATGCCCTCACGCGAGTCGCGATATTTTACCTGCTCGCCGGTGACGTAGAGCGTATCGCCTTTGGTTTGAATTTTCGGATCGGCAAATCCGGCGTTATATTTCAGCAATGTAAGCTGATTCGCCACCACCGAATGTTGCAGAATCGCGTCCTGCGGCTGCGGGCGGTATGTTGGCCGCGCGTTGTCGTTGTAAGACGGACGCAGGTCGTTGAAATTCGTGCGCAGGGTGAAACCAAACATCACGGTATTGCCGCGCTCATAGCTCAGGTTAACGTCGGCCCAATCCGCAACGCGATAAATAGCGCCGACGTTAAACTTGCTTTTCTGGTCCAGTTTTCCGGCGAAATCCTGCTGATAATTATTGCCTTCATACTCCAGCTTCAGGCGCAGCGGCTGCCAGGGCGTTTGATATTCTACCCCACCAAAAAATGCCGCCGGGCCGCGAAACATCTGGCTGCTGTCCATCGATCCCGCTTCGCGGTAGCTGTTATCGCGGTGACAATATTTGTCGCTATAAGAACAAAACGGGTTCGTGGCGTTGCCGCTGGTACCCAGATAGCCCCAGCCCATTCCGAGGGAGAAATCGAACGGCCCCCAGGCTTTGTTGGCGACGATGTATTCCGAGTCAAACAGCCCGGTACCGCCGATATCGCGCGCGCCGACCGAAACCTGCGGCATCCAGTAACTCTCTTCCCACAGGCGCAGCTTCAGGTCGAAGGCTTTATCTTTATAGGTTTGATCGCCTGAGAACGCATCAACGCTGCTGTATTGTTTGGTACGCACGTCGGTATAGCGCAGCGTCGTTTCCAGCCACGGGAACAGTTGTACGGAGGCAGAGTAATAGCGGTACTGATCGTTATCGCGGTAGTTAAGGCTGATTTCCCCTTCCCGCGCCATTCGTGCGGTCGGTGTTTGCAGCAGGCCGACGCCACCGAAATCAGACTGTGAAGGGCCTACGGGCGCCGGATACGTTTCGGCATGGCACGCGGCGCTGACGCCCAGCGCCAGCAGGCTATAGAGGTATTTTTTCTTCATTAATCAGGTATCCGCTGCGACAGGGAGCGAAGAATGGCGACGTTAAGTTCATCGTATTTCTTCGTCCACAGTGAATCGGCAAAGCCAACAAACACGATGCTGCCGGGCATCGGCTCAATATGACGTCGGTTCCAGTAAGCGATGGGCGCTTTCAGCGTGCGGCCATCGGGGTAAATCACCCACGCGTAGCTGCGCTCGCCGCCGCTCAGTCGATCAACTTCTTTGAGGTAGCTGGCGACATCACGACCGGGCGTAAACGCCACTTTTCCGGGGCGATTGATCAACCCGAAAAGCGTAATCGTCGAGGGTTCATTGCCTACCCACAGGCTGTATTTCCCCTGAAGCGGCGGATTTTTCCCTTCGCCGATGCGGACTTCATCCGGGTCCAGCGAGACGAACTGCCGCCCCGTGACGTTGATGGTCTGAAGCTGCTGACGTAGGGCGTTAATGGCGGCGGCATCGGTTCCGCTCGCCTCCATCGCCGCGCGGCTTAACGCGGCGAGCAATGCCTGATGCTGTTGCTCGGCAACCGTGGTCGCCTGCTGTTCGGCGATCACCGCGCCGCGCCACCAGCTTCCGGCGAGTCGCGGCTGTGCGACGAGATCTGCCAGATGTTCGGCGTTGGTCAACGTGAGTGTTTTTGCTTCGCCTTCACGATGAACATCCACGGTGCCTGCTGCGAATGCGCTACCCGACATGGCGCAGAAAAGTCCTGCGATAAGCGTGATTTTTTTCATTGTTTTGCGGCCTTGATCAGGGTCGTTTTCACCGGGAAATAGCCCGCCCCAAGGTATTGTTCTGATTGTCGAATCTGGCCTTCGTCATCCACCCAGTAACGGTTGCGCCAGTTTGCCTGGTCGGTGGTCACCGTTTCTTCCAGCACGCGGACCGGCGTCTCGCTTCCGGCTAAGGTCAGCGTTTCGCGATCGCTCCAGTGGAAGATGGAGTGCGCGGTGGCGTAGCGCACCTGGCGGTGTTCGGTCCAGCCCATCGTGCGCGTCCAGCTTGCGCCATCCACTACCTGATTAGGTTTGGCTAACGGGTCGCTGGCGAGATTGTTCACATCCAGCAGGTTATCGCCCGCCAGCTGTGTCTTCACGATGCGGCCGTGCTGCGTGACCAACGTGGCCTGATCCTGGGTCACCCACTTCTGCTGACCGTTTTCCGAGTAAGCCAGTGCCACAAAAATCTGCGGACCGTTATTGAGCTGAATATACTGGCTGGCGTAGGGCATATTCTGGATATCGTCCGCCGTGAGCTGCACGCCGGGCGTGCCGAACAGGCTATCCCATAACGATTTTCCCAGCCCTTTTGTGCTGGATGAACACGCCTGAAGCAGCAGGCAAACAGTGATAATGGCAAGTCGCTTCACGACGTTTCTCCGAAGGGGCAAAATAACCACACCGAAGTGTGGTTATGGGTAAACGCACCCGTATTACTGGGTACTGGTTGTCGTGGTGGTCGTGGTTCCGGTATTGGAGCCATCACCGCCACCTGTCGCTGCCAGTGCCACACCCACCGCAGAACTCACGGTGCTGGCGCTGGTCGCGGTAGAACTCCCCGCGGAGACAGACGTCGCCGCAGAGCCCGCCGCATCACCGGTTTCCACCGGCGCTGCCGACGCGGATGCCGCCGCAAACGCAGATATGGCAAAAATGCCATAGAGGATTTTCTTCATAACAATTTCCCTTCATTGAATAAATGGAGGTACATACCCTGGAATTCCGGGTTGCAGAGTGAAAGTCAGCATGAAATACATGCGTGGCTCACGCACATACAACCTGAAAATAAGCGGGTATACCTGAAATATTCAGGCGTCATCGAGTATACACAACTCAATCCGTGGAATTAGCGTTAGGGGAAGGGAGTAAGGGATTTTAAGAAAATGAGAAAAAAGAAACAGATAAGTATTATTTATTGATTGTAATAATCATTGAATCAGTAAGTTACAAATACATCTTTATTTATCACCCTGCGTATTATCCTAAAATAAGACCTTATTTAACTCAGGACTATTTTTGTTTTAGGAATATGCTCATCAGTAATTTTCGGCTGTGATCACGGACAAGGGGATTTATCCGATAAAAAAATGCCGGCTATTACGCCGGCATTTTAAGATTAAGACGACTTACGCACGCCAGGATTTATAACGGTTAATCAGGCCGTTGGTTGAGCTATCGTGGCTGCTAATTTCGCTGCCATCTTTCAGTTCCGGCAGAATACGGTTTGCCAGCTGTTTACCCAGCTCAACGCCCCACTGGTCGAAGGTGAAGATGTTCAGGATAGCGCCCTGAGTAAAGATTTTGTGCTCATACAGCGCAATCAACGCGCCCAGGCTGAACGGCGTAATTTCGCGCAGCAGGATGGAGTTAGTTGGGCGGTTACCTTCAAACACTTTAAACGGCACCACGTGTTCCAGCGTTGCCGGATCTTTACCCTGATCGCGATATTCCTGTTCAACCACTTCACGAGATTTACCGAACGCCAGTGCTTCGGTCTGGGCAAAGAAGTTAGACAGCAGCTTCTGGTGATGATCGGAAAGCGGGTTGTGCGTGATCGCCGGTGCGATGAAGTCACAAGGAACCATTTTAGTGCCCTGGTGAATCAGCTGATAGAACGCGTGCTGACCGTTAGTACCCGGCTCGCCCCAAATGATTGGGCCAGTCTGGTGCGCCACTTTATTACCGTTGCGGTCAACATACTTACCGTTGGACTCCATGTTGCCCTGCTGGAAGTACGCCGCAAAACGGTGCATATACTGGTCGTACGGCAGAATCGCTTCCGTTTCCGCGCCGAAGAAGTTGTTGTACCAGATGCCGATCAGCGCCAGCAGAACCGGCAGGTTTTTCTCAGCAGGCGTGGTGGAGAAGTGCTTATCCATCGCGTGCGCGCCGGAGAGCAGCTCAACAAAGTTGTCGAAGCCCACAGACAGAATAATAGACAGGCCGATGGCAGACCACAGAGAGTAACGACCGCCCACCCAGTCCCAGAACTCGAACATGTTGGCGGTATCAATACCAAACTCGCCCACCGCTTTCGCGTTAGTAGAGAGCGCCGCGAAGTGTTTCGCCACGTGTTTCTGATCGCCAGCCGTTTCCAGGAACCAGTCGCGCGCGCTGTGGGCGTTAGTCATGGTTTCTTGCGTGGTGAAGGTTTTAGACGCCACCAGGAACAGCGTGGTTTCCGGGTTAACGGTTTTCAGCACTTCCGCGATGTGGGTACCATCGACGTTAGAAACAAAGTGCATATTCAGGTGATTTTTGTACGGACGCAGCGCTTCGGTCACCATGAACGGGCCGAGGTCAGAACCACCGATACCGATGTTGACCACGTCGGTGATGGCTTTACCGGTATAGCCTTTCCAGCTACCGGAAATGATGGCTTCAGAGAAACCTTTCATTTTATCCAGCACGGCGTTAACTTCCGGCATCACATCTTTGCCGTCTACGATAATCGGGGTATTGCTACGGTTACGCAGCGCCACGTGCAGTACGGCACGGTCTTCGGTGCGGTTGATCTTCTCACCGGAGAACATCGATTTAATCGCGCCGCTCAGATCGGTCTCTTTCGCCAGATCCTGCAGTTTGCTCAGGGTTTCTTCCGTGATGCGGTTTTTAGAGAAATCCACCAGCATCAGATCGTCAAACGTAGCGGAAAACTTGCTGAAACGGTCGCTATCTTTGGCAAACAGCTCAGCAATAGTGACATCTTTCATTTCATCGAAGTGTTTCTGTAGTGCCTGCCACGCAGCGGTCTGCGTTGGGTTGATGTTTTTCATTAGCAATACCCTTCTGATTTGAGAATCGTTACTGCCCTCGATTGTAGCGCCAGTTACAAAAATTTGTGATCGTTTTAGTGTTACAGGCCCTAAAGAGGGCATGAAGACGCAAAAAGTATAGCTGTCATAAGTGTTTTTTCTGACACCTCTTTTTGCATGAAAAATCCGCATAACCCCAGCGTTGACAGGGGTGGCTTAAGCCTTTATTTATAAAGGCACTACCTGTGCATGGCGCAGGCCAGAAGAGGCGCGTTGCCCAGGTAATCGTATTTCAGGAGCCAGTCCGCGAAAGATACGTGAGGGGGAGCAACGCCGAGGTGGCTGAACGCCTGGTCACGTTCGCTATCGGCTACAGGGGCTGAATCCCCTGGGTTGTCACCAGAAACGTTGGCAGTCCGGCGTTTCGCAAGGTGGAGCACTTCTGGGGAAATCGTAGTTTCTGCGTCCCCCTGTATACCGCTCTTCCCTTGTGCCAAGGCTGAAAAAAGGAACCCCTGACACGAGGCAGTACACAATGACAGATTTTGTCGTCGCCAAATTTGGCGGCACCAGCGTAGCCGATTTTGATGCCATGAACCGCAGCGCGGACGTGGTCCTCTCCGATTCCCGCGTCCGTTTAGTGGTGCTTTCCGCCTCCGCAGGCGTGACCAATCTGCTGGTTGCGCTGGCCGAAGGGCTGGAAGCCAGCGAACGCTTCGCTAAACTTGATGCCATCCGCAAAATTCAGTTCTCAATTCTGGAGCGTCTGGCAAACCCGAACGTGATCCGCGAAGAAGTGGAACGTCTGCTGGAAAATATCACCACGCTTGCGGAAGCGGCGTCTCTGGCCACCTCAACCGCGTTGACCGATGAACTGGTCAGCCACGGCGAGCTGATGTCCACCCTGCTGTTCGTTGAAGTGCTGCGCCAGCGCGATGTCCAGGCACAGTGGTTTGACGTACGTAAAGTGATGCGCACCAGCGATCGCTTTGGCCGCGCCGAACCGGACGTTGCCGCGCTTTCTGAGCTGGCAACGCAGCAACTGGCCCCGCGTCTGGCGGAAGGCATGGTCATCACCCAAGGCTTTATCGGTAGCGAAGCCAAAGGCCGCACCACCACGCTGGGCCGTGGCGGCAGCGACTACACCGCAGCCCTGCTGGGCGAAGCGCTGCACGCCACCCGTGTCGATATCTGGACGGATGTGCCGGGCATCTATACCACTGACCCGCGCGTCGTCCCGGCGGCAAAACGTATTGATGAAATCGCCTTTGAAGAAGCCGCCGAAATGGCGACTTTTGGCGCGAAAGTGCTGCACCCGGCCACGCTGCTGCCGGCTGTGCGCAGCGATATTCCGGTGTTTGTTGGCTCAAGCAAAGATCCGAAAGCCGGCGGCACGCTGGTATGCAACAAAACGCAAAATCCACCGCTGTTCCGCGCGCTGGCTCTGCGTCGTAAACAAACGCTGGTGACCCTGCATAGCCTGAATATGCTGCACTCACGCGGTTTCCTGGCGGAAGTTTTCGGCATTCTGGCGCGTCATAATATCTCGGTCGATTTAATCACTACCTCGGAAGTGAGCGTGGCGTTAACGCTCGATACCACCGGTTCAACCTCTACCGGCGATACGCTACTGACTCAATCTCTACTGATGGAGCTTTCCGAACTGTGCCGCGTCGAAGTGGAAGAGAATCTCGCCCTGGTCGCGCTGATTGGGAACGACCTCTCTAAAGCCTGTGGCGTCGGCAAAGAGGTATTCGGGGTGATGGAACCGTTCAACATCCGCATGATTTGCTATGGCGCATCCAGCCACAATCTGTGCTTCCTGGTGCCGGGTAGCGAAGCTGAACAGGTTGTGCAGAAGCTGCATCAGAATTTGTTTGAATAAATTGGCACGGAATAATGCCCGACAAGCGTTATCGCTGTCGGGCAATATATTCACGCCATCACCGTTTGATAAAGCAGTTTATCAAGCGCGCTGACATTTCCCGTTCGGGCATCTGGCAACGTAGGTGTCACTTCGCCTCTCGCCAGTTCCGAGTGGATGAATGCATGTAACAACGGACGCCGCATGCCATACTCCGCTTCTCCTGCGCGCATTTTACGCATCAACAATTCGTCTATCTCCCGACGCAATGCCACTTCCAGATCGCTACCTGCCAATAGCTCGGCAAAACGCATCGGCGGTGCGCCTTTTCCCGCCTCAATCCAGCGAACGGCCAGCAGCGGACGCAGTACGTAGAAGTATTTTTTCAATCGGACTTCGTCCCCCTGCAAATAACCACGAAAGTTTTTTCGCGCCATTGAGAGGTAGTGCCAGCGTGCGCGAAGCGGTGAGAACCAGTAAGGGATCTGCTCTTTCAGCGCCGATAATGTCACATCGTCCTGTCGATAAACGATTGGCGAATCCAGCCATTCGATAAGCGTCGGATTTGCCCCTTTCAGTAGCCCAAGAGCCTTACGCCACTCCCAACCACAAACATCCAGCTCATCATCTATCGGCAGTTCGATAACATCTCGCTGGGGCTGAACACGCAAATACCATTCCGGCGGGTGAACATACAAAAAGCGCACGTCATAATCACTATCAGGCGAGGCGAATCCCCAGCCCCGGCTACCGGATTCACAGGCATAAAGCACTCTTACATCATAACGGCGCTCCACCTCTTCGAGCTGTCGTAATACCCGCTCGCGCATCGCACCGTTAACGCCGTTATTCATCATTTACCCTACCCCTTTATATTCACTAATCCGTGCAGCACCTGGTCAAGACCGCCAAAAACCGAGATTTTATCAATACGCTCAGCTACCTTTTCTAAGGTCTCCATTTCCTTGAGTCGCAGCGCAACCGGGTTGTTTTCCATGACTTTGGCTGTGTTTAAAAGCGAACGCGTTGCAGCCGTCTCTTCACGTCGACGGATAACGTTCGCCTGCGCCGATTTCTCCGCTTCCACCACCTTCGCCAGGATGGTTTTCATTTCACCCGGCAGCACAATGTCCTTCACGCCCAGAGACGCGATTTCAATACCCAACGGTGCCATACGGGCTTTCACCTGCGCGCTCACCACCTGATCGATGACCTGCTTATCTTCCAGCAATTCATCGAGCGTGCGTGTTCCCACGGCTTCACGTAGCGCGAATTGCAGCTCGCGGTACAAATGATCTATCGGTTTCGCCAGTTGTCCAAAAGCCTGTAAAACATCCTGATAACGCCAGTTAGCCGCCAGATTCAAACGCAGATTCACTTTGTCTTTGGTGAGAATCTCCTGTCCGCCCACTTCCAGAACCTGAAGTCGGGTATCGACCGCCTCGGCCTCTACAAGGTGATTCACCTTCCACCAGGCGCTCAAGCCGGGTGACAGCAATGCCTGCGTTTCACCATCAACCTTTAAAACCCCCACATGCCAGGCCGCGATAGAGACCGTGAGAATAATATCGCGCCCCTTTACCGCACCGCTGCGTCGTGGCTGTAACACCGCGTTCATAACCTCCGCAGGCACCAGAACCTGCCGCGTATCCATACGCATTACGTGCATCTCCTCAACAGGCTTCCAGTACAAACGACGTGTGGAAGGCGCGAGAATCTCCTGCAACACGCCATTGATATACAAGGCGCCTGCTTCAGAATCGGTTAAATCCGCGATCACGCAGTAGCGTTCAACCCATTCTGGCTGATAGCGACGTAGCCAGTTCGCCAGCTCTTCAGGCACTTCGCCACCGTCCAGGTTTACCACCAACACCTCCGGCGTGGTGAACCAGGGTAAACGATGCTCGCCTGCTTCCAGAACACTGTAGTAATCGCCATTTTTTGCCAGTAATCCCAACTGACCTTTTCGTATTGTGATTTTCTTCGTCATTTTCTGTTCCTTTAAAAAATCAGGTGCGGGTGCAGAGGCGAAGCGACAGGGGAACTCCCTTTTGCCTGCCGCACGGCATCATTACCGGCAGCCTGTTTTGCGGATTGCCACCTGCACAATCCACGGTTTGTTCGATGAATAACAACCAGTGTTCATTGAGTAAATGAATCGGGAATCGAACCCTTGTGTGTCATCGACTGAGACGGAACGCTCTCGGGAAAACAGCCTCGGCTGTTCCTGGGGCGCCGGCGGGGTATTTAATCCCCTGCATTTTCAGCACGTTGACCGATGTAGTAATTGCCAAAAGCGTGCCAGAAAAAGAAAATCGCAATAAATATTTATAATTATTTGATTAGTAATCATTTTTATTTTTTAGCGTGCAATAGCCATTGCCTGCGCTTTGATAAAAATTTATCTTTTAATATCGATATTTATCTTTATGGATAAACCATGAAAAAACGGCGGGTGGTGATTGGCGTTCTGGGGACGGTTCTGGATAAGCGCGGCAAACGAGCAAACCGATTTAAGAAATGGCGGCCCACGGTAGGGTTATGCCAGCAGGCTGATTTCCCGATAGATCGCCTGGAATTGCTCCACCAGCCGCGTGATGAAAACATGGCGCAACGGCTGGCAGAAGATGTTGCCCTGCTCTCGCCTCACACCGATGTCCGTCCGCATACCGTGACGATTAATGACCCGTGGGATTTTGAAGAGGTTTACGCGGCCTTTCTCGATTTTGCGACGCATTACCCTTTTGATACTGAGAATGAAGAGTATCTGGTGCATATCACCACCGGTACGCATGTAGCGCAGATTTGCTGGTTTCTGCTCACGGAAGCCCGCTATCTCCCTGCCAGCCTGGTGCAAACCAGCCCGGCACCGAAAGGTTCATCTGATGAAGCCATCGCAGCGGGCGAGTTCTCGGTTATCGACCTTGATTTAAGTCGTTACGCCACCCTGACCAGTCGTTTTCAGCACGAACAGCAGCAATCGGTCTCTTTTCTGAAAGCCGGTATCGAGACGCGAAACGCCACATTTAACAAACTGATTGACCAGATTGAGCGCGTGGCCCTACGCTCCAGTGCGCCCATCCTGCTCACCGGGCCGACCGGTGCCGGGAAGTCATTTCTGGCAAAACGGATATTTCAGCTTCGTCAGTCGCGCCATCGGGTCGACGGAAAATTCGTGGCCATCAACTGCGCTACCTTGCGCGGCGATAACGCCATGTCCACGCTATTTGGGCATGTCAAAGGCGCATTTACCGGCGCATTAACCCCACGCGCCGGTTTGCTGCGGGAAGCCGATGGCGGCGTACTGTTTCTTGATGAGATCGCCGAACTGGGCCTGGATGAACAGGCAATGCTGTTAAAAGCTATAGAGGAAAAAACATTCTTCCCATTTGGCTCTGATAAAGAGGTACATAGCGATTTTCAACTGATTGCCGGCACCCATCGTGATATGCGCCAATGGATCGCCGAAGGACGTTTTCGCGAAGACCTTTACGCCCGTATCAATATGTGGAGTTTCGCCCTGCCAGGACTGATACAACGGCGTGAAGATATCGCACCGAACGTTGAGTATGAATTGGGCCGATTTACCCGTGAACAACAATCGCAGGTGCGTTTTGATAAAGAGGCGCGTGAGCGCTATCTCTCGTTTGCCTGCTCGTCACAAGCGGTATGGCGCGGCAACTTCAGGGAATTAAGCGCATCCATCACGCGTATGGCAACACTTGCCGAGAAGGGGCGTATAACGCTCGCTGTCGTCGATGAAGAAATCGCTCGCTTACAGGCTGAGTGGCAAATCACAGGTGAAGCGATGATCGTTAATAAGGAAATTGATCTCTTTGATCAGCGCCAACTGGAGACCGTTCTGGACGTATGCCGGGCCAGCGCATCGCTTTCAGAAGCAGGCAGAATGCTGTTTGCCGTCTCCCGGCAGAAAAAGGCCAACCCGAACGACGCCGATCGATTACGTAAATATCTGGCACGTTTTGGATTGAGCTGGGAGAGTATTGACGGGGGAACATGAGCATAATTTGTTTGAATAATCCCCTTCCACGCGATAAACAATACCTATGGCCGGGCTCGAACCCGGCCATTTTTATAACAACACAATGCAAACACAACGCTATCGCAAGGAATACAACATGCTCGCTGTTCTGACCCGGTTGTTCCCGTTATGGGCGCTGCTGCTCTCCGTTATTGCTTATTACACGCCACCCACGTTTACCGCCATCGGCCCGTGGGTGCCGACTCTGCTGATGCTGATTATGTTCGGCATGGGCGTACATCTTAAAGTGGACGATTTTAAACGTGTGCTTTCACGCCCGGCGCCAGTGGCGGCGGGGATTTTCCTGCACTATTTGGTGATGCCGCTCGCCGCCTGGCTGCTGGCGCTGCTGTTTAAGATGCCGCCGGAGCTTTCTGCTGGCATGGTACTGGTTGGCAGCGTAGCGAGCGGTACAGCCTCCAACGTAATGATTTATCTGGCGAAGGGCGATGTCGCGTTGTCGGTCACCATTTCCTCTGTTTCCACGCTGGTTGGCGTAATTGCCACGCCGTTGCTCACCCGTCTGTACGTCGATGCACATATTCAGGTCGATGTGATGGGCATGCTGCTGAGCATTCTGCAAATCGTGGTGATTCCCATAGGCCTTGGGCTGATTGTGCATCACCTTTTCCCGCGCGTAGTGAAAGCCGTGGAGCCTTTCCTTCCTGCATTTTCGATGGTGTGCATTCTGGCGATTATCAGCGCCGTGGTGGCCGGTTCGGCCTCGCACATTGCCTCCGTCGGTTTTGTGGTGATTATCGCCGTTATTCTGCATAACACGATTGGCCTGCTCGGCGGCTACTGGGGCGGGAAACTGTTTGGTTTTGATGAGTCCACCTGCCGCACGCTGGCGATTGAAGTGGGAATGCAAAACTCCGGCCTTGCGGCTGCGCTGGGTAAAATCTACTTCGGCCCGCTCGCGGCGCTACCCGGCGCGCTGTTCTCGGTGTGGCACAATCTTTCCGGTTCGCTTCTGGCGGGTTACTGGTCCGGTAAGCCGCTTGATGAGAAGGCGCGGGATGCGGTGAAAGAGGGATGATTCGCGGCCCGGTAAGGTGAACTTGCCGGGTTTTATGCTCTGTCCAGAAATTCTTTGCGAGGCGCTTTCCGCATTTTTATTGCAAATCTCGTGTAGATAACGCTCCGCGATAAGATTCGTACAAGGATCGCTGGCAGAGAGATGCGGCACGGATGAGCAACTTATCAATTCATGAAATTCATCATTACTGTCTTAATATCACTCAGGAAATCATTCTGATTTTGGGATGGCACTCCATTTCGGTAGACATCCTAAGCGAAGAAGATAAATCTCTGTTAGCTGCAGGGGTTGCAGATAGTTCTCTCGACTGGTCATGGGGGATACGCCATTATTACGGTGGTATCAGCAACGGTATTTTGGATATTCATCTTAAGCTCACCGACCGATCAACACCGGGTTCGCTGCATGCGGTTATCCTCTGTAAGTACGATCCCAGAAGAAATGAATTCGCAATTTGTATGCTGGAAAACTTTATTGCGCATGAAGTGAGTATGCTAACGGGAAACATCCTGACGATTGCCCTCATCTACTCAACCACTTTTTGCGACATGCTCGGATTAAGCGAGGTTTTCATTTGTGATCCGGTTCCGGACGCTCAGCCGCGTTATCGTGCGTATGGCTTTGCACAAGTTGCTAACGGATTTAATAAAATGTCTGCTGAACTTATTGATATAAAAGAGACTATTAGAATAAGAACGCTCAACGCACAAGATAATGCGTACTGAATGTCGCGTTATTCCCCCTATTTGTTATGCGAACTATTTTAAGTTAAAGTGATGTTCGATGAACAAAATTTATACAGGAGTCGTCATGATCATAAACCATAAAAAAATTGATGCCGTTGACGTCAGGGCTTCTGCAAAACGTACCTTAGCATTCTGGTCAACCATTGATGGCCGTAAGCTCGCTGCAATCGGCCAAAACGAAAAGTCGATGGATATCATCGGGCCGGAAAAGAAAATACAGTACGCTCGCCTGACCTGGCGATTCGATTAAACCATTCTGCTCAAAGCTAATTTCCCGTACACTGGACTCTCTGGCTAACTGAGGGCACCACCATGGCACTCCCCCGCATCACCCAAAAAGAGATGACCGAACGCGAGCAGCGTGAACTGAAAACGTTGCTTGATCGCGCACGCATCGCGCATGGCCGTGTGTTGACCAATGCCGAAACCAACAGCATCAAAAAAGAGTACATCGATAAGCTGATGGTTGAGCGTGAGGCTGAAGCGAAGAAAGCCCGCCAGTTGAAGAAAAAGCAGGCTTATAAACCGGATGCCGAAGCATCGTTTTCCTGGTCGGCGAATACGCCGACGCGCGGCAGACGCTAATTAGCGCCCTTTTTTCTTACGCCCCGGCGAGGTAAAACGCTTACCGTTGGACGCCGGGCGGCCCCCTTTTTCAGCGGTTTTTTCCATCTTCACCACCGGGCGTTTAATGCCCGTCGTTTTCGGTTTGGCCTTCGCCTTTGGCTTTGCTTCTGAAGAGGAGCCTTCGATAAGTTTAAACAGTTCAATCAGCTCATCGTCGGTTAAGTCACGCCATTCCCCCAGCGGAATGCCGCTTAAGCTAACGTTCATGATGCGCGTGCGTTCCAGCTTTTTCACTTCATAGCCAAAGTATTCGCACATGCGACGAATCTGACGGTTCAGGCCCTGTACCAGGGTGATGCGAAACACAAACGGCGCTTCTTTTTTCACTTTGCACTTTTTCGTCACCGTACCCAGAATCGGTACGCCTGCCGCCATGCCGCTCACGAACTCATCCGTCACCGGTTTATCCACCGTCACCAGATACTCTTTTTCGTGATCGTTACCGGCACGCAGGATCTTATTGACCAGATCGCCGTGGTTGGTGAGAAAAATCAGCCCCTGGGAGTCTTTATCCAGACGGCCAATGGGGAAGACGCGTTTGCTGTGATTGACGAAATCAACGATGTTATCGCGCTCGCCATCTTCCGTGGTGCTGACAATACCCACCGGCTTGTTCAGCGCGATCAGCACCAGATCTTCTGCCTCGCGTGGCTCAATCAACTGACCGTTTACTTTTACAACGTCGCCAGGCTTCACCTGATCGCCAATGGTGGCGCGTTTGCCGTTCAGGAAAACGTTACCTTGTTCGATATAGCGATCGGCTTCGCGACGAGAGCAAATTCCGCTTTCGCTGATGTATTTATTTAAACGGATGGATGAGTCGGGCAGCATAAATTCTCCTCTAAAACGCGGAATATACCCTACCTGTTAGCGTGGAAAAACAGGGTTCTGCGGCAACATCGAAATTAAATGTGATCTGACGCGCCTTTTATCACAAAAGTGTCGCCGATCGGCGGATGCAAATTTGCGTGGTGAAAATCAAGCTAATCAAGATATTACGCATCTCTGCACACCTGTGCTGATGACTGCTACGAGCAGATACAAATGTGCAAGAGAAAGCGCCATTTCATCGCGCGTAAAGAGTGAAAAATCGCTTTTAAAGGCCCTCTTGATGGGGTTATATCAGATCAAGTGATGAGAAAGCGTATTTGCACAAATGTGCAGAACCAGGAGGCGGCAATGGAAAACAGTGACGATATCCGTTTGATTGTGAAGATTGCCCAACTCTATTACGAGCAGGATATGACGCAGGCGCAAATCGCGCGCGAGCTGGGGATTTACCGCACCACCATCAGCCGCTTGCTTAAACGGGGCCGTGAGCAGGGCATTGTCACTATCGCCATCAACTATGACTACAACGAAAACCTCTGGCTGGAGCAGCAGCTGAAGCAAAAGTTTGGCCTGAAAGAGGCCGTGGTGGTGTCGGGGCACGATGAAGAGGAAGACGCGCAGCTGGCGGTGATGGGGTTACACGGCGCACAGCTGTTGGATCGCTTGCTGGAGCCTGGCGATATTGTCGGTTTTTCCTGGGGCCGCGCGGTGCGTGCACTGGTTGAAAACCTGCCGCAGGCAGGGCAATCCCGGCAGTTAATCTGCGTGCCGATTATCGGTGGGCCATCCGGAAAACTCGAAAGTCGCTATCACGTGAACA
This sequence comes from uncultured Pseudocitrobacter sp., assembly GCA_913778145.1. Lineage (GTDB taxonomy): Bacteria > Pseudomonadota > Gammaproteobacteria > Enterobacterales > Enterobacteriaceae > Pseudocitrobacter. Next base: position 63,547 of record CAJYVI010000046.1, read on the forward strand.
CATTAACCTACGGCGCGGCGGCGAAGCTGAAAGGGGAATCGCATCTTGCAGATTTTCCGGCCCTATTGGATAACCCGTTAATTCGTAATGGGATCATGCAATCTCAACACTTTAAAACCATCTCGGCCTACTGGGATAATTTGGATGTCGCTCTGGTAGGGATTGGTTCACCGGCCATTCGCGATGGCGCTAACTGGCATGCGTTTTATGGTGGCGAAGAGAGTGACGACCTGAATGCCCGCCAGGTCGCCGGTGATATTTGCTCGCGCTTTTATGATATTCGCGGCGTAACGGTCGATACCAATATGAGTGAGAAAACGCTCTCAATCGAAATGAATAAATTAAAGCAGGCGCGTTATTCTATCGGTATTGCCATGGGCGAAGAGAAATACAGCGGCATTATTGGCGCACTACGCGGAAAATATATCAACTGTCTGGTTACGAATAGCGACACAGCGGAACTGTTACTGAAATAAAAAATCTGCCCGATTTTTACCGTAATAAAAATTACGGCGGGCCTCTGTTACCTAAAATCAGGAGTCTGTTATGCAAACGTGGTTAAATTTGCAGGATAAAACCATTATTGTCACCGGCGGCGCATCCGGCATTGGTCTGGCGATTGTCGAAGAATTATTAGCACAGGGCGCGAATGTGCAGATGGCCGATATTCATGGTGGTGACGGTCAATATGAAGGCCATAAAGGCTATCAGTTCTGGCCGACCGATATTTCCAGCGCCAAAGAGGTGAATCATACGGTTGCGGAAATTATCCAGCGTTTTGGTCGCATCGACGGTCTGGTCAACAACGCCGGAGTTAATTTCCCGCGTCTGCTGGTCGATGAGAAAGCGCCTGCCGGGCAGTATGAACTCAACGAAGCCGCGTTCGAAAAAATGGTCAATATCAACCAGAAAGGCGTGTTTCTGATGTCGCAGGCGGTGGCGCGACAGATGGTCAAACAACATGATGGCGTGATTGTGAACGTCTCCTCGGAAAGCGGGCTGGAAGGCTCTGAGGGCCAGAGCTGCTATGCCGCCACCAAAGCTGCGCTCAATAGCTTCACCCGCTCCTGGTCGAAAGAGTTGGGTAAGCACGGTATCCGCGTGGTCGGTATCGCGCCGGGAATTCTGGAAAAAACCGGGCTGCGTACGCCGGAATATGAAGAAGCGCTGGCGTGGACGCGCAATATCACCGTCGAGCAGTTGCGCGAAGGCTACACCAAAAATTCCATTCCTATTGGTCGCTCGGGAAGATTATCGGAAGTGGCTGATTTTGTGTGTTATCTGCTGTCAGAACGCGCCAGCTATATCACCGGAGTAACCACTAACATTGCGGGCGGCAAAACGCGCGGATAAGGAGGCTTTATGGTCAACGCCATTTTTTGCGCCCACGGCAAATTAGCCTGCGCCATGCTGGAATCGGTTCAGATGGTGTACGGCGACGCCAATGTCGAGGCGGTTGAATTTGTACCCGGTGAGAACGCCGGAGACATCGTGGCTAAGCTGGAAAAGTTAGTAAGCATTCACAACCAAGATGAGTGGCTGATCGCCGTGGATTTACAGTGCGGCAGCCCGTGGAATGCGGCAGCGACGCTTGCGATGCGTCATCCGCACCTGCGAGTAATCAGCGGCCTTTCCCTGCCGCTGGCGCTCGAACTGGTCGATAACCAGGGCAGCATGCACGTTGATGAACTGTGTGAACACCTGACGCAAATCGCAAAGCAAACCTGCGTTGTCTGGAAACAGCTGGAAACGGCAGAGGAGGATTTCTGATGAACATTACGCTCGCCCGCATTGATGACCGCCTGATCCACGGGCAGGTCACCACCGTCTGGTCGAAAGTGGCTAACGCCCAGCGCATTATTATCTGTAATGACGAGGTGTATAACGATGAAGTTCGCCGGACATTATTGCGCCAGGCTGCCCCGCCGGGAATGAAGGTTAACGTCGTTAATATTGAAAAAGCCGTCGCGGTTTATCACAACCCGCAATATCAGGACGAAACCGTTTTTTATCTTTTTACCCGCCCACAGGATGCTTTAGCGATGGTTCGCCAGGGTGTAAAAATCGGCACCCTGAATATTGGCGGAATGGCCTGGCGTCCTGGTAAAAAACAGTTAACCAAAGCCGTTTCATTAGATGACGATGATATTAACGCCTTTAATGAGTTGAATAATCTTGGCGTCACCCTTGATTTACGCGTCGTGGCGTCAGATCCCTCAATCAATATTATCGACAAAATAAACGAACAAATAGCCGCAAATTAAAAAATAGCGCCTGTGTACGTATGCTTTAACAGGCAGGGATGACGACACTTAAAAGGTGAAAAATAATGGAAATAAGTACCCTACAAATCATAGCGATATTTCTTTTTTCCTGTATTGCCGGAATGGGCAGCGTGCTGGATGAATTTCAAACTCACCGCCCGCTTATCGCCTGTACGGTCATTGGCTTAATACTCGGCGACATTAAAACCGGGATTATGCTCGGCGGCACGCTGGAGCTTATTGCCTTGGGCTGGATGAACGTCGGCGCGGCGCAGTCTCCGGATTCCGCGCTCGCCAGCATTATCTCCGCCATTCTGGTTATCGTCGGCCAGCAAAGCATCGCCACGGGCATCGCGATTGCCCTTCCCGTGGCGGCGGCGGGACAGGTGCTGACGGTCTTTGCCCGCACCATTACCGTGGTGTTCCAGCACGCGGCGGATAAAGCTGCTGAAGAGGCGCGCTTTCGCACCATCGATATTCTGCATGTCTCCGCGCTTGGCGTACAGGCACTGCGCGTCGCCATTCCGGCACTGATTGTTTCGCTGTTCGTTAGCGCCGATATGGTCAGCAATATGCTGAGCGCGATACCGGAATTTGTGACGCGCGGTCTGCAAATTGCAGGCGGTTTTATTGTCGTTGTCGGCTACGCCATGGTGCTGCGCATGATGGGCGTGAAGTATCTGATGCCCTTCTTTTTCCTCGGTTTTATCGCGGGCGGCTATCTCGACCTCAGCCTGCTGGCCTTTGGCGGCGTCGGCGTGATTATCGCACTGGTCTACATCCAGCTTAACCCGCAGTGGCGTAAAACTGAGCCGCAAACGCAGGCCACCTCTTCCACCGCCCTTGACCAGCTTGACGACTAACGGAGCCATCATGGAACAGAGAAAAATTACACGCAGCGATCTGGTGAGCATGTTTCTGCGCTCCAACCTGCAACAGGCGTCCTTTAATTTTGAACGTATTCATGGTCTGGGTTTTTGCTACGACATGATCCCCGCCATTAAGCGCCTGTATCCGCTGAAAGAAGACCAGGTCGCCGCACTGAAGCGCCATTTGGTGTTCTTCAATACCACGCCAGCCGTATGTGGCCCGGTCATCGGCGTGACCGCCGCCATGGAAGAAGCGCGCGCCAACGGCGCCGAAATTGATGACGGTGCCATCAACGGTATCAAAGTTGGCCTGATGGGCCCGCTGGCGGGCGTTGGGGACCCGCTGGTCTGGGGAACACTGCGCCCGATTACCGCCGCGCTCGGCGCATCGCTGGCGTTGTCTGGCAACATTCTCGGCCCGCTGCTGTTCTTCTTTATTTTCAACGCGGTGCGTCTGGCGATGAAGTGGTATGGCCTCCAGCTCGGCTTTCGCAAAGGCGTGAATATTGTCAGCGATATGGGCGGGAATGTGCTGCAAAAACTGACCGAGGGCGCGTCGATTCTTGGCCTGTTTGTGATGGGCGTGCTGGTCACCAAATGGACGTCAATCAACGTGCCGCTGGTCGTCTCACAAACGCCTGCCGCTGACGGTTCCACCGTCACCATGACCGTGCAAAACATTCTCGACCAGCTCTGCCCCGGCCTGCTGGCGCTGGGTTTGACGCTGCTGATGGTGCGTCTGCTCAACAAAAAAATTAACCCGGTATGGCTGATCTTCGCCCTGTTTGGCTTAGGGATTATCGGCAATGCACTGGGCTTCCTGTCCTGACTCTTCGCCCCGGCGCGTCTGCCGGGGCCATCGCTCAACCTGAGGTGGTTTATGAAAACAACAGCTCTGCGTCTTTACGGTACACGTGACCTGCGTCTGGAAACCTTTGACCTTCCTGAAATGCAGGAGGATGAAATTCTGGCGACGGTAGTCACCGACAGCCTATGTCTCTCCTCCTGGAAAGAGGCCAACCTGGGGGAAAACCATAAAAAAGTGCCCGACGATGTGGCGTCCAACCCCATCATCATCGGCCATGAATTTTGCGGCGATATTTTGGCCGTCGGTAAAAAGTGGCAGCACAAGTTCCAGCCGGGCCAGCGCTATGTGATTCAGGCCAACCTGCAACTGCCGGATCGCCCGGACTGCCCCGGCTACTCCTTCCCGTGGGTGGGCGGCGAAGCCACGCATGTGGTTATCCCCAGCGAGGTCATGGAACAGGATTGTCTGCTGGCATATGAAGGCGAAACCTACTTTGAAGGGTCGCTGGTTGAACCGCTCTCCTGCGTGATTGGCGCGTTCAACGCCAACTATCATTTGCAGGAAGGCACTTATAACCACAAGATGGGGATTCGCCCGCAGGGACGCACGCTGATCCTCGGCGGCACCGGCCCGATGGGGCTGCTGGCGATAGATTACGCGCTGCATGGGCCAGTTAACCCGTCGCTGTTAATCGTCACCGATACCAATAACGACAAGCTGAGCTACGCGCGCAAACACTATCCGTCTGAGCCGCAAACGCTGATTCATTATCTCAATGCAACCGACGCCTCGTACGAGACGTTAATGGCGCTCAGCGGCGGCCACGGTTTCGACGATATTTTCGTTTTCGTGCCCAATGAAGGGCTCGTTACCCTCGCCTCTTCGCTGCTGGCGGCCGACGGCTGTATGAACTTCTTCGCCGGGCCGCAGGATAAACACTTCAGCGCACCGATTAATTTCTACGATGTGCATTATGCGTTTACCCACTACGTGGGCACGTCGGGCGGCAATACCGACGACATGCGCGCGGCGGTCAAACTGATCGAAGAGAAAAAAGTACAGGCCGCAAAAGTGGTAACGCATATTCTTGGGCTTAATGCCGCGGGCGAAACCACGCTAGAATTGCCCGCCGTCGGCGGGGGGAAAAAGCTGGTGTATACCGGAAAATATCTGCCGCTGACGTCACTCACGCAAATTCAGGATGAAGAACTGGCGGCGATTCTGGCGCGTCATCAGGGAGTCTGGTCCGGCGAGGCAGAGCAGTACCTGCTCGCCCATGCAGAGGCGATTTCCCATGATTAATCGCGAGACTCAACTCTGCATGTCGCTGGCCGGCCGCCCCGGTAACTTCGGCACGCGTTTTCACAATTATCTGTATGAAAAGTTGGGGCTGAATTTTATCTATAAAGCATTCACCACCCAGGATATTGCAGCGGCGGTGAACGGCGTTCGCGCGTTGGGTATTCGCGGCTGCGCCGTGTCGATGCCGTTTAAAGAGAGCTGCATGCCTTTTCTCGACGCGATCGACCCGTCGGCGAAGGTCATTGATTCCGTGAATACCATCGTGAATGACGACGGCAGGCTGACCGGGTTTAACACCGACTATATCGCGGTGAAAAGCCTGATTACTCTCCACCAGCTGAATACCGCCGCGCGCGTGATGATTCGCGGCAGCGGCGGCATGGGCAAAGCGGTGATTGCCGCCTTTCGCGACGCGGGGTTTATGGATGTCATCATTGCCGCCCGCAACCGCGAGAGCGGCCCGGCGCTGGCGAAGCAGTATGGGTTTCAGTGGCAACCGCAGCCGGAAGGCATCGCCTGCGACATTCTGGTCAACGTGACGCCTGTTGGCATGAGCGGCGGTAAAGAGAGCCATGAGCTGGCTTTCAGCGAAGCGATGGTCTCTGCGGCAAGCGTCGTTTTTGATGTCGTGGCCTTGCCACCAGAAACTCCGCTCATTCGCCTGGCGCAACGGCTTGATAAGCAGACGATTAGCGGTGCGGAGGTGATTGCCTTACAGGCCGTCGAGCAATTCGCGATGTATACCGGCGTGCAACCCGATGCGCAGCTGATTGCTGAAGCGGCAAGGTTTGCGCGAGAGGGATGAGCGATATGGGCGTCTTAACAGGCGCTCATACTGATGATAATGCAACATTGCCTGATGCGCTGCGCTTATCAGGCCTACCGGTTTATGCGAAATCTGTAGGTCGGATAAGGCGTCCACGCCGCATCCGGCATGAATAGCGCACTTTATTAGCAATCGAGCTCTAATGCATACAAACGCAGAATGGGTTCATCAGAATGGTCGTTGAAAATCGCTGAACGAACCATTCCCGTCAACCCATTGGTTAACAAATTCAATTGAGTCTTCATTCTCCAGCAGCCACGTATCCCTTTTGTTTTCGCAAAATGTCTCCTGCAGCGCTTCGGTTAACACGGCTGACAGATTAATTTTCAATTTGCGTGCTTCTTCCAGAATCTCTGGTGACAAAGAAACGTTTACGGATTTTTTGATGCTTGATGTCGTACGCATAATACCCTCCATAAAAATGCGAATATTTTGTCTTAGAGTCGCGAATCCTGCGAGCGTCTTTCCAGAACTCCGTGAACCTCATCAGCGAGTCTTATCACCTGACGTGATAGCATAGTCATCATCCCCTTAATTCCCTGATTGTCTGGAGAAAGAATGGAACTGCTGCTGTTAAGTAACTCGACGTTGCCGGGTAAAGCCTGGCTGGAACATGCGCTACCGCTGATTCGCGGCGCGCTAAACGGTCGCCGTTCGGCGGTGTTTATTCCCTTCGCGGGCGTGACGCAAACGTGGGATGCCTACACGGCAAAAACGGCGGCGGTCTTTGAGCCGATGGGTGTGTCGGTCGTCGGTATTCATAACGCGGCCGATCCGATTGCGGCCATTGAAAATGCGGACCTCGTGATTGTCGGCGGTGGGAATACCTTCCAGTTGCTGAAAGAGAGCCGTGAGCGCGGGCTGCTGGCACCGATTGTTGATGTGGTGAAGCGCGGCGCGCTGTACATCGGCTGGAGCGCAGGCTCGAACCTGGCTTGCCCTACCATTCGCACCACCAATGATATGCCGATTGTCGATCCGCAAGGTTTTGATGCGCTGGGGCTGTTCCCGCTGCAAATTAACCCGCACTTCACCAATGCGCTGCCGGAGGGGCATCAGGGCGAAACGCGCGAGCAACGTATCCGCGAACTGCTGGTTGCCGCGCCGGAGCTGACGGTGATTGGTTTGCCGGAGGGTAACTGGATTCAGGTGAGCGGTGAAGTTGCGACGCTTGGCGGGCCAAATACTAACTATCTGTTTAAAGCAGGTGAAGAGGCGGTACCGCTGGAAGCAGGACACCGCTTGTAAACGATTTTGCCGGATGCGCTGCGCTTATCCGGCCTACAGATTGTGCCGATTGTAGGCTAAATAAGCGCTGAGCATCCGACATCAAAATACACTAATAATCATCCCGCTCGTCATCTTCGTCCGGCTGCTCCAGCACACTGTAAGCCACTGAACAAAATAGCGAATTAAGACGTTTCATATCACCCAGCAGGCCAAGGTGCAGCGAGCTGGTTTCAATACTCTGCACGTTCTGCTGATGCAGACGATCCACGTGCGCGTGCGAGTAACGGCGATTCAGGATACGGAAACGATGCTTGCTACGGCGCAGACGGCGAGCGCTGGTGACATCGCCGGAGAAGAACACCGACATCGCCAGTTGCAGGTTGCTCAGCAGTTGGTCGTAAAGCGCATCCAGCTCCTTCAGCCCTTCCACCGAGAACGCGCGGCGGGCCGCCAGTGATTTATCGGCGATCTCACTGCCCATACGTTCCACGATATCCGACGCCTGCTCCAGGTTGAGCGACATCTCGATAATTTCCGCCCAGCGCCGGGATTCTTCTTCTGCCAGTTCATCCTTCGGCATACGGGCCAGATAGAGCTTGATGGCGGTGTAGAGCACGTTGATGTCATCGGCCAGTTTGCGCAGCTCTTTCTCTTCGCGCGGTTCGCCGTGCATCACCTTTTTCAAGCCTTCAAGCATCTGCTCCATCGCATCGCCGATACGCAGCGCTTCACGCGCAGCATTGGCTAACGCCAGGGTTGGCGTGTCGAGTGCGGTGGTATCAAGATGCTTTGGCTTCAGGCGCGCGTCCAGCTCAGGCTCATCGCGGATCATCCGTTTGCAGAAACGCGCCATCGGCTCGGCGAACGGAATCATCACCACGCAGCGAATCAGGTTGTAGAAGACGTGGAAATAGATAACCAGTTCCGATTCTGGCAGCGGCAGTTTGTGCAGCGTATCGGCGAGCACGTGGACGAAGGGCAGGATGATAAGGCTACCCACCAGCTTGAACAGCAAACTGCCCAGCGCCACGCGGCGAGCGGCAGCGTTGGCGGCGCTGTTGTTGAGCATCGCCAGCAGGCCGGATCCGAGGTTAGCCCCAATCACCAGGCACAGCGCTACCGGGAAGGAAATAATCCCCGCCGTGGTTAGCGTAGCGGTCAGGAGCACGGCGGCCAGGCTTGAATAACTGATGATGGCGAACATCGCGCCAATCAGCGCATCCAGCATGATGTCGCCGGTGAGCGAGGCAAAAATCACCTGTACGCCATTGGCCTGGGTGATCGGCGTGACGGCCTGGACGATAAGTTCCAGCGCCAGCAAAATCAGGCCAAGACCAATCCCGACGCGTCCCAGTTGCCCGGCGCGCGACTGTTTGCGCCCCAGGAAGAAGATCACGCCGATAAAAATCAGCAGCGGCGACAGCCAGGATAAATCGAAGGTGAGGATACGCGCCATCAGCGCGGTCCCTACGTCGGCCCCCAACACAATCACCAGGGCGGGCGTCAGGGCGACCAGGTCCTGGGCGACGAACGACGTCACCAGCATGGTCGTGGCGTTACTGCTCTGCACCAGCGCAGTAACGCCAATGCCCGCGCAGAAGGCGAGCGGTTTCTTTTCAACACTACGGCTGAGGACAGTACGCAGGCGCGCGCCGAAGACGCGCATCACGCCCGTGCGGACAATGTGAGTGCCCCAGACCAACAGGGCGACAGCGGAAAGCAGGTGTAACAGCGTTAACACAGAGTGGGGTTCTCCTTATCGTTATTGTTTTCCTGAGGCTATCTGCGCGGTTCTGCCGGATGGCGCTTCGCTTATCCGGCCTACAGGCAAGGCGTGAATCCGGCGGCGTGCCGTGTAGGCCCGGTAAGCGCAGCGCCACCGGGCAAAACCGACGAAGCCTTCCTTCAGTATAAGGGTTTACTCACAAGAAAGAGACAGGGCGCTCAATGAGCGCCCTGTTTGTTGTAAGGAAAAGTGACGTTAGTCCGCGTCATACCCCAGATTCGGGGCCAGCCAGCGCTCAACTTCCTCTACGCTCATCCCTTTACGACGGGCGTAATCCTCCACCTGGTCACGCTGAATTTGCGCGACTGCGTAGTACTTGCTGTCCGGGTGGCTGAAATACCAGCCGGAAACCGACGCGCCGGGCCACATGGCGAATGATTCCGTCAGCTTCATGCCAGTGTGTTTTTCGACGTCCAGCAGTTCCCAGATGGTGCCCTTCTCCGTATGTTCCGGGCAGGCCGGATAGCCGGGTGCCGGGCGAATGCCCTGATAGTTTTCGCGGATCAGTTCTTCGTTGCTGAGATTCTCGTTCGGCGCATAGCCCCAGTAGACTTTTCGCACGCGCTCATGCAGATATTCAGCAAAGGCTTCCGCCAGGCGGTCGGCAATCGCTTTCACCATGATTTTATTGTAATCATCGTGCTGCGCTTCGAAGGCATCCGCCAGCGCATCTTCTTCCAGCCCACCGGTGACGGCGAACGCACCGATATAGTCTTCTTTACCGCTCAGCTTCGGCGCGACAAAATCAGCAAGGCAGTAGTTTGCGAAGCCGACTTTCTCGGTCTGCTGACGTAAATGACGGCTGACGGTGAGTACGTGCGTGCGCGTTTCGTCACGGTAGATTTCAATGTCGTCACCCACACGGTTTGCCGGGAACAGGCCGACCACGCCGCGCGGATTCAGCGTTTCCTCGGCGCTCAGTTTGTCGAGTAACTCATTGGCATCTTTAAACAGGCGCTGCGCTTCTTCGCCAACGACGTCGTCTTCAAGAATACGCGGATATTTCCCGGCCAGCGACCAGGTCATAAAGAACGGCGTCCAGTCGATGTAGTTGCGCAGCGTTTCAATGCTGGCTTCCACTTCCTGCACGCCGAGACGATGAGCCACCGGCGGCGTGTAGCTCGCCCAGTCGAACGCCAGATCGTTTTCGCGTGCGGCCTGCAAGGTCACCGGCGGAGTGCGCGGTTTCTTACGGCCATGCTGAATACGCACGGTCTCGTACTCTTTACGCGTGCGGGCGACGAAGTCGTCTCGCTGGGTGTCAGAAAGCAGCGCCGCCACCACGCCAACGGTGCGCGAGGCGTTCTGCACATACACCGTCGGGCCGCTGTAGTTCTGCTCGATTTTCACCGCCGTGTGCGCTTTAGAGGTGGTCGCGCCGCCGATCAGCAGCGGAATGGTAAAGCCCTGACGCTCCATCTCTTTCGCTACGTTAACCATTTCGTCGAGCGATGGCGTGATCAAGCCGGAGAGGCCAATCAGATCCGCATTCACTTCTTTGGCGGTTTTCAGAATTTTGTCGGCGGGCACCATCACGCCCAGGTCGATGATTTCGTAGTTGTTGCACTGCAACACCACGCCGACGATATTTTTACCGATATCATGAACATCGCCTTTGACGGTCGCGATCACCATCTTACCGTTGCTGGAGCCTTTCTCTTTGCTGGCTTCAATGTAAGGTTCGAGATACGCCACCGCTTGTTTCATAACGCGCGCCGATTTCACCACCTGCGGCAGGAACATTTTACCCTCGCCGAACAGGTCGCCGACCACGTTCATACCGTCCATCAGCGGGCCTTCAATCACTTCAATCGGGCGTGCTGCCTGTTGACGCGCTTCTTCCGTATCCAGCTCGATAAATTCGGTAATGCCTTTAACCAGCGAGTACTCGAGGCGTTTTTTCACCTCCCACGAACGCCATTCAGCCTGCTGGGCGTTGGCGGTGTCGTCGGTTTTGCTGCCGCGATATTTCTCAGCAAGCTCCAGCAAACGCTCGGTGCCATCGTCGCGACGATTAAGGACAACATCCTCCACCGCATCGCGCAGTTCAGCCGGCAGGTCGTCGTAAATTGCCAGTTGCCCGGCATTGACGATCCCCATATCCATTCCGTTACGGATGGCGTAGTAGAGGAACACCGCGTGAATAGCTTCGCGCACCGGATCGTTACCACGGAACGAGAACGAGACGTTGGAGACGCCGCCGGAGATCAGCGCGTGCGGCAGTTCGCGTTTGATGTCTTCGCACGCGCCGATAAAGTCCTGCGCGTAGTTGTTGTGCTCTTCAATCCCGGTCGCCACCGCGAAGATGTTCGGGTCGAAGATGATATCTTCCGGCGGGAAGCCGACTTCCTCGGTGAGAATTTTGTACGCACGACGGCAAATTTCGATTTTCCGTGCGCGGGTATCGGCCTGTCCCTGCTCGTCGAAGGCCATCACGACCACCGCCGCACCGTAGCGACGCAGCAGTCTGGCGTGATGAATAAAGGTCTCCACCCCCTCTTTCATTGAGATAGAGTTGACGATGCCTTTGCCCTGGATGCACTTCAGGCCTTTTTCGATGACGTCCCATTTCGAGGAGTCGATCATAATCGGCACGCGAGCGATATCCGGCTCGCCGGCAATCAGGTTGAGGAAACGCACCATCGCCGCTTCGGCATCGAGCATCCCCTCATCCATGTTGATATCGATAATCTGTGCGCCGCTTTCCACCTGCTGGCGGGCCACATCCAGCGCTTCGCTGTATTTTTCTTCTTTAATCAGGCGCTTGAACTTAGCGGAACCGGTGACGTTGGTACGTTCACCCACGTTCACAAACAGGCTGTCGTCGCCAATGTTCAGCGGCTCCAGGCCGGACAAGCGGCAGGCGACGGGCAGCTCAGGTAACTTGCGCGGCGGCAGCCCGGCAACGGCGCGGCTCATCGCGGCAATGTGTTCCGGCGTGGTGCCGCAGCAACCGCCGACGATATTGAGGAAGCCCGCTTCCGCCCATTCGCGAATCTGTTTCGCCATCGTGTCGGCATCAAGATCGTATTCGCCAAAGGCGTTTGGCAGCCCGGCGTTAGGGTGCGCGGTGACGTAGCATTCCGCGATGCGCGACAGTTCCTGTACGTACTGGCGCAGTTCATCCGGCCCCAGCGCACAGTTCAGGCCAAAGGTCAGCGCTTCGGCGTGGCGCAGGGAGTTATAAAACGCTTCCGTAGTTTGCCCGGAGAGCGTACGCCCGGAGGCGTCGGTGATGGTGCCGGAAATCATGATCGGCAGGTAAACGCCCAGCGCTTCAAACTCTTCTTTTACTGCAAAAATCGCGGCCTTGGCGTTGAGGGTGTCAAAGACGGTTTCAATCAGGATCAGGTCTGCGCCGCCTTCCACCAGCGCTTTCGTCGATTCCCGATAAGCAGCCACCAGCCCATCAAAGGTGATATTGCGGAATGCCGGGTCGTTGACGTCCGGTGAGATGGACGCCGTGCGGTTGGTGGGGCCAAGAACGCCAGCCACGTAGCGCGGTTTTTCCGGCGTGCGCGCGGTCCACTCATCGGCGCAGGCGCGCGCCAGTTTGGCGGCAGCGAAGTTGATTTCCGCCGACAGGGATTCCATCTGGTAATCCGCCATGGCGATGGTCGTGGAGTTAAAGGTGTTGGTTTCAATGATATCCGCGCCCGCGTCGAAGTAGGCATCATGAATGGCGGAGATCACCTCCGGTTTGCTTAACACCAGCAGGTCGTTGTTACCTTTGAGGTCGCATGGCCAGTCGGCGAAACGCGCGCCGCGAAAATCTGCTTCGCTCAGGCGATAGCTCTGGATCATGGTCCCCATGCCCCCGTCCAGAACCAGAATTCGATCATTTAACTGCTGACGTAATTGTTCAACTTTGCTGCTCACACGCACTCCCGACCACGCTCAACCAAACCCAGAGAAAAAAACGGCAATAGACCATACTGGCATAAACCCTGATGGTGGAAAAGAGAACAACGCGCTACATGAGACAAGTTCACCATGACTCATCGGATCAGTCATTCCGGCGATTGCATTATAATCAAATAAAACGAAAATGATTTCCACGATACAGAAACAGGAGTCCGCTATGGTTGCTACCGTTCCCGCGAAGCGTGGAAGAAAACCTGCCGCAGCCGCCGCTCTGCCGAGTGGTCAGGTTCAGTCTTTAACGCGCGGGCTAAAATTACTGGAATGGATTGCCGAATCAAACGGTAGCGTTGCGCTGACCGAACTCGCCCAGCAGGCGGGGCTGCCCAATTCTACCACTCACCGTTTACTGACCACCATGCAGCAGCAGGGTTTCGTCCGCCAGGTGGGCGAGCTGGGGCACTGGGCGGTGGGCGCGCATGCGTTTATCGTCGGCAGCAGCTTTTTGCAGAGCCGTAACCTGCTGGCGATTGTCCACCCAATCCTGCGCAAACTGATGGAAGACTCCGGCGAGACGGTCAATCTGGCGGTGCTGGATCAAAGCGACCATCAGGCCATTATTATTGACCAGGTCCAGTGCACGCAGTTGATGCGCATGTCTGCGCCCATTGGCGGCAAACTGCCGATGCACGCCTCCGGCGCGGGCAAGGCGTTTTTATCGCAGCTGAGCGAAGAGCAAGTTACCGGTTTACTGCACCGTAAAGGGCTGCACGCCTATACCCATGCGACATTGGTGTCGCCGGTGCATCTGAAGGAAGACCTTGCCCAAACGCGCAAGCGCGGCTATTCCTTTGATGATGAAGAGCACGCGCTGGGGCTGCGCTGCGTGGCAGCCTGCATTTATGACGAGCACCGTGAACCGTTTGCGGCAATCTCCATTTCCGGGCCGATATCACGCATTACCGACGACCGGGTAACCGAGTTTGGCGCTATGGTGATCAAAGCGGCGAAAGAAGTGACGCTGGCGTATGGTGGAGTGCGCTGATGCACTTTGGCGGGCCTAAAGATAATTATTTGGGTCCTGCCTTTCATGCAGCACGGCTAAAACCACAATTCCTGCCGGCACCTCACGATAGTAAATCACGTGGCTTTCGACCGGAAAGCTACGCACGCCAGAGAATAAATCACCGCTGCGATCGCGGCCCGGCGAGGGATGCCTGTCGAGAAAGTTCGTTATCGTGGCATGTAAAACAGCCGCATATGTCTCAGCGACCTCTTTTCCCCATCGTTGCGCAGAGTAAATCCGGATCGCCCGGATATGCGCCTTCGCCATTGTTGTAAACCGCACGCTCATCCCTGAATCGTATCCTTACTTTTCGTTGAGCTCATCATCAGTCAATGGGCCAAATACATCATCGGCACTGTGCAGTTCGCCTCTCTCTGCCTGGCCGATAGACTCCGCCAGCACGGATTTCAGACTCTGTAATTTAAGCTGGGCGTAATGGTCATACTCTTCTGGCGAGATAACGACAGCCACACGCTTTCCATGCTTGCTGATTTCAACGGGCTCACGCTGGGCTTTCATCAGTAACTCACCAAACTGGTTCTTGGCTTGCTGTGCGGGCATGCTCTGCATACCGTCTCCTTCCGTCTAAAATGGCTCGAATAGCTATTAGCAATATCATAGAAAGAAGGCATCGGTTGCTCCAGTGAAATCAACATGACATACGTCCTGATCCAAACTGGAGCCACCATAGTACGCAAAATCGCGTTTCACAAATGACTTGATGTATTCCTGGAAAGAGGCTCGCAAAAGCGGGATTCTGGCGTGCCGTAACGCACGCTAAACCGCTGTCTGCGACGGTAGGCAAATACATCCTCCACGTATCCGTCGCGGATACGCTTTTGCAGCGCGCGCCAGTAATCCGCGCGGAACAAGTCGGCATGCATCTCTTCAAACAGCGGCCCGATACGCGGGTCGGCGCAGAGCCAGTGGCGAAACTCCTCCGGGAAGACATCGCCCGGCGAGACGCTGTACCAGGGTTCGCTGGCCAGCTCGTCTTCCGGGTAGCGCGGGGGCGGGATATCGCGGAAATTCACTTCGGTCATGTAGCAAATTTCATCGTAATCGTAGAACACCACGCGGCCATGACGCGTGACGCCGAAGTTTTTAAACAGCATATCGCCGGGGAAAATATTGGCGGCAGCGAGCTGACGAATAGCGTTTCCGTACTCTTCAATCGCGTCGCGCAACTGCTGGCCTTCGGATTGCTCCAGCCAGATATTGAGCGGCACCATCCGCCGTTCGATATAGAGATGACGAATAACGATGTGCTCGCCCTGTTCGGTGATTTTCTCCGGCGCTTCTTGCTGCAAAAGCGCCATCAGCGCAGGCGAGATCTGCCGCTTCTCCAGCACAAAGTTTTCGAACTCCTGGGTGTCTGCCATCCGCCCGACGCGATCGTGCTCTTTAACCAGTTGATAGCAGGCGCGAACGTGTGCGGCGTTCATCTCTTTTTGCGGGGCAAATTTGTCTTTGATGACCTTGAAGACGCGATCGTAGCCTGGCAGCGTAAACACCAGCATCACCATGCCACGAATGCCCGGCGCTTCAATAAACTGCTCATCGGTGCTGGCGATATAGTGCAGATATTCGCGGTAACTCTCGGTTTTTGCATGCTTCTGACAACCGATCGCCATATACAGTTCTGCCGTGGATTTGCCGGGCAGAATCTCGCGCAGCCACTCCACCATCGCCGCCGGCAGTGGCGCATAAACCATGAAATACGAACGAGCGAAGCCAAAGACAATGCTCGCTTCCGTCGCCGTTGTCAGGCAAGTGTCGACAAACAGTTCCCCTTCGTCCGTGCGGTGAATAGGCACTAAGAAGGGCAACGTAGCAGAAGGCGTCACCAGCTTGCCCACCAGCCACGCCGCTTTATTTCGATAAAACAGTTCGTTCGCCACCTGCAGGTACGATTGCTGGAGCATCGCCTGGCCGAAGGTTTCACTCAGATGCGCAATGATGTAGTTGATATCACGCTGTTTATTCTGCCACGGCAGGCGTAGCGGCAGGTCGGTCAGCAGGCGATTGAGCAGCAGTCCCCAGCCGTGTTCGGGGAAAAAATCCTTCGCCAGCGGACGCGGAATGGTACGAAAACGGCGCTCCGGCTGTGAGCTAAAAATAAAAAGCCGCTCCGGTGTGAGCGAGCGGTGATCGAATAACCGGCAGTAGACCGAGTTAAAAAAGCTCTCCGCAATTTCGAAGCGAGGGTAATCAGGGAGAAGCGCGGTGTAGTGCTCCTTCACGCGTAACAAAAAGTCGGCATCCGCGCCTTTGCCATCGGTAATACAGCGCAACTGCTCCACCACCAGGCCAACGTGATGATCATAAAGGTGAATACGGCTTTTCATCGCCTTCTGCACAGCGTGCCAGTCGGCCTGTTCAAAGCGCTGCTGCGCGCCAGAGGTCACTTCCAGAAAACGCCCGTACTGGGCGTCAAAACCTTGCAAAATGGTTTGGGCAATCAGTAATTCCAGGCCACGCGGCATAATCGACCTCGTCCGGTGCGCGGTAATGCCGGGCTTATCCGGCATACGAAACGGTGTAGACCCGGTAAGCGACGCGCCACCGGGCACCTGGATCAGAACTGTGACTCTTCCGTTGAGCCGGTCAACGCGGTTACCGAGGAAGCACCGCCCTGAATGATGGTCGTCACGTTATCGAAGTAGCCCGTTCCCACTTCCTGCTGATGAGAAACGAAGGTGTAACCGTCTTTGCCCGCTTCAAATTCAGGCTGCTGCACTTTCTCCACGTAGTGCTTCATGCCTTCACCCTGCGCGTAAGAGCGCGCCAGGTCGAACATGTTGAACCACATGCTGTGAATGCCCGCCAGGGTGATGAACTGGTATTTGTAGCCCATATCCGACAGTTGTTGCTGGAAGCTGGCGATGGTTTTATCGTCCAGATTTTTCTGCCAGTTGAATGACGGCGAGCAGTTGTAGGCCAGCAGTTTGCCCGGATATTTAGCGTGGACCGCCTCGGCAAAACGGCGCGCGAGGTCGAGGTCCGGCGTGGAGGTTTCACACCACACCAGGTCTGCATACGGTGCGTACGCCAGGCCACGGCTAATCGCCTGCTCGATACCCGCACGGCTACGGAAGAAGCCTTCACTGGTGCGCTCGCCGGTGATGAATTCGCTATCGTAAGCATCGCAGTCCGAGGTTATCAGATCCGCAGCATCCGCATCCGTACGTGCAATCACCAGCGTCGGCACGCCCATCACATCGGCCGCCAGGCGCGCTGCAACCAGTTTCTGAATGGCTTCCTGCGTCGGAACCAGCACTTTCCCGCCCATATGACCGCACTTCTTCACCGACGCGAGCTGATCTTCGAAGTGAACGGCCGCTGCACCGGCCTCAATCATCGATTTCATCAGTTCATAGGCATTCAACACGCCGCCGAAACCGGCTTCCGCATCGGCAACGATCGGCAGGAAATAATCGGTATAACGCGGATCGTTTGGTTCGATACCGGATGCCCACTGGATCTGATCCGCGCGACGGAAGGTGTTGTTGATCCGATCCACCACCGCCGGCACCGAGTTCGCCGGATAAAGCGATTGATCCGGGTACATGCTCGACGCCAGGTTGGCATCCGCCGCGACCTGCCAGCCAGAGAGATAAATCGCCTCAATGCCCGCTTTCGCCTGCTGCAAAGCCTGGCCGCCGGTCAGCGCACCGAGGCTGTTGACGTAGCCTTTCTTCGATTCGCCGTGCAACAGTCGCCACATTTTCGCCGCGCCCAGTTGCGCCAGCGTGCACTCCGGGTTAACCGAGCCGCGTAATTTCACCACTTCCTCGGCGCTGTAGGGGCGACGAATGCCTTCCCAGCGCGGTTGAGTCCACTCTTTCTGTAATTCTTCAATTTGTTGTGTACGGGTTTTCATGTGCAGATGCTCCATATTGTTATGTGGTGATTTACGCTAACAGGCGATAGCCTGGCAGAGTGAGGAAGTCGATAAGGTCGTCAGAGGTGGTGATCTGCTCCATCAGGCGCGCGGCATCGTCGAAGCGCCCGCTGCTGAAGCGGTGCTCGCCCAGCTCGTCCTGAATCACCAACAACTCTTCGGCCAGCATCTGGCGGAACAGCGCTTTGGTGACGGGTTTGCCGTTGCTCAGGGTTTTCTCATGATGGATCCACTGCCAGATGGAGGTACGCGAGATTTCCGCCGTCGCCGCATCTTCCATCAGGCCGTAGATAGGGACGCAGCCGTTGCCGGAGATCCACGCTTCGATGTACTGCACCGCGACGCGAATATTGGCGCGCATGCCCTCTTCGGTACGTTCACCGTCACAGGGGGCCAGCAGTTGTTCGGCGGTGATCGGCGCATCGTCGCTGCGGGTCACGAATAACTGATTTTTATGCTCGCCAAGCACATCGTTGAAGACCGCCATCGCGGTGTCCGCCAGCCCAGGATGCGCTACCCATGTGCCGTCGTGGCCGTTGTTGGCTTCCAGCGATTTATCCGCTTTGACTTTGTTGAGTACCTGGGCGTTACGCTCGGCGTCTTTGCTCGGGATAAACGCCGCCATGCCGCCCATCGCGAACGCGCCGCGTTTGTGGCAGGTTTTAATCAGCAGGCGCGAATAAGCGCTGAGGAATGGTTTATCCATCGTCACCACCTGACGGTCAGGCAATACGCGGTCCGCGTGGTTTTTCAGGGTTTTAATGTAGCTAAAGATGTAATCCCAGCGGCCACAGTTCAGGCCGACAATGTGATCGCGCAGCGCGTGCAGGATTTCATCCATCTGGAAGACGGCGGGCAGCGTTTCAATCAGCAGAGTCGCTTTGATGGTGCCGCGCGGCAGGTCAAAGCGATCTTCCGCATAGCTGAAGACTTCACTCCACCAGGCCGCTTCCTGCCAGGCCTGGGTTTTCGGCAGGTAGAAATAAGGGCCGCTACCTTTCGCCAGCAACGCTTTGTAGTTGTGGAAGAAGTAGAGCGCGAAATCAAACAAGCTGCCCGGAATGGCTTCACCGCGCCAGGTAACGTGTTTTTCCGGTAAATGCAGGCCGCGCACGCGGCAAATCAGCAGCGCAGGATTGGGTTTCAACTGGTAAATTTTACCGGCTTCGTTGCGGTAGCTGATGGTGCCGTTTACGGCATCACGCAGGTTGATTTGCCCATCAATGACTCTGTTCCAGTCTGGCGCCAGCGAATCTTCGAAATCAGCCATAAAGACTTTTACGTTGGCGTTCAGGGCGTTAATCACCATTTTGCGCTCAACGGGGCCGGTTATCTCTACGCGGCGATCCTGTAAGTCTTCAGGAATACCGCGGATTTTCCAGTCACCGTTACGAATGGAAGCCGTTTCCGAAATAAAATCAGGCAACTTTCCATCATCAATATCCTGCTGTTGTTTAATGCGCGCAGCCAGCAGTTTATTGCGCTTCGGCGTAAAGCGCGTTACCAGTTCACTGAGAAATTCAACGGCTTCTGACGTTAAAACTTGCTGCTCTTGCTCGCTAAAAGGTTCGGTAAATGCCAGTTCATCCGCCGTTGTTGCCTGTTGTGTCATTGTGCTGATCCTCATTATGTATGCCGCTCGATCCCTTGGGTAAACGGACGATCGCTGCATAGTTTTCATTCAACACTTTTAAGACTATCCAGAAATTAATAAAAATCAAAAACGATTTCCATTTTTAATTTAAATTACAAGTAAGATGATGATTATATTAGAATTATAATTTTTTAATGGATTGAGGTGCTTTTCGGAAATAAAAAAGGCACCCGAAGGTGCCTGAGGAAGAGTGCTGAAACGCTTTAGGATCGCGAGACGTAGACGATCAGTCCAGCGTTGGGTTCATATTCCGCAGATCGTATGGCGTGATCTGGTAGACGTAATAGTTGAGCCAGTTGGCAAACAGCAGATTGCCGTGGCTGCGCCAGGTGGCGCGAGGTTTGTTCTGCGGGTCGTTTTTCGGGAAATAATTGTGCGGTACTTCCGGGCTGAGACCGGCCTCCACATCACGGAAAAATTCGCCAGCCAGCGTGTTAGCATCGTACTCAGGGTGACCCGTCACAAATGCGATGCGCTTGTCTTTACTGGCAAAAAGGTAAGCATCTCCGCCGTCCGTTTCCGCCAGGATATCGAGGTCGGTATAGTCGCGAATCAATGCTGCCGGGAAATCGGCATAGCGAGAGTGCGGAGCCAGAAAACTGTCATCAAACCCACGCGTTAGCAGGGCATGCGGCTGGAGTATGTGATGC
Organism: uncultured Pseudocitrobacter sp.; assembly: GCA_913778145.1. Classification (GTDB taxonomy): domain Bacteria; phylum Pseudomonadota; class Gammaproteobacteria; order Enterobacterales; family Enterobacteriaceae; genus Pseudocitrobacter. Next base: position 83,767 of record CAJYVI010000046.1, read on the forward strand.
TCGTAGACACCAGAGAGTTTGTCACTGCGAGTCTGTTTTGGAATGCCATAAAGGATGTTTAGCGCGGCCTGGACCGCCCAACAGACAAACAGCGTAGAAGTGACATGATCTTTCGCCCACTCCAGCACCTGCTTTATCTGCGGCCAGTAGGCGACATCGTTAAATTCGACCAGCCCCAGCGGCGCGCCGGTGACAATCAGGCCATCAAAGTTCTGATCGCGGATTTCGTCGAAATTACAGTAGAAGTTGTTCAAGTGCTCGGCGGGCGTATTGCGGGATTCCCGCGCATCGATACGTAACAGTTGGATATCCACCTGCAACGGCGAGTTAGAGAGAAGACGCAGGAACTGGTTTTCCGTTTCGATTTTCTTCGGCATCAGGTTAAGAATCAGGACTTTAAGCGGACGGATTTCCTGGCCTGTTGCGCGCGATGTGGTCATGACAAAGACATTTTCATCACGCAAGAAATTGACGGCTGGTAGCTCGTCCTGTACCCGAATCGGCATAACCTTGTTACCTCACAACATACGTATAAACGTTTAGACATCCAGATAGCTGACAATAACCAGGAATAAGTAAAATGTCGAGTCTGCATGTGAAAGGTGAGAAAGTTTCACCGACAACATTACCGTAGAATATAAGAATTAATAAAAGGAGTATCGATGGTTATTAGTATTCGCCGTTCCCGGCATGATGAAGGGGAAAAACTGGTTGCTGTCTGGTGTCGTTCCGTTGACGCTACACATCATTTTTTGTCCGCGGAATATCGGGCTGAGCTGGAGACGCTGGTACGTTCATTTTTACCAGAGGCACCGCTGTGGGTTGCTGCCAATGCGCAGGATGAGCCAGTGGGTTTTATGCTGTTGAGCGGGCAGCATATGGATGCCCTATTTGTTGATCCTGATGCGCGGGGCATGGGGGTTGGCCGTTTGTTGGTGGAGCATGCGCTTTCTCAGGCACCGGCGTTAACGACCAATGTGAATGAGCAGAACGAGCAGGCGGTCGGGTTTTATAAAAAGATGGGGTTTAGGGTGACAGGGCGCAGCGAGATGGACGATCTTGGGAAGCCGTATCCATTGTTGAATCTTGCGTATTTGAAAGGGTAGTGCGCGCGGTGTTGCCCGGTGGCGCTTGCGCTTACCGGGCCTACAGTGTTCGTGCCATTCGGTGGGGGAGGTTATTCTTTTGTAGGCCGGATAAGGCGCAGCCGCATCCGGCATGTTTTTTTTCGCATCAGCGCAAAAAGGCCATCCTTTCGGATGGCCTTCTGCTTTATTTGATGCCTGGCAGTTCCCTACTCTCGCATGGGGAGACCCCACACTACCATCGGCGCTACGGCGTTTCACTTCTGAGTTCGGCATGGGGTCAGGTGGGACCACCGCGCTAGTGCCGCCAGGCAAA
>CAJYVI010000047.1 GCA_913778145.1 uncultured Pseudocitrobacter sp.
ACGAAACTGCGTAAGTCGCTGAAGCTGTGGCAGGTGGTGATGATGGGCCTGGCCTATCTCACGCCGATGACCGTGTTCGATACTTTTGGCATTGTGTCCGGCATCAGCGACGGCCACGTTCCGGCGTCCTACCTGCTGGCGCTGGCGGGCGTGCTGTTTACCGCTGTCAGTTACGGTAAGCTGGTTCGCCAGTTCCCGGAGGCGGGATCGGCCTATACTTACGCGCAAAAATCGATTAGCCCGCACGTTGGCTTTATGGTCGGCTGGTCATCGCTGCTGGATTATCTCTTTTTGCCGATGATCAACGTGCTGTTGGCGAAGATCTATCTCTCCGCCCTCTTCCCGGAAGTGCCGCCGTGGGTGTGGGTGGTGACGTTCGTCGCCATCTTAACTGCCGCGAACCTGAAGAGTGTTAACCTGGTCGCTAACTTCAACACCCTGTTTGTGCTGGTGCAAATCTCCATCATGGTGGTGTTTATCTTCCTGGTGGTTCAGGGGCTGCATAAAGGAGAAGGCGTTGGCACGGTCTGGTCGCTTCAGCCATTTATCAGCGAGAACGCGCACCTGATTCCGATTATTACCGGGGCGACGATTGTGTGCTTCTCGTTTCTCGGCTTTGATGCCGTAACCACGCTTTCAGAAGAGACGCCGGATGCCGCGCGGGTTATTCCGAAAGCCATCTTCCTGACGGCGGTGTATGGCGGCATTATCTTTATTGCCGCATCATTCTTTATGCAGTTGTTCTTCCCGGATATCAGCCGCTTTAAAGATCCGGATGCCGCACTGCCGGAGATTGCGCTGTACGTCGGTGGCAAGTTGTTCCAGTCGATTTTCCTCTGCACCACGTTTGTGAACACGTTAGCGTCTGGTCTGGCGTCGCACGCCAGCGTGTCGCGTCTGCTGTATGTGATGGGGCGTGACAATGTGTTCCCCGAGCGCGTGTTTGGCTATGTACACCCGAAATGGCGCACGCCAGCGCTGAACGTCATTATGGTCGGGATTGTCGCGATGTCGGCGCTGTTCTTCGATTTAGTGACCGCCACGGCGCTGATTAACTTTGGGGCGCTGGTGGCGTTTACCTTCGTTAACCTGTCGGTGTTCAATCACTTCTGGCGGCGTAAAGGGATGAATAAAAGCTGGAAGGAACACTTCCACTATTTATTAATGCCGCTGGTTGGCGCACTGACGGTGGGCGTGCTGTGGATTAACCTCGAAGCCACCTCGCTGACGCTGGGTCTGGTGTGGGCGGCGCTGGGTGGGGCGTATCTGTGGTATCTGGTGCGACGTTATCGCAAAGTGCCGTTGTACGAAGGTGACAGAACGCCGGTGAGCGAGACGTAATTGTTGGATGGCGCTGCGCTTATCCAACCTACGACTCATCACCCATTGTAGGCCCGATAAGCGTAGCGCCATCGGGCAAAAAGCGGCGCACTACGCGCCGCTTTTAACCTGCTGATAATACGGCACCCGCCGCGTGGTGCCGGTGAGGTTATCAAACACCTCCACCTCTGCGGTGCTGATTTTCATCCCCGTTTTGCGCAGCTTCTGCACATCCGCCGCGATACGTTGAATGCCAAACCAAAAAAGCCCATCCAGCGCGGTAACCTGCAAATCATTTTCCAGCGCTAGCTTTAAGCGCTCGCGGGGCTGTTTAATCTGTTTGGCAATTTCCTGATACGGCGAGGCGGTTGAAAGCGTGCCATCTATTCGCCGGATACGGTTAGATAAGCGGTATTGATATTCGTCGGGAATAGCGTCGAGGCTGGCTTTCAGGCTGTAAACACAGCCGAAACGTTTACCGTTAAACAGGACATTTTTCTGACTAAGCTGAAGTTCGTCACGCACCGCGGCGATCAGCTGTGGCGCGCGGATCAACAGCAGACGAAAAGGCAATTCGAAGCTGGTGACGTAGTCAACGTTCAGCAGCGCAATGCGTAAACGCTCCTGCGCGCCCGCGCCGGACTGACGACACTCTTCAATCACTTCCGCCCACTGTTGAGCAAGCCTTGGCGACTCGCCCGCTTCGGTGAAGCTGTACTTCTCAATCTGATAATCGATTCTTCCGGCCACAGCGCGTTCCTTCCTTTGCGATCAGCAGGTTACTTTAGCAAGTGTCCGGAAAAATCGACAGCATCATGCGTTAAAAATCAGGCGTGAGACTCAGGCATTTCGATAATAATAAAATGGCTCTGTTCATTGGCGGCACTGAATTTCAGCGTTGCTGGCCCGGTAATTTCCAGCGTATCTTTTTTACCTAACGAAGCGATACCTTTCACATTCACTTCACCTTCGAAGTTATTGATATAGGCCTGGCGTCCGGCCTGCAGTTGATACTCAACTTCCGCCGTCGGGTTGGTCAGTTCGCTCACGTACATATTCACATCCTGGTTGAGCATCAGCGGCGCATCGTCATTCTTCAGGCTACCGACAATATGCAGCAGTTTATTTTCACGTTCTGCCGCATCGAATTTACGCTGATTGTAACGCACCTCCAGCCCCTGCTTCGGCGGCAGGATCCAGATTTGCAGGAAGCGGCACCACTCATCATGTTTGTTGAGCTCAGAGTGCCAGACGCCGTTCCCGGCGGTGATCGCCTGCACATGCCCGCGCCCAAGCGTTTCTTCCGTTTGCGTTGCGCTGTCCCAGTGGGTCAGTTGACCATCAATCACATAGCTGACAATTTCCATATTTTGATGCGGGTGGCGACCAAAACCGTTGTGCGGTTTCACATTGTCATCATTCACCACGCGTAATACGCCATAATTCATGTTGTCAGGATCGTAATAATTGGCGAAGGAAAAATGGAAGTAGGTATCCGCCGGGTGATAATCACTTGCGGGCAGATAATGCAGGGATTCGCCTTTTTTTACGCGGTATTGGGTTGTCATTGTTTCTCTCCGGTGTTCATATAATGCGGACAGAGTAATGACCTTCCCTCCCCGGATAAATGGGGCCACACACAATTCACCGTTACGAAAAATGAAAGAATACGATCTCCTGTCCCTGCGAAGCTTTGTCGCGGTGATCGAAACAGGCAGCTTTTATAACGCCGCCGTCCAGCTTGAAACCAGCAGCGCCTCCATCAGCCGCCGCGTCTCTTCGCTTGAAAAAAATCTGGGCGTGCGCCTGCTGAACCGCACCACGCGTCATCTTGAACTGACGACGGCGGGCGAGCAGTTCTGGAAGGACGTGAAAAGTATTCTGGAATCGCTGGAACAGGCAGAAGAACGGCTCAACTGTTTCCAGGAGACGCTGAGCGGCGTGATTCGTCTGTCGGCGCCGTTAACCTATGGCGTGAAAAAACTGGCACCGCTGCTGCCGGTGTTTATGGCGAAATATCCACAAATCACCGTGCAACTCCAGCTGGAAGACCGGCTGTCGGACCTGGTGGGCGAAGGGCTGGATCTGGCATTACGCATCAGCGCGTTAAATGATTCGTCGCTGGTATGCGCTCATCTGGCTGACCTGCCGCGGCTGTTTTGCGCCTCACCGGCGTATCTGGCGCGTAAAGGTGTTCCGGCATCACCGGCTGACCTGGCCGGGCACAATTGCCTGCGTTACTCCCTGCTCTCTGCGCGCGATGAATGGGGATTTACCGAAGGCAAGGAGCTGCCGGATATGAACATGCCCCTTATCACCGACAATGGCGACGTACTGCGGGAAGCGGCCATCCAGGGGATGGGCATTGCCATGCTACCGTGGTTTATCGTCGAAGATGCTCTGCATGCAGGCACGCTGGTGCCGGTGATGCAGGAGCATGCCCCGCCTGCGCTGCCCCTTTCGCTTATCCGCCCCACTCGCCACTACACGCCCGTGCGCGTCACTACCTTTATGGCGTGGCTGCGCGAAGTGTTGTGTACGTGAATAGAGTGATACTATTCCGGCCAGACACACGCGAAACGTTAACCCCGAGGCTTTTTATGAATAACGATATCCCATTGAAGTACTACGATATTGCCGATGAATACGCGACGGAATGCGCAGAGCCGGTCGCCGAGTCTGAACGCACGCCGCTGGCGCACTATTTTCAACTGCTGCTGACCCGCCTGATGAATAACGAAGAGATCAGCGAAGAGGCGCAAAAAGAGATGGCCGAGGAAGCAGGCATTAAAGCCGCACGAATTGATGAGATTGCGGAGTTTTTAAATCAGTGGGGAAATGAGTAATTCTCGCTGATGCGTATGACGTGAAATATGCCCGGTAGCACTTACCGGGCCGTTAAACTGTTCAGATAAACGCGCTGACGATTCCCGTAATAAGCGCGATAAAGAATATTCCCCGATATACCCATGTTGGAATGGCGAGCCATTTTCTGGCAATGCCTAACGCGACGATCACCAGCGCAGCCGGATATATCGCACTTAATAGCGGAACGGCCAATGCGGTCAGCGAATCCAGCCCCAGTACGGCAATCATCGCCGAAAGTACCAGTGAAAGTGTGACCAGCAGGCCATAAGAGATGCCAGTTACCTGATGAAAATAACGCGCGGTGCCGGTCGTTAAACCAATCGCCGTGACCAGGCATGCCAGGGTAATAATGGCCGCCAGCAGCGTTTGCCCATATACGCCAAAAACGGTCTCCACGTAGGCGCTCATAATTTGCATCCCATTACTGGCGGAGTGTTCTTGCGTATGTGCCCCCATCGAAATATAGCAGACATAAATAAGCACCATCCCGGCGGCGGCAATCAGCGCCGCACGGCTGGAGTAACGCAGAATACCGTTGGCATGCACGATGCCCCGCTGATTAAGCGTGTGCGTAATAATCGCCCCAAAGCATAATGCGCTAATCACATCCAGCGTCTGATAGCCATTGATAAACCCGGCGGTAAAGGGATGATTATCAAATATGGCAACAGCAGAGCTCATCTCGCCAACAGGATAAATCCATGCCGCAACCCCAATAAAAATCAGTGCGCCAATTTTGATTGGCGAGAGAAAAAAGCCAACAATTTCCAGTAGTTTACCTGATTTAGCTAACACGGCCCCGGCCAGCGCGAAAAAGGCAAAGGAGAAAATCGTTTTTTGCGTCAACGACCCCAGAGCACCCTGGGTAATCGCTTCATAGCTAATTGTTGCCGTTCGCGGTGTGCCAAATAGAACGCCCAGCGTCAGAAAGCAGACGCCGATGAAGGCGGTACTGGTAACCTTACCCAAGGGGCGGGTGAGTTCATTAATATCACCGTTGTTCATGGCCAGTGAAATAATCGCCAGCGCGGGGAAAAGAACTGCGGTAATAATAAAGCCTGTGCCTGCCGTGAAGGAATTCGCCCCAGCCTGCATTCCCACCAGCGGTGGGAAAATAATATTTCCGGCACCCAAAAATAACGCAAGAGTCATTCCGCCCAGCGCGAGTGTCTGGGCGAGGGATAGTTTTTTCGTATCCGACATGAATGCAACCTGAAAGAGAGGTGGCGCAATGATACGCCACCCGAAGTAAGATTTAGCCCAGGCTTCCCCAGATAAAGGCGATATACAGCAGCACAAGGATGAGCGTCCCGACTGAGACGACATAACTAAGCTGTTTTTGCTTCATCACAGACTGAAGGTCCCTTCAATTGTCATACGTGCCGCGCCGTACAGTTCGACGCGCCCATCGTCGCGAACGACGCAACGCAGCGTGCCTTTACGCGCCCCCCCCTGCTGGGCGGACAACGTATTTTTGCCCAATCGCTCGGCCCAGAACGGCGCGAGGAACGTATGCGCAGAACCAGTAACGGGATCCTCATTGACGCCAACCTGCGGCCCAAACCAGCGCGAGATAAAATCAAAATCGTCGCCCGCCGCCGTGACAATCACCCCGCGCGTATCAAAGGCATTAAGCGCGTTAAAGTCTGGCGACAGGGCGTCAATCATCGTTTTATCATCAACCAGCACGACTAAATCAGCCGCTTTCCATACGCCCACAACGCCGTGGGTAATGCCGAGCGCTTCCAGTAATCCTGCCGGGGTATCAATGGGTTCAGCCTTCTGCGCCGGGAAATCCATGCAATATTCATCGCCATGTCGGGAGACGCTCAGCTCGCCGCTGCGTGTCTGAAAGCGAATTGTTTTCCCGGTATAGCCCAGCTTATTGAACAACACCCAGGACGCAGCGAGCGTCGCATGACCACAGAGATCAACCTCCACCGCGGGCGTACACCAGCGTAGATGATAACCGTCGCCCATCGATATGAAGAACGCCGTTTCCGAAAGATTATTTTCGCGGGCAATCGCCTGTAACGTATCGTCGCTTAACCAGACATCCAGTGGACATACCCCCGCCGGGTTACCGCCAAAAGGCTCGGAAGTAAAAGCATCAACCTGATAAAATGGAATGTTGTGTGATTTATTGTTTTTCATCATTTTTTTCCAGATAGTTGTAGATGGTGTAGCGCGAAACGCCCAGCGTATGCGCAATATGCCCGACGCTGCCTTTAACCTTAAAGAAGCCCATTTTTTGCAGCTCCGAGACCACACGTTTGCGAAACTGAATTTTGTTTTCTGACCCCGTCTGGCGAAATTTGGCAATAACGTCATCGAAGGACTGCGCCGGGATTTTGTCGCTGAGGTCTTCTTCGCCCTGCTCCGCCGTGGGGGGTAACAACGAATCCAGGGTGCGTTTCAGATCATTCACTACGCTTAAATCGACATTGATGCAAAAAGCCACTCGCGGAACGCCATCTTCACTGTAATAAATGGTCGACGCGCTGCTGAGTACTTTGCCCGAGGTTGTGGTGGTTTTGTAATTGTTGAACACCCGGGAAGGCACGCGCTGGGATGGCTCTAGTAGCCCCAGAAATCCCACATCATCATTTGGCCCGGAGAGTAAGGGATCGCCCGGTTTTCGCCCGCTGACATGGCCATTAACAATACTGATAACAGAGCACTCCGGCTGAGACAGATCGTGTAGGACGGCTTCCGTATTTGCCGCAAGCGTGGTGCGCATGGCATCCATAGACGCCATCAAAACATTCAGGAGGTTAGACATGGTTCAATCGCCTGTACTTCAATTTCAACATCCAGCCCAAACGCGAGGCGGCTGGTCACAACCGAACGGGAAGGAAATCCGTTCGAAAATCGACTGCGCCAGGCCGCATTAAACTCAGCAAAATTATCCATGTCGCTGAGCCACACCTGTGCGCGGACAATGTCATTCAACGTCGCCCCGGCAAGCGCCAACGTCTGTTCGATGGAATCAAGAATGCGCTGCGTTTGTTCAGATATTGAACCCAGTAAAGGCTCACCCTCTTGCGTCATGGAGACCTGACCTGACAGGAACAAAAAACCGTTGGCTTTTACCATATCCGAGAAGGGAAACGGCTTGCGGGTGGGGAATCGTTGAAGTGTCATAATGCAATACCCATAGCTGATGTATGGGCACATCATAGCATCACGAATTCAAAATTAAACACTTTTATAGAAATAAACAAATGTTGAATTTATCCCGTTTGATGCAGGCATCTTAGAACGGACTGGCGTTGTAGGCCCTGACTGGCTCGTTACTAACGGGGTGAACAAAATGCAATTCGCTTGCATGGAGCATTAATCGGGGCGCCGCTTCCGTGCCCGGCAGCAGGCGTCCTCCGTAGAGATCGCAGCCTAAAATGGGATGTCCCAGATACTGGCAGTGAATGCGTAACTGATGGGTGCGCCCGGTTTCCGGGGTAAGTTCGACCCGCGTCACTGGCAGTGTTACCCCTTCCTGCTGTTGATAAAAACGCGCTATTACCCGATAGCGCGAACGCGCCGGTTTACCCTGGCTGGCGCTAATCGACATGCGCGGAAAGAGCGCCGGATCTTTGGCTATCGCGGCGTCTATCACCCCGTCATCATCCTGTAGATGACCGCATAGCAGCGCCGTGTAAACCTTGCTCACGGCGCGCTGGCTGAACTGCTGACACAGAGCGGCGTTAATCGCTTTATTACGCGCGACGAGCATTATCCCGGAGGTGCCGAAATCGAGACGATGCACCAGCGTACAACCAGGAAATTGCTGCACCAGGCGGTAATGCACTGAATCTTTGTTTTGCGGGTTTTTGCCTGAGAGGCTCAGCAGGCCGGAAGGCTTGTTAATCAATAGGATATGAGGATCCTGATAGAGGATCTCTACATCGTCATGGCATGGAGGGGCAATAAAAGTGTCGATGAGAGTAGACATGACGCGGCCTGGAATGGAAGTGGGTGGAGATGATAGCGGAATTTAAGATGAGGAGCGAATGCCTGGGCAGTTTGGGTAAGATGAAGTCACCCCGAACTCAGAACGGTGGACGATGTTTTTTGACAATGTAAAAATGATTCACACACAATTGCGCCATACTGAGTAGCAATGTCTATCCCACACGGCTTCTGCGCTGAGGATATCAAGATGACCACCTTTCACCAACTTACCGCTACCAGTCTGCAGGGGCAAAACATCGCAATGGCCGACTACGTCGGTAAACTGGTACTGATAGTGAATACCGCCAGCCATTGTGGCTTCACACCACAATATGCAGGCCTGGAAACACTTTATAAGAAATATGCCGCTCAGGGCTTCGTTGTGCTGGGTTTCCCCTGCAACCAGTTCGGTAAACAGGAACCCGGCAATGCCGATGACATCGCGCAGACCTGTCACATTAATTACGGCGTAAGCTTCCCGATGTTCGAAAAAGTGGACGTCAACGGTAGCGCCGCGCATCCGATATTCCGTTATCTGAA
>CAJYVI010000048.1 GCA_913778145.1 uncultured Pseudocitrobacter sp.
TCACGGTGCCTTTCACCAGGTCACTCGAATAAGCCTCATTCTCATACGGAACCGGAACACCTTCTCCTGGTGTTTTGCACACATCCGGCAGAGTATTATGGCTGACACCACCGCTGCCCTTGTGGCATAACGTTAATCCATTGATATTAACAGTTATCATATTTTGCCATCCCTGATGCGAATTAATTTACCTCAATTCGTCCACCTGACAGTCTATTCACGCCTTCCGCATCACTGAGGATATAATCCCCCTTAATCACCACCTTCCCGTTTGGGTAAAGTGTAATCTGCGATTTACCACAACTCAGCGTGATTTTCTGTTGTGCAGTAAAAATAAGCTCTTCCGGGATGGTCGATCTTTTTTCGTCCTTTACCTCATTCTCGCTGAGTAGTGCTTCTTTTAATAATGTCTGCTGCATTGCTGTTCCCTCATCTGTTTTCAGATTGCATATTGAAAATCTCATATTGGTTTATCGCAGGCAGGGCAGATAGTTCAGAAAAGCGACCGGATCGCATGACAGCCAGAGAGCGTAAGTTCAGAAAGCCATTTGCAATAACAGCGGCCAGCCCTTCTGTTGTTACTGGCTTCCCACAAAGACCGGGCAGCCCGGAATTCAGAGTCCCATTATTCACCGTCCACCAGCGTTGAAATGCTGCCCTGTCCGGCCAGCTAACGCCCTGCTCTGGCTCATCTTCTGGTATACCTGCTGAATCAGACTCCACGGTACTGGAAGTTTCATCCCCTTTCTTAATTTGCCAGCCATCCCGTTCAGGCAGAGAACCTGTAATTGTCACAACTGACAACAGGCTCAGCCTCGCATACTCTGGCTCATCAAAATAATCTGTTAAGAAAGGAATACAGTCTGTAAGACCAGACCAGCCCATAGCCTGAATCAATAAGCGAGTGTCACTCTTTTTTTCAGAGAGCGTGTTGATGAGCGCCTGAGGCTCGTAAACGGAGTAAGCCAAAAGATATTTAACCGCCAGTGTGCGAACATCCTCTCTGTTACTGTGAACAAGCCGTAATAACTGCTCTTTGGTCACATCGATATACTCACTGGCTTGCGCACGCAAACACAAAACCGCACGGCAACCCTGTAAGATAAGATCGTCCTGACCCGAATCAAAGACTCGCTTTATAGCAGGTACGAACAACGCCGAATTACTTTTACCGAGAAACCAGAGAAGAAAATCCACACACTGCCTGTTTTCAAACAGTGTAATAATTTCCTGCTGAGTAAACGTTATCGGGCCAGATATATCCGCCCTCATCACGGCAGCAAAAGCCCGACAGCCCGGATGTGACATCATCACCGGCCATAAGGATGAATTCGTGTCCATCCAGCCAACGACTGTCAGTAATGCTGGCAGAAGGCGCGGTATTCCCTGCGCCAGTCCCAGACATCCGGACAGAAGAAATTCATCGTTCGCATTTGCCGCAAAAAGCGCGACAGAAAACAATTCCCCCGGAGACAACAACTCCTGCAACAGCCCCCGAAGATATTCTGCCGTTTCCTCTTTCAAGTACAACATACCCTCCAGATATGCCTGCATTCGTCTGTCAAACTGCAACAGGCTGCCTAAGTCATGGTGGTACGATGACAGCAATACATTACGCAGACGATAATCCTGAGCCAGCATATCGGTGTATTGTTCAGCAATCAGGTGACGTGCGGTTCGTACAAACATATAACGGCCTCTGTGATATCAGTTAAAATGAACCGTGCTGGCAACACCCTTAATGCTGTCGTCCGCTTTAAACTGAATCTTCACACCGTTCAACATGATCGTGCCGTCCTTGTTCATTTTCAGTACACATTCACCTACCTTAATGGTCAGGCTGTCAGTTACCGTCAGGGTGTAATCCTTCCCTACCGTAATATTCTGGGATTTCTCCACTGCTTCTGTATCATCCCCGACCACCTTACTGTCTTGGTTATTACCCACATCCTTTTTGCGGTCTTTGATCACATTCAACGTCTGATTATTTCCAACGCTCATGCTCTGGTCATGTGCCACCGTCACCGTCTGGTCATGTCCCCCGGCGTTTTCCTTACCCACCGTCACCGTCTGGCCCAGTCCAACCGTAATGTTTTGGTTATTGCCAATAGTTTCCGTATGGTCAACCTTCACATCCGTTGTCCGGTTATTCAGCACCTCCGTGTCCATGTTCTTCTGCGCGTGGATATAGACCTGCTCATTATCCGTGGCGTCCTCGAATCGCAGTTCGTTAAAGCCACCGCCCTTGTACGTCTTTGACCGGATGGTCATCTGCGTCTTCGTCCCCGGCAGGTCACCCGGTGAGTGGTTGAACTCATGGTATGTCCGACCCATGATTATTGGCTGGTCCGGGTCTCCGTTCAGAAAATCAACAATCACCTCCTGACCCACCCGCGGTATCGCCAGATTGCCAAAACCCGCTCCCGCCCACGCCTGAGACACCCGTATCCAGCACGAACTCTCCTCTGTCTCTCCGTGATAACGGTCCCAGTGAAAACGCACCCGCACCCGACCATACTCGTCGCAGAAGATTTCCTCTCCCGCTGGCCCCGTCACTATCGCACTCTGCGGCCCGTCCACCTTCGGTTTGCTTTGCAGCCGCGGACGCCAGGTCCGGTCCGCCGGTATCACCTCTATCTGATTTCCCAGCGTGGTTCCCTTTCCCTGGCTGCCGTGCAGCGCCTGAGGCTGGTCTCCTGACACCACACTCCTGACCACCTGCCATTCACGGTTCAGCATCTTCTGCGGATGTCCCGTCAGCGTAAACCGCGTTCCCGGCCACAGCTTCGGCGAATTAGTCAGACCGGTGGCCTTTTCCGCATCACTGCGCAGGCTGTCCATCTGATACAGCGTGAAATCCTTGCCGTGCTGCTCATCCTTGAACCTTCCCGGATAATCAAATATCTCGTACTGCGCGTGCTGTCCGTTCAGCCTCTCACCCTGCTGTTCGTATATCCCCGGCCAGTCCGGCACCTTAAACGTGTAATCCTGACTCTGCACCGACGACGGGCGCACATGAGCTTCATACCGGAACATACTGACACACTCCGTCTCCGCCCCTGCCGATGTGTTCGGGTTAAACGGAAGCGTTCCCGCCTGCGACAGCCCCGCCACATCGTCACACAGCGTCAGCTTCTGCTCCGGACTGGCCGCCGCAAACCGCTCAAAGAAGAAAATTCCCTCTTCCGCCCACAGCCGTGCCAGAAACGCCAGGTCGCTCTCCCCGTACTGGACACAGAACTCACGCGCCGGATGGTCTTCATAAAACAGCGGAGTCCACTCCGTGACGCCGTTCTCGTTCAGTAACGTGGCCGATATCGTCCGGATATCCTGCTGCTGAAAAATACGAAAGTTCTGCCGCAGCCCGCACCGCCATAACGGCGGCTCAATACGCAGGTGATAACGCATCTGCCAGCCGTTGTTCTCCTGCATGCCAAAGCCCGCCACCACGCCGGTGACATAACGCAGCGGAATGACGCCCTGCCAGATGGTCAGCGTTGCGTTCTTCTCCAGCAGCATCTCCGCCGTCTGCATAAAAGAGTCGCTGGCGACATCCACATTCAGTACAAACGGATAAGACGGGTTCTGGATTAACCGGAAGCTCACCACTGCAAAGGTGTCCGGCTCCTGGCCGTCAACCTCCAGCGTAAAGCGAAGACCTTTTAAGGACATTTTGCCCCCCTGATTGATTTACCGACTCACAATGGGTAGAGAATATCAGTACAGTGTTACGCTCACCTTCGGGTACGCTACCGCCCGGGTTTCCGGCATCCGCCATCTCCCTCATGAAAGCGTAACTCCTTGCTGAAACTCATTTTTTAGACGTACAAAAACAACATCCTGTACGAAGGCAGGATGTTGTTGACTTACTTTATGCTTCCAGCGGTGCACGCCAGTCGTCGGCACCGGATGTGCCGGATTTGATGTGTTCCCACTCAATTTTGCGGTAGGCCAGTGAGACTGCGAGCAACTGGGTGAACTCGCGTTTCTCCGGGTCCTGGCAATGTGGCATATGAAGTCTGATATCCACGATCGTCGAGTCGGTGAGGCGGGTAGTGAAGTAATGTTCCTGCTTGCCTTCAACAGAAGTACGCCACCAGTGCAGCTCGGTTTTCGGCAGCATTTCACCGGAAGCCAGCGCGTTGTAAAGCAGCGGGACGGCTTTATTCAGTGCGACGGTGAAAATGAACGGTTTGTGAGCGCGCTGCCCGGAAGGCTGACCGGACTGGGGATCGGTTGGAACAGTAACGTTGTGCAGAAACTCCTGCACCAGCATTTCGTCTTCATGCCCCTGTACGTAGATATTGCCGACAGAATCAGCGGTGAAAGCCCCGGCAGTAATATTCCCTTGGGTTTGTCCCGTGATTGAAATGTAACATGGGGTTGGCATTTATAAACTCCTTGTGAAATTATCGACTACTTTTTTGAAAAACCCATCACTATCCACGATAGGTTGATATGTGATGCAGCTCACTATGAGTCACATCATTTATCCTGATTAAAGAAAAATTATAATTCTCCGCGAAGTATTAACTCTGCACTGCAATACTTAAACATATTAAAAATCAATAATTGAATTCTTTTTAATAAAAAAAGCAAACATACCCACAGAGAGAATAAAATGATCTAAATGCGTATCTACACAAAGATTAAGATCGCAGCTGTATCAAGAATAAATATTATATAACTTCATTTTCTGTCATTATAAAAACACAGCAACACACTTCTCAAAAAACCAAAAAAAATCATTTTTAAAACCATATAACAAAATCAACAACCCATACACCACAAGAATGGTATCAACTCAAATTAATGAAGTTAAACCAATGAATTACACTTTAAATTAATGCAACACATCTATTTATCAAATGCTTTTTATAATTCATATCTATGTATTCCACATGTATTTAGAAAGAAAGAATAGCGCTCTTTTAAATATATAAAAAGTTCTTTTAATATTTATTTTTACAGGTAGAATCCGGAACACCACTTGATTCAAAAAAAACCAATTAACCACCACTGGAACGGCAATTTCGTTTTTTGTGCAGTACGAACATGCTGTACTCATGGCCTGAGTGAGAATATTTTTATGAGTAAAATGAACACCGATGGCGGAAGCGTCGCACCGAAGGAAAGAATTAGTGTCCGATATACGCCGAAAATTGACGGAGCGGCTACTGACGTAGAACTGCCGTTAAATCTTCTTATCACTGGAAATCTGAAAGGGAAACAAGATGATACTCCTCTTGATGAGCGTACAGCTGTTGCTGTCAACCGATATAACCTAAACGCGGTGATTGCTGAAGCAGATATTGAGCGCGAATTTAATGTTCCGGCTGAACTTAATGATAATCCCAATGAATATCTGAAAGTCAGCCTAAAAGTTAAATCAATGAACGATCTTTCTCCGGACAATATCGCCAACCAGGTACCAGAAATAAAACGACTACTGGAACTGCGTGAAGCGCTGGTCGCACTCAAATCCCCATTAGGCAACATACCCGCCTTCCGTGCACAGCTTCAGGCTTTGTTGGAAAACGAAGACACCCGCGAGCAGTTGATCCAGGAATTGGGTATCGCCGTTCAGAAATAATTTTCACAAAAGGATTTCAGTATGTCAGTACAGGAAGAAATTGCTCCCGTCAGCACTTCGCAGACCGCTGCCACCTCATCCCTGCTTGATGAAATCATGGCGCAGACCCGCGTCCAGCCAAAATCAGAAAGCTACGATATCACCCGCCAGGGCGTGAGCGCCTTTATTGCCGCCATGCTACAGGGCGACAGTAGCGCCGAACCCATCAATATCCTGGCCGTTGATGCCATGATTGCTGATATTGATGCCCGAACCGGCAAGCAGATGGACGCCATTATTCATGCCCCGGAATTTCAGGAACTGGAATCCCTGCTACGCTCGCTGAAGCTGCTGGTTGAGCGCGCGGATACACGGGAAAACATCAAAGTCCATTTCCTGAATGTCACTCAGGAAGAACTGCTGGATGATTTCGAATTTGCACCTGAAATCACGCAGTCTGCGTATTATAAGCATGTATATTCAAGTGGTTATGGACAATTTGGCGGTGAGCCTGTAGCAGCGGTAATAGGCAACTTTGCCTTTAAAAACACCACGCCAGATATGAAGCTGTTGAAATATATCAGCCAGGTCAGCGCGATGGCGCACAGCCCGTTCCTGTCGTCAGTATCATCAGAATTTTTTGGTCTGGACTCATGGACAGAGTTACCGGGAATCAAAGAACCGGGCGCCATCTTTGAAGGCCCGGCCTACTCCCGCTGGCGCGCTCTGCGCGAATCGGAAGATTCCCGTTACCTGGGCCTGACCGCCCCCCGATTCCTGCTGCGCCACCCTTACTCGCCGAATGAAAACCCTGTCAAAACCTTCCGTTACCATGAAGATGTCAGCCAAAGTCACGAGTCTTATCTGTGGGGGAACACCTCGTTTTTACTGGCCGCCAACCTGGCGGAAAGTTTTGCTAAGTATCGCTGGTGCCCAAATATTATTGGCCCTTCCAGCGGCGGCGCAGTCAAAGACCTGCCGGTGCATCTGTATGAATCCATGGGGCAAATGCAAGCAAAAATTCCGACTGAAGTGTTGGTAACTGACCGGAGAGAGTACGAACTGGCGGAAGAGGGCTTTATCACACTGACTATGCGCAAGGGGTCTGATAATGCATGCTTTTTCTCGGCCAACTCGGTGCAGAAACCGAAAATGTTCCCTAAAACACCCGAAGGTAAGACAGCCGAAACCAACTATAAACTCGGTACTCAGTTGCCGTATCTATTCGTGGTCAGCCGTTTAGCTCACTACATTAAAGTGATTCAGCGCGAGCAGATTGGTGCGTGGAAAGAACGCGGTGACCTGGAGCGCGAGCTTAACGCCTGGATACGCCAGTACGTAGCAGACCAGGAAAATCCGCCTGCCGAAGTCCGTAGCCACCGGCCATTACGTCAGGCGAAGATTGAAGTACTGGATGTGGATGGTGAGCCCGGCTGGTACCAGGTCGCGATTTCTGTCAGGCCGCATTTTAAGTACATGGGTGCTAGTTTCGACCTGAGTCTGGTTGGACGACTGGATAAGGAATAATCGATGCAAAGGAGGGATTCAGGACCAACCGGCAGTCTTTTTGAACGTATCCGTGAGGCGGCAAATCCCTCTTCATACCAGAACCCCAAAGAAGCACTGATACGCTCCATCAGACGTAATTTGCGACAGGTCCTGAATACCCGCTTCGGTAGTTGCTATGGATCACCGGAGCTGGGAATTACCGATTTAAATGATGAATCGCTGGCCTCCAGCGATTTCAGACGAGTAATCCGTAATTCCATTATCCAGTGCATTTTACATTACGAACCACGTATTACTGATGTTGTTGTTACCGCTGCGGCACTGGATGAATACGCCCCTGTGGAATTGCGTTTTCATATTGTGGCTACGGTCGATGTCAGCGAAACCAAGGGAGTGTTCGAGTTTGACATTTTACTGGACAACCATCAACGCTATTATGTGGAGTGAGCTCTGTGGCTTTTGAAGAACGTTACTACCGCGAAGAACTGGATTATCTGCGCCAGCTTGGCAAACTGCTGGCGCAGGAAAAACCACATCTGGCCCATTTTCTGGCCGAGAAAGAGGGTGATCCGGACGTGGAACGTCTGATGGAAGCCTTTGCCTTTATGTCCGGTAGCCTGCGTCAGAAACTTGAGGACGAATTTCCCGAATTCACACATGGGCTGATCCGCATGCTGTGGGCAAACTATTTACGCCCGGTTCCGGCCATGACGGTTATTGCCTATGAACCTAAAACCAATCAGTTAAAAGTCCCTGTTCAGGTCTGCCGTAATGAACTGATCAGAAGCCGCTCAGAAAAGTCATCTCTGGCTACTCAGAAAATACTGGCTGACAATAATGATGAAATTGCCTCTTCCGTAGCCTGCCATTTCACGCTGGCGCGCGATATCTGGCTGCAACCGCTGCGTATTCTCGACACCCGCAACGCCAGCAGCATGAAAGAAGGCATTATAGATATCAGTTTCACCGCAGATAACAATGTTTCCCCCGCCATGCTTGACCTGAACAAAATCACATTCTGGTTGGGTAATGAAGACGATTATACCCGGCATCAGCTTTATCTGTGGTTTTGCGAATGCCTGATGGATGCAGAACTGATTGCCGGAGAGCACCGCCTGCCGCTGCCGGATCTGTGGCTGGAAGCTGCGGGTTTTGACAACCAGGATGCCCTGCTGCCGTGGCCGAAAAATGTTCACAGCGGGTACCGCGTGCTTCAGGAGTATTTTTGCTATCCGGAAGCCTTCTTCTTTTTTCATCTGCGCGATGTTGCGCCGCTACCGAACGATTTTCCGGTGAGCGCGTTTACGCTACGCCTGCACTTTAACCGCCCTTTACCTACCGACATCAAGCTGCGGCAGGACTCGCTGCGTCTGCATTGTACACCAGCTATTAACCTGTTTACCCATTATGCTGAACCCGTCAGGCCGGATGGGCGGATGGCGGAATATCCGCTTCGCGCCAGTCATCAGCACGCCGACGCCTATGACATTTTTCAGATAAGCACCGTCACCAGTAAAATCAAAGTGTCTGGTATTGATTCCAGCCCTGGCAACCAGGCGCGCGTTTGGCCAGAGTTTGAAAGTTTCCAGCACCAGATGGAGTACAGCCGCCAGCGGGAAGTCGTCTACTGGCATCACCGAACTAAAACATCCTTGTTTCACCGCGGGCTTGAACATTCCATCGCCTTTGTCCATGCGGACGGCAGCGTACCGGACAGTTCACTGTTTAACGATGATGTGATCACCACATTATTACTCTGTACCAACCGAATGATCCCTGCCCGGCTGCATACCGGCGATATCTGCGTGGCCGTCAATAAAAATCCGGCTGTGGCCTCATTTCGTAATGTCACGCGCCCGACACAGCCGCTCTGGCCAGTCACAGACGGCGATATGCACTGGTCGCTAATTTCCGCGATGAACCTGAACTACCTCTCCCTGCTGGACAGGGAGACACTAATCCAGATCCTGCGGACCTTCGACCTGCCAGGTGCTCACCATCCGCAGCGGGCCAGACTGTCACGCCAGAAACTGGATGCCATAGAAAAACTCGAAACCAAACCTGTTGACAGGTTGTTTAAAGGCGTACCGGTTCGCGGGCTGGCGACCACGCTATGGATACGTCCCGATCCGTTTATCTGCGAAGGTGAAATTTATCTTCTGGGTACCGTGCTCTCGCACTTTTTTGCCCTCTACGCCAGCATCAATTCGTACCACTGTCTGAAAATCATTAACACGGAAAGTCAGGAGTCCTGGGAATGGCAGGAGAAAATGGGCCAGCACGCCCTGATATAGCGGCAAAACCGCCGTTAACGGCGGATGTGCGCAACTGCAATTTCTATGTGCTGATGGAGGCGCTGTACCGTCGGTATGGCGCCCCAGGCCAGGACATTTCCCTGCGTACCGAGCCTGCCCAAGAGATCGTACGTTTCAACTCTGACGCCAGTATCGGTTTTCCGGGTACGGACCTGAGTGCGCTTTCCCGTAGCCAGAACGGACAGTATGTACTGCAAACCCGGTTCCTTGGTTTTTCCGGCAGTCAGTCGCCGCTACCGGGCTATTACCTGGATCAGATGGCGCAGGAATCCGCACAGAACGAAGACGGCCTGAAAGACTTTCTCGATCTGTTCAGCCACCGCTGGACGCAGTTTGCCTACCATGCCTGGCGCAAATACCGCTACTACATCTGCTTTCGTAACGGCGGTACTGACACCTTTTCACAGCGCATGTACGCACTGGTCGGGCTGGGTAATCAGAGTGTGCGTGACAGGCTTGCCATTAACCACAGCAAAATGCTGGCCTACGCCGGAATTCTGGCAACACCAGGCCGCGCGCCGGAGGTTATCTGTAATCTGGTATCGCACTGTTTTGATTTGCCGGATGTCACTATTGAACGCTGGCAACTGCGTAAAGTCGCCATTGATTCAGCACGCCAGAACCGGCTGGGTGTACGTAATCCGAAAGGGAAAACGGCTGGACATATTCCGGGACGTTCCATACTCGGCGTTAATTTTACCCTCGGCGCACGGGTGCCGGATCGCAGCGGAAAATTCCTGTTGCAGATTGGCGGCCTATCGCGGGAGCGTTATCTCTCATTTTTACCCGATGGCGAAAATCATCTGCCGCTGACCATGTTCCTTTCCTTTATTCTGCGCGACCAGTTTGCCTGGGATTTACGGCTGCGCCTGGCACCACAGCAGGCTAAAGGGATGCGCCTTGGCGATCCGGCCAGCTCCCGCCTCGGCAGAACCAGCTTTATAGGTCAGCCGAAAGTACCGCCCGCCATCACAATCCGAATCAGGGAATAATTCTATGGAACCACTTATGGCTGAGGAAAAACAACAATCCCGTCAGGCCTCAATGACTTTACAGGTGATGAATGGCAACGAACTGGAAAGCGGACGCGCCGCAAAATGCCTGTTCAGCGAAAACGGCGGTGATATTGGCCATACACCGGAATGTCACTGGCAGGTACAGGACCGGGCGGGAAGCATTGCTGCGCGTGCCTGTACCGTTATCCGGCACGACGGAGCCTATTGCCTGCGGTGCCTGACGCCGGGACTGATGATTAATCTGGCCCCGGTCTCTTCCGATGCGCTCATCCGCCTGCGCCAGGGGGATGAGATCCAGCTCGGCGCACTGGCGCTGAAAGCGTTTCTGCATGACGGCGCGGCTGTCACCTACGACGAGCGGATGGCAACCCCGGAAACGATTGTAATGAACCGCGACAGTCTGGCGGACACCCTGCTGACCACCGAGGGACAACCGGCGTATCCGGGAATGCCGTTCCAGCATCAGCTTGCCCCCACGGTGGCGCACGGTTTTTCCAGCGATCCGCTTCAGGCACTCCAGACGGAAAGCCTGATGGTGGCAGATGATCCGATCGCCCCACGCGTTTCCCGGCCCGTTGCCCCCGCCTCAGATCTGACAGGTGCCAACGGGATCAACACGCCGTTTATGGATCTGCCGCCCGGCAATGCCCGTCATGAGGACGGCGATGAATTTTCTGCCATGGCGCAGTACCACCTGGCCGTAACCCCGCTGCTGCGCGGTATGGAGTGTCCGCTGACGCTGCACAATTCTCAGGATGCGGATGAGTTTCTCGAAGAAGCTGGACGGGCGTTGCAGGCCGCCATTAAGGGATTGCTGGGTCTGCAACAGCAACAGAACAGCCTGTCAGATAAACATTTGCGTCCACTGGAAGACAACCCGTTGCGCCTTGATATGGACTATGCCACCGCGCTGAACGTCATGTTTGCCGAGGGTAAAAGCCCGGTACATCTCGCGGCGCCTGCGGCCATCGGCGAAAGCCTGCGCAACATCCGACATCATGAAGAGGCCAACCGGGCAGCAATTGTGGAAGCGTTGAGCGTGATGCTGGACGCCTTCTCGCCGGGCAACCTGCTTCGCCGCTTTGCGCAGTACCGCCGCAGCCATGAGCTACGCCAGAAAATGGACGACGCCTGGGCTTGGCAGATGTACAGCAACTATTACGATGAGCTGGCTTCCAGCCGACAGCAGGGATTCGAAATGCTGTTCAATGAAGTCTATGCCCAGGTCTATGACCGGGTTCTGCGTGAAAAACAGCGGGAGCCGGAAGCATGAACGGCAAAGCGTTTCTGGCCTGCGTTCTGATGAGCGTTGTGTTAACTGGCTGTGAAACAGCGAAAAAAATCAGCCAGGTGATCCGCAATCCGGATATTCAGGTCGGAAAGCTGATGGATCAGTCAACCGAGCTGACCGTCACGCTGCTGACTGAGCCGGACAGCAATCTGACGGCGGACGGTGAAGCCGCGCCGGTGAATGTCCAGTTGGTTTATCTGAGCGACGACTCCAAATTCCAGGCCGCCGATTACGACCAGGTTGCAACCACCGCGCTGCCGGACGTGCTGGGAAAAAACTATATCGATCACCAGGACTTCAACCTGTTGCCGGACACCGTAAAAACACTGCCGCCGATCAAGCTGGATGAGAAAACCGGTTATATCGGTGTCATTGCCTATTTTTCAGACGACCAGGCCACAGAATGGAAACAAATTGAGCCAGTGGAAAGTATCGGCCACCACTATCGCCTGCTCGTGCATATCCGCGCCAGTGCGATTGATATGAAAAAAGAGGAAAACTGACGATGGCAACAATGAAAAACAAGGTGATCTGGCAGGAAGGGCTGTTTGCTCTGCCGCAGCATTTTCAGCAACAGCAGCGCCATTTCGAGTACCTGCTGACCCGTCGTCTGGATGCACTGGGTGATTTTTTCTGGGGTTTTACGGAACTCTCCATCAATACCGAACTGCTTGCCCAGGGCAAAATCATGATTGACCGTGCGGCGGGCTGCATGCCTGACGGCACCGTGTTCAGTATTCCCGACCAGGATCTGCTGCCAGAGCCTTTCCTGCCGGGAACCCTTTCATCGAAAGAGAGCCACAATATTTATCTGGCGCTGCCGGTGATAAGCGACGTGATCAATGAAATTCAGGGGTTGCACAGCGCCGGTCAGGGTACGGAACGTTATCGCCTCACCCATGCCCGCGTCCGTGATTTTCACACCGACGACGGCGACGAACAGCTGGTTGGTCTGGGGCAGTTGATCCCCAGAATAGTCAGCGGCGCAGATGATCTCAGCGCGATGGTGACCCTCCCCCTGTGCCGTATCCTCAATAAAAATGCCACTGGCGCGCTGGTGTTGGACAACACCTTTATTCCCACCATCCAGGCCGTCCGCGTCAGCGGGTTGCTTGGGGCATTCTCCAGCGAGGTACAGGGGCTGCTTGCCACCCGCTCCGCCGACCTGGCCGGACGCATCGGTTCGCCTGAACAGAGTGGGATTGCTGATGTGGCCGAATTTATGATGTTACAGATGCTTAACCGCCATCAAATGCAGTTCACGCACTGTTCACAGTTGCACACGCTGCATCCGGAGGCCTTCTACCGGGATCTGGTGGGGCTGCTTGGAGAACTGATGACCTTCACTGAAGGTAATCGCCTGCCCTGCACCGTGGAGCCGTATAACCACAGGGATCTTACCGCGACCTTCACCAGAACCGTGATCCCTGAACTGCGGCGCGCGCTCAATACCGTGCTGGTGCCGCGTGCGCAGAATTTGCCACTGTTCTTCTCGGAGGGGACCTGGATCGCCACCATCAGCGATCCCACGCTGTTGCAGTCCTGCAAACTGGTACTGGCGGTGCGCGCCAGGATGCCCTACGACCAGGTGCAGCGTCAGTTTATTCAGCAGTCAAAAGTGGCGGCTACCGACAAAATCCGCAGCGTGGTCAGCGTGCAAGTACCGGGTATTCCGCTGCACACGCTTACCGCCGCGCCGCGTCAGCTACCCTACCATGAAGGTTATGTTTATTTCGAACTAGAAAAAGGCACCCCGGCCTGGCAGGACGTGATAAAAGCGGGCGCGCTGGCGCTGCATATCTCCGGCACCTTCCCCGATCTGAACCTTCAGCTCTGGGCGATAAGGGGATAAGTGAATGAGCGATATCAGCGATATGAGTGAAGCGTCGGTTTTTCCCGTGCAGCCGGAGAGCGGAACACCAGGACGCCAGTACCGTCTCGCACTTCGTGGCAACAGCCTGAATCCCATGATTGACGCCGCCACGCCGTTGCTCGGCATGGTGATGCGTCTGTCCACCATGAACAGTCAGGCCATGCCGGAACATCTGTTTGCCCAGGTGGTAACCGATGTCCAGGCTGTGGAACAACTACTCCAGGAGCAGGGTTACGAGCCGGGCGTCATTGTTTCGTTCCGCTACATTCTCTGCACGTTTATTGACGAAGCGGCGCTGGGCAACGGCTGGTCCAACAAAAACGAATGGATAAAACAGTCGCTACTGGTTCATTTCCATAACGAAGCCTGGGGCGGCGAGAAAGTGTTTATCCTGCTCGAACGCCTGATCCGCGAGCCGGTACGTTACCAGGATCTGCTGGAATTTTTATACCTCTGTTTTTCGCTGGGCTTTCGCGGGCGCTACAAGGTTGCCATTCAGCAACAGGATGAATTTGAGCGGATCTACCAGCGCCTGCACCATGCCCTGCACAAACTGCGCGGTGACGCGCCATTTCCGCTGCTTCACCAGAAGAACAACATACAGGGTGGGCGTTATCAGTTAATCCGGCGGCTGACCATCAGTCATGTACTGTGCGGCGGCCTTGTTGTGCTGGTCATATTTTATCTGTTTTATCTGCTGCGGCTGGACAGCCAGACGCAGGATATTCTGCATCAGCTCAATAAATTACTCCGATAAGGACATCTTATGATCCAGATTGATTTAGCCACGCTGGTTAAGCGGCTTAACCCCTTTGCAAAACAGGCGCTGGAAATGGCTGCCACGGAGTGTATGAGCCAGCAGGCCAGTGAGATCACCGTTGCCCATGTGCTGTTGCAGATGCTGGCTACCCCGCGCAACGACGTAAGGGTGATTGCCGAACGCACAGGCATCAGTGCGGAGGATTTACGCCAGGCGCTGACCGTGGAGAGTTATCCCGGTGGACGTTCCGCCGAAGGCTATCCCAGCTTCTCCCCGATGCTGGTCGAATGGCTCAAGGAGTCATGGCTGCTGGCCTCGGCCCAGATGCAGCACAGCGAACTTCGCGGCGGCGTGCTGCTGCTGGCTCTGCTGCATTCACCGCTGCGCTATATTCCACCCGCTGCTGCCCGTCTGCTGACGGCCATAAACCGCGACCAGTTACAGCAGGATTTCGCCGCATGGACAAAAGATTCTGCCGAATCCGTGGATCTGGCTGACGGGCAAACGCCCAGCGCAACGGAAACCGGCGACACCCTGCTTGCCCGCTACGCCAAAAACATGACAGAAGATGCCCGTAACGGCAGGCTTGACCCGGTACTGTGCCGCGACCACGAAATCGACCTGATGATCGACATTCTCTGCCGCCGCCGTAAAAATAACCCGGTGGTGGTGGGCGAAGCGGGCGTGGGCAAAAGCGCGCTGATTGAAGGTCTGGCGCTGCGCATCGTGGCAGGCCAGGTGCCGGACAAGCTGAAAAACACCGATATCATGACCCTTGACCTGGGCGCATTACAGGCCGGGGCATCGGTGAAAGGTGAGTTTGAAAAACGCTTCAAGGGGCTGATGGCGGAGGTCATTTCCTCCCCGGTGCCGGTCATTCTGTTTATCGACGAAGCGCATACCCTTATTGGCGCGGGCAACCAGCAGGGTGGGCTGGATATCTCCAACCTGCTCAAGCCGGCGCTGGCGCGCGGCGAGCTGAAAACCATCGCCGCCACCACCTGGAGCGAGTACAAAAAATACTTCGAGAAAGATGCCGCCCTGTCGCGCCGCTTCCAGTTGGTGAAGGTCAGCGAACCCAACGCCGCCGAAGCCACCATTATTCTGCGCGGCCTCTCTTCGGTCTATGAACAGTCTCACGGCGTGCTGATTGATGATGACGCCTTGCAGGCCGCTGCAACATTAAGCGAGCGTTATCTCTCCGGGCGTCAGTTGCCGGACAAAGCCATTGATGTGCTGGATACGGCCTGCGCTCGCGTGGCAATCAACCTTTCATCGCCACCGAAGCAAATCTCGGCGCTGACCACCCTGAGCCACCAGCAGGAGGCGGAAATTCGCCAGCTTGAACGCGAGCTTCGCATCGGGCTGCGTACCGATACCTCGCGGATGACGGAGGTGCTGGTGCAGTATGATGAAACGCTGACGGCGCTGGATGAACTGGAAGCGGCCTGGCATCAGCAGCAGAAACTGGTTCAGGAAATTATCGCGCTGCGCCAGCAGTTACTGGGCGTGGCAGAAGACACAGATGCTGTGGTGGAAGAAGTCACCGAAACAATTTCCCCGATACAACGGCTGACACAGCTTACTGCCGAACTGGACGCCCTGCATAACGACCGGTTACTCGTCTCCCCGCACGTCGATAAAAAACAGATTGCGGCGGTGATTGCCGAATGGACCGGCGTGCCGCTTAACCGCCTATCGCAGAATGAAATGTCGGTCATCACCGACCTGCCGAAATGGCTTGGCGACACCATCAAAGGCCAGGACCTGGCGATTGCCAGCCTGCATAAACACCTGCTGACCGCACGCGCCGACCTGCGCCGTCCGGGACGCCCACTCGGCGCGTTTCTGCTGGCAGGCCCCAGCGGCGTGGGTAAAACCGAAACCGTCCTGCAACTGGCGGAACTGCTCTACGGCGGTCGCCAGTACCTCACCACCATCAATATGTCCGAGTTTCAGGAGAAACACACCGTCTCGCGGATGATTGGTTCCCCTCCGGGTTATGTCGGCTATGGCGAAGGCGGCGTGCTGACCGAAGCGATTCGCCAGAAACCCTACTCGGTGGTGCTGCTCGATGAAGTGGAAAAAGCGCACCCGGATGTGCTCAACCTGTTCTACCAGGCGTTCGACAAGGGCGAGATGGCCGACGGCGAAGGCCGCCTGATTGACTGTAAAAATATCGTCTTCTTCCTCACTTCCAACCTTGGCTACCAGGTGATTGTCGAACACGCTGATGACCCGGAGACCATGCAGGAAGCCCTCTATCCGGTGCTGGCGGACTTCTTTAAACCTGCCCTGCTGGCGCGTATGGAAGTAGTGCCATACCTGCCGCTGTCGAAAGAGACGCTCGCCACCATTATTGCCGGGAAACTGGCCCGCCTGGATAACGTGCTGCGCAGCCGCTTTAGTGCGGACGTGATTATTGAACCGGAAGTGACGGACGAAATCATGAGCCGCGTCACCCGCGCGGAAAACGGCGCGAGGATGCTCGAATCGGTCATCGACGGCAACATGCTGCCGCCGCTCTCGCTGCTGCTGTTGCAGAAAATGGCGGCCAACACGGAGATTGCCCGGATTCGTCTGTCGGCGGCAGACGGTGCATTCACGGCAGACGTGGAAGATGCTCAGGACGGCGAGTCCGTCACAGAGGATGAAATAGTTTTATGAGCAGGTTGCGCGCTTTCCGGCAGACAGGATGGCTTATCGCGGGCCTGATAGCGGGCTTACCCGCCAGTGCCGCGCCCGCAGAAACATCGTCAATGGCCGGTGTGGCGGTAGCTGTCGCCACCACGACCCCGCCGGATGCGACAGCCACGTTACAGGCCATGCAGTCCTGTCGGCGGGAGTCCGCGGCGCTGGAGCGGCTTGACTGCTATGACCACCTGCTGGCGCCGCTGTCCCCGTCAGGGTTTGACGGGGCGCTGGTCAAAGCCAGCTTTGTGGGCGAAGCCTGGACCCGCGCCACAGAGCAGGAAAAACGCCGCCAGGGCAACACCACAGAGCTACTGGTGACGCAGGTGCCGGGTGAACGCCCGACGGTGGTGATAACCACCCCGGCTATCGGCCATGTTCCGCCGCGCCCGGTGCTGATGTTCAGTTGCGTGGACAATATCACCCGGATGCAGGTGGCGCTGATGCACCCTCTGGATGTCCATGATATCGCCGTCACCCTGAATGCCGACAGCCGGGCATTACGCAGCCACTGGTTTGTGCGCGAGAACGGCACCCTGCTGGAGTCCAGCCGGGGGCTGTCCGGGATTGATGAAATTAAGCAACTGTTCGGTGCAAAAACGCTGACGGTGGATACCGGCGCAGACAGCCCCGCCGGAAAGCTGACCTTTAACATTGACGGATTGGCACGGGTTATTGCGCCACTACGCGACGCCTGCCACTGGGCGGGAGAATAAAAATATGGCAATGGACTTACGTAATCCTGATGTATGGCTTGCACACCTGCTGGAAAACCTGCCGGAAGATAAGCTGTCCGCCGCGCTTGATGATGGTAATGCAGACTGGGAGTTTATCGACAGCGAAATCGTCAAGCTCGGCTCACTGGCGCACAGCCAGCTTGATATCCCCGAACTTCAGCGCCGGGGCCTGATGCTTCTGGCCTCAGAAACCAAAGATTTTCGCCTGCTGGCCCACCTGCTGCGTACCCTGCAACATGCCGGTGATATTCTGCTGGCTTCCAGGATGCTGGCACAATATACAGAGCATTACTGGACATGCGCCGCACCGCAGAACATGGCCCACAAAAAACGCTTTGCCGCCCAGGTGATAAAACGCTTTGAGTCTGCCGTTCAGGACTTTGCCGGGAATGCTGCGACAACACAGCGCGATGCTTTGCTGGGAGAGCTGGCAAAACTGGCACAGTGCTGGCAGGCGCACAACGCGCCTGAGCTGGCTAAGGCGACAGACGATTTATTTGCCCTGATTCAGCGCGCGTTTCGTGATGTCGCGCCTGAAATGCCATCATCTGCACGAACCGCCGCCAGTGCGCCGCAGGCCACGACCGGATCTGTACCGGATATGTCACCGCACACGATTGCCGCTCAGCCTCCTGCTGCAGCCACTCCAGTCCCGCAAGTCACTGTTGACAGCCACGACGATAAAGCATGGCGCGACACCTTGCTGAAGGTAGCCGCCATTCTCTGTGAGCGCCAGCCGGAGTCACCGCAGGGTTACCGACTGCGCCGCCATGCGCTGTGGCAGACCATCACCAGTACCCCGCAGGCAGAAAGCGATGGCCGGACCCCACTGGCAGCCTTCCCTGTCGATATGATGGATGATTACCTGGCGCGGCTGAACAATGCCGACATGGCGCTATGGCAGCAGGTGGAAAAAAGTCTGCTGCTGGCCCCGTACTGGCTGGACGGCCATTACCTCTCAGCACAGACCGCGTTGCGCCTCGGTTATAAACAGGTGGCGGATGCTATTCGTGATGAAGTTACCGGTTTTCTGGCCCGCCTACCCGCACTGATCAACCTGTTGTTTAACGACCGCACTCCGTTTGTGTCCGAACAAACGAAACAGTGGCTGGCATCATCCGGCTCAGTTAACCAGACCGCCCCGGTTGTACAAACAGATGAAGGATTACAGGCGGCCAGGGCGTGCTTCGATGAAAAAGGGCTGGAAGCCGCGCTGCGGTACCTGGAAAACCTGCCCGAAGGTGATCCCCGCCACCAGTTTCACCGCCAGTTTTTCGGCGCGCAATTACTGGAAGAGGCCGGTATGGTTCAGCTTGCACAACAGCAGTATCGGATGCTCTTCAGTACAGGATTACACATGATGCTATCCGAATGGGAGCCGTCCCTGCTGGAAGCACTGAAACAAAAACTCACGGCAGAACAGTAAAAGATAACAAGGAGTTACTGTGTTCAGATTTCCGACATCCCGACTGTTCAGCACGCTGAGGTCTGCTCTCATGCCAGCGATGCCGCGATTCAGGGTATCCGCCGCCTGGCTACTGGCGCTGGCATGGATTTTTCTGCTGGTGTGGATCTGGTGGCAGGGTCCAAAATGGACGCTCTATGAGCAGCACTGGCTGGCTCCGCTGGCAAACCGTTGGCTGGCGACCGCTGTCTGGGGGCTTATCGCGCTGGTCTGGCTCACCTGGCGGGTGATGAAGCGTCTGCAAAAGCTGGAAAAACAGCAGAAACAGCAGCGGGAGGAAGAAAAAGATCCGCTCACCGTGGAACTCCACCACCAGCAGCAATATCTGGATCACTGGCTGCTGCGCCTGCGCCGACATCTGGATAATCGCCGTTATCTGTGGCAGTTGCCGTGGTATATGGTCATTGGTCCTGCGGGTAGCGGCAAAAGCACTTTGCTGCGCGAGGGCTTTCCGTCTGACATTATTTACTCACCGGAAAGCATCCGGGGTGTGGAATACCATCCGCTGATCACACCACGAGTGGGCAACCAGGCGGTAATTTTCGATGTTGACGGCGTACTGACCTCCCCGGGCGGGAATGATCTACTCCACCGCCGCCTGCGCGAACACTGGCTGGGCTGGCTAATGGAAACGCGAGCACGCCAGCCGCTCAATGGTCTGATTCTGACGCTCGATCTTCCCGATCTGCTGACGGCGGATAAACCCCGTCGCGAAGCACTGGTACAAAATCTGCGTCAGCAACTTCAGGAAATTCGCCAGTGCCTGCACTGCCGGTTGCCCGTTTATGTGGTGCTGACCCGGCTGGATCTACTGACCGGCTTTACCGCGCTGTTCCATTCGCTGGATAAAAAAGACCGCGACGCGATCCTCGGCGTCACGTTTACCCGCCGCGCTCATGAAAACGATGACTGGCGCAGCGAGCTGAGCACCTTCTGGCAGACCTGGGGACAACAGATGAACCGGGCCCTGTCAGACCTGATGCTCGTGCAGACCGGCGCTGCACTGCGCAGCGCCGTGTTCAGCTTCTCCCGTCAGATGCAGGGAACGGGAGAAATCGTCACCGCACTGCTCGCCGCATTGCTGGACGGTGAGAACATGGACGTGATGCTGCGCGGCGTCTGGCTCACATCCTCACTACAGCGCGGTCAGGTGGATGATATTTTCACGCAGTCTGCCGCCCGCCAGTACGGGCTGGGCAACAGCTCGCTGGCAACCTGGCCTCTGGTGGAGACGACGCCCTATTTCACCCGCCGCCTCTTCCCTGAAGTCCTGCTGGCCGAGCCGAACCTGGCGGGTGAAAACAGCGTCTGGCTGAACAGCTCCCGGCGCAGGCTGACCGCCTTTTCCGCCTGTGGCGCGGCGCTGGCGGCGTTGCTGGTCGGAAGTTGGCACCATTATTACAACCAGAACTGGCAGTCCGGCGTTAACGTACTGGCGCAGGCTAAAGCCTTTATGGACGTACCACCACCGCAGGGAACGGATGAATTCGGCAACCTGCAACTGCCGTTGCTTAATCCGGTACGCGATGCCACCCTGGCCTATGGCGATTACCGCGATCACGGCTTTCTGGCGGATATGGGATTGTACCAGGGCGTCCGCGTAGGTCCGTATGTGGAGCAAACCTACATTCAGCTTCTTGAGCAGCGTTATCTCCCCTCGTTAATGAACGGCCTGATACGTGATCTGAACAATGCCCCGCCAGAGAGCGAAGAAAAGCTCGCCGTGCTGCGCGTACTGCGCATGATGGAAGACAAAAGTGGGCGCAACAACGAGGCGGTAAAACAGTACATGGCGCGGCGCTGGAGCAATGAATTTCACGGCCAGCGTGATATTCAGGCGCAACTGATGGCGCATCTGGACTATGCGCTGGAGCACACCGACTGGCACGCGCAGCGCCAGAGCGGCGACAGCGATGCTGTCAGCCGCTGGACACCCTATGATAAACCGGTCATTAATGCGCAGCAGGAACTGAGCAAGCTGCCCATATACCAGCGTGTCTACCAGACCCTGCGCACCAAAGCATTAAGCGTGTTGCCCGCCGATTTGAATTTGCGCGACCAGGTTGGTCCAAGCTTCGACAAAGTGTTCGTCGCCGGTAATGATGAAAAACTGGTGATCCCGCAGTTTCTCACCCGCTATGGCCTGCAAAGCTATTTTGTCAAACAGCGTGACGGCCTCGTTGAGCTAACCGCGCTGGATTCGTGGGTGCTGAACCTGACACAAAGCGTCGCCTACAGCGAGGCCGACCGTGAAGAGATCCAGCGCCATATCACCGAACAGTACATCAGTGACTATACCGCCACCTGGCGTGCCGGAATGGATAATCTCAACGTCCGTGACTATGAGGCCATGCCGGAGCTGACTGACGCGCTGGAGCAGATTATCAGCGGCGATCAGCCATTCCAGCGTGCGCTGACGGCACTGCGCGATAATACCCACGCGCTGACGCTCTCCGGCAAACTGGACGATAAGGAGCGGGAAGCGGCGATAAATGAGATGGATTACCGTCTGTTGTCCCGACTGGGGCATGAGTTCGCACCGGAAAACAGCGCACTGGAGGAGCAA
Organism: uncultured Pseudocitrobacter sp.; assembly: GCA_913778145.1. Lineage (GTDB taxonomy): Bacteria > Pseudomonadota > Gammaproteobacteria > Enterobacterales > Enterobacteriaceae > Pseudocitrobacter. The sequence continues at coordinate 21,796 of CAJYVI010000048.1, forward strand.
AAGGACAAGGCCAGTACACTACAGGCCGTATACCAGCAACTGACCGAGCTGCATCGTTACCTGCTGGCGATCCAGAACTCGCCAGTGCCGGGGAAATCGGCGCTGAAAGCAGTACAGCTACGTCTGGATCAAAACAGCAGCGATCCAATCTTCGCCACCCGCCAGATGGCAAAAACTCTGCCTGCACCGCTTAACCGCTGGGTGGGCAAGCTGGCGGATCAGGCCTGGCATGTGGTGATGGTAGAAGCGGTTCATTATATGGAAGTGGACTGGCGCGACAATGTGGTGAAACCCTTCAACGAACAGCTTGCCAATAACTATCCGTTTAATCCCCGCGCCCCACAGGATGCCTCACTGGATTCGTTTGAGCGTTTCTTTAAACCGGATGGAATTCTGGACACGTTCTACAGGGACAACCTGCGACTGTTCCTGGAAAACGATCTGACCTTTGGCGACGACGGCAGAGTACTGATCCGTGAAGATATCCGGCAACAACTGGATACTGCACAGAAAATTCGCGACACCTTCTTCAGCAAGCAGAACGGTCTGGGCGCACAGTTTGCCGTGGAAACCGTATCGCTTTCCGGCAATAAGCGGCGCAGCGTACTTAACCTGGACGGCCAGTTAGTGGACTACAGCCAGGGACGCAACTACACCGCCCATCTGGTCTGGCCGAATAACATGCGTGAAGGCAATGAAAGCAAGCTGACGCTGATTGGCACCAGCGGCGGAGCACCGCGCAGTATCGCGTTCAGTGGACCGTGGGCGCAGTTCCGCCTGTTCGGCGCGGGCCAGTTGACCAACGTGACCAGTGACACCTTTAACGTGCGCTTTAACGTGGATGGCGGTGCGATGGTTTACCGGGTGCATGTGGATACCGAAGATAACCCGTTCACCGGCGGCCTGTTCAGCCAGTTCCGTTTACCGGATACGTTGTATTAAGGGGATAGTGATGAGCAACAACGCACTGACACAAACTATCGTTACCGGCAGCGATCCGCGCGCCCTGCCGGAGTTCAGCGCCATCCGCGAAGAAATTAACAAGGCTAACCACCCGTCACAGCCGGAGCTGAACTGGAAACTGGTGGAATCGCTGGCGCTGTCGATTTTTAAGGCCAACGGGGTGGATTTGCATACTGCCACCTACTATACGCTGGCGCGTACCCGTAATCAGGGACTGGCAGGGTTCTGCGAAGGCGCGGAACTACTGGCAGCGATGATCAACCACGAATGGGATACATTCTGGCCGCAGGGTGGCCCGGCGCGGACTGAGATGCTGGACTGGTTCAACACCCGCACCGGCAATATCCTGCGTCAGCAGGTGTCCTTTTCCGAGGACGACCTGCCGTTACTCTACCGCACGGAACGGGCTTTACAGCTTATCTGCGACAAACTCCAGCAGGTGGAACTGAAGCGCCAGCCGCGCGTGGAAAACCTGCTTTATTTTGTGCAGAACACACGCAAGCGGTTTGAGCCGCAGCCCGGAAATCGTACTGATACGGCGGCACAGACCACGGTCCGGACGCTGGTCTATGCGCCGGAAAGCACGGCTTCCGCCACAGCGGAAGCCGTGCCTCCCCTGCCCGACCTGCCGGAAATGCGAGTGGAGGTGCGCAGTGTGGCAAATAGCGCCGACAACGCCAGACAGGGCGGCACGGTAAAAGGTTTTGTTGCCGGTGCCGCCTGTACTGCCGTTATCGCGGCAGCACTCTGGTGGTGGCAGGCGTATCCGATACAACGGCAGCTTACGCAGGTCAGGGATACCGCACAGGGAGCCGCCACCGCCTGGTTGGCCTCCCCGGTACTGAAAGAATATGAACAGTACCTGCAACAGCTTCTGGATGCCCCGCCACTACAGCCGCTTGAAACCGGAATGCAGATGATGCGCACCGCAGACACCCTCTGGCCGGAAAGCCTGCAACAGCAGGAAGCTAGCAGGATGTGGAGCAGCACGCTGAGAAACCGGGCGCAAGCCAGTCCGCAGATGAAGGGCTGGCAACAGGCGCGGCAGAATTTACGAGATTTTGCGGATCTGATGATGAAAAAGGAGACGGAGAAACAGGGTTTCACCCTCTCGTATATCAAAACGGTGACCTGGCAGGCCGAACGGTTACTGAATCAGGAAACACCCCTGGAGTACCTGCTGACAAAATACCAGGAAACCCGCGCACAGAAGCAGGACACACAGGCGCTGGAAAAAGAGATCAACGAACGGCTGGACGGGCTGTTAAGCCGCTGGCTACTGCTGAAAAATACCGGACAGGATATGGCAACGGATAACAAAACCGAAGCTATCCATCCGACTCATTGAGGTTAAGGAGAATAACAATGGCAAATCCCGTTTATTTGACACTAAACGGAGAACTTCAGGGACTGATTTCATCCGGTTGCTCGTCAATGCCGTCCATCGGTAACAAAGCCCAGATTGCACATCAGGATCAGATCATGGTGATGTCACTGTCCCATGGGCTGAGTCGCGCGCAGAACGTCAATCACCAGGAACTGACTATCACGAAACCGGTGGACAAATCTTCCCCCCTCCTGGGTAAGGCCATTTCGGAGAATGAATGTCTGACCTGTGATTTTGTCTTCTATCGCACCAACCGTTTTGGTATTAATGAACCGTACTATAAGCTGAAACTGACTAATGCCCGGATCTCAAACATCGGCCTTACCGTTCCCCATACCATTAACGACAGCCCAGGGCAGCCGGAAGAGGCTGTGTCATTTACCTATGAAAGCATCAACTGGGAACACAGCATCGCCGGAACCAGTGCGTACAGTCTGTGGAGTGAACGGATTTTTTAAAGAAACCAAGAACCACAAGCAATTCAAATTTTGATCCTGCTTGGGTTACTGTATTTTTAGGGAAAATAAATGGCCTGCACGCCGAAACGCTTATAATGATAACTTGCTGCAACCTTGAACCATTGGTGGCAGCAAGAGTTGATTACTGATAGCGGTTAACCAGGTCTTTCACCATTGAAGTATAAGCCCTCTGTTTAAACTGCATGATTTGCTGTTCTGTAACATCAGAGGCACTGGCCTGTGTTTTCCCAGACAAGGGTGGAAGCACTTTATACTCATAATTCACCGGCGACCAGGTAGCCCACTCACCTGTTGCTACATCCACCAGCGTGAAACGTACCAGGTAGCGCAGGGAGATAGCGTCGGTGAGTTTTTCATTTTTATAGTCAGACCATACTGTTGATTTCAGCGCAGAGTCATATTTTCCTGTCTGCAACGTATCCTGATAAACAATAATCGCTTTCTGATGTCCTTTTGCAGCAACAAAACGTAGTGCCTGCATCCAGTTCATGTTTTCGGCAGTAGTCACATCTTGATTTTCTTCTTTATTTTTATCTTTATTGCAAGTGGCTTTTTTCTGTCTATCCGGAATACCTGAAAATGTGGCGACTACATAATATTTATTCATTTCCTGCTGCATTATCGATTCCGGTGCGCGACTTCCTGATTGAACCAGAATCACGTGAGAATTAAGAGGGACGCTAAATTCCTCTCCTTCTAATGCAGCCTGAATATCCTCTTCAGACACCGCGAGGGTAGTCTCATTGCCAAAAATATCCTTATCCGTTAAGTGAATTCCTGAGTCTTTACTATTAATCGTTTTTGCAGATGCCATTCCTGTTTTTTTAGCATCAATAGATGATTTAGACATACAACCGACTAATGATAATGACATTAAAGATAAAATAATCGCATCCCTGAATGACATATTCTCTCCAAAAATTACAAGCACCTACTTTCAATCGAGCTATGGATTATAAACTTATTTTTATGGAATAAAGAGTAAATTATTCTGATAGCCGAATTTAGTCTTGAATTATAATTTAAATGAATGGTTTTCTAAAAACAGTAAATGATATGGATAATTTCATTTCAGAGAGAGGTAGAGCGGATGGCAAATCGTTAGAAACGACAAAGGCCTGAATCATTGCTGATTCAGGCCTTTTGAATAGTGGCGGAACGGACGGGACTCGAACCCGCGACCCCCTGCGTGACAGGCAGGTATTCTAACCGACTGAACTACCGCTCCGCTGTGTTCCCTTGGGAACGAGGCGCATATTACGGGTTACCCTCGAACTCGTCAACGCTTTTTATGACGTTTTGAATCGTTTGCTGCAAAAATCGCCCACATGACTATTTTCACAGCAAAAACAGTTGGTTTATGCCCGCCAGAGGCAGCTTCCGCCCTTCTTTTGCACCAGGTCGAGACGGGATTCATGTGCCGCCAGCTCTTCATCGGAAGCCAAAACAACCCGCAGTTTGCTTCCCGCGCGGTTTACACGCTGAATGCCGACATCAGTCTGCTGCTGCTGCCCTTCTCCCTCCATCGAAAACGCCATTGATGTCTGGCCGCCGGTCATCAGTAGATAAACATCGGCCAGGATCTGGGCATCGAGCAGTGCCCCGTGGAGAGTACGTTTGCTGTTATCGATTTCGTAACGCGAGCATAACGCATCCAGGCTATTACGCTTGCCGGGGAACATCTTCCTTGCCAGCGCCAGGCTATCGGTAACTTTGCAGAATGTATCCGTCTTTGGTATGCCGCGATTCAGCTTGGCAAACTCGTAGTCCATAAAGCCGATATCAAACGATGCGTTATGGATGACCAGTTCGGCCCCGCGGATGTAATCCATAAACTCGTCGGCAATTTCGCCAAAGGTGGGTTTATCCAGCAGGAATTCATCGGCAATCCCGTGAACGCCAAACGCTTCCGGGTCCACCAGCCGATCCGGCTTGAGATAAAAGTGGAAGTTATTTCCGGTGAGACGACGGTTGATCACCTCGACGGCACCGATCTCGATGATCTTGTGCCCTTCGTAGTGCGCCCCGATCTGGTTCATACCGGTGGTTTCCGTATCGAGGACGATCTGTCGTGTAATTGCAGTGCTCATATCGGTCATTTATGTCAGACTTGTCGTTTACGTGTCGATTTCAATACAGGAAGTCTACCAGAGATGCTTAAACAGGTAGAAATTTTCACCGATGGTTCGTGCCTCGGTAATCCAGGGCCTGGCGGCTATGGCGCCATTTTACGCTATCGTCAGCGGGAAAAAACCTTCAGCGAAGGTTATTACCTGACAACCAACAACCGCATGGAACTGATGGCGGCGATTGTCGCACTTGAAGCGCTGAAAGAACACTGCGAAGTGGTGCTCAGCACCGACAGCCAGTACGTCCGTCAGGGGATCACCCAGTGGATCCACAACTGGAAGAAGCGCGGCTGGAAAACCGCGGATAAAAAGCCGGTAAAGAATGTCGACTTGTGGAAGCGCCTGGATGCGGCGCTGGGGCAGCATGAAATTCGCTGGATGTGGGTGAAAGGCCACGCCGGGCATCCGGAGAATGAACGCTGTGATGAGCTGGCGCGCGCGGCGGCGTCATCGCCTACTCAGGAAGATACCGGATACCAGCCAGACGCTTAAGCGTTTGGCTTTTTATATTGCCGCGTCGCGCCTACAGCCTGTGGGATGCGGCTTTTCGCTTTATTCTGCTTCATCGGGTTCAGCGTCAATGGAATCGTCCGTTTACGCGCCACGATATATTGCACGCAGCCTAACGCCGGCAAATGGGTGCTTAACAGTTTCCCGCCCTGCTTCGTCCACGGCAAAACCTGAACCCTCCCCTGATGCAACACTTCAAAATTAAGCAGTGCCAGCCAGTCTAACTGACGCGTGAGGGTAAACATGCGGCTGTTGTACGGAATTTTATTACGCAGAACCGGTACAAGTTTGCGTAAACCAACCAGGCTGATGGGGTTGAAGCTGGTGATAATCAGCCAACCGTCATCAATCAGCACGCGATCGGCTTCACGCAGCATTCGGTGCGGGTCGGAACACCAGGGAAGCGTATGCGCCAGCAGGCAGGCATCCACCGATTTCTCAGCAAAGGGAAGATAGAGAGGGTTTGCTTTGACCTGAATCGGATCCCCCGCCAACGAGACGTTAACCTGGTGGGAGATAGCGCAGGCTTCCGTGTTAATTTCTGCGCTGAGGTTCCCAATTTTAAGCAAATGAAAACCATAGAGTTTCGTAAGCCAGGGTTTCAGTTGACGCTCCAGCGCCTCGCGATAATACTCACCCCAGGGCATTTCTGCCCAATGACCGGGCGCTGCGACTGTTTGAGGTATCCTTGCCGGTTTCATCACAACCTTCCGTTCGTTTTAAGAGGTAATTTATGAATCTTAACAGTATTCCCGCATTTCAGGACAACTACATCTGGGTTCTGAGCGACGACGCAAATCGTTGCTTGATTGTCGATCCCGGCGAGGCCGCACCGATTCTGCGCGCAATAGAAGAAAACAACTGGCATCCGGAAGCCATTTTCCTGACTCATCACCATGCCGATCATGTTGGCGGCGTGGCTGAGCTGCGTCAGCGCTTTCCACATATTGAGGTCTATGGCCCAGCCGAAACGCAAGATAAGGGAACGACCAGAGTGGTCGCTGAGGGGGATAAAGTGTCCGTTTTAGGACATGAATTTTGTATTATCGCCACCCCAGGTCACACTTTAGGACATATCTGTTTCTTTAACATGCCTTATCTGTTTTGCGGCGATACTATGTTTTCTGGCGGCTGCGGGCGGCTTTTTGAAGGCACACCAACCCAAATGTATCAATCACTTAAGAAAATAAGCGCACTTCCTGACGATACGTTAATTTGTTGTGCACATGAGTATACTTTATCAAATATGAAGTTTGCGCTGAGTATCCTACCGCATGATTTATTCATAAATGAATACTATCGAGAAGTTAAGGAGTTACGTGCTAAAAACCAAAAGACACTCCCCGTTACTCTGAAAAATGAGCGTCGTAATAATATTTTTCTGAGAACAGATGATACTGATTTTATTGAAGAAATATCAAAAGAAACAAAATTGCTACAACCTTCTGAGCGATTTGCATGGTTAAGGGCAAAGAAAGACAACTTCTGATACTTCACGGTTGCGTTTTTAAAAGTTCGCCGTTATGATCGGTCGTCTTTTAAGCAACTATTGACACACACATGAAGGCAAAAGCGATATTACTCGCCTCTGTCCTGCTCGTGGGGTGCCAGGCGTCTAAGCACGATGGCAATATCCAACAGCACGCACAGAGCCTTTCTGCGGCTAGTCAAGGAGAAGCGGGTAAGTTTGCAAGTCAGGCGCGGTGGATGGACGATGGGACATTCTACGCGCAGGATCAGGACTTGTGGGCTTCCATTGGCGACGAGCTAAAGATGGGAATTCCGGAAAATACCCGGATTCGCGAACAGAAACAGAAGTATTTAAGCAATAAGAGCTATCTCCACGATGTAACTTTACGGGCAGAGCCGTATATGTACTGGATAGCCGGGCAAGTTAAGAAACGTAACATGCCTATGGAGCTGGTATTACTACCCATAGTGGAGAGCGCTTTTGACCCGCACGCAACGTCTGGCGCCAATGCCGCAGGCATTTGGCAGATCATTCCGAGCACAGGGCGCAATTACGGTCTGAAACAGACCCGCAGTTATGACGCACGTCGCGATGTTGTTGCCTCCACAACAGCAGCGCTGGATATGATGCAGCGTCTTAACAAGATGTTTGACGGCGACTGGTTATTAACCGTGGCGGCGTACAACAGCGGTGAAGGCCGTGTTATGAAGGCAATGAAAGCGAATAAAGCGCGTGGTAAACCCACCGATTTCTGGTCGCTGCCGCTGCCTCAGGAAACCAAGCTTTACGTACCGAAAATGCTGGCTTTGAGCGACATTCTCAAAAACAGCAAACGTTACGGTGTGCGACTGCCAACACCAGATGAAAGCCGTGCACTGGCGCGAGTACGTCTCGATAGCCCTGTTGAAATGAAACAGCTGGCCGATATGGCAGGTATTTCAGTCAACAAGCTTAAGACGTTTAATGCGGGCGTAAAAGGCTCCACGCTGGGCGAAAGTGGCCCGAAGTACGTGATGGTGCCTCAGAAGCATGCTGACCAGTTGCGTGAATCGCTGGCATCAGGTGATATTGCTGCTGTCCAGCCAACGCTGGTTGCTGATAATACACCGTTGCAGAGCCGCAGCTATAAAGTGCGCTCAGGTGACACTCTTTCAGGAATTGCATCACGTCTCGGCGTGTCCGCAAGCGACCTGAAACAGTGGAATAACCTGCGCGGCAATAATCTGAAGATTGGTCAGAGCTTAACGGTTGGCGCAGGTAACAGTGCGGCGCAGCTTGCTAAAAACAGCGATAGCATTACCTATCGCGTGCGTAAAGGCGACTCGCTGTCCAGTATTGCCAGACGTCACGGCGTAAACATCAAAGATGTTATGCGCTGGAACGATGATACTGACAACCTGAAACCCGGCGATCAGCTAACGTTGTTTGTGAAGAACAACGACCGTCCGGATTCCTGAGCGATCACCATAAAAAAGGCACCGTCATCCGGTGCCTTTTTTGTCTCTAGCGAGCTTTATACGCTTCAAACATGATGGTATCGCTGGTAAAGGAACCGTCCTCCTGTAACGAAAACCACGTTTTTACCTCTGCTGATGCACTCTCCTGATAGATGCGGATCGCTTCACACAACGGCGCAGGCGTGCGCATACGTTCTACCCACGAGGCGAAATTCAGTGGCAATCTATCAGTAATCAGATTATCCACCACCAGCCCGGCTTCTGCCGCCAGCGCCAGCCACTCGCCGCTGGAGTAGTTTCGAACGTGCGAAGTATCGCGCAGCGCCTCGACCGTTTGCAGCCAGATATCGCGTACCGGATGGCCCGGTGACATCACATCCATAATAATCAGCGTGCCGCCCGGTTTCAGCACTCGTTTCACTTCCCGCAAGGCCTGACCCACATCGTGCCAGTGGTGCGCCGAATACCGGCTAATTACCACATCAAAACTCGCGTCCTCAAAGGGTAACGATTCGGCATAGCCCTGACGCGTGGAAACATTCTTCAGCCCCTTATCGATTGCCGCCTGAGCCACCACCGCCAGCATCTGGTCAGATAAATCATAGGCCGTGACCTGCGCCACCTCGCCTGCAGCGACAAAGCTGGCATGCCCCGCCCCGCAGCCTAAATCAAGCAGATGAGCCTCAGGAAAATCCGCCAGACGGGCTTTCAGGCGCTGCAAATCGCGGCCAGAGGCATGCACTGCACTGGTCAAATAGGCTTGCGCCTGAGATCCAAACTGCTTTTCTACGTTGTCATGGTGGGAATGTGTTGTCATTGTGCTGTCCTAAGTTATGTTTGAAATTAAGGGCAGCACTGAAGGATCAGGCCTGCCCATGGCAGACCTGACGCACCTCTATTTGACAGGTATGCCGGGACTGAATTCGACGAGTAGCGGGTTATGATCGGAAGCGCGCGTCACCAGAACCGATGCGTCGTGCACGTTCAAACCACGATAGAAAACAAAATCGAGCGGACGACCAAACGCGCGACGGCGCTGGTCATCGGAGAAACGGACTTCGCGCAGCGACATCTCGCGGGCAAAGCGATAGAGCGCATTCATGCGCGGACGGCTCCAGGCATTAAAATCACCGGCCATAATCACCGGGCCGCTGTGGTGCGCAATTTGATCGCCAATTGGCAGCAGTTGTTTACTGTAAACGTCGACGCCGAGGCTGAAATTTACCGCGTGGATGTTCACCACCATCAGAAGACGCGAGTCAGGAAGTGGGTAAACGGTCACTAACGCAGATTTTGCCAGGCGCAGAATAGGTTCGCGCTCGCGCAGCGGGCAGCAATATACGGGTTGTGCAGCAGAGAGCGTCATCACCCCAGAAGGATGCTGTGGCAGGACGAATGCAGGAACCTGATCCGCGGCTAAATAGTTAGTGGTCGCAAACTTGACCAGCTCGGGCGTGGTTTGCGCTTCCTGAAGCAGCATCAGGTGGGCATCTTTGCCAAAATTTTTCAGCACCGACAACCATTCAGCTCGCTGCTGTTTAAAGATGTTCCACACCAGAACGCGGATATTTTCTTCAGTACTTAACGGTGTCCCCGCGGGCAGTGCCTGCCCCATACCTGCATACATCCCAGGCGGAGGCAAAATTCGCTCCGCAGGCTGACCGGCGATGTAACGCATAGCATAGGTATTTTTTCGCACTTTCTTTTTTTGACCTCAATAAACAAAGAACCAACCTGTTGCCAGGGTGGTTCTTCAGTTATAGGGATTTTTGCTTACAGTTTCAACGCCAATCGCGATAAAGCTGTGTGAACTTCTGTAAGCAAGTGCTTACTCGTTTTGTATTAGCCTAATACTACGCGAGGCGTCTTATCCAGACGACCGCTCAGGCCAATCAGCAACAGAGCAACCAGAACAATCACAGCGCCAATCCACGGGGTTTGCGCCAGGCCATAATGCTCTACCGTTTGGCCACCGATAATTGAACCCAATGCGATGCCAATGTTAAAAGCGGCGATGTTAAGCCCGGAAGCCACATCTACCGCTGAAGGCGTGTACTGCTCCGCTTTCTGTACCACATAGACTTGCAGACCCGGAACGTTACCGAAAGCAAATATCCCCATCACCAGCACCGTCGCCAGCGCGGCATACTGCATCGAGGCAGTGAACTGGAAGACCAGCAGCAAAACCATCAGCGCAGCAAAGATGAATTTCAGCGCCGGCACCGCACCATGTTTATCCGCCAGTTTACCGCCCCAGATGTTACCAATCGCCACTGAAACACCATACCCCAGCAGGATCCAGCTCACCGCACTCGGTGTAAAACCGGCCAGGTTTTGCATCATCGGCGCAAGGAAAGTGAACGCCGTAAATACGCCACCGTAGCCGAGCGCGGTCACCGCATAAATCATCAGCAGACGCGGATGTGTCAGCACCTTAACCTGTTCACGCAGGCTCGCTGGCGCACGGCTGGGAATGTTATTCGGTACCAGAATCGCACTGGCGATTAAGGCAATCACGCCTAATACAGAGACCGCGAGGAACGTTTCACGCCAGCCGAAATGCTGACCGATAAACGTGCCTAACGGCACACCGGTGACCAGCGCGACGGTCAGACCGCCAAACATAATGGCAATCGCGGATGCGGCTTTCTCTTTCGGCACCAGACTGGTAGCGATAGTGGAACCGATTGAAAAGAATACGCCATGCGCCAGGCCCGTCATCAGGCGAGCCAACACTAGCGTGGCATAGCCCGGAGCCTGCCAGGCCAGCAGGTTACCCAGCGTAAACAGCACCATCAGCCCCAGCAGCAACTGTTTGCGCGGCAGTTTACCGGTCAGCGCGGTCAGAACCGGCGCACCAATGGCGACGCCTAATGCATAGATAGAAACCAGCAGCCCGGCGGATGGCAGGGAGATGTATAACTGGTCAGCAATGGTTGGCACCAGTCCAACAATCACAAATTCCGTTGTGCCTATCGCAAAGGCACTGATAGTCAACGCAAGCAACGCCAGCGGCATAATTAACTCCACATCATTCAGTATTAAGATGACACGAAGTATGCCGGGATGTTTTAATAACAAAAACCACCAAAATATCAATTGAATTTTGCATTAGGTGCAACAATGAAAGCAACCTCAGAAGAAATTGCCATTTTCGTGGCCGTCGTCGAGAGCGGCAGCTTCAGCCGTGCGGCGGAGCAGCTTGGCCAGGCGAATTCGGCGGTCAGCCGTTCCGTAAAGAAACTGGAGTCTAAGCTAGGCGTAGGTCTGCTCAACCGAACCACTCGCCAGCTGAGCCTGACGGAAGAAGGCGAGCGTTATTTCCGCCGCGTGCAGGTAATTCTTCAGGAGATGGCCGCAGCCGAAGACGAAGTGATGGAGACGCGCCGTATACCGCGCGGGCTGTTGCGAGTCGACGCCGCGACGCCCGTGACGCTCAATTTTCTGATGCCGCTGGTTAAGCCCTTTCGCGAACGGTATCCGGAAATTACGCTTTCTTTGGTCTCATCGGAGACATTTATTAACCTGATTGAGAGAAAGGTCGATGTGGCCATTCGCGCGGGTGCATTAAGTGATTCCAGCCTGCGTGCCAGACCGCTCTTTACCAGCTATCGCAAAATAGTCGCTTCGCCGGATTACATCGCGCGTCATGGTAAACCTGAAACCGTTGCCGATCTTAAAGAGCATTTATGCTTAGGTTTTACCGAACCGGCGACGTTGAATACCTGGCCGGTATCCTGCTGCGATGGCCAACTGCATGAAATTACCAGCGGGCTTTCCTCCAATAGCGGAGAAACCATTAAGCAGCTCTGCCTGAGTGGGAATGGGATTGCGTGTCTATCGGATTATATGATTACCCGAGAACTGGAACGGGGAGAATTCGTGGAGCTGCTCGCCGAGCATCGGGTACCGGTTGAGATGCCGTTTAGTGCGGTGTATTACAGTGATAAAGCAGTAAGCCCACGCATCCGGGCATTCATTGATTTCCTGAGTGAACATGCGGGCAGCTTTGCCACCCGCACGCCGGAAAGTTAATCCCAGTTCGGTGCCAGACCTTCCGGGCTTACCAGGCGATCGTTGCAATCCAGTGCGGCGATCGCTTTTTTGTCTTCGGCATCCAGTTGCAATTCCAACGCCAGCAGGTTACTTGCCAGGTTTTCACGTTTAGTAGAAGAAGGAATCACCGAGTAACCTTCCCCCATCGCCCATGCCAGAATCACCTGTGCTGGCGTGGCATTGTGTTTTTTGGCAATACGCACAATGGTTTCATCTTTCAGCGCCTTGCCATAAGCCAGCGTCATATAAGAGGTGATGTGGATGCCGTGCTCACTCGCCCAGTCCACCACTTTCCGGTTTTGCAGATACGGGGAAAGCTCAATCTGATTGGTCGCGATATTCTCTGCGCCAACCGCGCTTATCGCCTGCTCCATCAATGGGATAGTGAAATTAGAGATGCCAATTTCACGCGTCAGGCCCTGTTTTTTCGCTTCCAGCAGCGCGTGCATGAACTCTTCGACGGAGACGGCATCGTTTGGCGATGGCCAGTGAACCAGCGTTAAATCGACATAATCGGTGCGCAGCTTTTTAAGGCTCTCCTTGAGGCTTGGGATCAGCTTTTCTTTGCTCAGATTTTCAGTCCAGATTTTAGTCGTGATGTAGAGCTCATCACGCGGTACGTTGCTTTCAGCAAGCGCCTGTCCTACTGCGGCTTCGTTATCGTAGATTTGAGCGGTGTCAACGGCACGATAGCCCAGCTCCAGCGCGGTTTTTACCGAAGCAATAACGACGTCATCTTTCAGACGGAAAGTACCAAGACCAAATGCAGGGATAGACATAGTGTTCCTCTTAAATCCTTTGTTTTGATAATAAAGAGGATTATGGCGATGCGGATGGGGGAGAAAAAGAGTGAAAAATGCAGAGGATTTTTGCCAAAAACGCAACAATTGGATTAAAGACGAAAAAAAGCCCTGAGCGTTAACTCAGGGCTTCTTAATAAGTGGCGGAACGGACGGGACTCGAACCCGCGACCCCCTGCGTGACAGGCAGGTATTCTAACCGACTGAACTACCGCTCCACCGAATTTCTTTGTCACTATGACTGATTTTTATCAGTCGTACTGCTTAATTTGATGCCTGGCAGTTCCCTACTCTCGCATGGGGAGACCCCACACTACCATCGGCGCTACGGCGTTTCACTTCTGAGTTCGGCATGGGGTCAGGTGGGACCACCGCGCTAGTGCCGCCAGG
>CAJYVI010000049.1 GCA_913778145.1 uncultured Pseudocitrobacter sp.
ATTTCAGGATTTTTCTCTTCAACTGAAGCGGCTGTTTGTGTGAAGTAATTCACATCTGCCGTGTCAGTGGGAGCGCATTATAGGGAGTTACGCCGAGCCTGCAACCCCTAATTTGCACTAATTTCACTGACTGCTGTATTCCACAGCAAAACCCCGCCTTATACCCTCTTAACCACAGAGTTATCCACAACTCAGCGGATCTCTTCTCTCTATAAAGGGTATTACGATGGACTAATCCGGACAGACTAAATGAAAAAGAAAAATTCGCGAGCGTTGCGCAAACGTTTTCGTTACAATGCCAGCGCAAAACAAGGATGCCCCGTAAGGGGCGTTAGCTGAGTTTTTCGCGAAAAATTCAGCTAACGCTCTCTGTAATAGTCAAATCCAGGGGATTTACCATGCAACAACGTCGTCCAGTCCGCCGCGCTCTGCTCAGTGTTTCTGACAAAGCCGGTATCGTCGAATTCGCCCAGGCACTTTCCGCACGCGGTGTGGAGCTGCTGTCTACAGGGGGCACTGCCCGTCTGTTAGCAGAAAAAGGTCTGCCGGTAACCGAAGTTTCCGATTACACCGGTTTCCCGGAGATGATGGATGGACGCGTGAAGACCCTGCATCCGAAAGTACATGGTGGCATTCTGGGCCGTCGCGGCCAGGACGATGCCATTATGGAAGAACATCAGATCCAGCCTATCGATATGGTGGTTGTTAACCTCTATCCGTTCGCCCAGACCGTTGCCCGTGAAGGCTGCTCGCTGGAAGATGCGGTTGAAAACATCGATATCGGCGGCCCAACCATGGTGCGCTCCGCCGCCAAGAACCATAAAGATGTCGCCATCGTGGTGAAGAGCAGCGACTACGCCGCCATTATTAACGAGATAGATGCCAATGAAGGCTCCCTGACTCTGGAAACTCGCTTTGACCTTGCCATCAAAGCCTTCGAACACACCGCAGCCTACGACGGCATGATTGCCAACTACTTCGGCAGCATGGTTCCGGCTTACCACGGTGAAAGCAAAGAAGCCGCTGGCCGTTTCCCGCGCACGCTGAACCTGAACTTCATTAAGAAGCAGGATATGCGCTACGGCGAGAACAGCCACCAGCAGGCTGCCTTCTATATAGAAGAGAATGTGAAAGAAGCCTCCGTTGCCACCGCAACCCAGGTTCAGGGTAAGGCCCTCTCTTATAACAACATCGCCGATACCGATGCGGCGCTGGAGTGCGTGAAAGAGTTCGCCGAGCCGGCATGTGTGATTGTGAAGCACGCCAACCCTTGCGGCGTGGCTATCGGCAATTCCATTCTTGATGCTTACGATCGCGCGTACAAAACCGACCCAACCTCCGCATTCGGCGGCATTATCGCCTTTAACCGCGAGCTGGATGCGGAAACCGCACAGGCCATTATTTCTCGTCAGTTTGTTGAAGTGATTATTGCGCCGTCCGCCAGCGAAGAAGCCCTGAAAATCACCGCCGCCAAACAGAACGTACGCGTTCTGACCTGCGGTCAGTGGGGCGAGCGTGTTCCGGGCCTCGATTTCAAACGCGTGAACGGCGGTCTGCTGGTTCAGGATCGTGACCTGGGGATGGTCGGTGCGGAAGAACTGCGCGTGGTGACCAAACGCCAGCCGAGCGAACAGGAACTGCGTGATGCGCTGTTCTGCTGGAAGGTGGCGAAGTTTGTGAAATCCAACGCTATCGTCTATGCCAAAAACAATATGACTATCGGCATTGGCGCGGGCCAGATGAGCCGCGTGTACTCCGCAAAAATCGCCGGTATTAAAGCGGCCGATGAAGGCCTGGAAGTGAAAGGTTCCTCGATGGCTTCTGACGCGTTCTTCCCGTTCCGCGACGGTATTGATGCCGCCGCCGCTGCGGGCGTGACCTGCGTAATCCAGCCTGGCGGTTCTATCCGTGATGACGAAGTGATTGCCGCCGCCGACGAGCACGGTATTGCGATGCTCTTCACCGACATGCGCCACTTCCGCCATTAATGGAGCGACAGATGAAAGTATTAGTGATTGGTAACGGCGGGCGCGAGCACGCGCTGGCCTGGAAAGCGGCCCAGTCGCCGCTGGTTGACACTGTTTTTGTTGCTCCGGGTAACGCAGGCACTGCGCTGGAACCCACGCTGCAAAACGTCGCTATCGGCGTGACAGATATCCCGGCGCTGCTGGATTTCGCGCAAAACGAAAAGATTGATCTGACCATCGTCGGCCCGGAAGCGCCGCTGGTGAAAGGCGTGGTGGATACCTTCCGCGCCGCCGGGCTGAAAATCTTCGGCCCAACCGCAGGTGCCGCGCAGCTGGAAGGCTCGAAAGCGTTTACCAAGGATTTCCTGGCCCGTCATAACATTCCTACGGCGGAATACCAGAACTTCACCGAGGTAGAACCTGCGCTGGCGTATCTGCGTGAGAAAGGCGCCCCAATCGTCATTAAAGCTGACGGTCTGGCTGCCGGGAAAGGCGTTATCGTGGCGATGACGCTGGAAGAAGCCGAAGCGGCTGTTCACGATATGCTGGCGGGCAACGCGTTTGGCGACGCGGGCCATCGCATTGTTATCGAAGAGTTCCTCGACGGCGAAGAAGCGAGCTTTATCGTAATGGTGGACGGCGAGCATGTGCTGCCAATGGCCACCAGTCAGGACCACAAACGCGTAGGTGATAAAGATACCGGGCCGAACACCGGCGGGATGGGCGCTTACTCCCCTGCGCCAGTGGTGACCGATGAGGTTCATCAGCGCACCATGGAACGTATCATCTGGCCAACCGTGAAAGGTATGGCAGCGGAAGGCAACACCTACACCGGTTTTCTCTACGCGGGCCTGATGATCGACAAACAGGGCAATCCGAAGGTTATCGAATTTAACTGCCGCTTTGGCGATCCGGAAACCCAGCCGATTATGCTGCGCATGAAGTCCGATCTGGTTGAACTCTGCCTGGCAGCCTGTGAAGGCAAGCTGGACGAGAAAACATCCGAGTGGGATGAACGTGCTTCTCTCGGAGTGGTGATGGCTGCGGGCGGGTATCCGGGCGATTACCGCACGGGTGATGTGATTCACGGTCTGCCGCTGGAAGAAGTGGCAGGCGGCAAAGTGTTCCACGCGGGTACCAAACTCTCTGACGATGAGCTGGTGCTGACTACGGGTGGCCGCGTACTGTGCGTGACGGCTCTGGGTCAGACCGTTGAGGAAGCCCAGAAACGTGCTTACACGCTGTTAAACGATATTCACTGGGACGGTAGCTTTAGCCGTTCCGATATTGGTTATCGAGCGATTGCACGCGAGCGAGGCGAGTAACTAACGATTCAACACGCCCGGTGGCACACCGGGCCGAGTCGCAGCCTTTAAGTGAAAGGCTTAAAAATTCTTTTCTGTTGGCTGCCAGGTACAGTAGTCCTGGTTAGCCACCAGCAGCAGTTGTGTCCCTTCAGACGACTCCAGCCAGGCAATGCTCACCTCTACCGATGAACGACGCTGACGGTTTTCGACATGCGCCAGCGCGCGGCTATCGAGGTCAGGCTTCACCACCTCGCCTTCGCAGGTCGTTACGCTATGATCCGCATGCCAACGCCCCTGACGCAGCACCACGCGCCCCTGACGCAATGCGTCGCTGGTCTGATGGATTTGCTCAGCGCGATAGCGATAAAGCGCCACCTGGTCGCTGGAGAGCTGCTGTTTCTGTCCGTCGACTTCTCGCTGCATAAAGCTCAATTCACCGCGGCTGTCAAAACGGGCACGAATGTGTTCGGAAGGTTTGCTGTAGATATTCAGTTCAATCAGCGAGAGCTGATCGCCCTGCCAGCGGTATTCGCTGGTTGTAGTGGCCCCATTGTGCCACGGGCTGGAAACAGCCAGAAGATGGGTTTCTCCGCCGGAGTCTTTACGCCAGATGCGTACAGCCCCCTGGTCGTCGGCATAGCCGCTGGCGGTAAATGGCGGCAATGCGCAGTTATGACTACAGGCAGACAACAACAGTACGCCACCCAACGCCGCAACAGAGCGCCAGACAGACAAAAGGGGTGAGACCACCCCTTCGCTAAAACTGTTCACTGCCACGCGGTCTTACTTAACTGCGTCTTTCAGTGCTTTGCCAGAAACAAATGCCGGCACGTTAGCTGCGGCGATTTTGATTTCTTTACCGGTCTGCGGGTTGCGGCCAGTACGCTCAGCGCGGTGGTTCACTTTGAAGGTACCGAAACCAACCAGTTGTACAGCATCGCCTTCTTTCAGAGACTCAGTAATAGCAGCCAGAGTGGATTCCAGAGCAGCTTTAGCCTGGGTTTTGGACAGTTCTGCTTTGTCTGCAATTACATCAATCAGTTGAGTCTTGTTCATAAGTTATCCTTACAATGTGTTTATCGCTTGCTAAGCATCGAGTGCGACGAAAATGCCAGAAAAGCACTCTCCTGCATACACGCACCGATAGCCACTTTTTTTCGCCCCCCAAATGTAGACCAGACGGGGGGCGGAAGGGAAGCCTTCAGGCACGACAATTCAGGCTGTAAATCACGTTTTGTTGTCTCATTGCTTAAAATTTATACCGATATTGCTCTCGCCAGCCTCTTTGAGGTCTGCGCGCAGGCCTTTTATCAGTTCAACGTCCCGTTCTTCACTGTCGGCTAAAACTCGGAAAATTTCCCACTGAATGTCCCATTCCTGTTCCACCGCCGGGTTCTCTTTGAGCTCTTCATCGGTCATTTCGCGACCAGCCTGAGTCATCTCCAGCATCGCAACCGTAGTTATCGAACTCTTACTGACTTCGATGGCGTGTTCCAGGGTTTCACCGCTCAAACGAGAATGCACCAGTTCGCTTAATGCGACGCAGGCATCAATTGCCGGGTAAACGCCGTACATGTCGAAATCGTCCGCCGCCGGGATCGCTTCTTCCAGCTTTTCGAGCTGGCTGTCGAAATTCACTTTGGCATCTTTTACCGTCAGCGTTTCCCAGATGAGATCCAGAATACGACGATAAACGTGCGGGTCGCCAAACGCAGACTCTTTACAGAACATGGCGTAGTTCGGGTACATACGCTCGCACAGACAAGCCATAAAGGTGACGTGCTGCCAGCTTTCCAGCTTCTCCAGACGCAGGTGAATCGGGTTTTGTAACATGATGAGTTCTCAAATGCGGAAATTAGCCGCAGTTTACCTGAATTGTGGTTATTTTGCTGTAAGGCGCATAAAGGCAGCGCGTTCAGAAGCAACGGCATCCGCCCAGCGCGTGGGTTCCGGCAGACGGTAGCCTTTCATACAGCGTTGCACCCATGCAAGCGCGCTGTCAGTGCTCACGCGGTGCCCCGTGGCGATAAACAGCGGGTTGCAGCGCGCTTTACTGCGCCACACCCACGCCAGCTGCTCGTCTTTATCCATCAGCGGTGATAACGCGCCGGGTTCGCTGTCGAGCGGCTCAAACGTGCCGCAGAGGCGCTTTTTCGCCACGCCAATCGTCGGCACGTCCACCAGCAAGCCAAAATGGCTGGCAACGCCCAGACGACGGGGATGCGAGATACCGTGGCCATCGACAAATACTAAATCCGGTTTTTGCGACAGCTTTTCCCACACCGCCAGCAGCGCCGGGTATTCACGAAATGACAGGAAGCCGGGAATGTAGGGCATGGTGGTCGCAATGCGTGCCACCTGATACTCCACTAGCTCAAGCGATGGATACTTCAACAGCACCATCGCCGCGCGCGTCACTTCACCACCCTGCTCAAAACCCACGTCAGCACCGGCGATCAGATCCGGTGGATCCTTATCCAGGCGATCGTCACGGATCACCGAAGCAGCGAGTTCGATTTGTTGAGCGCGTAGTGACGCGAGATCCATAATCACTCCTTACTGATGATAAGGCACAGAGAGGCGATGTACCGCCTCGACAAACGCGCCGGCGTGTTCCGGCGGCACATCCTGATGAATGCCGTGACCGAGGTTGAAGACGTGGCCTTCGCCCTTGCCGAAGCCCGCCAGAATGGTGGCGACTTCTTCCTCGATGCGCGCAGGCTGCGCGTAGAGCATGGACGGATCCATATTGCCCTGTAGCGCCACTTTGTGGCCCACGCGGCGACGCGCATCGGCGATGTCGGTCGTCCAGTCGAGACCCAGTGCATCGCAGCCGGTTTCCGCCATCGCTTCCAGCCACTGCCCGCCGCCTTTGGTGAACAGCGTCACCGGCACGCGGCGACCGTCGTTTTCACGCAGTAGGCCATCGACAATTTTGTGCATGTAATACAGCGAGAACTGCTGATAATCACGCCCGGTGAGCACGCCGCCCCAGGTGTCGAAAATCATCACCGACTGCGCACCGGCTTTAATCTGCGCATTCAGATAGAGCGTGACGCTTTTCGCCAGCTTATCGAGCAGCAGATGCAGCGTTTGCGGCTCGGCATACATCATCTTTTTGATAACGGTGAACGCTTTGCTGCTGCCGCCTTCGACCATGTAGGTCGCCAGCGTCCACGGGCTGCCGGAGAAACCAATCAGCGGCACTTCGCCTTTCAGTTCACGGCGGATCGTGCGCACTGCGTTCATCACATAACCCAATTCACCTTCCGGATCCGGAATTGGCAGCTTATCAACATCGGCTTTGCAGGAAATCGGCGAGGTGAAGCGTGGGCCTTCACCCGCTTCAAAATAGAGCCCGAGGCCCATTGCATCCGGTATGGTCAGAATATCGGAGAACAGAATGGCCGCATCCAGCGGATAACGGCGCAGCGGCTGAAGCGTCACTTCGCATGCCAGCTCGGCGTTTTTGCACAGGGACATAAAATCCCCGGCCTGGGCGCGGGTCGCTTTATATTCCGGTAAATAGCGGCCCGCCTGGCGCATCATCCAGACAGGGGTGACATCTACAGGCTGACGCAGCAGCGCACGCAGGTAACGATCGTTTTTCAGTTCGGTCATTTTTCCATTCCTTGAGCTCTTTCACGCCAGTGTAACATGAGTGTCACTCATACTCTGCCCGGCAGAGTGCGACAGTATCTTCAATGAGTCGACGTGCGACGGTTCCCGGCGGCGGCAGTAACGGTAAATCGTCGTAGCGATACCAGTTGGCTTCTAGTAGCTCTGTGGGGTCAATCACGATATCACCGCTGTCATACTCGGCCATAAACGCGGTCATCAGCGATTGCGGGAACGGCCACGGTTGAGAGGTGACATAGCGCAGGTTTTTGATTTTGATACTGCTCTCTTCCATCACTTCGCGCGCAACGGCCTGCTCTAGCGTTTCGCCCACTTCAACGAACCCGGCCAGTACCGTATGAACGCCGTTGCGATGACGCGTATGCTGCGCCAGCAGGATAGTGTCATCGCGGCGTATGGCGACGATGATGCAGGGCGCGATTTGCGGGTAATAGCGTTGACGGCAGTGGTCGCACAGCATCGCCCATTCGGTTTTGCTGGGATGCATGGTGTGCCCGCAATAACCGCAGAATTTATGCGAGCGGTAGAACTCCGCCAGCTGCACGCCACGCCCGGCGAGTTGAAACAGCCCCACATCCTGATCGAGAATTTGCCGTAGCGAGCCCATATCATGGCGGCGCTGTTGCTGAATCAGCCACACCGGGGATCCCTGCCATTCCCCTATCAGCAGCGCGCGTTGCCCCGCAAGATCGAAATTTCCCGCTTCGCCCCAGGGTAATTCTCCGCCCGGCAGCCATAATTTCTGTTCATGGCTGACGACCCACCAGCCGATGTCTAATTTTTCAATTATACGATCCATATCTATTGCACTACCTTTGCTTCACTGGCATGTTGTTTACATTATCGTTACATCTTAGTGCGCAGTCTTTAAATCCACTTGTGCGGAGTCAATCACATGTTAAACCAGCTCGAAAGCCTGACGGAGCATGTTGGAGGCAGTAACAAACTGGTCGACCGCTGGCTCAACATTCGCAAGCAATTGCTTATCGCATATTCCAACCTGATTGGTATTAAGCCTGGCAAAGAATCGTTTATACGGCTGAATGAAAAAGCACTGGATGATTTTTGTCAGCGACTGGTGGACTACCTCTCCTCCTGCCACTTCAGTATTTATGAACGCATTCTCCATAAATTGGAAGGTGACGCCGCGCTTTTAACCGCCACCAAAATCTGGCCCAAACTGGAAGCCAACACCCAGTTGATTATGGAGGCCTACGATTCCAGTCTGGAGACGGCCATCGATCACGATAATTGCTTTGAATTTCAACAAGCATTGTCGGATATCGGCGAAGCGCTGGAGGCACGTTTTGTGCTCGAAGATAAGCTTATTATGCTCGTGCTGGATGCCATGCATGAAAATGCCGGGATCAAACGTCCCGCTTGAGATTTTACGCATTAACGCGTAGTTTACATTCATCGTCCCATTTATGGGGCTACATCTTGTCGGAGTGCCACGTGTGAAAGCACAGGCTGAGACCGTTAATTCGGGATCCGCGGAACCTGATCAGGCTAATACCTGCGAAGGGAACAAGAGTAATTCAGCTTTATGCCTCTGCCTTCACGGGCGCTGTGCATCCATTACTCCATCCGTCGTCTGACAAGCCATATCCTTTTTTATTTGGTATGCGCTATGTCTACAACAAAACTGACTCGCCGCGAACAGCGCGAACAGGCTCAACGCTTTATTCATACCCTGGAAGGCACTGCCTTTCCCAACTCGCGCCGTATTTATCTCGCCGGCACACAGCCTGGCGTACGCGTGCCCATGCGCGAAATTCAGCTTAGCCCCACGCTCACTGGCGGCAGCGAGGACAATCCGCAGTACGAAGAGAACGAAGCGATTCCGGTGTATGATACCTCCGGCCCGTACGGCGATCCGGCTGAAAAGATTGATATCCGCAAGGGCCTGGCAAAACTGCGCCAGCCGTGGATTGACGCGCGCGCCGATAGCGAAATCTTAACGGCCCGCAGCTCCGCCTATACTCAAGCCCGCCTGGCGGACGAATTTCTCGACGAACTGCGCTTCAACGGCCTGCTGACGCCAAAACGTGCGTTACCCGGTAAGCGCGTCACCCAGCTGCACTATGCGCGACAGGGAACCATCACCCCGGAAATGGAATTTATCGCCCTGCGCGAAAACATGGGGCGCGAGCGTATTCGCAGCGAAGGATTACGCCAGCAGCATCCGGGGCAAAGCTTCGACACGTTGTTACCACAAAACATCACGCCTGAGTTTGTCCGTGCCGAAGTGGCGGCAGGCCGGGCGATTATCCCGGCCAATATAAATCATCCGGAATCGGAACCGATGATCATCGGGCGTAACTTTCTGGTGAAGGTGAACGCCAATATTGGCAACTCCGCAGTGAGCTCCTCCATTGAAGAAGAAGTGGAAAAACTGGTGTGGGCAACGCGCTGGGGCGCCGACACGGTGATGGACCTCTCCACGGGCCGCTACATCCACGAAACCCGCGAGTGGATCCTGCGTAACAGCCCGGTACCGATCGGCACCGTGCCGATCTACCAGGCGCTGGAGAAGGTCAATGGGATCGCCGAGGATCTGAGCTGGGAAGCGTTCCGCGATACGTTGCTGGAACAGGCCGAGCAAGGTGTCGACTACTTCACCATCCACGCGGGCGTGCTGCTGCGCTATGTGCCGATGACCGCTAAACGCCTGACCGGTATTGTATCGCGCGGTGGCTCAATCATGGCGAAATGGTGCCTCTCGCATCATCAGGAAAACTTCCTCTATCAGCACTTCCGTGAAATTTGTGAAATCTGCGCCGCCTATGATGTGTCGCTGTCGCTGGGCGACGGCCTGCGCCCCGGCTCGATTCAGGATGCCAACGATGAAGCCCAGTTTGCCGAACTGCACACGTTGGGCGAGCTGACCAAAATCGCCTGGGAGTATGACGTGCAGGTGATGATTGAAGGGCCCGGCCATGTGCCGATGCAGATGATCCGCCGCAATATGACTGAAGAGCTGGAGCACTGCCACGAAGCGCCGTTTTACACGCTGGGGCCGCTCACTACCGATATTGCCCCAGGCTACGACCATTTCACCTCCGGGATTGGCGCGGCGATGATTGGCTGGTTCGGCTGCGCGATGCTCTGCTATGTCACACCCAAAGAGCACCTCGGCCTGCCGAACAAAGACGATGTGAAGCAAGGTCTTATCACCTACAAAATTGCCGCCCACGCGGCAGACCTGGCGAAAGGTCACCCCGGCGCGCAGATTCGCGATAACGCCATGTCGAAAGCGCGTTTCGAATTCCGCTGGGAAGATCAGTTTAACCTGGCGCTCGCCCCCTTCACCGCCCGCGCGTATCACGATGAAACGCTGCCGCAGGAATCGGGCAAAGTTGCCCATTTCTGCTCGATGTGCGGGCCTAAATTCTGCTCAATGAAAATCACCCAGGAAGTGCGCGATTACGCGGCGAAACAGGCCGCAGAGACCGGGATGAACGAGATGTCCGGTCAGTTCCGCGCCCGGGGTGGCGAACTCTATATCCCTCAGGAGAATTTATAATGTACCAGCCTCATTTTCCCCCGGTTCCTTTCCGCTTAGGACTCTACCCGGTTGTTGATAGCGTGGAGTGGATCGCGCGTTTGCTGGACGCGGGCGTACGCACAATTCAGTTACGTATCAAGGACAAGCACGACGACGAGGTGGAGGCCGATGTGGTGGCCGCGCATATTAAACGCCTGGACGATTACCCCACCGTCGCCATTGGCGGCATTAGCCTTGAACGCGCTCCGGCCGTGCTGGCGACCGGCGTTGGCAGCATCGCCGTCGTGAGCGCGATTACGCAGGCCGCAGACTGGCGCGATGCCACCGCGAAACTGCTGGCGCTGGCGGGAGTGGGCGATGAATGATCGCGATTTTATGCGCTACAGCCGCCAGATGTTACTGGAGGATATCGCCGTGGAGGGCCAGCAAAAACTGCTCGCCAGCCGGGTGCTTATCGTCGGACTCGGCGGCTTAGGCGCGCCTGCGGCGCTGTATCTGGCTGGGGCAGGCGTCGGCACGCTGGTGCTCGCCGACGATGACGAGGTGCATCTGAGCAATCTGCATCGTCAGATTGCCTTTACCACGCCCGACATCGCTCGCCCAAAAGCAGAGGCAACGCGCGCGCGACTGGCGGCATTAAACCCGGATATTACTCTCACAACCATCACCCAGCGGCTGGCGGGCGATGCGCTAAAGCAGGCGGTGCAAGACGCGGATCTCGTGCTCGATTGCACCGATAACATGGCGACCCGCCAGGCGATTAACGCCGCTTGCGTGGCGCTGAACACGCCGCTCATCACCGCCAGCGCGGTGGGATTCGGCGGGCAGATGATGCTACTGACGCCGCCGTGGACGCAAGGCTGTTACCGCTGTCTGTGGCCTGATGACGCTGAACCGGAACGCAACTGCCGCACGGCAGGCGTGGTCGGCCCGGTCGTGGGCGTCATGGGTACATTGCAGGCGCTGGAAGCCATCAAGCTGTTAAGCGGGATGCCCACCAGCAATACCTTGCGTCTGTTTGACGCACGGGCACACCAGTGGCGAAACCTGGCGCTGCATCGCGCAGCGGGCTGCCCGGTTTGTGGAGGGCGTCATGCAGATTCAGTTTAATGACGAACCCATACAGTGCGCGGAGGGGCTCTCCGTCAGCGCCCTGCTCACCCAACTGGAACAGTTAAAGCCGGGCGTCGCGCTGGCGCTCAATCAGCAAATCCTGCCGCGCGAGCGTTGGGAACATCACATTGTGCAGGACGGCGATCGGATCCTGCTTTTTCAGGTTATAGCCGGGGGCTGACATGTTACGCATTGCCGATAAAATCTTTGATTCTCATTTGTTTACGGGTACCGGAAAATTTGCATCATCAAAAGTGATGGTCGATGCCATTCGCGCATCGGGCAGCCAGCTTGTCACGCTGGCGATGAAGCGCGTCGATTTACGCCAGAATAACGATGCCATTCTGGAACCGCTGCGCGAAGCGGGCGTCACGCTGCTGCCGAATACCTCCGGCGCGAAAACGGCAGAAGAAGCGGTATTCGCCGCGCAGTTAGCCCGCGAAGCGCTGGGCACAAACTGGCTGAAGCTGGAAATTCACCCTGACGCACGCTGGCTGTTGCCCGATCCTATCGAAACCCTGAAAGCCGCTGAACTGCTGGTGAAAGACGGTTTTGTGGTGCTGCCGTACTGTGGCGCAGATCCGGTACTGTGCAAGCGTCTTGAAGAAGCGGGATGCGCCGCCGTGATGCCGCTGGGTGCGCCGATCGGTTCGAACCAGGGGCTGGAAACCCGCGCGATGTTAGAGATTATCATCGCGCAGGCAAATGTTCCGGTGGTGGTCGATGCGGGAATTGGCGTGCCAAGCCACGCCGCGCAGGCGCTGGAGATGGGTGCCGACGCGGTGCTGGTAAATACCGCCATTGCCGTCGCCGACGATCCGGTGATGATGGCGCACGCGTTTCGTATGGCGGTCGATGCCGGTATTCTCGCACGCCAGGCAGTACCGGGCGCACGCCGCACGCACGCCGTCGCCACCAGCCCGTTAACCGGTTTTCTGGAGGCCAGTGCATGAACGCCTTTAGCGATCGCTGGCGCGAACTCAACTGGGACGATCTGCGCCTGAAAATCAGCAGTAAAACCGCTGCCGACGTTGAACGCGCGCTGGCCGCTCGTCATCTGACACGCGACGATATGATGGCGCTGCTCTCTCCCGCCGCCGCCGATTATCTTGAACCGCTGGCGCAGCGCGCGCAGCAGCTCACCCGCCAGCGCTTCGGCAACACCGTCAGTTTTTATGTGCCGCTGTATCTCTCGAATTTGTGCGCTAATGACTGCACCTACTGTGGTTTCTCCATGAGCAACCGTATCAAGCGCAAGACACTGGATGAGACCGAAATCGCCCGCGAATGCGCCGCCATCCGCGCCATGAATTTCGAGCATCTGCTGCTGGTGACCGGCGAGCATCAGAGTAAAGTCGGGATGGACTATTTTCGCCGCCACCTTCCCGCCATCCGCAGCCAGTTTTCATCGCTACAAATGGAAGTGCAGCCGCTCTCTACCGACGAGTACGCGGAACTGAAAACGCTGGGGCTGGATGGCGTGATGGTGTATCAGGAGACCTACCACGAGACGCAGTACGCCCATCATCATCTGAAAGGCAAAAAGCAGGATTTCTTCTGGCGGCTGGATACGCCGGACCGACTGGGCCAGGCGGGAATTGATAAAATCGGCCTCGGCGCGCTAATTGGTCTGTCGGACAGCTGGCGGGTAGATTGCTTTATGGTGGCCGAGCATTTGTTGTGGCTTCAGCACCATTACTGGCAAAGCCGCTACTCTGTCTCCTTCCCGCGCCTTCGTCCGTGTGCGGGCGGCGTAGAACCCGCGTCCCTGATGGATGAAAAGCAGCTGGTACAGGTGATTTGCGCGTTTCGCCTTTTCTCACCGGAAATTGAGCTATCGCTCTCCACCCGTGAATCGCCGTGGTTCCGCGACAACGTGATCCCGCTGGCCATCAACAACGTGAGCGCTTTTTCCAAAACGCAGCCCGGCGGTTATGCTGACGATCATCCTGAACTGGAGCAATTTTCTCCACACGATGCCCGCAGGCCGGAAGCGGTGGCGGATGCCCTGCGCGAGCGTGGATTACAGCCGGTATGGAAAGACTGGGATGGCTGGCTGGGACGCGCCTCGCAACCCTGAAGAGAGCGATGTAAGCGCATGATTTTCTCTGCGAAGAGACTCGCAGCGCATCACATTGCGCGTTGTTGAAAAACACGTGGCGGAATACGCTAGCCCTCGTCAGCAGGATGTTGACCAGGGCGGCTCTTCCTTCCTCTTCCGCCCTGCCTCCGCCTCGCTTTTAAGATAATCGGCAACTATTTTTGCATCTCTTATTTGATTACCCTATAAACAATAAGGAAAGCATAAATTTATATATCACCGCACTACACCTCCTGGCCCCTTATACTTTTGCCATCCACCTTCTGGAACGAAGAAAACGTTATGAGTACTCATAGCAGGAAACTGTCGTTTACCACGCCGATCATCATCAGTTTCGCCGGTATACTTTTGAGCTTCCTGGTCATTGCCACCCTGGTGATGCTCAACCAGCGTAAAGATATCATTGAGGATTACCACCATATCAATCGTAACTTCACCCACAACATGGCGGTGAATTACATGGAATCGATCCTGCGCGAAGATGATTATATTTTGAGTCGCGCGACGACCTTTTTATCGAACAATGAACAGCTGGATAACGTCGTTAATCGCGATCCAGAGAAAGGCACCGAGCTGATGATGCACCTGCTGGCGCTGATGCCAACGGTAACATCTATCTCTGTCGCTGATCCTCATGGAAATTATTTGCGCGTCCCGCAGGTCATGGCGACATCCGGTAGCGGGGAGTTCGATGCGACAACACGTCCCTGGTTCCGGGCGCAGGGTGATTCAGGGTTATTTTCCCGCTATACGCAGCCATATACGGACTACTTTACCCGCGAAACCACCATCACCATGGCGAAGCCTGTTGTCTCCCCCGATGGAAAGTTAAAGGGCACGCTGGCGTTTCATCTTGATTTGCCGTCAATGAGTTACACCCTGCGGCAAATGCAATCGCCGGTCAGCGGGGAATTCTATGTGGTTAACCGTGACGGCAAAGCGGTGCTTCACCCGGATACCACCCGCTTGTTCAGTAATATGGTGCCTGAAAAGCTGATGGACCAAATGACCAATGCGGAAGGGGAAATCCACGACAGAAAGAGCAAAACCTGGCTCTACTATTACTCGTTTACCAACCCGGACTGGTTCGTCATTTATAAAGTCTCCGACCGTACACTCGCCGACCTCGCCCATCATGAGACGGTGATTGTGGCATGGGGATTCTCCGTCGCCGCCTTTGTCATCATCGCCTTCGCCCTCTATTTGCGCCACGCCTCACGTACGGTGCTGATGAACATTATCAATGCCATTAAAACGGGCGACGTTAACCGGGCGCCGAAACTTGAAGCGATGTTAAGCAAAGCCATTGAAACTAATAAAGAACGCGAAATTGCCTACGTCCGCCAGGCCACCATCGATGCCCTGACCGGTTGTAAAAACCGCCGCGCCTTCGACAGCGACATCGCCGCGCTGATGAACGATCACCAACCGTTCGCGCTGGCGCTGGTAGACGTTGATAATTTCAAGTCGATTAACGACACATGGGGGCATCTTAACGGCGACATCGTACTGCGAAACGTGGCACGCGAAGGGTTACAAATTCTGCAACCGCATGAAATCTCTATTTATCGCTACGGCGGTGAGGAGTTCGCCGTCATCTTCCCGGCCACATTTATCGATTCTGCCCGCACCCTGTTGGAAAACTGGCGTGAGAAAGTAGCGCAACGGACGTGGCGTGAGGAAGGCCTCTCTGTGACCTTCAGCGGCGGGCTGGGCGAATGGAATATGGAATCGCTGGAACAGCTGATTGTTAGCGTTGACGAAGCGCTTTATAAAGCAAAACAGCAGGGGAAAAACCGGATTTTGCGCACGACTGCTGCGTGATTTACCGTTCTGTAATCAAGCCCGCAACGGCGGGCTTTTTTTACACCACCAGCAAAAATGTAACCGGTTTCAGTTTTTTCAGCCTTTCTTTGTGATGGCTTACACACAATCGCCGCAAAGCAGTTGTTGAACATTCTCTCCCGCGATAAAGATGTGACACCAAGGAACATGAGGGCGAATTATGAAGAACATCGTTTTATGCTGTGCTGCAGGTATGTCCACCAGTATGCTGGTTCAACGTATGATAGACGCGGCTCAGAAAAAAGGTATTGAGGTTTCTATCAAGGCCGTGCCGGTCGCAGAGTTCAAAGACAATCTCAACGAAGCCGACATTATTCTGCTTGGCCCACAGGTCAAGTATGAGCAAGCTAAACTTCAGGCACAGGCCGACCCGCTGGGGAAAAAAGTCGCGGTTATCGACATGATGGATTATGGCATGATGAAAGGTGATGCCGTTCTGGAAAAAGCGCTCAAACTGATGGAGTAAGCGGGCATGGAAGATTTAGAAACCACCATTATGGAGCTGCTGGTTAACGCTGGCGCTGCGCGTAGTGCGGCATTAACCGCGTTACAGCTGGCGCGTAAGGGCGATTTCGCAGGCTCAGAAAAAGCGATGGCGGAGTCGCATGACTACGTTAAGCACGCACACACCATTCAGACCCAGCTGATTGGTCTGGATGAAGGCACCGGGAAACTGCCGGTTAACCTGATTACCGTTCACTCTCAGGACCACCTGATGAACGCGATGGTAATTCAGGATTTAGCGACGGATATGATTGAACTCTATCGTCGTACCGCGTAATAAAGCGCTTGAAAGCAGGTGCCCTCTGGCACCTGCTTTTTTATTAGAGAAAACCGTACAGCCCGGCGAATACCCAACCGAATACGCACGAAACCCCAACGCCGATCAAACCCGGCAGAATAAAACTGTGGTTAATCACGAAACGGCCAATATGGGTGGTGCCTGAACGGTCAAACTGAATCGCCGCCAGGTCGCTGGGATAGGTGGGTAAAATATAGTAGCCGTAGCAGGCAGGCGCTGACGCCACGATATAGGCGGGATCTACGCCAATCGCCAGTGCGACCGGAACAATCGCCGCCAACGCTGCCGCCTGAGAGTTCACGAATTTCGAGACCAGCAGCAGAACGATGGCATAGGCCCACGGATACTCCTTCACCATTTCGCCTAACACACCTTTAATTTCCGACATGTGCGCGCCGAACATGGTTTCCGCCATCCAGGCGATGCCGTACACCGCAACAATCGCAATCATGCCCGAACGAAAGACTTCATTTTTGGAAATCGACGCAGGGTTAGTTTTAGTAATGATGATAATCAGCGCGCCGGAGAGCAGCATAAACATCTGGATGACCAGCACCATTGACAACGGCTTGCCATCAAAGGCTGGACGCAGTTCAGAGAAAGCGCCCAATAATGCCACTACCGCAATCGATGCCAGGAAGATCCACATCGCTACCCAGTTACTGGTGGGAAGTTTTTTATCCAGCAGCGTCGCCGTATCGCCATACACATAGTGACGGTTTTCCGGTACGGCAATAAATTCCTGGAACGTTTCGTCTTTATCTAAATCCTTTCCGCGGAACCAACTGAAAATACCAATCGCCAGGATGCCAAGTAGCGTTGAGGGGATAGTAATGGATAAGAGATCGAGGAATTCAAGATGCTTGCCGTTAAAGGTGAAATTACCGAGCATGGCCACTAATGACACCACGGCAACCGAGACCGGGCTGGCAATAATCCCCATCTGCGCACCGATGGAACTCGCCGCCATGGGGCGTTCAGGCCGGATATTATTTTTGATAGCCACATCGTAGATAATCGGCAAAATGGTATACACCACATGCCCGGTACCGCAGAGAATGGTTAGCGTGCAGGTCACGAATGGCGCAACAATAGAGACATACTTCGGATTACGCCGCAGCAGCTTTTCAGCTATTTGCAGCATCACATCCAAACCGCCGGAAGCCTGAAGCGTTGCCGATGCGGCCACCACGGCAATAATCACCAGCATCACATCGACAGGTGGTTTACCCGGCTGAAGATGAAAAACAAAGACCAGAATAACCAGCCCGATGCCGCCCAAAAGCCCCAGCGCAATACCGCCTTTTCGCGCGCCGTAGAACAAACAAATCAAGATGATAATGAGTTGTATAGCAAATTCCATGCATCCCCCAAATCCTGTTCGTTAATATCCGTTATTTTGTGCTGCGCTAATTTTTGTTGTAGATATCCTCCATAGCCTTTTTGAGGGCGAACAAACCCCGCCCGCGTAGCTGAGCCGCGTGCATAACCTATTCATTTGATTGTTATTACAATTCGACTATATCCACTTTATGAATGTGGTTTTTTGATATGCGTAGAACTTTTCGCCATTGATTTTCGACAGATATAAAAAAAGCCAGCCGGGAACCCGACTGGCTTTTTAAGCGCTACCTTAACGATTACTCGTTATCGGAACCGCCCAGGCCTGCGTTCAGCAGTTCTGCCAGGCTGGCAGATGCTTCTTCCGCACTCACCTGCTGCGCGGCAGGTACTTCACCTGCTGCACGGCGGCGAATACGATCCTGGTGGTACGCATAACCGGTACCCGCCGGGATCAGGCGACCTACGATAACGTTCTCTTTCAGGCCACGCAGTTCGTCGCGTTTACCCGCAACGGCTGCTTCGGTCAGGACACGCGTGGTTTCCTGGAACGATGCGGCAGAGATGAAGGACTCGGTTGCCAGAGACGCTTTGGTGATACCCAGCAGGTCGCGGGAGAATGTCGCCGCAACTTTACCGTTCGCTTCCAGTTCGCGGTTAGCAATCTTGACGCGAGAGTATTCAACCTGTTCGCCTTCCAGGAAGTCGGAGCTACCTGCATTTTCGATGGTGGCTTTACGCAGCATCTGACGAACGATAACTTCAATGTGTTTATCGTTAATCTTAACGCCCTGCAGACGGTATACATCCTGCACTTCGTTAACGATGTAACGCGTCACAGCATGAACACCACGCAGACGCAGAATGTCGTGCGGCGCTTCCGGACCGTCGGAAACCACGTCACCACGTTCTACACGTTCACCTTCGAACACGTTGAGCTGACGCCATTTCGGAATCATCTCTTCGTACGGATCGCTACCGTCTACCGGGGTGATAACCAGACGACGTTTCCCTTTGGTTTCTTTACCGAAGGATATGATGCCGCTGATTTCAGCCAGGATTGCCGGCTCTTTCGGACGACGTGCTTCGAACAGGTCCGCTACGCGCGGCAGACCACCGGTAATATCCTTGGTACCGCCAGATTCCTGCGGAACACGCGCCAGGGTGTCACCAGAACTGATCTGGATGCCATCTTCCAGCTGAACAATCGCTTTACCCGGCAGGAAGTACTGCGCAGGCATATCAGTGCCAGGGATCAGAACGTCGTTACCCTGAGCATCAACGATTTTCAGTGCCGGACGCAGATCTTTACCACCGGTAGTACGTTCAGCAGAATCCAGAACCACCAGAGAAGACAGACCGGTCAGTTCGTCGGTTTGACGCGTAATGGTCTGGCCGTCGATCATGTCAGTGAAGCGAACAAAACCGCTTACTTCGGTGATAACCGGCATGGTGTGCGGATCCCAGTTTGCAACGGTTTCGCCGCCGGCAACCTGTTCGCCATCACCTTTCGCCATAACAGAACCGTAAGGCACTTTATAGCTTTCTTTGGTACGACCGAATTCGTCGATCAGTTTCAGCTCGGTATTACGAGAAGTGATAACCAGTTTACCGCTGGAGTTCACAACCGATTTCGCGTTGCTGAGCTTGATGCTACCTTTGTTTTTCACCTGGATGCTGGATTCAGCAGCCGCACGAGATGCCGCACCACCGATGTGGAACGTACGCATCGTCAGCTGTGTACCCGGTTCACCGATGGACTGTG
Organism: uncultured Pseudocitrobacter sp.; assembly: GCA_913778145.1. Taxonomy (GTDB): domain Bacteria; phylum Pseudomonadota; class Gammaproteobacteria; order Enterobacterales; family Enterobacteriaceae; genus Pseudocitrobacter. The sequence continues at coordinate 19,389 of CAJYVI010000049.1, forward strand.
CCGCGATAACGCCGATAGCTTCACCTTTGTTGATGATGTGGCCACGCGCCAGGTCACGACCATAGCAGTGCGCACATACACCAAAGTCGGTGTCACAGGATACGACGGAACGTACTTTCACGGAGTCAACGGAGTTCTCTTCCAGCAGGTCACACCAGTGCTCGTGCAGCAGCGTGTTGCGTGGAACCAGAATGTCTGCGGTACCCGGCTTCAGAACGTCTTCCGCAGTTACACGACCCAGAACGCGATCGCGCAGCGGCTCTTTAACGTCACCACCCTCGATAACCGGGGTCATGGTGATGCCTTCCAGCGTGCCACAATCGTCTTCGGTAACTACCAGATCCTGCGCCACGTCAACCAGACGACGGGTCAGGTAACCGGAGTTCGCTGTTTTCAGTGCGGTATCCGCCAGACCTTTACGAGCACCGTGGGTCGAGATGAAGTACTGGAGTACGTTCAGACCTTCACGGAAGTTCGCGGTGATTGGCGTTTCGATGATGGAGCCATCCGGCTTCGCCATCAGACCACGCATACCTGCCAGCTGACGAATCTGTGCCGCAGAACCACGCGCACCGGAGTCGGCCATCATGTAGATGCTGTTGAAGGAAACCTGCTGCTCTTCCTGACCGTCACGGTTAATGACGGTTTCGGTTTGCAGGTTATCCATCATCGCTTTGGATACACGATCGTTCGCCGCAGCCCAGATATCGATAACTTTGTTGTAGCGTTCGCCCGCGGTCACCAGACCAGACTGGAACTGTTCCTGAATCTCAGCAACTTCCGCTTCCGCTTCGCTGATGATTTCGTATTTTTTCTCCGGGATGACCATGTCATCGATACCAACGGACGCACCTGAACGCGCTGCATAAGCAAAGCCGGTGTACATCGTCTGGTCCGCAAAAATAACGGTCGGTTTCAGGCCCAGAATACGGTAGCAGGTGTTCAGCATTTTGGAGATCGCTTTCTTACCCAGAGCCTGGTTCACGATAGTGAACGGCAGACCTTTAGGTACGATCATCCACAGAATGGCACGGCCAACGGTCGTGTCTTTCAGGCTGGTTTTAGCTACGAACTCGCCGTTTTCATCTTTTTCGTATTCGGTGATACGCACTTTAACGCGCGCATGCAGAGAGGCCAGGCCAGCGCGATAAATACGCTCAGCTTCTTTCGGGCCAGTCAGCACCATGCCTTCGCCTTTGGCGTTAACACAGTCACGGGTCATGTAGTACAGACCCAATACAACGTCCTGAGACGGAACGATGATTGGCTCGCCGTTCGCAGGTGACAGGATGTTGTTGGTAGACATCATCAGCGCACGCGCTTCCAGCTGGGCTTCCAGCGTCAGCGGTACGTGAACAGCCATCTGGTCACCATCGAAGTCGGCGTTGTATGCCGCACAAACCAGCGGGTGCAGCTGAATTGCTTTACCTTCGATCAGAACCGGTTCAAACGCCTGGATACCCAAACGGTGCAGTGTTGGTGCACGGTTCAGCATAACCGGGTGTTCGCGGATAACTTCGTCCAGGATATCCCAAACGACAGCTTCTTCGCGCTCAACCATTTTCTTAGCGGCTTTGATGGTGGTGGCGAGGCCACGCAGTTCCAGCTTGCCGTAGATGAACGGTTTGAACAGTTCCAGTGCCATTTTCTTCGGCAGACCGCACTGATGCAGACGCAGGTATGGACCTACGGTGATTACAGAACGACCGGAGTAGTCAACACGCTTACCGAGCAGGTTCTGACGGAAACGACCCTGTTTACCTTTGATCATGTCGGCCAAAGATTTCAGAGGACGTTTGTTAGAACCGGTGATCGCACGACCGCGACGACCGTTATCCAGCAGGGCGTCGACCGCTTCCTGCAGCATACGTTTTTCGTTGCGTACGATGATGTCCGGCGCTGCCAGATCCAGCAGACGTTTCAGACGGTTGTTACGGTTAATGACGCGACGATACAGATCGTTCAGGTCAGACGTCGCGAAACGACCACCATCCAGCGGAACCAGCGGACGCAGATCTGGCGGCAGTACCGGCAGAACGGTCAGGATCATCCACTCTGGTTTGTTACCAGACTGAACGAACGCTTCCAGCAGTTTGATACGCTTGGTCAGCTTTTTACGCTTGGTTTCGGAGTTGGTTTCGTTCAGCTCTTCACGCAGAGTTTCACACTCTTGCTCCAGATCCATGCTTTTCAGCAGGGCCTGAATAGCTTCCGCACCCATCTTCGCGTCGAATTCGTCGCCGAACTCTTCCAGCGCGTCCAGATACTGTTCTTCGGTCAGAATCTGGTTACGTTCCAGGTTCGTCATACCGCCTTCGATAACCACATAGGATTCGAAGTACAGAACACGTTCGATATCGCGCAGCGGCATATCCAGCAGCAGGCCGATACGGGACGGCAGAGATTTCAGGAACCAGATGTGCGCAGTCGGAGACGCCAGCTCGATGTGGCCCATACGCTCACGGCGTACTTTAGTCTGGGTCACTTCAACGCCGCACTTCTCACAGATCACACCACGGTGTTTCAGGCGCTTGTACTTACCGCACAGGCACTCGTAGTCTTTTACCGGCCCAAAGATACGGGCGCAGAAAAGGCCGTCACGCTCAGGTTTGAACGTACGGTAGTTAATGGTTTCCGGCTTTTTAACTTCACCGAAAGACCATGAACGGATCATGTCTGGCGATGCCAGAGCAATTTTGATCGCATCAAACTCTTCGGTTTTAGTCTGCGCTTTCAGAAACTTTAATAAATCTTTCACGGATTTGCTCCCGTCGGAGTTAGCACAATCTGGTGCTGGCTGTTACACCAGCACCAGTGACCTGTTTGAGCGAGAGTTACTCGTCTTCCAGCTCGATGTTGATACCCAGCGAACGGATCTCTTTCAACAGTACGTTGAAGGATTCCGGCATGCCCGGTTCCATCTGATGGTTACCGTCTACGATGTTTTTATACATCTTAGTACGGCCATTCACGTCATCAGACTTAACGGTGAGCATTTCCTGCAGGGTGTATGCCGCGCCATATGCTTCCAGCGCCCACACTTCCATCTCCCCGAAGCGCTGACCACCGAACTGCGCCTTACCACCCAGCGGCTGCTGAGTAACCAGGCTGTAAGAACCGGTAGAACGCGCATGCATTTTGTCGTCAACCAGGTGGTTCAGTTTCAGCATGTACATGTAACCAACGGTTACCTGACGCTCGAACTGCTCACCCGTACGGCCGTCGAACAGTGTGATCTGACCGGAAGTCGGCAGGCCACCCAGCTGCAACAGCTCTTTGATTTCAGACTCTTTCGCACCGTCGAAGACCGGCGTTGCGATCGGCATACCTTTACGCAGGTTCTCAGCCAGACGCAGAACTTCTTCATCGCTGAAGGTGTTCAGGTCAACTTTCTGACGAACGTCGGCGCCCAGATCGTAAGCACGCTGGATGAATTCGCGCAGTTTCGCGACTTCCTGCTGCTGTTTCAGCATGGCGTTGATCTTATCGCCGATACCTTTCGCAGCCATACCCAGGTGGGTTTCGAGGATCTGACCGATGTTCATACGAGACGGTACGCCCAGCGGGTTCAGTACGATATCTACCGGCGTACCGTTAGCATCGTGCGGCATATCTTCGATCGGGTTGATCTTAGAGATAACACCCTTGTTACCGTGACGACCTGCCATTTTGTCACCAGGCTGGATACGGCGTTTAACGGCCAGGTATACCTTGACGATTTTCAGCACGCCCGGTGCCAGATCGTCGCCTTGGGTGATTTTGCGGCGTTTCGCTTCGAGTTTTTTCTCGAACTCGTGTTTCAGTTCGTCATACTGCTCAGCCAGCTGTTCCAGCTGATTTTGTTTCTCTTCGTCGGTCAGGCCGAGTTCCAGCCAGCGATCGCGCGGCAGTTTGTCGAGCTTCTCAGCTTCAACGCCACCGGCAACCAGCACAGCGTAAATACGGCTAAACAGGCCAGCTTCGAGGATCTGCAGTTCTTCAGACAGGTCTTTCTTCGCCTGTTTGAGCTGCATTTCTTCGATTTCCAGCGCACGTTTGTCTTTTTCCACGCCATCGCGGGTGAAGACCTGAACGTCGATAACGGTACCAGATACACTGTTCGGCACGCGCAGAGAAGAGTCTTTAACGTCAGACGCTTTCTCACCGAAGATCGCACGCAGCAGCTTCTCTTCTGGGGTCAGCTGGGTTTCACCTTTCGGCGTTACCTTACCAACCAGAATGTCGCCACCGGTCACTTCTGCACCGATGTATACGATACCGGATTCATCCAGTTTAGAGAGCGCAGCTTCACCCACGTTCGGGATGTCAGCGGTAATCTCTTCCGGCCCCAGCTTGGTGTCACGGGACACACACGCCAGTTCCTGAATGTGGATAGTAGTGAAACGGTCTTCCTGAACAACACGCTCGGATACGAGGATGGAGTCTTCGAAGTTGTAACCGTTCCATGGCATGAATGCCACGCGCATGTTCTGACCCAGCGCCAGTTCACCGAGGTCGGTGGACGGGCCATCAGCCAGCACATCACCACGATCAACCGGCTCACCCAGAGATACGCAAGGCATCTGGTTGATACAGGTGTTCTGGTTAGAACGGGTGTATTTGGTCAGGTTGTAGATGTCGATACCGGCTTCGCCTGCGTACATCTCTTCTTCGTTAACTTTGATAACGATACGGGAAGCATCCACGTACTGAACAGTACCGCCACGCTTAGCAACTGCAGTAACACCGGAGTCAACGGCAACAGCACGTTCCATACCGGTACCAACCAGCGGCTTATCAGAGCGCAGAGTTGGAACCGCCTGACGTTGCATGTTCGCACCCATCAATGCACGGTTGGCGTCATCGTGTTCCAGGAACGGGATCAGGGACGCACCGACGGATACCACTTGTTGGGTGGATACGTCCATGTAGTCAACCTGGTCGCGGCTGAACAAGCTGGATTCGCCTTTGCTACGGCAAGTTACCAGGTCTTCTACGAAGTGGCCTTCTTCATCCAGGTTGGAGTTCGCCTGGGCGATAACGTAGTTGCCTTCTTCGATAGCAGACAGGTAATGAATTTCATCAGTTACCACACCGTCGGTCACTTTACGATACGGCGTCTCGAGGAAGCCATATTCGTTAGTCTGTGCGTACACGGACAGGGAGTTGATCAGACCGATGTTCGGACCTTCAGGGGTTTCGATTGGACATACGCGACCGTAGTGAGTCGGGTGTACGTCTCGAACTTCGAAGCCTGCACGTTCACGGGTCAGACCGCCTGGGCCGAGTGCGGAGATACGACGTTTGTGCGTAATCTCAGACAGCGGGTTGTTCTGGTCCATAAACTGAGACAGCTGGCTGGAACCGAAGAACTCTTTCACTGCTGCAGAAATCGGTTTGGCGTTGATCATATCCTGAGGCATCAGGGTATCCAGATCGCCCAGAGACAGACGCTCTTTCACCGCACGCTCTACACGTACCAGGCCAACGCGGAACTGGTTTTCCGCCATTTCGCCAACGGAACGGATACGACGGTTGCCGAGGTGGTCGATATCATCGACTTCGCCTTTACCGTTACGGATATCAATGAGCTTTTTCATCACTTCGATGATGTCTTCTTTGCTCAGGATACCGGAACCTTCGATTTCGTCGCGCAGCAGAGAACGGTTGAACTTCATACGACCGACCGCAGACAGGTCATAGCGGTCTTCGGAGAAGAACAGGTTCTCAAACAGGCTTTCAGCTGCTTCACGAGTCGGCGGCTCACCCGGGCGCATCATGCGGTAGATTTCTACCAGCGCGCTCAGACGATCGTTGGTTGGGTCGACGCGTACAGTCTCAGAGATGTACGGACCGTGGTCCAGATCGTTGGTGAACAGCGTTTCGATACGTTTGTGGCCAGACTGGCTCAGCTTAGCCAGCAGATCCAGGCTCAGCTCCATGTTCGCCGGGCAGATCAGCTCGCCAGTAGATTCGTCTACGTAGTCTTTAGACGCAACTTTGCCAGCGATGTACTCAACCGGAACTTCGATATGTTTGATATCGTCTTTTTCCAGCTGGCGAATGTGGCGCGCAGTAATACGGCGGCCTTTCTCAACGTACACTTTGCCGTTAGCTTCGATGTCAAAGGATGCGGTTTCACCACGCAGGCGTTCCGGTACCAGTTCCATCTGCAGCTTGTTGTCGCGAATTTCGAAAACAACTTTCTCAAAGAACAGGTCAAGGATCTGTTCAGTGGTGTAGTTCAGTGCACGCAGAATGATGGTCGCAGGCAATTTACGGCGACGGTCAATACGTACGAACAGGTTGTCCTTCGGATCGAATTCGAAGTCCAGCCAGGAACCACGGTAAGGAATGATGCGTGCGTTATACAGCACTTTACCCGAAGAGTGGGTTTTACCTTTGTCGGAGTCAAAGAAGACGCCCGGACTACGGTGCAGCTGAGAAACGATAACACGCTCAGTACCGTTGATAACAAAGGTACCGTTGTCCGTCATGAGCGGAATTTCGCCCATGTAGACTTCTTGTTCTTTAATGTCTTTAACGGTGCCTTCCGGCGCTTCGCGCTCGTAGATCACCAGACGCAGTTTTACGCGCAGCGGTGCGGAATAGGTCACGCCACGGATCTGACATTCCTGGACGTCAAACACCGGTTCGCCAAGGCGGTAGCTGACGTATTGCAGCTCGGAATTACCGCTGTAGCTCTGAATCGGGAATACGGAACGGAAGGCTGCTTCCAGACCATACTGCCCTTCAGGATCTTGCTCGATGAACTTCTGAAACGAGTCAAGCTGGATAGAAAGGAGATAAGGCACATCCAGTACTTGTGGACGTTTACCAAAATCCTTACGAATACGTTTTTTCTCGGTATAGGAGTAAACCATTAGGGTTCCTCAGCTCGCTGACAAGTCGACCCATCTGCCCAATTGAATGGCAGTTTGTGCAACACTATTTTGTTGACCGGAAAATGGAACACTTTCCGCAATGCTTGTTGCTATCACGCTTAAATCATTTCGTTGCGATTTACACAGAGCGAGCACCCTGTCGCAGTATATTAAGTCGTCGATAGAAACAAGCATTGTCAGGACAACCAGTAGTCAAACAGTGTGAAACGCTACTGGCGCCTTACAGCGCAAAAAGGCTGGTGACTAAAAAGTCACCAGCCATCAGCCTAATTGCTCAGGCTGCAACCGGAAGGGTTGGCTTATTTAACTTCAACTTCAGCGCCAGCTTCTTCCAGGGATTTTTTCAGTGCTTCTGCGTCGTCTTTGCTCACGCCTTCTTTCAGAGCGGCCGGAGCAGATTCAACCAGGTCTTTCGCTTCTTTCAGACCCAGGCCAGTTGCGCCACGTACTGCTTTGATTACAGCAACTTTGTTAGCGCCAGCAGCTTTCAGAATTACGTCGAATTCAGTTTTTTCTTCAGCAGCTTCAGCCGGGCCAGCAGCTACAGCTACAGCAGCAGCAGCGGAAACACCGAATTTTTCTTCCATTGCAGAGATCAGTTCTACAACGTCCATTACAGACATAGCTGCAACTGCTTCAATGATTTGATCTTTAGTGATAGACATTTAAATTGTTCCTGAAAATCAGAATAAGTTTATACGTAAGCGAATGCTTGATAAAGATAACTGCGATTAAGCAGCTTCTTTCGCATCGCGAACAGCAGCCAGAGTGCGAACCAGTTTGCCAGCCGAAGCTTCTTTCATGGTTGCCATCAGGCGTGCAATTGCTTCTTCGTAGGTCGGCAGGGTTGCCAGGCGATCGATTTGCGATGCCGGGATCAACTCACCTTCAAAGGCTGCAGCTTTGACCTCAAATTTTGCATTCGCTTTCGCGAACTCTTTGAACAGACGAGCAGCAGCGCCCGGGTGTTCCATAGAGTATGCAATCAGGGTCGGACCAACGAACGCGTCTTTCAGGCACTCAAACTGAGTACCTTCAACAGCACGACGCAGCAGGGTGTTACGAACAACACGCATGTATACGCCGGCTTCGCGACCTGCTTTACGCAGTTCGGTCATTTTGTCTACAGTTACGCCGCGGGAATCCGCAACTACTGCAGACAGCGCACCTTTGGCTACTTCGCTGACTTCAGCAACAATCGCTTGTTTGTCTTGAAGATTTAAAGCCATTAGCTTTGCTCCTGGATGTTTGCCAAGGCTCATGCCCTGGAACTCACTTCACTCCTCCAAACGGAGAGAGCGTCTTAAATACGGTGAGCAGAAACAAGCCAAAGAGTACTTTAAAAAATAATCTTAGCGTTCTGTCACCGTCTACGCAGGGGATTAAGTTTCTTGCGAAACTCCTGCGGTCTTCGACGGAGGCCTGGATAGGCCAGGCTCCAACGAACAAATCTTTTAGCCGCTAACAATTGTTAGCAAACGTGGGGGTAAGATTGTAGACAAAATCACCGCCCACGTAAAGGCATTAGTTTGCAGCAGCGCTCAGGCCAGCCTGGTCAACTGCAACACCTGCACCCATGGTGGTGGAGATGCTAACTTTCTTGATGTACACGCCTTTCGCCTGAGTCGGTTTTGCTTTTTTCAGCGCAACCAGCAGAGCTTCCAGGTTTTCTTTCAGTTTGTCAGCGTCAAAGTCCACTTTACCGATGGTGGTGTGGATGATGCCGTTTTTGTCGTTACGGTAACGGATCTGACCTGCTTTAGCGTTCTTAACCGCTTCAGCAACGTTAGGAGTTACAGTACCAACTTTCGGGTTTGGCATCAGGCCGCGCGGGCCCAGAACCTGACCCAGCTGGCCAACAACGCGCATTGCATCCGGGGAAGCAATAACAACGTCGAAGTTCATTTCGCCTTTCTTGATCTGGTCAGCCAGATCTTCCATACCTACCAGTTCAGCGCCTGCAGCTTTAGCAGCTTCAGCGTTTGCGCCTTGGGTAAATACAGCTACGCGAACGGAACGGCCAGTACCGTGCGGCAGTACAGTTGCACCACGTACGTTCTGGTCAGATTTACGAGCGTCGATGCCGAGGTTAACAGCAACGTCAACGCTTTCGTTGAATTTAGCAGTGGCCAGCTCTTTCAGCAGAGCAATAGCTTCGTTGATGTCGTACTGTTTAGTTGCATCAACTTTTTCACGGATCACGCGCATACGCTTGGTCAGTTTAGCCATTTCTTAGTCCTCCACTACCAGGCCCATGGAACGTGCAGTACCTTCAATGGAGCGAGTCATCGCTTCAATGTCGGCGCCAGTCATGTCGGCAGCTTTGGTCTGCGCGATTTCCTGCAGCTGAGCGCGAGAAATTTTACCAACTTTCTCTTTGTTCGGCTTACCGGAACCAGACTTAATACCAGCCGCTTTTTTCAGCAGAACTGCTGCCGGCGGAGTCTTGGTGATGAAGGTGAAAGAACGGTCAGCGTAAACGGTGATAACAACCGGAATCGGCAGACCTTTTTCGATGGAATCAGTTTTTGCGTTGAACGCTTTGCAGAATTCCATGATGTTCACACCCTGCTGACCCAGTGCTGGACCAACCGGCGGACTCGGGTTTGCCATACCAGCTGCAACCTGCAGCTTAACGTAGGCTTGTACTTTCTTAGCCATTGCAATTTCCTCTAATTGGGTAATAGCGCCTCAATGAGGCTCCCCGTGATGTATATCGTTTTACGGGCAGTGCCCATAAAAACAAAAGGCGCGAAATTGTATGCCAATTTCACGCCTCATGCAACGATTAAATCGCTGCTTTTTTGATCGCCGTATTACGCTTTTTCAACCTGTGCAAAGTCCAGTTCTACCGGGGTCGCACGACCGAAGATAGAAACAGAAACTTTCAGGCGAGACTTCTCGTAATCCACTTCTTCAACGACACCGTTAAAGTCAGCGAACGGACCATCGTTAACGCGAACCATCTCACCCGGTTCGAACAGCGTTTTCGGACGCGGCTTGTCACCAACCTGCTGCAGGCGGTTCATAATTGCATCCACTTCTTTGTCGCTGATCGGCGCCGGACGGTCAGAGGTACCGCCGATGAAGCCCATTACGCGCGGCACGCTGCGCACAAGGTGCCAGCTCGCGTCGTTCATGACCATCTGGACCAGAACGTAACCCGGGAAGAATTTGCGCTCGCTTTTGCGACGCTGGCCGCCACGGATCTCAACGACTTCTTCAGTCGGGACCATGACTTCGCCAAACAGCTCTTCCATGTTGTGTAATTTGATATGCTCGCGCAGCGAAGTGGCTACGCGGCCTTCAAAACCGGGGAACGCCTGAACGACGTACCAGCGCTTTTTAGGTGCTTCAGACATCTTAGAACCTCAGGCCAGTGATAAAAGAGACCAGGCGAACCAGAATACCATCCAGTCCCCACAGGATCAGCGACATTACCGCGGTAACCGCAGCAACGATAAGCGTAGTATGCAGTGTTTCCTGGCGAGTCGGCCAGATAACCTTGCGAACTTCAGTACGCGCTTCACGTGCAAACGCAACGGTCGCTTTTCCTTTTGTCGTTAACAGCGCGACACCACCCGCTGCAGCAATAAGAATTACTACGGCCAGCGCGCGCAATGGCAGCATCATGTCACGATAAAGATAGTTGCCGACGATAGCCACAATCAGTAGCACCGCAACCACAACCCACTTCATCGCTTCCAGGCCGCGCCCGCTCCCTTGAGCTTCGGTATTCGCACTCATAAACCAACCTGTCAGAAGAATTCTACAAACATTTTCACCCCGCGGGTGCGAGGCGATCCAAACCGAAAGTAAGTTTCGGACTAACGCCCTCTTCAGAGCCTGTCTCAGCAATGATTATGACAAAAAAAATCACTGATGAGCCAGGTTCTGCTTCGAAAGCGTACAAAGAGGGCATCAAATGATGCCCTTTTATTGCGCATTGCGTCAAATGTTATCAGCAATTAGCTCATTACTTTGGCAACAACGCCCGCGCCAACGGTACGGCCGCCTTCACGGATTGCGAAACGCAGACCGTCGTCCATCGCGATCGGGTGGATCAGGGTAACAACCATTTTGATGTTGTCGCCCGGCATTACCATCTCTACGCCTTCCGGCAGTT
>CAJYVI010000050.1 GCA_913778145.1 uncultured Pseudocitrobacter sp.
CACCTGTACCGGCTCATGCTCAAGTTTCAGCAGGAGATCAACCGCTTCCTGCGCGGCGCTGGTTTCAATGTAACGGGTGATTGGTTCGCCCTCCCGGTGCTTTTTCACCAGGTATTTCCACTTCCACCCGCTCTCAAGATTTTCCAGTTGTTGATATTTCATTGCGATCCCAAGGTGACCGTGTAACTCTTTTCAGGATATCAGTTTTTTGCCAATGTGCTGAGAAGAAATCCGTGAGCGTACAGACAATGTCGGCGATATCGGAATAACCGCCCTATTCTCCGTGAGCTTCCCTGAAGCATAAGGTATAATCTCGCGCTTTACATCTGACTAAAAATAGCGACTTTGACCATAAATACTCTTTCCCGGCGCGACCTTGCCCCTGCGACTGATGCGTACCAGGCGCTATTTACACAGCCTGAAATCACGTCAGTTAATGAATCCTTATTCAGCGAGCTGCAGGCTCGTCTGCACTATGCTCTGGAGCAGTTTCTGCATCCTCAGGGCGTCAGCGACTTTTTACTGGTGAAAGCGCCTGAAGAAAAAGCGTACCTGCAACTGCTGAACGACACGACCCATGCCCTGCGCGGTGATTCAGCCTCGCGTCTGACAGGCGTGAACTACACCATCGCGGCAGGCCAGGTCAGCGTCTCTCCGGCAACGTCGCCGGACGATAATTTTGCAAGCCTCGGCCCGGTTATTTTTGCTGACTGGATTGAGGCCGAGCAGCTGTTCGGCTGCGTGCGCCAGTTCAATGGCGATATTTCGTTGCAGCCGGGGCTGGTACATAAAGCCAACGGCGGCGTGCTTATTCTCTCTCTGCGCGCTTTGCTGGCCCAACCGCTGCTGTGGATGCGCCTGAAATCTCAGGTGACTCAGCAGCGTTTTGAGTGGCTATCCTTCGACGAATCACGCCCGCTTCCCGTCTCGATTCCTGCTATGCCTTTAACGCTGAAGGTCATGCTGGTTGGCGATCGCGAAGCGCTGGCCGATTTCCAGGAAATGGAGCCAGAGCTGGCAGAAAAATCGCTCTATAGCGAATATGAAGACAACCTGCAACTTGCCGACGAAGAAACCCTCAGACAGTGGTGTCAGTGGGTTCAACAGGTTGCGCGTGATGCAAATCTGCCGATGCTTGCGGCTGACGCCTGGCCACGCCTGATTCAGGAAGGCGCTCGTTATACTGGCGATCAGGAAACGCTGCCGCTCTGCCCGCTGTGGATTAGCCGCCAGCTGCGCGAAGCTGCGCCGTTCTGTGAAGGCGAAACCCTTGGCGACGAGCAGCTCAAAACCATGCTTGAGCAGCGCCAGTGGCGTGAGGGTTATCTGGCCGAGCGCATGCAGGATGAGATCCTGCTTGAACAGATCCTGATTGAAACTGAAGGCGAATGCGTCGGTCAGATAAACGCTCTCTCGGTCATTGAATTCCCAGGCCACCCGCGTGCTTTCGGTGAACCTTCGCGCATCAGCTGCGTTGTGCACATCGGCGACGGGGAATTTACCGATATTGAGCGTAAAGCCGAGCTTGGCGGTAATATTCACGCCAAGGGCATGATGATCATGCAGGCGTTTCTGATGTCGGAACTCGAACTCGATCAGCAGATCCCGTTCTCGGCATCGCTAACCTTTGAGCAATCCTACAGCGAAGTGGATGGCGATAGCGCCTCCATGGCCGAACTGTGCGCGTTAATCAGCGCCCTTTCCGGTGTGCCGATTAATCAAAGTATTGCCATCACCGGTTCCGTCGATCAGTTTGGTCGCGCTCAACCGGTGGGTGGCCTGAATGAAAAAATTGAAGGATTCTTTGCTATCTGTCTGCAACGCGGCTTAAACGGTAAACAAGGCGTGATCATTCCTAACGCCAATGTGCGCCATTTGAGTCTGTCAGTGGAAGTTCAGGAAGCCGTGGAAGCCGGACAATTTTCTATCTGGGCGGTCGATGATGTGACCGAGGCCCTGCCGCTCCTCACCCAGCTCAACTGGGATGCTGAAGGGCAGACAACATTGTTGCAAACGATTCAGGAACGTATCGCGCAGGCCTCGCAGCCCGATGCGCGTCATCGTTATCCGTGGCCGCTGCGCTGGCTGGGTTGGTTCAATTCGAACTGATCGGACTTGTTCAGCGTACACGTGTTAGCTATCCTGCGTCCCGAACTCAAAATAAGGCTTACTGAAAACATGGTAGATAAACGCGAATCTTATACAAAAGAAGATCTTCTTGCCTCTGGTCGCGGTGAACTGTTCGGCGAAAAAGGCCCGCAGTTGCCGGCGCCTAGCATGCTGATGATGGATCGTGTCGTTAAAATGACCGAAACCGGCGGCAACTTTGATAAGGGCTATGTTGAAGCAGAGCTCGATATCACCCCGGATCTATGGTTCTTCGGCTGCCACTTCATCGGTGATCCGGTGATGCCAGGCTGCCTGGGTCTGGACGCCATGTGGCAGCTGGTAGGCTTCTATCTTGGCTGGCTCGGCGGCGAAGGCAAAGGCCGCGCGCTGGGCGTGGGTGAAGTGAAATTCACCGGTCAGGTTCTGCCGACCGCGAAGAAAGTGACCTATCGTATTCACTTCAAACGCATCGTTAACCGTCGTCTGATCATGGGCCTGGCGGATGGCGAAGTGCTGGTTGACGGTCGTCTAATCTATACCGCTAACGACCTGAAGGTTGGGTTGTTCCAGGATACCTCTGCGTTTTAAGCTCCAGCAAATACACGGCATTACTTGAAGTGTATACAGGCGAAACCTCCGCATTGCGGAGGTTTCTACTAAAGAGACAGCGTCAGGCGATAACTGTCCTGTCCTCCATGGCTTCTCGCCAGCCTCCGAGCCAGTGTGAACGTTGATTTAACGTCTGGTAAGGACAAATTTCCTTCGACTTACCGGCAATACCGGCCTGATACCCACGCTGATGTGCCCGTTCCAGGCGATCTCGTTTTTGTCTCTTCATGCCTCGTTTCCCTCATTACTTTTATCTGGTGGAAATGAAAACAGTGATTACAAAGTGTGCAACCACACATTACGAATAACCTGAATCATCAGTATCGTCAATGCGCAAAATTCACGCCAATGTCATATTTGTGAGCTAAGAACGGGTTCATTTGTACATAAAATGTCAGCCGGGGTTGCTAACTTCCTGAGCATAAATACAAAAAAACCGCCGTGGATTTCGTACCCGCGGCGGCCTTTAGTCGTATTAATTCTACTTATAGTTGCTGATTGAGCGTACGCGAGATAGAGACCGCTTCCTGACTCCAGGCCTGCGCCAGCATTTTCACCATCTCATCATAACCATCTTTCTGCTGCGCCAGTTCAATGTGGAACGGACGCTTAATCAACCGCCCCTGATGGTTCAACAGCCATTCACCACTGACAATCACTTTCCCATCGTAGCGCCCGTGGAAACCATTCACCGACACGTTGAGCGTGTCCTGGTCGTGGCCCAGTGGCTGCGAGGCAATCACCCAACCTGGCAACTGATTGCTCAGGTTGGCGATGAGCGTGGTACGCAATTGTTGATCAAGCGGACTGGCCCACAGATTATTGCTGGCAATGACATACTGGACATCGCTGGTCTGATACACCACGCCGCTTCCGGCGAGGTAATCAGGAACCGAGACCTGCTCTACCCACAGCAGATGGCTGCCGGAGCTGGCACTGTTTTGCACTGTGCCTTTATCCAGCGGCAGCTGATAGTAGGTTTTATTCTCACCGCTGCTGCTGCAGGCTGCCAGCAGGCAGGCAGCGACCAGCACTAACCATTTTTTCATTATTTCGCCCTCTTAGGCTCTGGATCTTTTTTATCCTTCGCTTCAAATACCAGCGCGTTACTCTTCTCGTTCAACGTTTTCAGAACCGGTTGCAGCTCACGCAGCACCTGATCAAGACGCTGCATATCCGCCACCATCTTGTTATACGCGGCTGAACCTGGCTGGAAGCCCTGCATGCTGCGATTCAGCTCGCGCAGCGTTTTCTGCATGTCTTCCGGCAGCTGCTGCATCGACTGGCTGGCCGTTATCTTATTCAGGTTATCCAGCGTTGTTTGCAACTGACGCATGGTGCGCTGGCTTTCGGTCAACGTATTGGTGGCCTGCTCAATCATCGGATTCAATGGCAGATTGTTGAATTTATCCAGCGTATCCATCAGACGCTGCTGGATCTGCGCCAGGCCACCGCTGACGGTTGGGATAATCTGATAGCCGCTAAATTCACGGATTCCGGTCACAGGAGGTTCTTTTGGATAGAAGTCCATGTCCACGTAAAGCGCGCCGGTGACCAGGTTACCGGTTTTCAGAGAACCACGCAGGCCACGCTTCATCAGTTCAGAGAGATGCTGCCCCAGATCCGGGTGCTCGCCGAGCTGATTCACCAGACGTTCCGGTTCGATGCGGATTAGCACCGGAATACGATAATCATTATTCAGCGCCTGACGCAGACCTTTAACATCAAACGGAACCTGCGATACGGTGCCCAAACGAATGCCGCGGAATTCCACCGGCGCGCCCGGTTGCAGGCCACGAACGGAATCTTTGAAGAACATCAGGTAATCAAGATGCTCTGTATACAGGGAATCCTGAATGCTTTTCTGATCGTCATACAGTCTGAACTCGCTTTTTTCGGTAACCGGCTGGCCAAGATCCAGCCCTTCCGGCACGTCAAAGCTTACGCCACCGCTAAACAGCGTGGTGAGCGACCCCATCTCTACGCGCATCCCGGCAGACGTCAGATCGACCGCTACGCCGCTGTCTTTCCAGAAACGCACGTTGCTGGTCACCAGACGATCGTTCGGCGCGGTAATAAACAACTGGTAGCTGATGGTGCGTTTCTGCGCATCAAAGGTGCTGGTTTCAACGGATCCCACACGGTAGCCACGGAACAGCACCGGATCGCCCGGATTGAGCTGACCGGCCTTTTTGCTGTCGAGGATCACCCGAATACCTTTCGCATCCGGCGGCGCCAGCGGCGGTTGATCCAGTAGCTGGTAATCATCCTGCTGCCCACCTTTGTTGCCTGGCTGCAATTCGATATAGGCGCCGGAAAGCAGCGTACCCAATCCACTGATCCCTTCACGCCCAACCTGCGGCTTCACGACCCAGAAAACGGAGTCTTTATGCAGCAGTTTTTCCATGCCGGCATTGAGACGCGCTTTAATTTCTACGTGCGTAAGATCGTCGGTCAGCGTCGTGCTTTCCACCACGCCCACGTCAACGCTACGACTTTTGATCGTGGTTTTACCACCCTCAATCCCCTCGGCATTGGTGGTGATAAGCGTCACCTCCGGCCCCTGGTGGCTGTAATGGTAAAACAGGATCCATGCACCAATCAGCGCAGTGACAATCGGGAAGATCCAGACCGGAGACCAGTTCTTCACCTTCTGCACTTTGGCCTCCCCACTCTTCGTTTCCATGCTATTACGATTCCTCATGGCTTGATTCAGTCTCACGATCCCACGACAGACGAGGGTCGAAGGTCATTGCCGAAAACATGGTCATTATTACGACCAGCGCAAACATCAGTGCGCCCATCGCCGGGTAGATGTTCATCAGCCCGCCCATTCTCACTAACGCAGAAAGCACTGCGATGACAAATACATCGATCATTGACCAGCGGCCAACGAATTCCACCACTTCATAAATCAGGTGCATACGCTCACTGTCGCGACGTCCATGCCCTTTCGCATCCCAGCACAACCATGCAATGGCAATCATCTTCAGCGTTGGCACCATAATACTGGCAATAAAAATGACCATTGCCACCGGGTAGGAGCCTTCGCTCCAGAGCAAAATCACCCCGGCGAGGATCGTTGACGGCATTTTGTCACCCAGCAGGTCGGTCACCATGATCGGCATAATATTGGCAGGGAGGTAGAGAATAATAGAGGTCAACAGCAGCGCCATCGTCCATTGCAGGCTGTTTTTACGCCGCACGTAGCCCGTCGAATGACAGCGCGGGCAGACGTGTTCAT
>CAJYVI010000051.1 GCA_913778145.1 uncultured Pseudocitrobacter sp.
CCTTCCACCCAATCCGGGTGTTCAAGCTCAAGCACTTTTGCGACGGTTTCGTAGCTGTCGTCCGCCAGAGTATGCTTCACATACGGCGCATCACGCAGCTGACGCAGATAATCACTTACCCGCATGCCTTCCACAAAGCGCAGCGGGAACTGCGCCTCTTTACCGCTCTCGAGCAATTGCAGCATTTCGCGTACGGTCATCGATGGTGTGAAGCGATAGGTCCCGGCTTTGAAATGAGACAACTCAGGTTCCAGGCGCAGCAGCCACTGAAACACGCGTGGACGGTTAATGATTTTTTCGCCGTAAAGCTGTTGGCCCAGCGCCAGTCGGCCCGTTCCCGCTTTAAGGGAGAAAATCGTATCTTCTTTGATTAACAGCGTACTGTTCGCCAGTTGACGGACTTTCCACGCGCCAATGCCCGCAGCGATAGCCATCACTACCAGCAATATCAAAATAACGCCTAACAATTTCTTCATGCTAATCAGACAACTCACAAAGTGGGGCTAAATATTGGTAAAGTTCGCGCGACGTCCACGTTTGCCCGGCGTAATGGTGCACCGGCACTAACGGCATCAACGCATTGCAGATCAACACTTCATCCGCATCGGCCAACGCTTCCGGCAACGCCACCACTTCAATGAGCTGATATGGCGACGTGGCAAGCTGCGCAATAATATGCTGGCGCATGATTCCATTGACGCCCGCCTGATCCAGGCGCGGCGTGAAGACATCCTGCCCCTTACGCCAGAACAAATTAGCCGCACAGCATTCCGTAACCCACCCTTCGCTGTCAAGAACCAGCGCCTCTTCGGCGTCCGTCTGCTCAAGATGAGAGCGAATCAGCACCTGTTCCAGCCGATTAAGATGCTTTATCCCGGCGAGATACGGATTGCGCCCGAGGCGTACAGGACTGAGCGCTAAGGTGAGCCCTTCTCTACGCCAGCGCGCGTAATGGGCAGGCGATGGCGACGTGGCAAGAATACGCGTAGCAGAGACACACGCCGCACCGCTGTAGCCTCTGCCGCCCGTGCCACGGCTAATAATAACTTTCAGCACACCCTGCTGCTGTTGCGCCGCCAGCTGACGCATTTCGTCTTGCAGGAGAGTCCAGTCGTTGAAGGCGATGCTTAAACGCTGGCAGGCAAGCTGTAAACGTGCGAGATGGGCAGAGAGTAAGATTACGCGCCCCTGCTCGATCCGGGCCGTAGTAAAGCAGCCATCGCCAAACTGGGTAGCTCTGTCGTTGACCGCGAGGGTGTCCTGTTCCAGTCCGTTAATCAAGAACATAAGGCGCTCCTATTCGGTGGGCGGATAGTGTCGCAGGATGATGAGTACAGAACAAGCAGAGAAAACTGAAGATAAAAAAAAGACCCGCAAAGCGGGCCTTCTTAAACAGCCTTTCTAAAAGCGGGCGAACCCGCCTTCAGCGTTAGATCTTTTTGAAGATCAACGAACCGTTAGTACCACCGAAGCCGAAGGAGTTACACAGGGTGTATTCCATTCCGCTTACCTGGCGTGCTTCGTGAGGAACGAAGTCCAGATCGCAACCTTCATCCGGGTTATCCAGGTTGATGGTTGGCGGTACAGCCTGATCGCGCAGCGCAAGAATGGAGTAGATAGACTCTACCGCACCAGCCGCACCTAACAGGTGACCGGTCATGGATTTCGTGGAACTCACCATCACGCGGCTGGCAGCATCACCGAAGACAGATTTCACTGCCTGGGCTTCAGCTTTATCGCCTGCCGGCGTTGATGTGCCGTGTGCGTTGACGTAGCCAATTTGGCCCGGTTCAATCGCAGCATCGCGAAGTGCGTTGACCATTGCCAGCGCCGCGCCCGCACCGTTTTCCGGCGGTGACGTCATATGGTAAGCATCGCTGCTCATACCAAAGCCGACAACTTCAGCGTAGATTTTCGCGCCGCGTTTTTTCGCATGTTCGTACTCTTCGAGCACCACCATACCTGCACCGTCGCCCAGCACGAAACCATCACGTTCTTTATCCCACGGACGGCTCGCCGCCTGCGGGTTGTCGTTGCGGGTGGAAAGTGCACGCGCTGCGCCAAAGCCACCCACGCCAAGCGGGGTACTGGCTTTTTCTGCGCCACCGGCCACCATCGCGTCTGCATCACCATAAGCAATAATGCGAGCCGCCTGGCCGATGTTATGTACGCCTGAAGTACAAGCCGTTGCGATGGAGATACTTGGCCCACGCAAACCAAACATGATGGTCAGATGACCAGCCACCATGTTAACAATTGTGGATGGAACGAAGAACGGGCTGATCTTACGCGGTCCGCCGTTTACCAGCGAACTGTGGTTTTCTTCGATCAGGCCGAGACCACCAATACCGGAACCAATAGCGGCACCGATGCGGGTTGCGTTCTCTTCCGTCACTTCAAGGCCAGAATCCTGCATGGCCTGTACGCCAGCGACAATTCCATATTGAATGAAGGCATCCATCTTGCGCTGTTCTTTACGCGAGATGATGTCATCACAGTTAAAATCCTTTACTAAGCCAGCAAATTTCGTTGCATAGGCGCTAGTATCGAAATGGTCGATCAGGCTGATGCCACTCTGACCGGCAAGGAGAGCTTTCCAGGTAGACTCTACGGTATTGCCGACAGGAGACAACATGCCCAGTCCGGTCACAACTACACGACGCTTAGACACGGTTGTCCTCCAGGGAGGGAATAAATAAGATTCGTTGGGAAAAACAAGATAAAACTCAGGCGGTCGAATGACCGCCTGGAGATGTTCACTTACGCCTGGTGGCCGTTGATGTAATCAATGGCAGCCTGAACGGTGGTGATTTTCTCAGCTTCTTCGTCCGGAATCTCAGTATCAAACTCTTCTTCCAGAGCCATTACCAGCTCAACGGTGTCAAGAGAATCTGCGCCCAGGTCTTCAACGAAGGAAGCGGAGTTCACAACTTCTTCCTGCTTAACGCCCAGCTGTTCGCCGATAATTTTCTTAACGCGTTCTTCGATAGTGCTCATACTCTTAAATTTCCTATCAAAACTCGCTTTCGCGATGGTTTTCGTAGTGTATAAAATGTTGAAAAATTTGCAACTAAATCCCGGCAGTTCTTACCACGATTTTACGTTATTTTGAGGCCATACGCCCTAATAACGCAAATCATTTTGCACTAATTATGCCCTGAAACGCGTAGACTGCACGCATCCTGAGCATTTTGTGCAAATCGCGGTCAGACCATGTACATCCCACCGTTCACATGCAAAGTTTCACCCGTGATGTAAGCTGCTTCGTCGGATGCCAGGAATGCAACCGCGTTGGCGATTTCCTGAGCGCCGCCGAGGCGACCCGCAGGAACCTGCGCCAGGATACCCGCACGCTGGTCATCAGACAGCGCACGTGTCATGTCCGTTTCAATAAAGCCCGGAGCCACAACGTTCACCGTAATGCCGCGAGACGCAACTTCACGCGCCAGCGACTTACTGAAACCGATCAGGCCTGCTTTCGCCGCAGCGTAGTTAGCCTGACCAGCATTTCCCATGGTACCAACCACAGAACCGATAGTAATAATACGACCGTGACGCTTTTTCATCATAGCGCGCATTACTGCTTTTGACAGACGGAAAACTGATGAAAGATTAGTTTCGATGATATCGTTCCACTCATCGTCTTTCATGCGCATTAACAGGTTATCACGTGTAATCCCGGCATTATTGACCAGAATGTCCACTTCACCAAATTCTGCGCGAATATTTTCCAGAACAGATTCGATAGATGCCGGGTCGGTCACATTCAACATCAAACCTTTACCGTTCGCACCCAGATAGTCGCTAATCGCCTGCGCACCGCTTTCGCTTGTCGCAGTGCCGATAACTTTCGCGCCGCGAGCGACGAGAGTTTCAGCGATTGCGCGGCCAATACCGCGGCTTGCGCCTGTTACCAGGGCAATTTTTCCTTCAAAGCTCATGCGTTCCTCTTTCATTGCGCAAGTGCCGCTGACAGGGCTTCCGGCTCGTTAATCGCCGATGCCGTCAGGGTATCTACAATACGTTTTGTCAGGCCGGTCAGTACTTTACCTGGGCCAACTTCATACAGATGTTCAACACCTTTCGCTGCCATCAGTTCTACGCTTTTCGTCCACTGAACCGGGCTGTACAGCTGGCGGATCAGGGCATCACGAATCGCGTCTGGCGCGGTTTCACACTGCACATCCACGTTATTGATTACCGGGATCTGCGGGGCGTTGAAGGTAATTTTTGCCAGCTCAACGGCCAGCTTTTCAGCAGCAGGCTTCATCAGCGCACAGTGAGACGGCACGCTAACCGGCAGCGGCAGCGCACGTTTTGCGCCAGCGGCTTTACAGGCAGCACCTGCACGTTCAACGGCTTCTTTGTGGCCGGCGATAACCACCTGACCCGGCGAGTTAAAGTTTACCGGAGAAACCACCTGCCCTTCGGCTGATTCTTCACAGGCTTTGGCAATAGACGCATCGTCCAGACCAATGATAGCGGACATACCGCCGGTGCCTGCCGGAACGGCCTCCTGCATAAATTTGCCGCGCAGTTCAACCAGGCGAACTGCATCAGCGAAATCAATGACGCCAGCGCACACCAGCGCAGAATATTCACCCAAGCTATGCCCTGCCATCAACGCAGGGGCTTTACCACCCTGCTGCTGCCATAAACGGTACAGCGCGACGGATGCAGTCAGCAGCGCAGGCTGCGTCTGCCAGGTTTTGTTCAGCTCTTCCGCCGGACCCTGTTGGGTCAGTGCCCACAGATCATAACCCAGCGCGTCAGACGCTTCACGGAAAGTCTCTTCAATAATCGGGTAGGTTGCCGCTAATTCAGACAACATCCCAACCGTTTGAGAACCCTGCCCAGGGAACACAAAAGCAAATTGCGTCATTTTTTTATCCTTATACTTAGAAACGAACCAGCGCAGAGCCCCAGGTGAACCCGCCACCAAAGGCTTCCAGCAGCACCAGTTGCCCACGCTTGATGCGACCATCGCGCACGGCTTCATCGAATGCGCACGGCACAGAGGCCGCGGAGGTATTGCCGTGACGATCCAGCGTCACCACAACATTTTCCATCGACATGCCAAGTTTTTTCGCCGTCGCGCTGATGATGCGCAGGTTGGCCTGGTGCGGCACTAACCAGTCGAGTTCAGCGCGGTCAAGATTGTTCGCCGCCAGCGTCTCTTCGACAATGTGAGCAAGCTCAGTGACCGCAACCTTGAACACTTCGTTCCCGGCCATGGTCAGATAAATGGGGTTTTCTGGATTCACACGGTCGGCATTAGGCAGCGTCAACAGGTCGCCGTAGCTTCCGTCTGCGTGCAAATGGGTGGAGATAATGCCTGGTTCTTCGGATTGCCCCAGAACTACGGCGCCCGCACCGTCACCGAAAATAATGATCGTACCACGATCGGCAGGATCGCAGGTGCGTGCCAGCACATCAGAACCGATCACCAGCGCATTCTTAACCGCACCGGATTTAACGTACTGGTCTGCCACGCTCAGGGCGTAGGTAAAACCGGCACACGCCGCAGCGACGTCAAACGCCGGGCAGCCTTTGATGCCTAACATGCTCTGGATTTGGCAGGCAGCGCTTGGGAACGCGTGCGTTGCAGAAGTGGTAGCAACAACGATCAAGCCGATATCGTTTTTATCAACGCCCGCCATTTCCAACGCGCGCTGCGCGGCTTCAAAGCCCATTGTTGCAACGGATTCATCCGGGCCTGCAATACGGCGTTCACGGATACCTGTGCGCGTGACAATCCACTCGTCAGTCGTATCAACCATTTTTTCCAGGTCGGCGTTTGTACGCACTTGCTTGGGCAGATAACTGCCGGTACCAATAATCTTCGTATACATGTACGCTCAATCTTATCCGGTAATATACCCATCAGCTTTGCACATCAGCACGCCGCTCACTTACTTTGCGTCGCCGTCCTGCGGCTCAAAACCAGCCGGGTATAACAATTCCAGGCGAGCGGCAATCCGCTGAGGGACTTGTCGCTGCACCGCCTGCACTGCCTGTTCGATCGCCACGCAAAACGCGCGTTGATTCGCCGCACCATGACTTTTAATCACCGTACCGCGTAATCCTAACAGACAAGCACCATTATACTGGTCGGGGTTGAGGTGACTGAATCGCCGGGTCAGACTTTTTTGTAACCAACGTTTTAATAAAATCAGCCACCACGCCGTTTTTTTCCCCTCGCCCTGCGATTTCAGCAGCGACAGGAACATTCTGACAACCCCTTCCATGGTTTTTAACGTGACGTTACCTGTAAAGCCGTCACAAACCAGAACATCTGTTTTACCCGTCAGCAACTCGTTCGCTTCCAGGTAGCCAATATAGTTCAGAGAAGGCAATGTTTTTAGTATCTGTGAAGCATCGCGAATGCTGTCCAGCCCTTTCGTCTCTTCTTCACCGATGTTTAGCAGCGCCACACGGGGGTTTTCAATGCCAACCACTTCTTCCGCGAGCACTGAACCCATCACCGCAAACTGAACCAACATTGTGCTATCACAATCAACGTTAGCGCCCAGATCGAGCACCACCGTCTTCCCCTTCTGCTGATGTGGTAATACCGTCACCAGCGCCGGGCGCTCAATCCCCTGAAGCGGTTTGAGCAGTAATTTTGCCAGCCCCATCAGCGCACCGGTGTTCCCGGCGCTCACGCAGGCCTCGGCACGCCCTTCTTTCACGAGTTCCAGCGCCACACGCATTGATGTTCCGCGACTGTTGCGAATCGCGTGCGAGGGCCGTGCATCACTGGCAATAACTGACTGGGCAGGAATAATCTGCAGACGAGAACGTGTCTCAAAATCAGCTTTGGCGAGTAATGGCGTAATATCGTCGGGGTTACCGACCAGAAGAAGTGTGAGTTGCGAATAGGAATTCAGTGCCTGCAGTGCTGCAGGCACCGTCACGGAAGGGCCAAAATCGCCCCCCATGACATCTAACGCCAGGGTTAGATGTGTCAAGGTTATCGTCGCCGCTCGGTTTGGGAATCCCCGCTTACACGGGGAATGCCTCACTAAGCTTCACCACGCTTGAACTCGTCGTCTTTCACGCTACAGGGGCGTTGGCTGCGTTCGCTCACCCCAATCGCATAGTTATCTATGCTCAGGGGATTCTCTCGCTTGCCGCCTTCCTGCAACGCGAAATCCTTAGAGTATCGCGTGATTACTTAGCGATAACCTTGCGACCGCGGTAGAAACCGTCGGCAGTGATGTGGTGACGCAGGTGGGATTCACCAGAAGTCTTATCTACAGACAGGCTGGTAACTGCAGTCAGCGCGTCATGGGAACGACGCATGCCACGTTTGGAACGGGTTGGTTTATTCTGTTGTACGGCCATGGACCTTACTCCTCAATTACTTACGCTTTAAGCTGGCTAATACGGCAAATGGGTTTGGCTTCTGCGCCTCTTCAGGCAATTCACCAAAGACCATGTCCGCCTCGGACACTTCACAGTGTTCAGAATCATGCACCGGAACCACTGGCAAGGCGAGGATGATTTCATCTTCAACCACCGCCAGCAGATCGATTTCACCGAATTCGTTAACCTCAATCGGTTCATACGCTTCCGGGAGTGCTTCAATCTGATCATCATTTTTGACCGGACTGAAACAATACTTTGTGTAAACCTGATGAGTAAACGGTTTCCCGCAACGCTGACATTCCAGCGATACCGTCACCTTCGCATCACCGGTGAGAACCGCGAGGCGTTGGTTATCGATAGCGAAGGACATCTCGCATTCTACATCACTGTCTACACTGACTACGGACGCGGCGACGCGCTCCGCTTGATCGGGGGTATAGATACCCTGGTAATCAAGGCGTTTTTGAGCCGTACGAACCGGGTCGAGAGTCAGGGGTAATTTTACCTTTTGCATAGGGCGCGCATATTAACTTTGTAACGTCATAGAGTCAAAGAAAAAGGCAGCCTCAGGTTGCCTTTTGCCAATAATTCGCACACATTGCGGCGTGTAGTTTAAAATGTCGCAATCTAATTCGCTATAGTTTACCTAAAAAATTATGCCTGAACTTATTTTAGCCTCTACATCACCTTACCGCCGCCTGCTGTTAGAGAAACTCGGCATTCCGTTCACCTGTGCGGCGCCAGAGGTCGATGAACTCCCCCTCCCTGCTGAAACGCCGCGCCACCTGGTGCTACGTCTGGCGCAGGCAAAAGCGCAGGCACTCGCTAACCGATATCCGCATCATCTGATTATCGGTTCTGACCAGGTTTGCGTGCTCGATGGCGAAATAACCGGCAAACCACATACGGAAGAAAACGCGCGTAAACAATTAAAGAAAGCCAGTGGCAATATTGTGACCTTTTATACGGGCCTGGCGCTTTATAATTCTGTTAATGGTCAGTTACAAACTGAATGCGAACCTTTCGACGTCCATTTCCGACATCTGACTGAGCAAGAAATAAGCCATTACATACAAAAAGAGAGCCCGCTGAATTGCGCGGGCAGCTTTAAGAGCGAGGGATTAGGCATCGCACTGTTTGAACGTCTCGAAGGGCGCGACCCGAATACGCTGGTCGGGCTGCCGCTCATCGCACTGTGCCAGATGCTGCGCCGGGAAGGGTTTAATCCGTTAAGTATGTAGGTCGTATATCACTGACAAGAAGGGCAGCCTGACGCTGCCCTTCTTTTATTTGAGACTGATGACAGCTGCATTATTGCCTGATGCGCTGCGTTTTTCAGGCCTACAGGGTTTCTGCAATATATTGAATTTGCAATACTTTGTAGGCCGGATAAGGCGTTTACGCCGCATCCGGCAAGAACAAAGCGCACTTTGCCAGCTGCCCTTCATTCATTTCATTTGATATTACGCAACACCTGCAAACAACGCTTCAATGCGTTATCCATTGGCGCTTCAACACGCATCACTTCGCCCGTACCTGGGTGGGTGAATTTCAGCGCCGCCGCATGCAGGAACAGACGCTTAAGCCCGGTACCCGCTTCGGTGAGCTGTTGATCAAACTCGCGGTCGCCGTAGCGATCGTCAAAGGCAATCGGATGGCCCGCATGCAGGGTATGCACACGAATCTGGTGAGTACGACCCGTCACCGGGCTACAGCGCACCAGCGTGGCGAACGCATAGCGTTCTTCCACTTTAAATCGCGTTTCCGACGGTTTTCCTTCCTGGCTGACGCGCACGATGCGCTCGCCGCTTTGCAGAATATTTTTCAGCAACGGCGCCTGCACCGCTTTCACGTGCGACTGCCACTGACCGCGCACCAGCGCCAGATAATCTTTCTGCATCCCTTTTTCACGCAACTGTTCATGCAGTGAACGTAGCGCAGAACGTTTTTTCGCCACCAGCAGCACGCCAGAGGTATCACGGTCAAGACGATGCACCAGTTCCAGGAAGCGAGCTTCCGGGCGCAGCGCGCGCAGACCTTCAATCACGCCAAAGCTCAAACCGCTGCCGCCATGCACTGCCGTACCGGATGGTTTATTCAGCACCAGAATGTGTTCATCTTCATAAAGGATAACGTCGCTCAACGCGGCCACTTTTTGCAGATGCGGCGAAACGGCGTCTTCTTCACGTTCCGCTACGCGCACCGGCGGAATACGCACTTCATCACCCGCTTCCAGTTTGTACTCAGGCTTGATGCGTTTTTTGTTCACCCGCACCTCGCCCTTGCGCAGGATGCGGTAAATCATACTCTTCGGCACGCCCTTCAGTTGGGTGCGCAAAAAGTTATCAATTCGTTGCCCGGCTTCGTCAGCGCTGATGGCAACCATTTTTACGGTTGGAGTCTCAGTTTTCATGGTGGGCGATTCTAAATATCCCCGCTCAATAGCGCCACTCATTTTTCTGTGCTTATATTTATCATTGCCCTGACTCATGGTCTTCTTCGCCGATCGCATTGATTGTTATTAGAGCAATCTCAACGAGCAAGTGAAAAAACTGTGATTAACCGGGTGATAAAAGGTGAAAGTCATCTTGCTATAACAAGGTTAGCAAGGAATAATGAAGACGTTTTCCGTGTTCATCTTGTTAGTGCAAGGAATTTAACGGAATGACCAGTTTTGTCTGTCCGATCATCCACGCAGCAATGGCGTAAGACGTATTGATCTTTCAGACAGTTAGCGGGCTGCGGGTTGCAGTCCTTACCGGTAGATACTTTACTGGATTTCACCCAACAGAATGACGGCAAGCCGGGCGTCCCCGGAAGCTTACCTAAGTCAAAGCAACTGGGGTAAGCAGGCGAAGCCACGCATTTGTTGGGTGAATGACGATGAGTATAAATGGAATCTTCTCTGGAGAGTTATCCCAGGCTGTTCCCCTGATAATTGCGCTGTGTTTCCGTTTGAAATACAGGCTACCGACACTCTGCGCCTCTTAAGCGAGCGACAACCGTGAGGTTGGCGACGTGAACAGTCACGAGGCCATCGGTTTACCCCGGAAAGGTATCACTCTGCTCGCAGCTTAGTCGTCAATGTAAGAATAATGAGTAAGTTACGATGAAAAGAATGTTAATCAACGCAACTCAGCAGGAAGAGTTGCGTGTCGCCCTTGTTGATGGGCAGCGTCTGTATGATCTGGATATCGAAAGCCCAGGCCATGAACAGAAAAAAGCGAACATCTACAAAGGCAAAATTACCCGCATTGAACCGAGTCTTGAAGCAGCGTTTGTCGACTATGGCGCTGAACGTCACGGTTTCCTCCCCCTCAAAGAAATTGCCCGCGAATACTTCCCTGCAAACTACAGCGCTCATGGCCGTCCGAACATCAAAGACGTGCTGCGTGAAGGTCAGGAAGTTATTGTCCAGATCGATAAAGAAGAACGCGGCAACAAAGGCGCTGCGCTGACCACCTTTATCAGCCTGGCGGGCAGTTATCTGGTGCTGATGCCGAACAACCCGCGTGCGGGCGGTATCTCTCGCCGTATCGAAGGCGACGATCGCACTGAACTGAAAGAAGCGCTGGCAAGCCTTGAGCTGCCGGATGGCATGGGGCTTATCGTTCGCACCGCGGGCGTGGGCAAATCTGCCGAAGCGCTGCAGTGGGATTTAAGCTTCCGCCTGAAACACTGGGAAGCCATCAAAAAAGCCGCTGAAAGCCGCCCTGCGCCGTTCCTGATTCACCAGGAAAGTAACGTCATTGTGCGTGCCTTCCGCGATTACCTGCGCCAGGACATCGGCGAAATCCTGATCGATAACCCGAAAGTGCTGGAGCTGGCTCGTCAGCACATCTCCGCGCTGGGCCGTCCGGATTTCAGCAGCAAAATTAAACTGTACACCGGCGAAATCCCGCTGTTCAGTCATTACCAGATTGAATCGCAGATCGAATCCGCATTCCAGCGTGAAGTTCGTCTGCCGTCCGGTGGTTCTATCGTTATCGATAGCACCGAAGCGCTGA
>CAJYVI010000052.1 GCA_913778145.1 uncultured Pseudocitrobacter sp.
CTGTCTGCAACAGCACACTCGGTATGAAGCACGCAAACTGACTTCGTGCCGATGACGAAAACACGCAAACATCAGCAGTTAATTATGAGGTGTAGTCTATGTCTTGCCCGGTCATTGAGCTGGCTCAGCAGCTTATTCGCCGCCCTTCCCTAAGCCCCGATGATGCGGGCTGCCAGGCGTTAATGATTGAACGCCTGCGCGCAGCGGGTTTTACCATTGAACATATGGATTTTGGCGATACGCAGAATTTCTGGGCGTGGCGCGGTCAGGGAGAGACGCTGGCTTTTGCCGGTCATACGGACGTCGTACCTTCTGGCGATGCCGATCGCTGGATCAACCCCCCCTTCGAACCCACTATTCGTGACGGCATGCTGTTTGGCCGCGGCGCGGCAGATATGAAAGGTTCGCTGGCCGCCATGGTGGTCGCCGCCGAACGTTTTGTCGCCCAGAACCCAAACCATCAGGGGCGACTGGCGTTTCTGATCACTTCCGATGAAGAAGCCAGCGCCACAAATGGCACGGTGAAAGTCGTTGACGCATTAATGGCGCGCAACGAGCGTCTGGATTACTGCCTGGTAGGTGAACCGTCCAGCACCGAAGTGGTGGGCGACGTGGTGAAAAACGGCCGTCGCGGGTCGATGACCTGTAATCTGACAATTCACGGTGTTCAGGGCCACGTGGCCTATCCGCATCTGGCCGATAATCCGGTACACCGCGCCGCGCCGTGGCTCAATGAACTGGTGGCGGTTGAGTGGGATCAGGGTAACGAATTCTTCCCGCCGACCAGCATGCAGGTAGCTAACATTCAGGCGGGTACCGGCAGCAACAACGTGATTCCGGGCGATCTGTTCGTGCAGTTTAACTTCCGTTTCAGTACCGAACTGACCGATGAAATGATTAAGGAGCGCGTGATTGCGCTGCTGGAAAAACATCAGCTGCGCTACAGCGTTGAGTGGTGGATTTCCGGGCAGCCATTCCTGACCGAACGCGGTAAACTGGTTGATGCGGTGGTCAACGCCATTGCGCACTATAATGAAATTAAACCGCAACTGTTGACGACGGGCGGCACATCGGATGGTCGATTTATTGCCAGAATGGGCGCACAGGTGGTGGAACTGGGTCCAGTCAACGCCACCATTCATAAAATCAATGAATGTGTGAACGCGGCCGATTTGCAACTGCTGGCGCGTATGTATCAGCGCATTATGGAACAGCTTGTCGCCTGACAATACATTTAAGAGGTAACGCACATGGATTGGCTGTCAAAATACTGGTGGGTTCTGGTACTGGTGTTTCTGGTTGGCGTGATGATCAACGTGATTAAAGATCTCAAGCGCGTCGATCACAAAAAATTCCTCGCCAATAAGCCGGAGCTTCCTCCGCATCGCGATAATAATGCGAAGTGGGACGAAGACGACGATTGGCCGAAACACGATGGGTCAAAAAAACCGTAACAACAAACGGGCCGGAAATCCGGCCCGTTTTGTTTTAAAGCATCTCAATGAGATCGTCATTCTTTGGCGTACTGCCGCTTAACGCTTCATCAAAGTAATGTTTCGGAATGGTATAGCGCAAATGATCGAGCGCAAACTGCATACTGTGTTCGTCGATCGCATGCCCCAGGTCGTCAACGATATCCAATGTCACATCGCCACCTGCGGCCAATAACGCTTCCTGACCCGCCACCGCATGTGCAAGGTCGATAACCCGATCTTCACCGCCGTGAATCAGGTGTACCGTCGTGGAAGTCGATGCGGTTTCAGGCAGTGTGGCATAACGGCCATTAAAGGCAATGACGCGGGATGCCAGATTGGGTTCCGCTTTAACGCCCTCAAGCGACATAATCGCGCCTTGTGAGAAACCTATTAACGCGGTTGCCAGCGGGCCAACGCCGCTCTGTTTTTGCCAGTAGCGTACGGTTTCAATAAACGTTGGCATAATCGCATCAACACGCGCCTGGCGATTCTCTTCGGTCACGCCCTGCACAGAGAACCACTGACGTGCCGGAGCCGGGCCACAAGGCTCGGCGCCACCTATGCTTACAATAAGCGCATCCGGAAACAGCGGCGCGAACCAACTGCCAATTTGCCCCATTGCCACCGGGTTATCGCCCACGCCATGGAACAACAGCAACAGCTGTTGCGCGGGTTTAGCGGGGCTTTGAACGACAAAATGATCGTGTTTCATGGCTATCTCCTTTGTTGCCGCTCAGTTTACGCTGGCCGAAAAGAATGACCATGCCATTTAACTGAATGAGATAGTTAAAAAAATTGCACCTGCTTTAAGCGTTCGCGCAGCTTTTCGGCACGTTCAGGGTGAAGGTCGGACATCGCCTGCCCTGCTTCTTCACGCAGTCGCGCCAGCAGTGCTTTACGCCCATGAAGGCCCAACGCAGTGCAGACTGCCGCTTCATCTTCCCGCGCCAGCCTGCGGCGCAGCGCGTTAAGTGGCAACGCGCTGAGAGAGGCCAACAAATGCAAATTGCCCAGCGTAGCCAGCAGCGGACGATGGGCGAAGGCAAAGCCCGCCAGATCCCACCACGCTTCATCACTAAGCATAGCCTCGGACACCTGGGGTAGCGTCAATTTCTCATCGACCCACTCTCGCAGCCATCGCCACTCCTGACATAATCGTAAATGCTCATGCTGCGCCAGCTGTTTACCGGCATCGGTGAGTGGGAACAGCGCCATTGCGGCGTAACAGCCGCTGCTGGCTTCACGCTGCGTGCCAATGCGCACCAGCGTAAACCCGCAGCGCTGCCAGAACTGCCAAAGCTCGTCGGTGTAACCAAAACTAACGGAGAGATAATCGCAGCCCGTAGCCTGCTCGCAGGCATGGGCGATAAGCGCAGAACCGATGCCCTCGCGCTGGCGCAAAGGATGTACCGCCACACGACTGATGCGCCGCCCGGTCAGCGTTGCCGCCAGTGGGCTACCGCCGTGGGCGGCAAGCGACTGCGCCACCAGGTTCCCGCGCGGTCGACGAAAACCAGCCCATACCGCCTGGCTTAATTCGGCGGTCAATCCACCTTCATCTACCAGCCACAGCGCGCCCGCCAGGCCATAAGGCGTGTCGGCGGCGATAAAATGTTGCCCCGGCGCATCCATCATCCGCCGTAAATCGAGCGGTGAAGTGCGATAGTGCGCGCCGGAAAGAAGCTGGTACATCGCCGTGGGGAGTTTAGGTTCCGACAGCCATTGCGCCTGTTCTATCGCCCTGAAATTTAACGGGCCAGAGGGTGCAACGGTAAAACTGTCGTCAGCGAAAATCAGCAAATCGTTCACCACCGTTTCCAGCGGGCAGCCCGGCGCCCAGCGGACGGGCGTGTTGAGCGTAAATTGCTGTAGCGCGGGGAAACGTGCGCAGAACTTCAGCAAAAATCCCCGCCCCGTGCCTTCATAGCCCTGAACGGTGGTGGTCAGTAAAAGATGTGGGAATCGTGAGGCGAGCTTTTCCAGCAGCGGTGCGGGAATAGCGGCGGCTTCATCCACCACCAGCCAGTCTGCGGTTTCAGCAGAAGCCAGCAGCGCGTCCGGCGCCATAAAGTGAAAACGTTCGCCGGCAAAAGCGGCGATGACGTCAGCAGATGCCCGCGTCGGTGCGGTAACGATGGCTCGCCCGTTCAGACTGCGGATGTGCATACCCGCCAGCGCCGATTTCCCCCGCCCGCGCTCGGCGGTAATGGCGATAACATGCGCGGGATGATCCGCCAACGCGTTGAGGATAGTGGCTTGTTCCGTATCAGGCTCACCGCTGGCGCGTAGCCAGTGAGGGCGTGCTGGGAAATTGACGATCGGGAAAGCCTCTCCCTGTCGCCACAGTAGTGCTTCAGGGCTTACGCGCAATACATTGCAAAAATGGTGCACAAAGCGCGGCGTGGCAATCGCTTCTGGCGAGTCGCTCCAGCGTAAAGAATCGGCATCCGGCAGATGCGGCCAGCGCGACCATTCCGGCACCAGCAGCAACAGCCAGCTTCCGGCGCGCAGCGTGCCGGCAAGCGCGGCAAAAGCGGCAACATCGAAACCCTGGCGGGCATCAAAAATAGCGTGCTGAAACTCACGACCCAGTAGCGTCACCAGCTTTGCTGGCGCGCAGTACGGTTCTACTTGTGCGTCAGGCCCGACCCACAAGACGTCTGCCTGAGCGCAATCACGAAAGGCGTACGCCTGCTGCAGCGCCCAGTCAGGCTCGCCGCTGATAACCAGCAGACGGCGCACGCCCTCCTGCGCCATGCGCGGCGCGAGGGTTAAAAGTTCATCCATGATCGCGATTCATTAGCTTACAGCATTTTGCCGAACGTATTGCACTGCGCCGGGTCACCGCTATCCAGCCCGCGTTTCAGCCAGGTATAGCGCTGCTGAGATGTGCCGTGCGTGAAGCTATCCGGCACCACGCGCCCCTGACTCTGCTGTTGAAGACGATCGTCACCAATCGCTTGTGCCGCATTCAAAGCCTCTTCCAGATCGCCCGGCTCCAGCACGCCCTGTTGCTGCATCGCATGGCCCCAAACGCCCGCAAAGCAGTCTGCCTGCAGTTCCATACGTACCGAGAGCTGGTTCACCTGTGACTCGGACGCATTTTGCTGCATCTGACGCACCTTCGGTTCAATACCCAGCAGCTTCTGCACGTGATGCCCAACTTCATGAGCGATCACATAGCCCTGAGCAAAGTCGCCATCTGCGCCCAGTTTCTCTTTCATGTCATCATAGAAAGAGAGATCGATATACACCGTGGTGTCCGCCGGGCAATAGAATGGGCCCATGACCGACTGGCCGGTACCACAACCCGTACGCGTCGCGCCGCGATACATCACCAGTTTTGGTGCCGGATAGGTTTTGCCCATTTTTTCAAACTGCTGTGCCCAGGTATCTTCGGTAGTCGCCAGGATAACGGAGGTGAATTTGGCCGCTTCGTCATCCCGAGGGCTAACGGAGCGTTGTTGGGAGGATTGCTGGGATACCGGTTCCCCGGTCAGGAAACCGGTGAGATCGACGCCGTAATAGCCCGCGACAACCACGACGATCAGCAGAATGATGCCGCCTTTCCCGCTGGGAATACGAATGTTTCGCCCGCCACCTGATATCGGCGAGCCGGAATCATTTCGTCTGTCTTCAACATTGTCACTTTCGCGACGACCTTGCCAACGCATAACTACCTCGAGCCTATCATATTAATAATAGTTATGATCGTAGGCGGTTCAGGCGAGGATTACCACAGGAAATAACGGGGAAGTTCAGAGGGTGCTGGCACCCTCTGCGAGGTAAAGACTTACGGGGATCAGTCCAGTTTTACACCCAGACGATGCGCCACTTCTTCGTAAGCTTCAATCAGACCGCCGAGGCTTTGGCGGAAACGGTCTTTATCCATTTTGTCCATGGTTTGTTTATCCCACAGACGGCTGCCATCTGGCGAGAATTCATCGCCCAACACCACTTCGCCTTTATACAGACCAAATTCCAGTTTGAAATCGACCAGGATCAGGCCAGCGTCATCAAACAGTTTTTTCAGGACATCGTTTGCTTTGTAGGTCAGTTCTTGCATACGTGCGAGGTTTTCTTTGCTCACCCAACCGAAGGTTTCGCAGTAAGATTCATTGACCATCGGGTCATGCATCGCATCGTTTTTCAGGAACAGGTCGAACAGCGGTGGATTCAGTTCGATACCTTCTTCAATCCCTAAGCGTTTCACCAGCGAGCCTGCCGCACGGTTACGCACCACGCACTCTACCGGCACCATATCCAGTTTTTTCACCAGACATTCGGTGTCAGAGAGCAGACGTTCCATCTGAGTCGGGATACCCGCTTCTTCCAGTTTGGTCATAATAAAGTGGTTGAACTTGTTGTTCACCATGCCTTTACGATCGAACTGCTCAATGCGCGCACCGTCCCCTGCTGACGTATCGTTACGGAATTCGAGCACCAACAGGTCCGGGTTTTCCGTACTGTAGACGGTTTTCGCTTTACCACGATACAACTCAGCTTGCTTTTGCATCTTTATTACTCCTGGTGAGATTTAACTTAAAACTTGCCGCTTTTCTGCCGACGCACACGTTTGCGTATCATATCAGAAAAAAGGGCCGGATTGCTCCAGCCCTGAATATTACTTGCTAAATGCTGCCTGGAAGACGGCGACCAGCGCGTCGTTCTGAGACTGCGTCAGCGTATGCCCTTTCGGGTCAATGAATTGCAGACTGCTGCGGTTGTCGAGATCGCCGACCTGCAGTTTGTAATCACCGGAGGTCAGGCCCGGATCGGTTGCGCCCAGATCCTGCCAGCTGCTGTCA
Source organism: uncultured Pseudocitrobacter sp. (assembly GCA_913778145.1). Lineage (GTDB taxonomy): Bacteria > Pseudomonadota > Gammaproteobacteria > Enterobacterales > Enterobacteriaceae > Pseudocitrobacter. Next base: position 6,284 of record CAJYVI010000052.1, read on the forward strand.
GACAGCGGCTTGTAGGTCACGTTGATGCTGCCTTGAGAACGGGTGCTGTCGGTCACTTTCATGCCCACTTTTTCCAGCACGCCAGGCAGACGTTGCCATACCTGGTTGAACGGACCACGCACCACCAGCATTGGCAGGCCAGTGTCATCCGCTGCGCTCTGCACATCGAAGGTGGAACCCGCTGCGCTTTGTGAAGCATTCTGCGCGGCGGTAGCGTTCTGATCGAGGCCTGCGGAGATAACGTTCAGCATCTCTGCGCTGTAGCGCTGCAACGATGCGGTATCGGCAACCGGTTTGCCCGCTTGTTCCAGGTTAACCAGTTTCACGAGCATCGCCTGCTGATAACCCTGCGGTTTCACGGAGACTTGATAACGACCACGGTACTGCTGGTCTTCATCGAGACGGTTCCACTCAACCCAATCGGTGGTTAAGGTTTGGGTGGCGTCATCACGCTTATCGATGGTGTAGTTTTTACCCTGAAGGATGCTCACTACCTGCGGCCACAGGTTACCGCTACGGCCACTTTCGACCAACAGCGTGGCGGTATCGCCCGTGAACTGCGTGCGCGCACCAGAAACCAGCGCCAGAGGCTGTGCCGGCGGACGGATGTCCAGGGCTTTACCTACTGCGCCGCTACCGTTAGCAACCGGAATGTTATAATCACCGCGTTGGACCGGCAGGATCATGCCAGCCGGCGCGTGAAGTTCACTTAACGGCGTAGCATCCAGATAGGATTCATCACCGCTCACCTGGCGCTTGTAACGCGAGTCGGAACTACACGCTGCAAGCAGCAGGACAAGTGAAACACCCGCAACCTTCGCCAGGCGCGACTTCTGTACTGAGTAAGCCATCAAATCTCCCTAAACTTTACAGCAAACCGGCGTGCTTCATTGCAGTGGCGACAATATCACGACCGTGGTCGGTGATAGGTGTCATCGGCAGACGCATCGTATCGGTTGCTACAAGTCCCAACTCCTTACATGCCCATTTAACCGGGATAGGATTGGGTTCGACAAATAATTTATTGTGCAGCGGCATCAGACGTTGGTTGATGACGCGCGCTTTCGCAAACTCGCCAGCGGCGGCCAGTTTACACATTTCTGCCATATCACGCGCAGCAACGTTTGCAGTGACGGAAATCACACCCTGTCCGCCGAGCTGCATGAAGTCCAGACCCGTGGCATCATCACCGCTCAGCAGGATGAAATCGTCTGAAACCAGCTCTTTGATCTGGTGAACACGACTTAAGTTCCCTGTTGCTTCCTTGATTGCGATAATATTTTTTATTTCAGCCAAACGACCCACGGTTTCTGGCAGCATATCGCAACCCGTACGAGAGGGCACATTATACAGAATTTGCGGCAAGTCAGTATGTTCTGCGATCGCTTTAAAGTGCTGGAACAGACCTTCCTGAGTCGGACGGTTGTAGTATGGAGTCACGGTCAGGCAACCGACAACGCCGGTGTTGTTGAAGCGCTGGGTCAGACTGATCGCTTCTGCGGTGGCGTTCGCCCCGGTGCCCGCGATAACCGGAATACGGCCATCGGCCAGCTCTACGGTCATCATCACGACATCGCCATGCTCATCGTGGCCAAGCGTCGCCGATTCTCCTGTCGTCCCTACAGATACAATCGCCGAGGTCCCGTTGGCGACATGGTAATCAATCAGTTTTTTCAGGCTTGAACGGTCGACATTACCTTTCTCATCCATCGGCGTGACAAGCGCTACAATACTTCCCGTGAACATGGGGCCATCCTCTGTGCTGACGTGCGGACATGAGTCTCAATGGTACGTTTGGTACTGTAATAAAAGCAAGAGACTGAAGCCCCTCAGAATGTTGTATGCCGGTTTTTTTTATGCTTTCCTAGGGAATACCTCACCTTTTTGAAGGAAACACCGGTTTGACAGCCACATTACAACACTATTTGGTCATTACCGCGCTGGGCGCCGATCGCCCTGGCATTGTCAATACCATTACGCGTCACGTCAGTAGCTGCGGCTGCAACATTGAGGATAGCCGGCTGGCTATGCTGGGTGATGAGTTCACCTTCATCATGCTGCTTTCCGGCAGTTGGAACGCGATAACGTTGATTGAATCCACGCTGCCGCTGAAAGGCGCAGAACTGGATCTGCTGATCGTCATGAAGCGCACCACCGCTCGACCGCGCCCGGCAATGCCTTCCACCGTGTGGGTACAGGTTGAGGTGCCTGACTCTCCGCATATTATCGAGCGCTTCACGGCGCTTATTGACTCCTGGGAGATGAACATCGCGGAGCTGGTTTCCCGCACTCAACCGGGTGATGCAGAAACCCTGCCCCAGCTGTTTATTCAAATTACCGCACATAGCCCTGCTACGAAAAATGCATCAAATATTGAGCAAGCGTTCAAAGCCCTATGTACAGAACTGAATGCACAAGGCAGTATAAACGTCATAAATCATTCCCAGCATGACGAACAAGATGGAGTTGCCTAATGAACCCACTGAAAGCCGGTGACATCGCACCGAAATTTAGTTTGCCCGATCAAGACGGCGAGCAAGTAAATTTGACCGACTTCCAGGGACAACGCGTACTGGTTTATTTCTACCCGAAGGCCATGACGCCGGGCTGCACCGTGCAGGCCTGCGGTCTGCGCGATAATATGGATGAGTTGAAAAAAGCGGGCGTAGAAGTACTGGGCATCAGCACCGATAAGCCGGAAAAACTCTCCCGCTTTGCTGAAAAAGAACTGCTGAACTTCACGCTGCTGTCCGATGAAGATCATCAGGTTTGTGAACAATTTGGCGTCTGGGGCGAGAAGTCCTTTATGGGCAAAACCTACGACGGCATCCACCGTATCAGCTTCCTGATTGATGCCGATGGAAAAGTTGAACACGTCTTTGATGACTTCAAAACCAGCAATCACCACGACGTGGTGCTGAACTGGCTTAAAGAGAGCGCGTGATGTAAAAAAGCCGACGTTTAAGCGTCGGCTTTTTATTTACTCTTCGTCGGCCACCAGGCCATCCGGCCAGGCATGTACTACCGCTTTAATCAGCGTCGCCAGCGGAATGGCGAAGAAAACGCCCCAGAATCCCCACAGCCCGCCAAAAATCACCACCGACAGAATAATCACCAGCGGATGCAGGTTTACGGCTTCAGAGAAAAGCACCGGTACCAGCAGGTTGCCATCCAGCGCCTGAATGATGAGATACACCGCGAACAGACTCCAGAATTCCGTCCCGATGCCAAACTGGAACAGCGCCACGCACACTACCGGAATGGTCACCACAAACGCGCCGATATAGGGAATCAGGACGGAGAACCCTACCAGCACCGCAAGCAGCAGCGAATAGTTGAGGCCAAACAAAATAAAGCCTATCCAGGTCGCCACGCCGACCACTACCATTTCCAGAACCTTGCCGCGGATATAGTTAGTGATTTGCTGGTTCATCTCTTTCCAGACTAACCCGGCCAACCCGCGATTACGCGGCAGCACGCGACGCACGGCGTTCAGCATCTGCTCTTTATCCTTCACCAGGAAAAAGACCATCAGCGGCACCAGCACCAGATAGACCGCCAGCGTCAGCAGCCCAACCAGCGACGCCACCGAATATTTCACCACCGAGTCGCCCATGGTCTGCATGCGCGCGCGCATGTTTTCTGCCATCGCATCAATGATGCCCGCATCCATCAGCGCCGGATAACGACGCGGCAAGGTGGCGGCAAAATCAGAGAGCTTATTTAGCATGCCCGGCATATCGCGAATCAGATAGATGCCCTGCTGCCAGGCGACCGGCATCACCACAAACGCCATCAGCAGCAGGATACCGACAAAGACAACCAGCACGGCGGTGGTGGCCCAGCGTCGTGACCAGCCCAGTTTCTCCAGGCGGATGGTGGGCCATTCCAGCAAATACGCGAGCACAATCGCCACCAGCAGCGGCGCGAGCAGGCCGCTAAAGAAAAACAGGATACCAAAACCAGCCACCAGAATAACCAGCAGCGCGATCGCTTCCGGGTCACTAAAACGGCGGCGGTACCACTGCATCAACATTTCGAGCATAAAAACTTCCCTGACGCACATTGGCGGATCACAGTGCCCGAATTGTATCTAAATGTCACAGAAAAGACTCCGCTTTTTCTATTTATAGACACAAACAGCAAAAGTTATGTGAATATCATTTTCAACCTCTTTGAGGCCAGATAAACTGCCAGAGCAGCCATTCAGGGAACGTAACGCCGCCCTGTCGGTCCAACTGAAACATCCCACATTACAGGACAGAGGTTATGTTCAGGCAGTTGAAAAAAACGCTGGTAGCATCCCTTATTGCAGCGCTCACGCTTGGCCAGGCGGCGCCCGCTTTTGCGGATGCGGCTGATACGTTGCCAGATATGGGCACCTCCGCAGGAAGCACGCTCTCCATTGGTCAGGAGATGCAAATGGGGGATTTCTACGTACGCCAGCTGCGCGGCAGCGCGCCGCTGATTAATGACCTCCTGCTGGTACAGTACATCAATACGCTGGGTATGCGTCTGGTGTCGCACGCCTGGTCGGTCCGTACGCCGTTCCACTTCTATTTAATCAACAACGACGACATCAACGCCTTCGCCTTCTTCGGTGGCAATGTGGTGTTGCACTCGGCGTTGTTCCGCTATTCCGATAATGAAAGCCAGCTGGCATCGGTCATGGCGCACGAAATCTCCCACGTCACCCAGCGCCACCTGGCGCGTGCAATGGAAGATCAAAAACGTAATGCCCCGCTCACCTGGGTTGGCGCATTAGGCTCAATTCTGCTGGCGATGGCCAGCCCACAGGCCGGGATGGCAGCGCTGAGCGGTACCCTGGCCGGTACGCAGCAGAGCATGATCAGCTTCACCCGTCAGAATGAAGAAGAGGCGGATCGCATCGGCATTCAGGTGTTACAGCGTTCCGGCTTCGACCCGCAGGCAATGCCTGCATTTATGGATAAATTGCTCGACCAGGCGCGTTATTCCTCGCGCCCACCGGAAATGCTGCTGACGCACCCCCTGCCGGAAAGCCGTCTGGCCGATGCGCGCAACCGCGCCAACCAGATGAAACCGATGGTGGTGCAATCCTCCGCCGACTTTTATCTGGCGAAAGCGCGTACGCTGGGAATGTATAACTCCGGGCAAAATCAGCTGACCAGCGACCTGCTCGATGCCTGGTCAAAAGGCAATATTCGCGAGCAAAATGCCGCGCAGTATGGCCGCGCGCTTCAGGCGATGGAGGCGAAGAACAACGCGCAGGCCAGCAGCCTGCTACGTCCGCTGCTGGCCGCCGACCCACAAAATGCGTGGTATCTTGACCTGGCGACCGATATCGACCTCGGTCAGAACAAAGCCGCCGACGCCATTAATCGGCTGAAAAGCGCGCGCGATCTGCGCACAAATCCGGTGCTGCAGCTCAACCTGGCGAATGCCCTGCTGGAAGCGGGTCAGGCATCCGAAGCGGTAACCATTCTTAATCGTTATACGTTTAACTACAAAGACGACACCAATGGGTGGGAGCTGCTGGCACAGGCTCAAGCTAAACTGGGCCATCGCGATCAGGAACTGGCAGCCAGAGCTGAGAATATGGCGTTAGTTGGACGGCTCGATCAGGCGATCTCTCTTCTCAGTAGCGCCAGCGCCCAGGTCAAACTCAGAAGTCTGGAACAGGCACGCTACGACGCGCGTATCGACCAGCTTCGTCAATTACAGGAACGTTTCCGCCCTTACACAAAAATGTAGGGCAGGAGCAAATAACGTCAGACACACGGGAGATTTTATGACTGATGCGGTAAAAATTTACCACAACCCGCGCTGTTCCAAGAGCCGCGAGACCTTAAGCCTGCTAAAAGCCAACGGCGTTGAGCCGGAAGTGGTGCTTTATCTGGAAACGCCGCCGGATGCCGAAGGCATCAAGCAACTGCTGCAAATTCTGGGCATGAACAGCGCCCGCGAGCTGATGCGCCAGAAAGAAGATCTCTATAAATCACTCCATCTGGCCGACAGCCAACTGACTGAAGCACAACTGATTCAGGCGATGGTTGAAAACCCGAAGCTGATTGAACGTCCGATTGTGGTCAGCAACGGCCAGGCGCGCATCGGCCGCCCGCCGGAACAGGTTCTGGAAATCGTTAGCTAGTTCGATTCTGCCGCAGCGCTTCCAGAAAGTGTTGCGGCGTGCATTCTCCCAGTTTTTTCTGCCCTTTCCCCGAATTCCACAGTTCACACAGCTGCTGTAGTGCCTCATCAGGGCTTTTTTCTTTCAGTACCGGGAAAAGTTCCCCCAGCGGTGGGGTTGCAGATTCTCCCCACGCTACGGTGGGTCGAGACGCTACGCGATGCTTTAATTTTTTCGCATCCAGCCATTCGCTGACAGGCGAGTCTGGCGCTATCTCAAACCACTTACAATCATTTGTCTCAATAGATTGAATATCAGCAGGACACTGCGTTAGCGCCTCTTCCAGCCAGTGAATCACCAGCTGTCGCGATATACCTGAATAGATGCGCGCAAAGAGCCAGCCGCTGACAGGCTCCTGCGCCCATAACAAATGATGATCGCCGCCATCATCCATGTGCAGCGGCAAAAAGACGTAATGCAACTGCAACGAATCCGCACACAGCCCTGCTTTCAATGCCTTTTTTCCCTGTAATGACGCAGCACCCGCCCCCCTCCGAGCAGGTTTCAGGTAGCGGTTCAACGTTGCCCGCGAAATCGTAATTCCCAGCCCTTTAACCACAAGAAACAGTAATTCATCCAGCGGCGCGCGCAGTTGTTCACGTAAGACATTAAGCAAGGCAATTTGATCAGATCTCAATGCTTTGTGTATCACGCCAGGCGTGGTTCGCCGGTCAGTGATTTGCTCGCGGTGACGCCAGCGACGCACGGTTGTCACAGAAATACCCAGTTCCTTCGCCAGCTCACGGTCACTTTTATCTGACTGTTGCAGATAGCGACGTATGCGTGGCGTAGTGGTGGCGTTGGCATGCAGCTTAATTTCCATGACTACCTCCACAAATAATCGTAACTAATCATATGAGATTAATATTATTAAACCCAACGCAATGTGACTCATTTCACCGTTCTGCGTGAGGAATTCTTCAATAATCCCGTTACATAACACACGCCCTGCCCTTAATCTTGTACGGAGTTCACAATGAACAATGTTCTGGGATTTCTTGAAGCAAAGCTGATGCCTCTGGCGGCTAAAGCGGCGCAGCAGCGCCATTTATGCGCCATTCGCGGTGCTTACGTCTCCTTCATGCCGTTTATCATCGTCGGCTCTATTCTGTTGGTTATCTCCTCATTTCCTAACCAGCCTTACCAGCTGTTTATGTCTCGCACCTTTGGTGATAACTGGAGCAGTATCGTTGAGATTCCTTTCAGCGCCGTCTTTTCAACTATGTCGCTGTTCATTAGCTTTCTGGTGGCCTTTCGCCTGGCTGAGCACTATGGCGAAGACAGAATCTCCTGCGGGATCCTCGCGCTGGTCTGCTTCTTAATTCTGACGCCGTTTATCAAAGTGGCTGATAACGGTGGCATCACCGTGGTACCTGTTGAATGGATTGGCACCAAAGGGCTGTTTGTTGCCATGATTGGCTCACTGCTCTGGACGGAACTGTTCTGCTGGCTGAAACGTAAAAAGCTGGTGATCAAGATGCCTGAGGGCGTTCCACCGGCAGTGCAGGAGTCTTTCGCCGCGCTGATCCCGGCGCTGATCGTAATGATTCTCGTGCTGGCGATTCGTATCAGTTTTGATAACACCCACTACCGCACCATTCATCAGTTTATTTATGAAGTGGTGGCAACGCCGGTTCGTCACTACGGTACCTCTTATTTTGGCGCGCTGATGACGGTATTCAGCATTACGATCCTCTGGTCCGTCGGCATTAACTCCGGCTCGATGATTAACGGCATCATTCGTCCGCTGTGGATGGAAAACCAGACCGATAATATCGCCGCAATTCAGGCCGGTGCAACGCCGCCGCACATCATCACCGAACAGTTTTTTGACATGATCTGGATGGGCGGCGCGGGTGCGACGTTATCGCTGGTGCTGGCGATGCTGATTTTTGCGCGCAGTAAAAACATGCGCGAAGTCGCCCGACTGGGGGCGGGTGCCTCAATCTTTAATATCAACGAACCGATTCTGTTTGGCCTGCCGGTCATTATGAACCCCATTATGCTGATCCCGTTTAACCTGGTGCCGCTGGTGCTGGTGACCGTGCAGTATGTGTCCATGAAAATCGGTATCGTCGCGGTGACCACCGGGGTCTTTATTCCCTGGACGCTGCCGCCGGTCATCAGCGGTTTCATTGTTACCGGACATCTTTCCGGCTGCCTGATGCAGATAGTGAACCTGCTGATTGGCGCCATGATCTATCTACCCTTCATGCGCATTCTGGACAAACAGTACCGCGCCGCAGAAATTCAATCACATCACGACGCCGCTAACGCACTGGCGAAACAGGAGTAAACAATGTGGGGAATCATTGCCACCTGGAGAATGGCGCTGGAAGGCGTTACGCAATCCGCCGACGCTCTTATGCAGGGCCATCGCGCCGGCGATGCAGTGGTAGACGCCGTTGCCGCCGTTGAAGATTTTCCGTTTTATAAATCCGTCGGCTACGGGGGATTGCCAACCGAGAATGGTGAAGTTGAGCTGGACGCCGCCTGGATGGATGGCGACACGCTGGCCTTTGGCGCGGTAGCTAATCTGGTCGATATCGCCAATCCAGTCCGCGTGGCGCATGCGCTGGGACGCCAGCGCTACAACTGCGTGCTGGTTGGACAAGGCGCGCGTGAGTGGGCGTTAAACCAGGGTTTTGTCGATAAAAAGATGCTGACTGAACGCGCGCTTCAACACTATCGGAAGCGCTGTCGCGAAACGCTGGATAAAGGATTAAGCCCGTACGACGGGCATGACACCGTCGGCATCATCGGCCTGGATAAACAGGGTTCAATGAGCGTCGCTACCTCCACCAGCGGCCTGTTTATGAAAAAACGCGGACGCGTGGGCGACTCGCCGGTCATCGGTTCCGGCTTCTATTGCGACAGCGAAGTGGGCGCCGCGACGGCCACCGGCGTCGGAGAAGATCTGATGAAAGGTTGCGCCAGCTACGAAATCGTTCGTCGCATGGCACAGGGCCTGGCGCCCCAGCAGGCGGCAGAGTCCGTCGTACAGGAACTGGAAGATAAGCTGATGTCGCGTTTCGGGCGAGCGGGCGATCTTTCTGTGGTCTGCATGAACGCGCAGGGTGAGTTTGGCGCCGCCACCAATATTCAAACCTTTTCTTTCGTAGTCGCCACGGAAACACAGCCGCTCACCGTTTTTCGTACCGAGCGCGTGCAGGGAAAAACCGTTTGTTATCCCGTTGATGATGCGTGGATGCAGGCGTATGCCGCGCGTATCCGGGCACCAATTGAGGAATGATTTATGATTGACTATCAGTTACTGACATCTCACCAGGAGAGTATGGCAAAAAGCCATCTCATCACCACGGCAGGCAGCCCACTCGCGGATGTACTTCCCTCTTCATTAACGCAAGAAATGACCGCACAGGCCGAGGCAGGTGAGCTCGCGGATACCACGTTTCACTGCGCGCCGTTGACCCGCCTGACCGTTGTGCCGCAAAGCGACTGGCAGGATACGTTAAGCGATACGCTGGTCAATCATCTGCGCCCTTTGCTGGCGGTACCGCGCAGCGAGCACGTCGTGCTGGACTGTTCATACGCCCCACATCTCGTTGTCGTGAGAAAAGCAGTGCGTTTCATCTTCAACCTTGCTCACAGTCTGGACGATCTGGGGTTAAAGAAAACGACCGAACGTTTACGCATCACCCGGCTCAGCCTCTTTTGTCGTGAGGAACAGAAACCGTCGCTTGAAGCTTTACTGCGCGAAGAACACGCCATTGCTTATGGCATGATCGCCGCCCGTCGGCTGGCCGATATTCCGTCTGAGCAATGCACTCCGCAGTTTGTCGTCGATGAGGCGCAGCGACTTTGCGCCGCTTTTCCGTCATTACGCTGCGAAGTTCTGGACGAACAGGCTATCGTTGAACAAGGGCTGGGGTTATTGCATGCCGTGGGTAAAGGCTCAGCCCGCCCGCCACGCCTGTTAGCGATTCATTATGACGGCGTAAAAGAAGGCCCGGTACGCAGTTACGTGGGCAAAGGGATCACCTTCGACACCGGCGGGCTGTGGCTGAAAGAAGGCGCGGGCATGTATACCATGAAGTATGACATGTGCGGTGCCGCCAACGTACTGGGGCTGATGCTGACAATCGCCACACTGGCGCTACCGGTGCGCGTGATGGGCGTACTGGCGCTGGCGGAAAACGCCATCGGGCCAAATGCGATGCAGCCAGGCAGCGTGGCGCACGCTTGCAACGGCTTGACGGTTGAAATCAATAATACGGATGCAGAAGGTCGACTGGTGCTGGCCGACGCCATCGCCTGGGCCAGCCAGCGTCACGCTCACACCCGATACATCATTGATATGGCAACGCTTACCGGTGCGGTAGTCAAAGCATTAGGCTACGAGCTGAGCGGTTTGATGACCCAGAATGAAAACCTGCGTCAGGCGTTGACGCAGGCCGGAGAACAAAGCGGCGATGAAGTGTGGTCGCTACCTCTGGACGCGCGCCTGAAAAAACAGACCGACAGCACAATTGCCGATTTGTGCAATACGCCAGGGAATAACGCTGCAATTAGCGCCTCCGCCGCGTGGCTGCTGCATCACTTCTGCCCACAAACTATCCCGTGGGCGCATTTAGACGTCAGCGGCACCGCTCTGTGGCGCGAGGGTGGGAAAAGTGTGGCATCGGGCAGGCCAATCCCCCTGCTGCTGCGCCACTTGCTCAACGACCTGCACTGAAAAAAGTGCGTACCGCGTTCAGGAAAAATTGTCGTCTTGCACGACAGTTAAAGTATCTCTCGCCGCTGCTCGCAGCGGTGAGATTTGCCCATTGAGCCGCTGAAGTAACGCTGCCAGAGTCCCTCCATCGGTCAATATCCCATGGAGGGAGTTATGGAAGAGCAAGCCACATCCACACCGCACGATGCGATCTTTAAGCATTTTATGGCCCACGCGGAGACCGCGCGGGATTTTCTCGAGATTTATCTGCCCGCTCCGCTACGCGCTATCTGCGATCTGAGCACCTTAAAGCTGGAAGCCACCAGCATGGTGGAAAAAAATCTGCGCTCGCGCATTTCAGATATTCTCTATTCTGTGAAAACGCAGGCGGGCGACGGCTATATCTACACGCTTATTGAACATCAAAGTCGTCCGGAAAAACACATGGCATTTCGGCTGCTGCGCTACTCGCTGGACGTGATGCAGCGGCATCTGGATGCCAAAAATAAACAGCTGCCGATCGTTATCCCCCTGCTGTTTTATCATGGCGAAGCGACGCCCTATCCCTACAGCCTGCGCTGGTTTGATAACTTCGCCGACCCGGAACTGGCTAAGCGTCTGTATAGCCAGCCCTTTCCCCTCGTCGATATCACCGTCGTTCCCGACAGTGAAATTATGCAGCATCGACGAATTGCCACACTCGAACTGCTGCAAAAACATATCCGATTGCGGGATCTTTCCGAGCAGATAGCCCCGCTAGCTGCCCTTTTAACGATGGGATACACTAACAAGGATCGGCTGCTTGCCATACTGAATTACATGCTGCATACCGGCACCGCCGAGAACCCTGAGAAGCTGATTCAGGAGCTTTCTCAGCGCACGTCACACCATGAGGGAACGCTTATGACTATTGCTGAATATCTTGAGCAGAAAGGCTGGACCAGAGGAGTTGAAGAGGGGCAACAGAAAGGCCGCAGTGAAGAAGCGCGACGTATTGCGCTTGCGATGCTGGCTGAGGGATTTAATGTGCAACAGGCGAGTAAACTAACCGGTGTCGCTGAGACCGATCTGGTCAATGCCAGCACGCACTGACCGCTACAACTTCAGAATCTCTTTCACAAACGGAATCGTGAGTTTTCGCTGGGCAGTTATCGATGCGTGATCCAGCTGGTCGAGCGTTAAGAATAGCGTACGCATCTCTCTGTCCAGCCGTTTGAGCAGGAAACGACACACATCTTCCGGCAGTTCAAAGCCACGCAGACGCGCGCGCAGCTGTAGCGCCTGAAGTTTGTCTTCGTCAGAGAGCGGCTGAAGCTTGTAAATTTGCCCCCAGTCGAGGCGAGAGGCGAGATCCGGCAGGCCGAGATTAAGCTGACGCGGCGGACGATCGCCGGTGATCAGCAGCCGGGTATTCCCCGTTTCGAGGATCCGGTTGTAGAGGTTGAAAATCGCCATTTCCCAGGGTTCATCCCCGGCAACGCATTCGATATTGTCGATACACACCAGCGCCAGCTGTTCCATTCCTTCCAGAACCTCCGGCACAAACCAGGTGCGTTTATCCAGCGGAACGTAGCCCACGGCATCACCGCGCGCCGAAAGTTCAGCACAGGCCGCGTGCAGCAGGTGGCTCCGCCCTGCCCCTTCCCGCGCCCAAAGATAGATGTACCCGCTGTGTTCCTGACGCAGAACGTTTTGCACGGCTGCAAGAAGAGAAGGGTTATCACCCGGCCAGAAACTTGCAAACGTTTCGTCGTCGGGAAGATAGAGTGGCAAAGAGAGCTGTGCCGGTGCGTTCAGAGGGACCTCTTCATGAGCTTACGTAAAAACGCGATGAGTTTACCACAGAATTATCCCATGAGAGAACCGGGCGGCGTACCGCCCGGTCAGAGGATCAGCGGGTGGAGACGTCGCTGTCGTCAGCATCCAGCACCACTTCTTCCGGGCGCAGCACGCTAATCAGTTTGAAGATCAGGCTCAGGCAAACGCCCACCACGGTCGCCAGCGCCATGCCTTTCAGCTCAGCCGCACCGATGTGCACTTTCGCGCCGCTGACGCCGATGATCAGAATCACGGAGGTCAGGATCAGGTTCTGCGCTTTGCTGTAGTCCACTTTCGATTCAATCAGAACGCGAATACCGGATGCGCCAATCACGCCGTACAGCAGCAGAGAAACGCCGCCCATCACCGGCAGCGGGATAATCTGGATGGCCGCAGCCAGTTTACCGACGCAGGAGAGCAGAATCGCAATCACTGCCGCACCGCCGATAACCCAGGTACTGTAGACACGGGTTATTGCCATCACGCCGATGTTTTCACCGTAAGTGGTGTTTGGCGTGGAGCCAAAGAAGCCAGAGATAATCGTCGACAGGCCGTTTGCGAACATTGAACGGTGCAGGCCCGGGTCGCGAATCAGATCTTTTTTAACGATATTCGCGGTCACCACCAAGTGGCCGACGTGTTCGGCAATCACCACCAGCGCCGCAGGCAGAATCGTCAGAATGGCGAACCATTCGAAGCGCGGCGTGTAAAAGGTCGGCAGCGCGAACCAGTGCGCCTGCGCAATGGGCGTGGTATCAACAACGCCCATTACGAAGGAGAGCGCGTAGCCCACTAACACGCCGATAAGAATGGGAATAATGGCAAGGAAGCCACGGAACAGAACGGAACCAAAGACGGTAACCGCCAGCGTCACCATCGAGATAATAATAGTTTTACTATCCGGCGTTTGCCCTTCCGCAGGCAGCAGCCCTGCCATGTTCGCCGCTACGCCCGCCAGCTCAAGGCCGATGACGGCAACGATTGCGCCCATTGCCGCCGGAGGGAACATCACATCCAGCCAGCCGCTCCCGGCTTTTTTAACGATAAACGACACCAGGCAGAACAGCACGCCGCACATAATAAAGCCACCGAGCGCCATTTCGTACCCCAGCGGCAGCAGAAGCATCACCGGTGAAATAAACGCAAAGCTCGAGCCGAGATACGCCGGAATTTTACCTTTACAGATAAAGAGATAGAGCAAGGTGCCCACGCCGTTGAACAGCAGCACGGTTGCCGGGTTGATGTGGAACAGGACTGGCACCAGAACGGTGGCGCCAAACATGGCGAACAAGTGCTGCAAGCTAAGCGGGATCGTCTGTAACAGCGGCGGTCGTTCACTCACTCCGATAGCACGGCGCGTCATAATGTTTTCCTCAGTGTCATTAGATTTTGCATTTAGTTTTATTCAAAAAAAAGCCGACTCTTAAGTCGGCTCTTTATGATTTATTTTCTTATTTAGTGCCAAAGATTTTGTCACCGGCGTCGCCGAGGCCCGGAATAATGTATCCGTGCTCGTTCAGGCCGTGGTCAATGGATGCGGTGTACAACTCGACGTCCGGGTGGGCGCTTTCCAGTGCGGCGATGCCTTCTGGCGCCGCCACCAGCACCAGCACTTTAATGCTGCTGCAGCCTGCTTTTTTCAGCAGGTCGATGGTGGCGATAACGGAACCGCCGGTGGCCAGCATCGGGTCAACGATCAGCGCCATACGCTCATCAATATTGGAAACCAGTTTCTGGAAGTACGGTACCGGCTCAAGTGTTTCTTCGTTGCGGTACATGCCCACGACGCTGATACGCGCGCTGGGTACATTTTCCAGCACGCCATCCATCATGCCGAGGCCCGCACGCAGGATTGGCACAACGGTAATTTTTTTGCCTTTGATCTGGTCGATTTCTACCGGGCCATTCCAGCCTTCGATAGTCACTTTTTCGGTTTCCAGATCGGCGGTGGCTTCATAGGTCAGTAAGCTGCCAACTTCGGAGGCGAGTTCACGGAAGCGTTTAGTACTGATATCGTGCTCGCGCATCAGGCCTAGCTTGTGTTTGACGAGTGGGTGTTTCACTTCCACAATCTTCATTCTCTTTCTCCTTTGAATGGGGCAGCCACAAAAAAAATCGACGGATTATACCGCCATTCTTTTCGTCGGCAACATTTTTTTACTTGATGCTGATCAAGCATAGGCGGGGTTGCGGTGAAGAGAAAAACGATTATCAATGCTGACAGGCATTACAAAAGGAAAGCGGTCAACCTGCGCTGACCGCTTAACAGCAATTACAACTTCTCGCCGTTAGAGGCAATCACCTCTTTATACCAGTTGAACGATTTTTTACGGCTGCGCGCCAGCGTACCGTTGCCTTCGTTATCTTTATCGACGTAGATAAAGCCGTAGCGTTTTTTCATCTCACCGGTGCCTGCGGAAACAAGGTCAATACAGCCCCACGGGGTGTATCCCATCAGGTCGACGCCATCTTCCACTACCGCCTTTTTCATCTCTTTAATGTGGGCCGCGAGGTAATCAATGCGGTACTGATCGTTCACCGTGCCGTCGCTTTCCTGCACGTCGATGGCGCCAAAGCCGTTCTCCACGATAAACAGCGGCAGCTGATAGTGATCGTAGAACCAGTTCAGCGAATAGCGCAGGCCCACCGGGTCAATTTGCCAGCCCCAGTCCGATTTCTGGACGTACGGGTTAGAGACCAGGCTGGTGGTTTCGTCGTAATCAAGCTGCGGGTTGTCGTCAGTCGCTTTGGTGGCAAACGACATGTAGTAGCTAAAACCGATGTAATCGACACAGCCCTGGGTCAGCGCCTGTTTGTCTTCTTCGGTGATATCCAGCGCAAATCCGCGACGTTCGAAGTAGTTCAGCAGATGTTGCGGATATTTTCCGCGAACGTGCACATCGGTGAACCAGTAGCGGCGATGCATGGCGTTCATCGCCATCATCATATCGTTAGGCGCACAGCTCAGCGGATAAATAGGACACATGGCAATCATGCAGCCGATTTGCAGCGCCGAATTGATTTCATGCCCGGCTTTTACTGCCAGCGCGCTGGCCACCAGCTCATAGTGCGCAGCCTGATACATCACCGGCTCGCGATCTTCACCCGGCAGGTATTTCAGCCCCGAGTTAGTGAATGGTGCGAAATCTTCGTGGAAGTTAGCCTGGTTGTTGATCTCGTTAAAGGTCATCCAGTACTTCACTTTGTGCTGATAGCGCGTGAAAACGACCTTTGCAAAACGTACAAAGAAATCAATCAGTTTACGGTTGCGCCAGCCGCCATATTCGGTGACCAGGTGATACGGCATCTCGAAGTGTGACAGCGTGATCACCGGCTCAATGCCGAGTTTCAGGCACTCATCGAACAGATCGTCATAGAACTGCAATCCGGCTTCATTCGGCTCCAGCTCGTCACCTTTTGGAAAAATACGCGTCCAGGCGATGGAGGTTCGGAAACATTTGTAACCCATCTCGGCGAACAGTTTGAGATCGTCTTTATAGCGATGATAGAAATCAATCGCTTCATGGTTGGGATAATTTTTACCGGGCAACACGCCATCGGTGATTTCACGCGGCACGCCGTGTGCGCCAGCCGTCATCACATCAGCCACGCTGATGCCCTTTCCACCTTCCTGCCAGCCGCCTTCCAGTTGATGCGCCGCCACCGCGCCGCCCCACAGAAATCCCGCTTTAAATCCAGACATAGCTTTCCCTCATTAAACAGTCGCGTTCTGTTGATTGAAATGGTACACCGCGCCCAGCAGCCCGGCATCGTTGCCCTGGCTTGCCGCACACACGAATTCGTCGATTCCGAACCAGCGCAGATGCTCACGCAGCAACGCCAGGAATCCGGGGCGTTCAATAATGCCGCCGCCGATAAAAATAGTTTCAGGGTCGAAAAGATTGACCAGGTTATAGAGGCCGGTAGCAATGCCGTTAAGGAAATCATCGACCAGCCGTAGCGCCGCGCGGTCGCCGGCCTCATAGGCATCAAAAACCGCTTCGCCGGTAATGACCTCGAGCGGCTGCCCAAGGCTATCGGCATAGCGTTTACGCAGCACGCGCAGCGTACAGGTTGTGTTCATGGTGTAATTCGTTACGTGGCGCGAGGCGGGCCGGTCAGTGAACATATAGCCAAACTCACCGGCGCGAAAACGCTTGCCGTGAACCAGTTTGCCGTTGCAGAAAATCGCGCCACCGATACCGGTGCCGATAGTCAGCACCAGAAAATCATCCATGCTTTTGGCCTTGCCAAGCCAGCGCTCCGCCAGCAACACGCAGTTGGCGTCGTTTTCAACCGTTACCGGTCGCGATGTTTTCGCCTCCAGCCACGCTTTCATCGGAAAGTTATCGAACCGACGGATAGCGCCGCCCATTTCGATAAACCCGGTATGAGGATTCACATAGCCCGGCGCGCTGATAGCAATGCCAGTGCATTGAGGATGTGCGGCAACCCAGTCGAGCATTGCCTGCAAAATTTGGTCGCCGTCGCTATCGACGATGGTCGCTTTGCCTTTTTCTACAATGGTGCCTTGCGCGTCCACTACGCCCATTTTTAGCGCGGTACCGCCAATATCAAATCCTGCAATGCTCATCGTTCTCATCCCTCCTGAATGGTAAAACGACACGCTTATGTCACGTTTTCACAAAAACAGAAACCGGTTTCAGTGGCATCATGTGCATTCAACGCAACTGATGCAAGGACAAAAATGTACCCGGTTTCATTTTCGTGAAGGGTATCAAATTTGACCTTTTCTCCAGGCCAAACAGTTGAAATCAGCGGGCTGAAAAATGGATGCATAATAGGCTCGCAAACGTTTGCTTAGACTGTTAGAATTGCGCCGATTTTTCTTGCTAACGCAAACGCGTGGAGACTTAGCAGTGACCGACAAAACCTCTCTCAGCTATAAAGATGCCGGTGTTGATATTGACGCAGGAAACGCTCTGGTCGACCGAATCAAGGGTACGGTGAAGAAAACCCGTCGCCCGGAAGTCATGGGTGGATTGGGTGGATTCGGCGCATTGTGCGCGCTGCCGCAAAAATATCGTGAACCGGTGCTGGTCTCTGGCACTGACGGCGTTGGCACCAAGCTGCGTCTGGCAATGGATTTAAAACGTCACGACACCATTGGTATCGACCTCGTCGCCATGTGTGTCAATGATCTGGTCGTTCAGGGTGCCGAGCCTCTGTTCTTCCTCGACTACTACGCGACCGGCAAACTGGACGTCGACACCGCGGCCAGCGTGATCAACGGCATTGCCGAAGGTTGCTTACAGTCTGGCTGTTCCCTGGTGGGCGGCGAAACGGCAGAAATGCCGGGCATGTATCACGGTGAAGATTACGACGTCGCAGGTTTCTGCGTCGGGGTCGTAGAAAAATCAGAAATCATCGATGGTTCTAAAGTCACCGACGGCGACGTGTTGATCGCCCTGGGCTCCAGCGGGCCGCACTCTAACGGCTATTCCCTGGTACGCAAAATTGTAGAAGTGAGCGGTTGCGACCCGGAAACCACGCAGCTGGAAGGCAAGTCTCTCGCCGACCACCTGCTGGCGCCGACCCGCATCTACGTGAAAAACATTCTGGAACTGATTGAACACGTTGACGTCCACGCCATCGCCCATCTGACCGGCGGCGGTTTCTGGGAAAACATCCCGCGCGTGCTGCCGGACAACACCCAGGCGGTGATTGACGAGTCTTCCTGGCAGTGGCCGGCTATCTTTAACTGGATGCAGGACGCGGGTAACGTCAGTCGCCATGAGATGTACCGCACCTTTAACTGTGGCGTGGGTATGGTGATTGCGTTGGCAGCTGATGAAGCGGACAAAGCCATCACCCTGATGAACGAAAAAGGTGAAAACGCGTGGAAAATCGGCTATATCAAAACCACTGATTCCGAACAGCGTGTGGTCATCGAATAATGAAAAATATCGTGGTGCTCATTTCCGGCAACGGAAGCAACTTACAGGCAATTATCGACGCCTGTGCGCAGAAGAGAATAAAGGGCACCATTCGTGCGGTATTCAGCAATAAGGCCGACGCGTTCGGCCTTCAGCGCGCCCTTGATGCGGGGATCCCACAGCACACGTTAACCGCCAGCCAGTACGCCAGCCGCGAAGCGTTTGACCGCGAGCTGATGCACGAAATCGATGCTTATGCGCCTGATGTTGTGGTGCTGGCAGGTTATATGCGGATTCTGAGCGCGGATTTCGTGAGCCACTATCAGGGGCGCTTGCTGAATATCCACCCTTCCCTGCTGCCAAAATATCCGGGCCTTGATACCCATCGTCAGGTGCTGGAAAACGGTGATGCCGTACACGGCACGTCGGTGCATTTCGTGACCGAAGAGCTGGATGGCGGACCGGTGATTTTGCAGGCCAAAGTGCCCGTTTTTGACGGCGATGACGAAGCGGATATCACCGCGCGCGTGCAGGCTCAGGAGCATGCCATTTACCCGTTGGTAGTGAGCTGGTTTGTCGAAGGTCGCCTGGCCATGCGCGAAAACAGCGCCTGGCTGGATGGTGTAAAACTGCCAGCCAGTGGTTATGCGTCTGAAGATGAGTAATGTTATTCACCATCGCATAACGCGGTGGTGAATTCATCAAATAAATACTTCCCACCTTTATTTTTCTCACCAATTATAATGCAAAGAAATTAATATAATACTTTTGACATTCGTCACTAAATATCCTCTAATTCTCGCCAGATTATTTATTCACCTGGCATAAGGTTATGTTTAAAAACAGGACGTTGTTATTAGTTGTTTGGGTCATTCCTGTCTTTTTCTTGTTTTATTCCTGTGTAAGTTATTTGCACATTCAAAAGACAGCATCATCCATCCATGAAATGGAAGCAAAATTCGAGCTGGCACAGTCCTCCGACAACCAGACCTACCAATGGGAAGGGCGTTCGCTGCCAAAACAAAACGCTATCGATTTTTATCAGGCGGCTACGGAAAAATTCGGCAAATATATTAACTGCATAAATATTTCCCATCCAATATCTATATTGGCAATAATATTTTCAGTGCTGACGCTATTTTCAGGAATTTTTGCACAGCGCCTGTGTTCTCGCGTTATTTCGATTAATGCCAGCGGTCTTGAGCCAGAAGAACAAGCTTCTTCATTCCACTGGTTCCGAACGATTCTGGCGTTTGCCACCTCACTCCACAGCGCCTGTTTTCTGTTAACGTTGATATGTATTTTGATCTGCAAATTGTTATTACTTCCCTGGGCGATAAAAAACTTTACGACATCGCCCGCCGTCATTATGGCGCTTGAAATAGTCGGCGCGGTGGTGGTTGCAGCGCTCATCGTTTGTCTTGCATGGAGCCGCCGTTGTCTCATGCTCTTCAGTACGACAGAACCCGTCATTTACGGTATTCCGCTCAGCGCCCACGAAGAACCCGATTTCTGGCAATGGTTGAGTCAAACGTTACAGGCCAGCAATCATCCCGTGCCGGACAACGTAGTCATAAGCCTTCAGCAAGAGTGTTATGCCACTGTCGCACCGCTAACGCTGACAACGGGCGAAAAATTGCAAGGGCTAACCCTCTGCATTCCTGTTGACCGCATTAACACGCTGAGTAAGCGCCGGATGGCAGAGCAAATTCGTCAGGCGCTAACACAGCCTGCCGAACTGGCACCGGAAGTTCGGCACGACCTGCTCGAATCCCACCTTCGCCTGATACAGGCACAACGGCCTGTTGCACGCAATCGTCTTGATAAGGTCATGTTTCATTGCGCGACCGCAGTGGCCGCCACGCTGGCGGGTTACTTCCTTGATGCATGGCGCGAGGCCATCTATCAACAATCGAGCCGTCAAATCTGGTCAATGAGTAACTTGACCGTGAAATCTGACGGTAGCCACGCCGCCGGGCTACTGAGCAGTACGCGTCTTTATCTGACACAGCTTGCCCAACAACTCCCTAAGTCTGATTTCCCTGCCTGATACTCCGCCCCCGGCCTGTTGCCGGGGGCATCACGCCCGCGATTTTTCCCTGCCATCGCTTAATAAGTGTCATACTCTTCTGGCACAGTTGGACATTCAACTGGAATGCTCGCCATAATAGCCAGGCCATAACGCGTGGATGGAACGGAGTGTAAGTAGTAATGGGTCAGGACAAACTGTATATCGAGAAAGAGCTAAGCTGGTTATCCTTCAATGAGCGGGTTCTCCAGGAAGCCGCGGATAAAAGCAACCCGCTGATTGAGCGTATGCGTTTTCTGGGGATTTACTCCAATAACTTGGATGAATTCTACAAAGTGCGTTTCGCCGAACTGAAGCGGCGCATCATCATCAGCGAAGAACAGGGCACCACCGCCCACTCTCGTCATCTGTTGGGTAAGATCCAATCCCGCGTACTGAAAGCCGATCAGGAATTCGACGGCCTCTACAATGAACTGCTGCTGGAAATGGCGCGTAATCAAATCTTCCTGATTAACGAGCGTCAGCTTTCAGTGAATCAGCAAAGCTGGCTGCGTCATTACTTTAAACATCAGTTACGCCAGCACATTACCCCGATTCTTCTGAACCGGGAAACGGATCTGGTGCAGTTCCTGAAGGATGATTACACCTATCTGGCGGTGGAGATTATTCGCGGCAACGAGACCAACTACGCGCTGCTGGAAATTCCGTCGGATAAGGTTCCGCGCTTTGTGAATCTGCCACCGGAAACACCGCGTCGTCGCAAACCGATGATTCTGCTGGATAACATTCTGCGTTACTGCCTGGACGATATCTTCAAAGGCTTCTTTGATTACGATGCCCTGAATGCCTACTCGATGAAGATGACCCGTGATGCCGAATACGATTTGGTGCACGAGATGGAATCGAGCCTGATGGAGCTGATGTCGTCCAGCCTGAAACAACGTTTGACCGCCGAGCCGGTGCGTTTTGTGTATCAGCGCGATATGCCGGATGCAATGGTGGAAATGCTGCGCAAAAAACTCACTATCTCCCGCTACGACTCTATCGTGCCGGGTGGCCGCTATCACAACTTTAAAGACTTTATTGGCTTCCCGAACGTCGGTAAAGCCAATCTGGTCAACAAACCGATGCCGCGTTTACGCCATATCTGGTTTGATAAATTCCGCAACGGTTTTGATGCCATTCGCGAACGCGATGTGCTGCTCTATTATCCGTATCATACCTTTGAGCACGTGCTGGAACTGCTGCGCCAGGCATCGTTCGACCCGAGCGTGCTGGCCATCAAAATCAACATCTACCGCGTGGCTAAAGATTCCCGCATCATCGACGCGATGATCCACGCCGCGCACAACGGTAAGAAAGTGACCGTGGTAGTGGAATTACAGGCGCGTTTCGATGAAGAGGCCAACATCCATTGGGCCAAGCGACTGACGGAAGCAGGCGTACACGTTATCTTCTCGGCGCCGGGGCTTAAAATCCATGCCAAGCTGTTCCTTATTTCGCGTAAAGAAGGCGAGGACGTGGTGCGTTATGCCCATATCGGCACCGGAAACTTTAACGAGAAAACCGCGCGGATTTATACCGACTACTCACTGCTGACCGCCGATGCGCGCATCACCAATGAAGTGCGGCGGGTCTTCAACTTTATTGAAAACCCGTATCGTCCGGTCACTTTCGATTACCTGATGGTGTCGCCGCAAAACTCCCGTCGCCTGCTTTACGAAATGATTGACCGGGAGAT
Organism: uncultured Pseudocitrobacter sp.; assembly: GCA_913778145.1. Classification (GTDB taxonomy): domain Bacteria; phylum Pseudomonadota; class Gammaproteobacteria; order Enterobacterales; family Enterobacteriaceae; genus Pseudocitrobacter. The sequence continues at coordinate 28,613 of CAJYVI010000052.1, forward strand.
TGCCAACGCGCAAAACGGCCAGAAAGCGGGCATTACGCTTAAGCTGAATAACCTGGTCGATAAAGGCCTGGTTGACAGACTGTATGCCGCGTCAGGCTCGGGCGTGCAGGTTAACCTGCTGATTCGTGGTATGTGTTCGCTTATTCCGGAACTGGAAGGGCTGAGTGACAATATCCGCGTAATCAGTATCGTTGACCGCTTCCTCGAACATGACCGGGTTTATATTTTTGAAAACGGCGGCGATAAGCAGGTGTATCTCTCATCCGCCGACTGGATGACGCGTAACATTGACTACCGTATTGAAGTGGCGACGCCGCTGCTCGATCCGCGTCTGAAACAGCGCATTCTCGATATTATTGAGATCCTGTTCAGCGATACGGTCAAAGCCCGTTTCATCGATAAAGAACTGAGTAATCGCTATGTTCCGCGTGGTAACCGCCGTAAAGTGCGGGCCCAGCAGGCGATCTACGACTATATAAAATCACTTGAACAACCTGAATAACCTATGCCCATAAAAAGCAAAGCCCCCCGCCCGCAGGAATTTGCGGCGGTCGACCTTGGTTCGAACAGTTTTCATATGGTTATCGCCCGTGTGGTTGACGGCGCGATGCAGATCATTGGTCGCCTGAAGCAGCGCGTACATCTGGCTGATGGTCTGGATGAAAACAATATGCTCAGCGAAGAAGCGATGGAACGCGGATTAAGCTGTCTGGCGCTGTTTGCCGAACGGCTGCAGGGGTTCTCCCCTTCCAGCGTCTGTATCGTCGGCACGCACTCGCTGCGCCAGGCCGCGAACGCCACGGAATTTTTAACCCGTGCTGAAAAAGTCATCCCTTACCCGATTGAAATCATTTCGGGTAATGAGGAAGCGCGTCTGATTTTTATGGGCGTAGAGCACACCCAGCCTGAGAAAGGTCGCAAACTGGTGCTGGATATCGGCGGCGGTTCGACGGAGCTGGTAATAGGCGAAGATTTCGAACCCAAGCTGGTGGAAAGCCGTCGCATGGGATGCGTCAACTTCGCGCAGCAATTTTTCCCAGGCGGTGTCATTACCCGCGAAAGCTTCCAGCGCGCCCGTCTGGCGGCGGTACAAAAGCTGGAAACGCTCTCCTGGCAATACCGTATTCAGGGCTGGAACGTTGCGCTGGGCGCATCAGGCACGATTAAAGCCGCTCATGAAGTGCTGATCGAAATGGGGGAAAAAGATGGTTTCATCACCCCGGAACGTCTTGAGATGCTGGTAGAAGGCGTGCTGAAATGTAAGAACTTTTCGGCGCTAAGCCTGCCGGGTCTTTCCGAAGAGCGCAAAAACGTGTTTGTTCCCGGGCTGGCAATTCTGTGCGGCGTCTTTGATTCGCTGGCGATCAAAGAGCTGCGCTTATCCGACGGTGCGCTGCGCGAGGGCGTGCTGTATGAAATGGAAGGCCGTTTCCGTCATCAGGATGTTCGTAGCCGTACGGCGCAAAGCCTGGCGAATCAGTACAATATCGACCGTGAGCAGGCGCAGCGCGTGCTGGAAACCACCACGCATATGTATGAACAGTGGCTGGCGCAGAATCCAAAACTTGGGCACCCGCAGCTGGCGGCTCTGCTGCAATGGGCATCCTTACTGCATGAAGTTGGGCTGAATATTAATCACAGCGGTATGCATCGTCACTCTGCGTATATTCTGCAAAACAGCGACCTGCCAGGATTCAATCAGGAGCAACAATCGCTGATGGCGACAATGGTGCGCTATCATCGTAAAGCCATCAAGCTGGATGACCTTCCGCGTTTTACGCTGTTTAAGAAGAAACAGTTTCTGCCGATGATTCAGCTGCTGCGCCTGGGCGTGCTGCTGAATAATCAGCGTCAGGCGACCACCAAGCCGCCGACGTTAACGCTGAAAACAGAGGCCCATCACTGGACGCTCTGTTTCCCGCACGGTTGGTTTAGCCAAAACGCGCTGGTCCTGCTCGATCTGGAAAAAGAGCAGGAATATTGGCAAGGCGTTTCCGGTTGGTGGTTAAAAATAACCGAAGAAAGTTCACCGGAAATCGCTGCTTAATCGCGGCGGTAAGGGATCGGCAGCCAGCGCCTTCAGAGGGGCTGGTTTGCCGATACAATATCCCTGAAGATAATCAATTCCCAGCGATATTGCTGCTTCACGAATCTCTTCATTTTCAACAAACTCCGCGACCACACGCATATTTTTCATTCGTGCCAAATGGCAAATAGAGGCGACGATTTGGTAGTCAAGGCTGCTGGTCGCGATATTGCGGATAAAACTCCCGTCTATTTTAAGAATATCGGCGCTGACGTGCTTCAGGCGCGCGTAGCTGGCATAACCCGTTCCAAAGTCATCAATCGCCACGCGACACCCCATATCCTGAAGCACAGCCAGCGTTTGACGTGCTTGCTCTGGATTGCTCAGGGAGTGGCTTTCGGTCACTTCAAAAATCAGCTGCCACGCTTCAATGTTATATTTCGCCAGTAAATCAGCCACCTGTTGCGAAAACTCCAGCCCACAGGCAGTGGAAGGTGACAGATTTACCGACAGCCGCATTCCTGGATGCTGCTCACGATGACTATCCATAAAGCGCAAGGTATTTTCCAGCACCCAAAGATCGATGCGTGACGCCATGCCGAATTCATGGGCAACGGGCAAAAATTCATTGGGCGAAATCAGTTCACCTTCATCGCCTATCATGCGCAACAGCACTTCATGATAATCATCGCCGCGAATGCTGACGATCGGTTGCGCCATCAGGCAGAAACGATCGTTTTCCAGCGCCTGCTGAACGCGCAGCATCATCGCCACTTTATCTTTTAATTCCTGCTGCAAATGCAAAGCACCGCGGCGCTGAAGATTTTCCGGTTGATGGGTAATCAGCGATAAATCTGCAATGGTACTCAACTCGCCCAGCAGCAGTGAAAGATGGGAAACCGGCGAATGAATATAGCAGTAGCTCATTCCGACCTGAGGCTGAAGCGGCATTCCGTTCCAGACGTAGCGAAACTGTTTGACCCTGGCATCAACCACCGCAATGTGCTGCTGATAATCATCGGTATTCAGCCGCATCGCCAGGTCGTGACCTGAAAGCTGATATACATCCTCCCCTGGCCGCAGCACCTCGCTCAGCCACTCGGCCAGCTTCTGTTTGTAGTTGATGCGCAGCATTACGCCATAGTGGCGGCCCAGCACTTCAAGATCCGGCATTCGCAAGAAACAAACCACCGACCAGGGGGCGGCGTCAATCGCTCTATTCAGCGCACGAAGATTGGGTAAATGGACTACCGGGTCAAGGAATGCCATTCGCCGTACTCTGGCGTGAATAGTTCGCTCACGCGTGGACAATACCGCAATGTAGGCAATGATAAAGGAGAACACCAGATAGCTGGATGAGGTGATCGCCAGTTGAGAGCTATAGCCCGGATGAATAAGCAAATAGTGATAGTGGAAATGGATCGTGACAATCAACAGCAGCGTCCACAACGGTGAGATAAAGCGATAGCCAAAACGCATCGCCCCCCACAGCGTCACCGGCAGCAATAGCGATAACGTATAGTTGGTGCTGAAAATCGTACTCTGATGGGTCAGCGGCATCAGCAATAAACCCAGCAGCGTGGAGAGCGCAAACAGCCACAGCAGCACTTCTGTCCACTTCACTTTTGGGTCGAAATCGAGCCGCATTTGCGAGATGAACCCGCGAATGTAGCAAGGGTTACGTGCCAGACGAATCAACATGTAACAAAACGGAACGCCCGTTAAGCAACTAACCAGAAGCGACTGATAGTTTATCAGACTACGCAACGTTAGCGGCGATACCCACTGAAAATCGCAACGGCTGGGATACAGCCCCACGTAGATGGCAAACTGGAACAGCAGTTGAAACACGGTTGCCGGAAAAAACATCTGCCAGAACAACCGATGCGCCATCAGCCGCGTATTGCCATGCGACACCATTTGTCGACGCGGAATAAAGATACGATAGCCGCCCCAGGAAAGTACCAGTGGGATAATAAAATGCAGGACAATTCCCACCCTTTCGAGAAAGGTGAGATCCTTACTAAGGTAAATCCACGTGCCTGCGGCGATGCCCGGAATCGCCTTCCAGCCAAAAAAAAGCATCAGGCATAACATAAACGGCAGCGGCAGATAATAAAGTGATACCTTGCCCCCATCGATCCATGCATATGTATTAGCAAGTTTGATGATTGGCAATAAAATCAGAGGCAAAGCAAGCGGTAATGCCCACCAGCGATCGCGATATTTTTTATATATTTTACAGAAATACATAGATGCTCTAACGATATCCCAAATCCTGCTGGGTATATTCAGACAGGCATCCAACCTGGCTTAATGGTCCGCAAAGTATGTCACGATGCGGTTCGGACTGGGAATTCTAGAGGGCAATTGGCGTGAGCATTTGACGCAAATCAACAAATAATGTGCATAAAAACACTAAGTTTCATTTTTTTGCGGTGGGGCAGATTAATCAATTGAGTTTGTAAATATCATTATTATCTTATATAACATTAATTAATGATTCGTTTGACGTTTTTTTACATTGCCGTTGATTGACCCCGGTGGTTCCCTATGTCTTAATGTAGTTATCGCCCCGTTTGTGGGTATTGTAACAGGACCCCTTTGTGAACCAGGCCACCAGTATGCGAAAACGACACCGATTCAACGGCCGAATGATTCGAATCATACTCCTCATCAGTTTGATGTTCTTCCTCGGGCGTTTCGTTTACTCCGCCATCGGCGCGTGGCACCATCATCAGGATAAAAAAGAATCGCAATCAACGAAACTGACGATTGAGAAGCCTGTGCAGCGCTAGCTATTCACATGACTGCCTCGCAAGTTGCCATTACACGACTTCATATAAATCAACGAATTTATGGCAGAACACTCTGCCATTATCCGGCCCCGACATACTTTCATTGAATTCATAAAACACATATTTCACACGCAATATACTCTAGTAATTTATATGTTTTATTTATTCTAAAACAGTAAGCCATTCACTAATTTTATCAATAAAAACAAATATTTACTTTGTCATCCTAATGATCTTAAATATATTGCTTTTACAATTTTATTAACAAGGAATAGTGATGAATTTTAAAAAATGCTGTCTTCCGATGGCGATTGCCGCCTCATTTGTCCTCGTAGGATGCCAGTCTAACGCTGACGACCATGCTGCTGATGTTTATCAAACGGATCAGTTAAACTCTAAGCAAGAGACGAAGACCGTTAATATCATCTCCGTACTGCCAGCTAAAGTGGCTGTTGATAACACCGCTAACAAACGTGCGGCACAGACCACTGGGGCAATTCTCGGTGCGGTAGCCGGTGGCGTGATCGGCCATAACGTGGGTTCCGGCAGTTCACTTAACACTACAGCGGGTGCCGCGACCGGCGGCGTTGCAGGTGCTGCTGCAGGCTCAATGGTCAATGACAAAACGTTAGTCGCTGGGGTGTCTCTGACTTATAAAGAAGGCACTAAAGTCTACACGTCTACCCAGGTTGGGAAAGAGTGTCAGTTTACGACTGGCCTCGCGGTTGTTATCACGACAACCTATAACGAAACCCGTATTCAACCTAACGCGAAATGCCCTGAGAAAAAATAATAGCAAGGAGATTTGATGAAAAAAATCTTTCTGCTTATCGCGCTGTCTGCGTTGAGTGGCAATGCGTTAGCTGCTTCTTTACAGGATCAGCTTTCGGCCGTTGCACAAGCTGAACAACAAGGCAAAGCGGAAGAGCAAAAAAAGCATGACGATTGGGTTGCAAAACGCGATCGCGAAATCCAGCAGGAGAAGCAACGACGCGCTAACGCAGCGGCAGCGGCCAATAAAAAAGCGGCCGCTGCAGCGGCAGAGCGTCAGGCTCGCCAGGATAAACTTGATGCGGAAGCGACTGCGGATAAAAAGCGTGATCAAAGTTATGAAGACGAACTTCGTAGTTTAGAAATTCAGAAACAGAAACTGGCTCTCGCGAAAGAAGAAGCCCGCGTCAAAAGGGAAAACGAATACATCGATCAGGATCTGAAGCACAAAGCTGCACAAACAGATGTTGTTCAATCTGAGGCTGATGCCAACAGAAATATTTCTGAAGGTGGCCGCGATCTCATGAAAAGTGCGGGTAAAGCGGAAGAGAAAAAGTCAGACAGCTGGTTTGACTGATTCTCGCCTCCTTAATAACCCGCTGTAATTTTGCAGAGGGTTATTAACACATTAATATCCAATCTATTGATTACAAGCTTGTTTTCAGGCTTTGTAAGCGTTCGCCCTTCGAGCAAATAAGCTCATAAAAAAACCCGCCGTAAAGCGGGTTTCATATTACTTTACCGTATCAAAGCAGGAATAATCATTCCCACTCAATTATTTACGGCATGCATAACCAATTGACTGATAACAACTTTCCGAATCCAGATTTTCACCGTACCGTTTTATATACCGTCACCGGAAATCAGTACCATGAAAAATGCCATGTCACCGGGTCAGCGAATCGTACTGCTTTTCACAGACTCGTCCGGCTTCTGCGGCCCGGTCAGCGTACTCTGCCAGTTGTCGGTTTCGCTCGAGAGATTTGCTGAGCACGTCGGCAAGCAAAACTCCGGTGTCTGCGGCTGACGACCCAGCGCCGACAGTGGCGTTATACTGCCTGAGCTGCTCACGGATGGCAACGAGCTGTTGCTGCAACCGGCCAGCGCGAGCGGAAGCATCAAGAGCATCATTACGCGCCTGGTCGATTCTCTGCTGAGCTTCACGTTCATTGGTCGCTTTCTCCTGTTCTTTCAGCGAACGCAATTTTGCGTCGGCCTGTTTCTGTTCTGCCTGCGCCTGCGCATACCCGGCATCGTACTGGCGGCTGCCGTGGACATTCCAGGCAACCATGCCGCAGACCACCAGAGCAGCAAGCATTAGCACGATAAGCAACTGTTTCCAGTACGCTTTAACAAATGCCCAGATCATAAAAGCACCTTACTGGCGGTGCTGTACCGCGCGCGCCGGTCGTCGATACCGTTCTGGCCGCCATTTATGATCTGCGTGACGCGCACCATGTCGCCGGTGTACTTCATGCAGCCTTTGGTTGCGAAGAACCAAGCCGCGCTGCGTGCCGCGTATACGTCCTGCGCCAGCAGTTCCGGCTGCTTAACCAGATCAACCTTTATGCCGTTTCCACAGTCGCGGTAGTTGTTCAGGCCGGTGATCTGGATAAGCCCGCGCCCACGATAGAACCAGCCATCTGTCGGCCCGTTGTTTCCCATGCGCTTGCTGTACACCAGGTTAGCGATTGCGCGCTGGCGTTCCTGCGGCAGTGATGGCTCACCCTGTCGACGACCAAGTGCATTGGCCTGTCCCTGAGTGAGACGCCCTGCGCTGACGAAACCAGAAAGGCCAGTCACGCTGTAGTTGAAGTTCTCCACCAACCGCGTGAATCCTGTCGACTCATGCCCGACCTGAGCAATGAACATCGCCTGGTCAGCAGGATTGTTGATGCTGAACTCTTCCATTGCTGCGATGATATGCGGAAACCAGCGCACGGCCAGTTGCTCAGTGATGCCGGCTGCGCGGCGAAATTTGTTAATGTCCATGCTGAGACCTCGTTATCTTGAAAATTTGTACTACATTCCCCTTTGTCTTTATCAGAGCAGCAAGGAAGACGGTTTTAATGAATATTTCTGACCAGTCAGCGCTGACGTAATACCCATAGAACGTACGGATAGGTACGCTGGCCGCAACGACGATCAGCAGATATGCGAGCCAGCCCCCCCACCATCGATGACGAGCCCCCTCACGGCGGAAAAGCAACACTCGAATAGCTATGGCGCCGCAGATTGCGGCATTAAGAATGTCAGGACCGGTCATCGTCTTTTCTCCCCGGGATAAGTTCGCGTGGGTTTTCAGAACGGTGATAGAGCCAGATGCCAATGCGGACAGCGACGATTGAAGAGACGAAAGCACCAGCTGAAAACACGGTTCCTTTCTCGAAAGAGTCCTGCGTAATCGTCGGAAACAAACTTGCAGCGCCGATCAGAACGGATGCCGTTGCTTTGTAGAAGAGAAGACCGCAGAAGAAGCTGAGGAATGCCAGAAGTAACCGACGCTTTATCGGATACTCCACCGCCGAGGTAACAAAAATCACCGCGCCAGCGAGCGCTCCTAACGCCACCTCAGGCGGAACACCCGCGACCACAGACATTAATGCACTCAGGCTAAGCCCCTGATTAAGCGTTTCCGTGGTTAACGAGTGTGCCATAGTGACCACCGTTTAATGTGCATATAGACCCCCTTAGTTGGTAAGTCCATCATACACAATAAACCACATATGGTTTATACCAGACAATTAACCCATTAAAATATTACCAAAAAGGTAATCACTTTACTCTTTACAATATCGTGACGTGCCTCTTTGTCATATGGAACTTTATGTTGCATGAATATATATATTATGTTTGATGGGGTTCGATTATCTCTTTTAATAGGTTATGATTGCACATCAATTTTTTGCACTTGAGGGATGACATGGAGATTTCTACTGAAGGGGCAGTCTTTATAGGCGTAGTAATAGGACTGTTAATTATTTACTTTAAAAAGAATGATAAAGATGAATAAAATAAATAAATTTATAATATCACTTCTTATTATTGAGATAATATTTGGTGGTGGCGGCCGCCTTTTGGATCCTTTGGGTGTTCCTCCACTTAGATATGTACTATTTGGAGCAGCTCTAGCGATGTTCATTTTGAATGCATTGACAATGAACATCGTGTTGGGTAGAAACACGGCAATTACACTAATAATGCTTGTGGGGCTTCCACTTTACGGAGCGTTTATAGGAGCGGCGAACGGAAACTTAACTTCTGATATAGCTTTTGATCTACAGCCATTTGCATATATGCTTATTTTATTATACGTATGCACTCAAAATGAACTGATTACGAATTATTCAGTTGAATGCTTCATTAGGGTTACAAAGATATTCAGCATCATTGCATCATCACTTTATATTGCATACATCGTACTGCTGAAAGCTGGAATGGTAAACCTCCCTTCTTTTTACAGCACACTTTCTCTTACTTCAGAATTTTTCTTTAGACCGAGCGGCGCATTTTTTGCGAAATCATTTTTCTTCATCGGCATTGGTGCCATTTTCTTCTTTGTGGAGAAAAGATATTTTCTTTTCTTACTTACTGTATCAGCGCTTTTTTTAACAGAAACCAGGGGCGTCTTTCTTTTTGCTGGCGTAGCGATGATGATAGCCAGTTTACGAATAAATGGTGCGGTTAAGAATGCATTATATTTAGGTGTTGCTGTAGCAGCCGGATTCGCCCTTATGGTAATAGTAGGTGATCGCGCTGGTGATTCAGACTCTGTCAGACTTAACGATTTCGAGTTTATCCTAAAGCAAATGGGTGGTTTTTATGCTGTGTTTGGCCACGGTTTTGGGGCTCAGATTCTTGATAGAGGGCGAATAGAGGTCGTGCCTCTTGAGCTACTTTATAAAACTGGGGTGGTTGGCATCATATTATCTATTGCGCCTCTATTCTCCTTGTCTGTAAATGCCTTAACAAAATCTTTTACTACGAAACAATTACAGATAGTTTGCGCACTAATATTTTCCGCTGGAGTTTCTATTACAAACCCATTCCTTTATACCCCGATGGGTATATTTGTGATAGCCATCGCTATAAACTCAAATAAATCAGCCAGGGTGTAACCCCTGGCAGTCTATTATATAGCCATGAATTCTACATATGCCCCGATAGCGGTAGCTACGGGGGTGGCTCTATTAACTGTAATTGTTGTCCCTGACACGCTAACAGTATCATTAGAACCTGCGATATTCCTATCTAATTTGTTAACAAGGTAAGTCAATGACGCGGACCCTAAAGGGATAGCCAGTGTTCCAGAAGACGCATTTGATGCAATGGGGACAAGGACTTTACCATGCACAGCAGGAGTTCCGGTGCATTCCCGGTAAGTATTGAACGTATTGGCGGGCTTATTAAGTTCAGTTAATCCGGATAGGCGGCAATCTTCTATAGTCCAGTTCTGGCAGTTATCCAGTGTCATAGGGGATCCCATAAGGCAGTTTCCCACCTTAACGTTGTTAACGCCAATTCCGTATATAGAAATATTTCCGGTATTGAAAGTAACATTGGTTATAGTCGCCTGGTTATGCCCGGAGCGAAGATTAATACCAATGTTATTTGCGGATGGGTTGGCGTTAGCGCCATTAATGAACAAGCTATCGAATGTTTTTCGTGGGGCCGACGGAGATGTCGCCGCAAATGTTTGCACACCAAAGAATTGGGCCGTACCAGATAAATCCGCAGCAATCCAAGAATCACGGAACGAAAAACCACCGTCGACGTTAGTTAGCAGTAGCCCGAACTGCTGGCAGTAGTCCAGATCTAACTCACTGAAGTGAACATCAAGCCCATCCTGTAAATCTACGCCACAGTTGAAACCGATGCACATAGTTTCACCAGACAAGATAATGCCCTCACTACGGCTAGGGGTGGCCTGGAACGAGTATTGACGCGGGCGGATTCGAATGCCGTAAGAGTTAGCCAGCTTCGCTGTGTTTTGCTGGCGGAAGTGGCATGAATCAACGTTGATACTAACGTTCTGCCCCCACAAATCCAACCCGACACGACAGTTACCCGACGTACAATTGGTTAATTTCGAGTGCCATAAGCCTTGGAACTGGAACGCGGTGTCAACGCCTTGAACTGAAATGCTGTCGATATGGACCCCGTAAACGTATCGATACTGTGTAATGGTATCGTCGATTGTCGTCCCCAGTCCGACGGAGCTATCAGCACCTGAGATTCGGAAATGACGAAGAAAACGACCTGAAGAATAAGGCCCCCAGTCAAGAGCAACAACCTCACCGGAAAACGAACTAGTCGCCGTAAGGCACGACATATACCCTTCACCGTAAATATTTACTTTGTCTGGAACTACGATCCTGTTACTAATCTGATATCCTGCATCAGACGTAGCTGCTGGTATAAATACAGCGCCACCCCCCCTAGTAAATACAGCGTTAAGAGCAGCCTGAGTCGCAGCAAAGTCTATTGTCTGTGTTAGTGATGTGACGAATGGATACACCTCCTGCGCCGCTGCTAAAGTAGCGTATCGTTCACTTAATGGGTGATTGTTACCGTCACCGATAGCCCCGAAATCTCGAATACTTAATGATTCGGTGTTTTTATCATGCTGCGTTCGCGAGTAGCCACCAGTGAATGGTTGCTTAACCCCAATAAGCGCATCACCTTTGCCATCCTGAGTACTGGCTAATTCCAGAAGCACATCACTTGCAGACCCTGACGGCGGGAGAACAACAATCGGATTACCAGCGCTATCGAAGGCAGGCATTTTGTTGGCACGAGTGACCGCGTTCGGTAATGGAGGAATTGGCTCAAGAACTCGCAGCGTGCGGCTATAGTTGCTTTTTTCAAGTGTGTCCACATAGTTCTTGGTTGCCGCATCCTGCGGGTCGCGTGGATCGCGTACATTACGGATGTAGTTGTTAAGGGCATCGTACCAGTTAGCTATACTAGATGGTTTTCGTAAGGAAAGACTAAACCAACTGCGCACCTGCTGGATCAACATTGTCAGTTTATCGAATGCATCCTCATGGACCTCTGGAAAGAACTTCCCTTGATTGCGCAGGTCAGTTTCTTGTGTAGGCTCCAGCTCGCGAGAAATTGATATTTGCCAGCCACTTGCCAGCGGAGCAGTTAGGACGACATTACCGCCGTTATAGCCTCCAGCATTTGTTACAGTGTAATCGGTATCAAGCACCAACTCAGTGATGTTTTCGTCAAGGTCGACAACCGATACGGATAGATCTTCTTTTTTGAAAATTCGGAAGGTATACGGGAAGGATGTCGTAACGCCATTCCCGGTGTAATCGTTATGGTCAACTACGGTTGATACCGTCATGGCCTTTCTCCAGTTAAGGCGCGCCCGGCGCGCGTGCATCATCAGGCTATTCTATTACCTGAAAAAGCACATATGAATTGAATAATTAATAAACTTATTTCTTATTACCATTAAGGTAATTAGCATAACGTGCTGGATATACTTCGCTCTATTTGCTACTGTATGAATATACAGTGATTGCATGGAGAAGAAGAGATGCAACGGCAGTATCACCACCCGCTGGAAGATGGATTTGCAGAAAGAATACATACGCCGGGAGGCGTAAGATCCCTTGTCGAGGACTCACGGCTTATGGAGCTACTGAGAGAACTAGACAAAGACGGCTTTAATGTTGATGGGCCAATGGCAGAGCTCGCTGCTCTGGTGAACTACGTAACAAGCTCTCAGGTCTCCATGAAAGACCTGCAATCGCATCTTGATTACTGTGTGGAGAAGTTGAGGCAGGAAACCACATAAGCATTGTAATTACCTTATTTATATGTTTATTATTACCTTATTGGTAAATTTACAACGTATAAATCTTGTGCCATAGTGATCAGGCACTGGCGAAATCCAGTGCCGGGATTGGCGTCCCGGATAACTAAAAGGCGCATATACCGCGCAAGCGGTTTTTTTATGCGTGATACATAGCACCCATATTCTATGGTGGGCTGTGTGGGGGCATCGAAAGGTGCGCCGGGTCCTTTTAGCCGGTTACGCCAACCCTGCACAGTTCACCACC
>CAJYVI010000053.1 GCA_913778145.1 uncultured Pseudocitrobacter sp.
GCGGTGAGATGAATAATGCCAAGGGCTTGTGAAAGTTCCATTTAAAAAGGGTCCATGTGGAGACATGAACCCTTTTTACACCAGTCACTGGATCGGTCAACTGATCCTTAAATGATCGGCATTAGCCCTCGGGGCGCTTTTCTCTTAATGCATTCCCGCCAACCGCAATAACCCCGTCACTATCGCCGCCGCGAAAATCACCACAATAAGCGGGCACTTTCGCCACGCCAGAAATACCGCAAAACCCACACCCAGCACGCGTGCCAGGCCGGCAAAATGTTCACCCTCATAAAAGGTGGTTGCCAACGCCACGGCAAATAACAGTGTGGTGGCGGCATCAGACAATAGCGCCTGAGAACGTTCAGAGAACTGCAAACGTCCGCCCAGTTTCGCGCCGCCGAGACGCATTAAATAGGTACCCGCAGACAGCAGCGCGATACCCAGAATAATCAGCGTGGTATCGCCCATTATTTTTTCCTCGCCAGTAAGCCAAGCATGGAGAGCAGGACGGGTAAACCGACCGGCGCGAAAGGTACGGAAGCCAGCGAGATTGCTGCCCCGCTGGATGCACGAATAAGTGACGTTTTACTTTTCTTCAGCGCCGGAAGCACTAACGCCAGCAGAATAGCCGGGAAGACGGCATCGAGGCCGATGGTTTCCGGGGAGGGAAGCAGTTTGCCGACACCCGCGCCCAGCAGCGTTCCTGCCGGCCAGACAAAAGCGACGCCCAGCCCGCACAACCAGAACGCGGCTTTGCGCTGCTCTGGCGTCGGTTGCGACAGGCCAAAGACGACGCTTTCATCATTCATAATGTGGCAGCCGAGGAAGCTCAGCATGCGCTTGCCCACCAGATCGCGCACGGTAATGCCAAACGGAAAATGACGCGCGTTGACCAATAATCCCGCCACCGCTGCCGCAAGTGGATTACCGCCGCTGGCAACGATACCGATAAACATAAATTCAGATGCGCCCGCCAGTACGGTGAGTGACAGAATAAGCGGCATCCATAGCGGAAAACCGTACGCCATCGCCAGTGAACCATAGGAAACCGCGACGATCCCGACGGCGAGGCAGACCAGAAATATCGCTTTTAAGGTGTCGCCTTTCAGGCAACCGAAATGTTTTTTAAACATGAGTGTTGGCTATATCGAACGAATTTTCATTATAATGAACGCAACAGAGAGGCTTTTCAAGATGATCGATACGTTCAATCAATAGAATAACGGAGTGCATTATGACGCAGCCAATCAGCATGATCGCAAAGAGCCTGGTGCGCGAGCGTATGAGGACAGGGCTATCTTTGGCGGAAATCGCCCGCCGTGCCGGCATTGCGAAATCGACGCTCTCCCAGCTTGAAGCGGGAAATGGTAATCCGAGCCTGGAAACGCTGTGGTCGCTCTGCGTAGCGCTGGATATTCCTTTCAGTCGATTGCTGGAGCCACAGGTGCAGAAGACGCAGGTGATTCGCCGGGGCGAAGGGGTAAAAGTGCTGGCGGAACAGGCGAACTATCAGGCCACGCTGCTGGCAACCTGCCCGCCCGGCGCACGTCGTGATATCTATCTGCTGACCACCCAGCCGGGGGCGGATCGCATCTCGCAGCCTCATCCGGTTGGGTCGGTAGAACATATCATTGTGACACAGGGTCGCGCGTTGGTTGGGCTGACAGACGCGGCGGAAGAGTTAAGCGCGGGAGATTACATCTGTTACCCTGGCGATCGGGAACATATCTTCAAAGCGCTGGAGCCTGACACCCTGGCGATTCTTGTTGCCGAGCAAAATTAACGCCTCATGCGCACGTCTGTGCGCATAAATATATATTTATTCTATTCTATACCTTTTAAAATCCATATTATTTATACAAATAACGAATGATAAAATAAAACCAATTTATTTAAAAAATATTAATAGTTGTTCGTTTATTTAATTTTGTTTCGAGTGTTACCTTGCTCACGATATGAAGAATGTCTGCGTTTACTTGCGGAACTATTTGGCTAATATTTATTAGCTTCTGAGGCGTGAGAAACTAAATCAAAAGGATTGATGCTGTAATGTGATTTTGCGCCCGGCTGCTCTATTAAAACTATATTCATCAAGTTTATATAAAAAAGATGAATAAGATCGCGCAGAGTTTTGCTAATTATTAGTTATCTCAAGGAAAGCGAATAATGAAAAAAACAACATTATCTATCGCCATTGGTTTGTTGTTAGTGGCAAACACCGGTGTTGCAAAACCAAGAACAATGACGTTAGAACAGCGTCTGGAAATGCTTGAAAATCGTCTGGAAGCTGCGGAAAACCGCGCGGCTCAGGCAGAAAATAAAGTTCAGCAGCTTCAGGTACAGCAGGCCGCTGAAATTAAAGAGATCAAAGAAGCTCAGGGTAATACGCCTGTAAATGGACAGCAACCTGCATCCGAAATCGCGAATAACGCGTCTAAACCGACGCTGACGCTGTCTGGTTACGGCGATATCAAATTCTACGGCGACGTGGAATTCAACATGGATGCTGAAAGTAACCACGGCGTGCTGGCGGCAACCAATGGTAATTTCAAACCAGACAACTCTAACGAACAGTGGAACCTGAATGGCCGTATTCTGCTCGGCTTTGACGGTACCCGCCAGTTAGGCGATGGCTACTACGCTGGCTTCTCTGCTCAGCCTTTGGGTGATATGCAAGGCGTGGTTAATATCGATGATGCGCTCTTCTTCTTTGGCCGTCAGGACGACTGGAAAGTGAAAGTTGGTCGTTTCGAGGCCTACGATATGTTCCCGCTCAATCAGGATACCTTTGTTGAGCACTCCGGTAACACTGCGAATGACCTCTACGACGACGGTAGTGGCTACATCTATATGATGAAAGAAGGTCGCGGTCGTTCTGATGCCGGTGGTAACTTCCTGATGAGCAAACAGCTTGATAACTGGTATTTCGAGCTGAACACCCTGTTTGAAGACGGTACCTCTCTGTATAGCGAAAATGATGGGCAGCATTCCTATCATGGTCGTGCGATGGAACAGCAGAAAAACGTTATCTACATGCGTCCTGTCATCGCCTATACCCAGGATGAATTCACCGTTTCTGCGGCGATGGAATCCAACGTTGTTGATGGTGCATACGGTTATACCGACAGCAATGGTAAGTTTATCGACCAGTCTGACCGTACCGGTTACGGCTTAACCATGACCTGGAACGGCCAGAAAACCGATCCGGAAAATGGTATTGTGGTTAACCTGAACACCGCGTATCTGGATGCCAACAACGAAAAAGACTTCACTGCAGCGGTGAACGCCCTGTGGAGAAACTTCGAGCTGGGCTATATCTACGCGCATAACACCATTGATGATTATGCTGGTCTGATCAAGCACGATGATGACGACTGGATTTATAGCGAAGGTACTTACGATATTCATACCATTCATGCGTCTTATTTGATTCCGAACGTCATGAATATGAAGAACTTCAATATTTACCTCGGCGCGTATTACTCTATGATTAATAGTGATAACAGCAACGCTGACGGTTATACCAAAAACGACGATCGCTACGGCGGCCGTATCCGCTTCAAATATTACTTCTAAGTTTCATTACATAAAAAGCGCCTGCTCGCAGGCGCTTTTTACTTGCCTACCCAGTTATTTTTAACTCTGAATTTATCGGCGCGATTATAGCTGCACGAATAGTTAAACAAACTCCCATCATCCAGTTTTGTCGTTCCCGTGACTTTAAGCATAGGCGAATTAACGGCAACATCCAGCAGCGATGCCAGGGTTTCATCAAACAGGCTGGCCTCAATCACCGAATTATAGAATTTAATCTTCTTATTGGTGAGCTGCTCAATATATTCATACAATGAACCTTTATCCAGCACCGACGCGGGAATAACCGGGATAAAAGCCTGTACGATCCAGGAGTCTTCCACTAATACCGGAACCGCATCGATCAGGCGAACGCGGCGTATCGCGTGGACCTGCGCATCATGAGTAAGATTCAGGGCTTTAATAATATGTTCGGGTGCGGCGATCAGTTGCTGGCTCACCAGGCGGCTGGTGATATTCGCTTTGTTGCCAAATTCGCGCGAGAAGCCCAGAAAAGCATCGCTCGGGCCATCGTTAAGGAAATAGACATTCTCGGCGAGAGTATTTGCCACAAACATGCCTTTACCATGGATCCGCTCGATGAAGCCTTCCTGTTCCAGCATATGCATCGATTTTTGAATCGTCACGCGGGTCACGCCATAGACCGGCGCCAGTTCTCGCTCGGAGGGTAATTTTTCCCCAACCTGAAAACGCCCGCTGAGGATATCGTCTTTGATACTGTTTTTTATTTCAATGTATCGGGCAGCCATGGAATGCGAAGTCGTCGGTGAAATAGAGGCTGCCAGTGTATCACCAGAAGTTGCAAGGGCGCGTGCTCGCGCCCTTGTTTTCACTGTTTTTACTGAGAGGCTTCGGCACTTTCCTGTGCCAGCTGCTTTTTCTCCAGCATCTTAAAGAAGGGGAAGTACATTAGCGCTGAGATGATAACCATACAGCCTGACCAGATGGCGGCAGGGATATTGCCTCCGGTCGCAAAATAGCCGTTGAGGATCGGTGGCATCGTCCAGGGCACAAGCTGCACGGGTTTGCCGATAATGCCGTAAGACATCAACAGCCAGGAGCAGGTACAGATGACCAGCGGCGTGGCGATAAGCGGGAACATCATCAGCGGGTTTAACACCATCGGTACCCCGAAAATCACCGGTTCGTTGATGCAAAACAGCGCCGGACCGATGGAGACGCGGCCAATGGATTTGTAATAGCGGCTTTTTGATAACAGCATTGCCAGCACTAACCCCATTGTCGCGCCGGAACCGCCCGAGCAGATAAAAATGGTGTAGAAGCCTTCTGCGCTGATATGGGGAATGGGCTGATGTGCGACCCAGGCCTCCGTGTTTTCGGCGATAAACTTGAGGAAAATTGGCCCCGTAATCCCGGACAGTACATTAGTGCCATGAATACCGCAGCACCATAACAGAGAGATAAGCGCAACCAGCATCAGCATTCCCGGCAGCGTATCCAGTCCCATCACCAGCGGGCTCAGAATCGCGGTAAAGAAAGCGTTGATGTCGAAATTTAATACCACCCTCACAACCCAAATCAGCGCCAGGCAGACACAGGCAGGCGCCAGGCTGACAAAAGATTGCAGCACGGCAGGAGGAACGCCGTCTGGCATCTTAATGTAGAGTTTGTGGGTGATAAAAAAGCGGACAATGTAGACCGTAAGCACCGATAAAATGATGGCAGAAAACAGCCCGGATGCCCCGAAATTGTTGACGTTAATCTTATGATTTTCATCAAGTTGAGATAGCAAAAACACGGCAACGGTAATGCAGGTACAGCTCAACCCATCCAGCTTATAGTGTTTGGCTAAATCGTAGCTGATCCCGATGGCGGCAATCAGACCAATCGCGCCAAAGGTCGCCTGCACGGGGATCCCCAGTAATGTGGCATAGTTGCCCAGAAAATCGCTCCAGCCGGGAATTGGCAAGTTGGCGATAATCAGAAAAACGCTACCGGCAATAATAAACGGCAGCGTAAAAGCGATACCGTTGCGCACGGAAACCAGAATGACGTTATTGCCGATGCGCATTAAAACGGGGACCAGCCGCGCTTCCAGAAAAGTATTCATATTTACTCCCTGTAAATAGCCATGTGATTTACAGCGTGTATTGCGGAAGGAAGTCGCGATTTGCCGCTAAATAATCGCGCAGAATTTTTTCAGCAATCTCTACCGATGGCACCAGCGGGTGCGCCGCCAGCGCCAGCAACGCCGTGTGCTGATTGCCGGTTATCGCCGCCTCTACCGTTAACTCTTCAAAGGCTTTTACGCTCTGAATAAGCCCTTTCACGGCGACGGGCAGGCGACCATAGGCCAGCGGATGCGCACCGTTGCAGTCGATCATCGCGTTGGTCTCGATCACGGCTTCATCGGGTAGATCCGGTGTCGATCCCTGGTTAGGCGTGTTCACCACATGGATCTCGCGTTTGTTGTTATAGATTGAGCTGATGATTGAGCAGGCCGTATCGGAGTAAAGCGCACCCCCGCGTGCGGAAAGCGCGGCGGGTTTCTCACACAGATTGGGGTCGCGATAAAGCTCAAAGAGTGATTTCTCGATGGCCAGCGATTGTTCGCCACGCGTGCCCACGCCGCGTTCGAGGTCTTCCAGTTCATGCTCGACCATTTCCCGATCGAGATAGAAATATTTCAGGTAAGAGAGGGGGTAGAGTTTCAGTGCGCGAATAAAATCAGGCGGTAAGCCGACATCAGGAATATTGTTGAGCTGGTTCGCCCCCACGCCCTGCGCGAGCTTCTCAATAAAATCGTCGGTCAGATCTTTGCCCTTCACCGTTATCTGGTCGGCGAAAATCAGATGATTTAAGCCCATCACTCTGGCGTATACGTCTTCGCGTTCAACGCCGTAAGCGCCTGCGATATCGCGCATCATGCTGTTCGCGCCGCTGCAGATACCTAATGAGCGAATGGGGCTATGTTTCGCGAGGGCTTCGGTCACGATCCCCGCCGGGTTGGTGAAGTTAATAAGCCACGCATCCGGGCAGTATTTTTCCATTTCCCGACACAGATCCAACAGCACGGGAATGGTGCGCTGCGCTTTCATAAATCCGCCAGGGCCGGTGGTTTCCTGGCCTAACACGCCATAGCGCAACGGAATTTTTTCATCCTGAATGCGTGCCGCCAGCTGGCCTACGCGGATCTGGGTGGTCACAAAATCCGCCCCCGCGAGCGCTTCATCGAGCCGCGTTGTAAGATGAACGGTCATCGCGATGCCCGCCTTTTTGACCATTCTCTGCGCCAGCGCGCCGACAATTTCCAGCTTCTCTTTGCCGGCGTCAATATCCACCAGCCAGTATTCACTGACCGGTAACTCTTTATGACGACGAATAAAACCATCAATTAATTCAGGGGTGTATCCCGATCCACCGCCCAGGGTAACGACTTTCAGCTTTTTCATTTTTCTCTCCATTAACTGGCGTATGCCAGTTTGGGCGAAACATAGCACACACCCTGAAGTGCGCTTCGCGAGATTTGTCACATAATTGATTATTTCGTTCAGATATAAAAAAGCCCTGCGCGGAAGGCGCAGGGCGGGGGAGAGGCGGCAAGGTTAATCGAGATAAAAAACGTTTTTCAACTCTGCGCTTACCGGGCTGTTATCCGGGTTGGCAGGCATCACCTCGGTCATATATTTCCACCAACGCTGGCAAACGTCGGTATTCGCCACCGCGTTCCAGCGCTCTTCCGATTCAATTTCCACCGTGGCGAACAGCAGGTTACGTTCTTTATCGAGATAAATCGCGTAATGGTGCGCGCCGTGCGATTTCAGTGTGGCTTCCAGTTCCGGCCAGATCGGGTTATGGCGACGCTGATACTCTTCGTGTGCGTCGGCATGCACCTGCATCACAAAGGCTTTGCGGATCATAATGCCTCCAGATACAGCTCGCGCACTTCATCGCGGCTGGCGGTGCGTGGGTTACATGGTGCGCAAGGGTCAGCCAGCGCTTTATCCAGCCAGCCTTCGATATCCGCTTTCGTTACGCCCAGCTTGCTGAAACCTTCCGGAATACCGACGCGGGCGCTCAGTTGGCGAATGGCGTTGATGGCTTCCATGCTGGCGGCTTCCTCGCTCATGCCCTGGGTATTGACGCCCATGGCTTGCGCAACGCGAGCAAAGCGTGCGACCGCGTTCGGGCGGTTAAAGTTTTCGATGATCGGCAACAGGATGGCATTGCACACGCCGTGCGGCAGATTGTGCGTCGCGCCCGGCTGATGCGCCAGTGCGTGCACCAGGCCAAGACCAGCGCTGTTGAATGCCATTCCCGCCAGATACTGACCAAACGCCATCTGCTCGCGGGCTTCCAGGTTATGACCGTCATCGACCGCTTTGGGCAGCCACAGGGTGATCAGGCGAATCGCTTCCAGCGCGTTGGCGTCAGTCAGCGGATGCGCGCCGACGGAAACGTACGCTTCCACCGCGTGAGTCAGCGCATCCATCCCGGTGGCCGCAGTGACGGACGCCGGAATTTCCAGCATCACGCTGGCGTCATCCACGGCGATATCCGGGATAATATTGGAATCGATAATGACTTCTTTCACCTGGCGCGCGGTGTCGATGATCACCGCGTTGCTGGTCATCTCGGCTGCAGTGCCTGCGGTAGTGTTAATGGCAACCAGCGGCACGCCGGCATTTTTGACTTTGCCGACACCAGAATAAGCGGTAGACGGGCCGGGGTTGGCGGTCAGAATTTTGATCGCTTTGGCGGTGTCGATCGGGCTGCCGCCGCCAAAGGCGATGATGAAATCGCAGTTCGCGTCCTGATACGCCGCGAAGCCTTTTTGCACCAGCTCCTCGGTGGGGTTTGGGAACACCTCATCGAAAAGATGGTAAGACATATTTTGTGCATCAAGCGCGGCAAACAGGCTATCCAGCAGACCCAGCTTCACCAGTTGCCCATCGGTGACCACCAGCGCTTTGCCCCACTGTTTGTTTGCGACAAGGTTAACCATATCGGCAATCGCGCCCGCGCCATGCAGGCTGATTTTGGGAAGCGCCAACATAAAGCTCATGATATTTCTCCTTAAATTAAAAGCTCTATGTCCGGCGGCAGCCACTGTCGCCGGGCGTGAGCAGATAGGTTAGAGCGCGAGCGCGCTGGCGAGCGGGGTGACACCAAAGCGTTTGCCAAGCGCAATCAGCTCTTCACGCGTGATGGTCTGTTTCATGCCGCCCATGGAATAGACTTTCACCAGCACTTCTGCGGATTTCTCGGCGGTATCGATTAAGCCAAAGGTTTCGTCCAGCGTTGGCCCGCTGCCGAATACGCCGTGGAACGGCCACAGCACCAGCGAATGTTTCTGCATTTCGACGGCCGTCGCCTGGCCGATTTCGTCCGTGCCCGGCACCATCCACGGCAGAATGCCGACGCCGTCCGGGAACACCACCAGACATTCGGTGCTGCCTTCCCACAGCTGGCGGGTGATGACGTCGGTGCGATTTTCCAGCACGTAGGTCAGGGCGATCAGGTTGGTGGCGTGGCAGTGCATGATCACGCGATCTTTGCCGTTGGTCGCCTTGATGCGCTCGCAGTGCGACAGGAAATGCGCTGGTAATTCAGAGGTCGGTACCGCTTCATGGGTTAAGCCCCACAGGATGTGATAGCCCGCGCCATCGCTGTCTACTTTCACCACACCGATGTTGGCAGCCGGATCAAGCTGAACGTTGCGGAAGAATTTACCGGAACCGGTGACGATAAACGGCGTATTCGCCAGCAGCGGCATCGGCTGGCTGAGCGCGATATAGCGTGGTTCTTTATGGAAATCAGCCTCGTAAGGGGCGATGTCAGCATCGTCCAGACGCAGCGTCAGGTTGCCGCCGTTGCGTTCATCCCAGCCTTTCAGCCAGGCGTCAGAGGTGGCTTTGATCATGCCCTGGACGAACCAGGATTGAGTGATGGATTGCATAGTATTCGTGTTCCTGTTTAGGCGGTGCGGGGGTTACCCTCACCCTAACCCTCTCCCACAGGGAGAGGGGATTGTCCGGTTTTGGTCTTCACCCTCTCCCTCAGGGAGAGGGCAGGGGTGAGGGTTGTTTACCCGCGTTTGCTCAAAATCTCTTTTTCATACGCGCGCACGTTTTCCAGCCACTGGCTGCCCGCAGGCGTGTCGTGGCGCTGGCAATACATCTCCCACACCGCCTGCCACGGCAGGGATTTCTGCTCTTCCAGCAGCGCCAGGCGCGCGGTGTAATCGCCTTCCGCTTCCAGCTTGCGCAGCGTATCTACAGGTTCGAGCAAGGCGCGCAGCAGAGCTTTCTTCATGTTGCGGGTGCCGATAACCCACGCCGCGATGCGGTTGATGGAAGCATCGAAGAAGTCGAGGCCGATGTGCACGCGGTCGAACAGATCGTTACGCACGATTTCGCTGGCGATAGCCTGCGTTTCGTCATCCAGCAGCACGACGTGGTCGCTATCCCAGCGTACCGGGCGGCTGACGTGCAGCAGCAGACGCGGCACGTACAGCATGGCGGAGGAGATTTTGTCGGAGATAACCTCCGTCGGATGGAAGTGGCCCGCATCCAGACACAGCGCGGTCTGGCGGCTGGCGGCGTAGCCCATGTAAAACTCGTTGGAACCTACGGTATAGCTTTCCGCGCCGATACCAAACAGCTTGCTCTCGACCGCATCAATATGGTGCGCCGGGTCCAGTTTTTCGCTAATCACTTCATCCAGCGCATTGAGCAGACGCTGACGTGGCGCCAGACGGTCGACGGTGATATCTTTCATGCCGTCCGGGATCCAGATGTTCATCACCGACGGCGTGCCCAGTTGCTCACCGAAGTAAGCGGAGATACGGCGGCTGGCCTTGCAGTGATCGATCCAGAACTGACGAATTTTCGCGTCCGGGTGGGAGAGGGTAAAACCGTCGGCGCTCAGCGGATGCGAGAAGCAGGACGGGTTAAAATCGAGACCCAGCTGATTTTCTTTTGCCCACTTCACCCAGTTTTTAAAGTGTTCAGGTTTAATCTGATCGCGGGAAACCGGTGTGTCAGATTCCAGATAAATAGCGTGCAGATTCAGTCGTTTTGGCCCAGGAATCAGGCTCAGCGCCTGTTCCAGATCGGCACGTAGTTCCGTTGCGTTGCGCGCTTTTCCCGGGTAGTTACCCGTCGCCTGAATCCCGCCGGTCAGGTTACCTTCCGGGTTTTCGAAACCGGCGACATCATCGCCCTGCCAGCAGTGCATAGATACCGGCAGACGGTCGAGCTGACGCAGAGTCTCTTCGACGTCGATGCCAATGGCGGAATAACGCTGTTTCGCCAGTTCCCAGGCTTGTTCAAGTTGAGTGGTCATGCGCAAAGCTCCTTTGTCAGTCGTTTTTGCTGAAACTGCGCAACGTAGCGGGCAATTTCATGTTCAGAATTAGGTGTAAAGGTGGTCAGGCCGTAGTTGCCGGTTACCACCTGACGGAAATCATCTACGGTGCCAAGTTCTTCCAGCGTCATCAGCTGTACGCCAATATTGCCGAGCGTGGAGGCCTCAATCGGGCCTGCCACCACCGTCACGCCGCAGGCGTCGGCACATAGCTGATTGAGTAAGTGGTTCTGGCAGCCGCCGCCGACGACATGCAGTTGGCTGAACGGTTTGCCGCGCAGGCGAGCCAGTTCATGCAGAATGTCGGCGTAAAGCAGGGCAAGGCTGTCGAAAATACAGCGCGCCAGTTCGGCAGGGCGCTGCGGCACCGACTGCGAGGTCTCGCGGCAGGCGGCCTGGATTTCGGCGCTCATGTTGTCCGGGTTGATAAAACGGTCTTCATTGGGATTAATCAGGAAACGACAGGCGCTAAGCTGCTCCGTCTCGGCAATCAACGCGGGCAGGTCAGTGATGTTCTGCTCTTTAATCACGCGCTGAAGCAGCCACAACCCCATGATATTTTTCAGCACCCGGTAACGCCCTTCCGCGCCGCCTTCGTTGGTGATATTGGCCGCCAGCGCATACTCGCTGGTATATGGCGTGGTGCTTTCAAAGCCCATCAGCGACCAGGTGCCGGAAGAGAGATAAGCGGCATCTTTATTTGCCAGCGGTGAAGCAATAACGGCGCTGGCCGTGTCGTGGCTCGCGACGGCAACCACCGGAATGTTGTTGCCCTGAGGGCAAATCCAGTGACCAATCACGTTGCCAGGATGCGTCGGCGTACCGAACCATTTTGGCGATGCACCGGTCCAGTTCAGCAGGTCCTCATCCCAGTTATCGGTCTGAATATTGACCAGCTGCGTGGTGGTGGCGTTGGTGTATTCCCAGTTCATCTTGCCGGTAAGGCGATAGCTGAAGTAATCGGGGATCAGCAGGGCATGCGCCACTTCGGCGGCCACTTCCGGCTGCTGTTCAACCAATGCGCGTAGCTGATAGAGCGTATTAAACGGCAGGAACTGAATTCCGCTGCGACGATAGATTTGCGCTTTTCCGAGCTGTTCAATCGCCCGCGCCATTACGCCGTCAGTGCGGCTGTCGCGGTAGGAAACTGGCAGGCCAACGCGTTGACCATCACGGTTAAGCAGAACGTAATCCACGCCCCAGGTGTCGATACCGATGCTGTCGATCAGGATGCCCTGTTCGCACACTTTGTTCAGGCCGAGGCGAATTTCCGCCTCCAGCCCGTCGATATCCCAGGTATCAAACCCATCCTGTTTTTGCAGACAGTTCACGAAACGGTGGATTTCGTGCAGTGAGAGCGTGTGTTGCTTGGTGTCGTAGCGGGCAAGCATCACGCGCCCGCTGGATGCCCCTAAATCGACGGCCACACAATGGCGAAGCGTCATGGCTGGTGTCCTTCTTAATGTCATTGGACCCAGTCTAAGAAGCGTGCGCCAGCGTGACCTTCTCATCACTGACAGCAAAATGGGCGGCTGGCAAGAAAGCAAAGGTAGACGTGAGAGAGCTCACAATTTCCGCCAATCGCCCCGTATTGGGCGGGTGTGACGCTCTCCGCAATTCCCGATCTTTCCCGGCTTTTCTTGAAAAAATGACCGGGTTTGCGTTCTTTACTGTCGAAATTTTAAGGTGAGGTCCGTCACCCCCGATTACTATCCTGATAACTTTTCTCATTTAGTGGGGGCGTTATGACCGTATTGCACAGTGTGGATTTTTTCCGTTCAGGTCGATTACCTGTAGCGATTGAACCGCGACTTCCGCAGCCCGCTTTTCCTGAGCATCATCATGATTTTCATGAAATTGTGATTGTTGAGCAGGGTACCGGTATTCACGTATTTAACGGCCAGCCGTATACCATTTGTGGTGGCACAGTCTGTTTTGTTCGCGATACGGATCGCCATCTTTATGAACACACCGATAACCTTTGCCTGACCAACGTTCTTTACCGCTCGCCGGAAGCGTTCCAGTTTCTTTCCGGGCTGGATCAACTGCTGCCGCAGGAGAAAGAAGGCAACTATCCCTCCCACTGGCGCGTGAGCCAGAGCACCCTGCAACAGGTGCGCTTTATCCTTGAGCAGATGGCGCAGGTGGATGACAACATGGACGCGGCGACGCTCGCCAACCGTGAAATTCTCTTTATGCAACTGCTGGTGTTGCTGCGTCGTGGAACGCAGGTGGCAGGCAACGTCGATAACGACGCGCGCCTGAACCAGTTGATGGCCTGGCTGGAAGAGCATTTTGCGGAAGATGTCTGCTGGGAAGCGCTGGCCGAGCAGTTTTCGCTGTCGCTGCGCACGCTCCATCGCCAGCTTAAACACTCGACGGGCCTGACGCCGCAGCGTTATCTGAATCGCCTGCGCTTGATTAAGGCCCGCCATCTGCTGCGCCACAGCGACGAAAGCGTGACGGATATTGCCTATCATTGTGGTTTTGGCGACAGCAATCACTTTTCCACTCTGTTCCGCCGGGAATTTAACTGGTCACCGCGCGATATCCGCCAGGGCCGTGATGCCACCTTGCAGTAACGCGGTGGCTATCAACGTTTTTTGATCGCAGAACAGCGATAATGGTGCGTTATAGGTCGTGAGGTATGGCTGTGTCGGGTCACTTAGTTCTGCGAAAAGAGGAATTCTTTGCCCGCCCCGGGCAGGCGGTGGCGGTGGCCGATCGTTATCCGCAAAACGTCTTTGCGGAACATACCCATGAATTTAGCGAACTGGTGCTGGTCTGGCGTGGAAACGGCCTGCATATGCTCAACGATCGCCCTTATCGCATCACGCGGGGCGATCTCTTCTACATTCGCGCGGAAGATAAACACTCCTACGCCTCGGTTAACGATCTGGTTTTACAGAATATTATCTACTGCCCCGAGCGGCTGAAGCTCAATCTGGACTGGCATAATTACCTGCCCGGCCTGAACGGCAGCCCCTGGACGCCGCACTGGCGCATTGGCAGCAACGGAATGACCCAGACGCGGCAAATCATCACTCAACTGGAACACGAAAGCCGCAAAGATGAACCGCTGGCGAATGAAATGGCCGAGCTGCTTTTCGCCCAACTGGTGGTCTCTTTTAAACGCTATCGTTATGCCACCGATAATCTGGAAGCGACGCAAAGCGAAGCGTTGCTCGACCGATTACTCAGCGCCCTCGCCGGAAGCCTGAACCGGCCTTTCTCACTCGATCTGTTTTGTTCGCAGGAAGGTTGCAGCGAACGTGCGCTGCGTCAGCAGTTTCGCCAGCAGACGGGTATGACTGTGAATCACTATCTGCGTCAGCTGCGCATCTGCCACGCCCAGTATTTGTTGCAGCATACAGATTTGATGATCGGAGAGGTGGCGATGCAGTGTGGCTTTGAGGACAGTAACTACTTTTCGGTGGTGTTTAACCGCGAGGTGGGGATGACGCCCGGTCAGTGGCGTCATCGCACCGTTGTGATAGCCTGATTAACTCGCCATACCCAGCCCAACAATATTCGCCGCGATGATAATCACCACGCAGCCGACGCTCAGCACGCCGACCGGACGGCGACCTGCGTTGTTCCACTCTTTCAGGATCAGCCCAACCAGGCCACCGCACAGCACGTAGAAGCTCATGTGCAGCATCCAGCTGATATATTCATACTGCGCAGGGATTTTGGCGTGGCCCCAGGCGTAGAAGAAGAACTGCAAATACCACATCAGGCCGCCCAGGGCGGAGAGCAATACGTTGGTAATGATCAGCGGTTTTGCCAGCGAGAAGTCCGCTTTTACTGACAAGGTTTTCACTTTTGCCAGACGAATGAAGCAGAAACCGAGGTTGATCAGCGCGCCGCCGCCCATGATGACCACATAGCTTGGCAATGCGACGTAGAGTGGGTCAACGCCCAGCGCAGCCGCTGCTTCGTGCATCGATTTTGCCGCGCTCATCGCGAATGACATCCCCGCCGAGAAGATGCCGCACATTACCGCCAGCACCAGCCCTTTCTTGAGGTTAAAGTCTTCCGCTTTAATGCCCATGTTGCGCTCTTTCAACTGGCCCGCGCGGGTGACGATGCCGACGCCAATCAAGGCTACCAGCACGCCCAGCAGCGTCATGCGGCCGCCTTTGGTGTTGATCAGCACATCGAAGTTACCGTTCAGGATCGGCGTCATCAGGGTGCCAACAATCAGCGTAATGCCAATCGCAATCCCGATGCCCATCGACATGCCGAGATAGCGCATCGTCAGGCCATAGTTGATGTTGCCGATGCCCCACATCGCGCCGAAGAGAAAGACCGGCATCAAGGTTGAGGCGCTAAAAGAGCCGTAATAGGCCCAGAAATCGGGTAACAGCAGGGCGCTGATTGTCCAGGGTAGGATAAGCCACGACACGGTGCCGCCAACGGACCACATCGTCTCCCAGGACCAGTGTTTGACCTTCTTGAAGGGGGCATAGAAACAGGCTGCACTGGCTGCACCTATCAAATGCCAAAAAATGCCCATCATAATCGCATTATTCATTATTGTTTCCTCAACGGTTTATTGTTGGTTCAGGCTTCCTGCCAACCCGTTGAGCTTAAAAAGTATGCGATTTAATAACCTTCCGGTAATTGCCACTGAGATTCAAAAAATGACCATCAGCGCAATATCGTAGTGAGTGGCTTCACACTTTTGCATTCTGTGCAAAAAGCGAGGCGGTTGTGCCTTTTTCATTGATAGGCAACGCGTTTCTGACCTGCAAGCCCCGTAAAATCAGTCACATAACAAAAAGTTATAACCTTATAAAAACTACGGCATTGATAATCATTTTCAATATCATTTAATTAACTATAATGAACCAACTGCTTACGCGGCGTTAACACTTCTGCCGCCCGACAATAATGGAGAAGATTATGAGCTATACCCTGCCATCACTGCCTTATGCATACGATGCCCTGGAACCGCACTTCGATAAGCAGACGATGGAAATCCATCACACTAAACACCACCAGACCTATGTGAATAACGCGAATGCCGCTCTGGAAAGCCTGCCGGAGTTCGCTTCTCTGTCTGCTGAAGAGCTGATCACCAAACTGGATCAGGTTCCGGCGGATAAAAAAACCGTTCTGCGTAACAACGCTGGCGGCCACGCTAACCACAGCCTGTTCTGGAAAGGCCTGAAAAAAGGCACCACCCTGCAGGGTGACCTGAAAGCGGCTATCGAGCGCGATTTCGGTTCCGTTGACAAATTCAAAGAAGAATTCGAAAAAGCGGCTGCGACCCGTTTCGGTTCCGGTTGGGCATGGCTGGTGCTGAAAGGCGACAAACTGGCTGTGGTTTCTACTGCTAACCAGGACTCCCCGCTGATGGGTGAAGCTATCTCTGGCGCATCCGGTTTCCCGATCGTGGGCCTGGACGTTTGGGAACACGCTTACTACCTGAAATTCCAGAACCGTCGTCCGGACTACATCAAAGAGTTCTGGAACGTGGTGAACTGGGACGAAGCTGCTGCACGTTTCGCGGCTAAAAAATAAGTCTTAAGTTCATAGTAAGCCCCTGCAGGTTCGCCTTCAGGGGCTTTTTTTGTTCTGATTTTAAGGAAAAAGATTGAATTTCCCCCTGCAACCAGCGAGCCTTTAGGCAGTGATTTCCGTGAAACAGGGTGACGAGATGCATTATCCGGTTGAGGTTTTTATTGGCACGATCCGCGACTACGACGGTAGCCGCCCAAGTGCGATTGCTAAGGTGCAGGTAGACGGCGAGCTGACGCTGACCGAGCTGGGGCTGGCGGGTGATGAGCAGGCAGAGAAAAAAATTCACGGTGGGCCAGAGCGCGCGCTGTGCCACTATCCTCGCGAGCATTACGCCGAGTGGATGCGCGAATTTCCCGATCAGGCCGATCTCTTCTATGCGCCTGCGTTTGGTGAAAATCTTTCAACGCACGGTTTGACGGAAAAAGAGGCTTTTATCGGCGATATCTTCCGCTGGGGCGAGGCGCTGATTCAAATCAGCCAGCCGCGCTCGCCGTGCTTTAAGCTGAACTACCATTTCGGTATTGCCGATATGTCTTCACAGATGCAAAGCCGCGCGAAAGTAGGTTGGTTGTATCGTGTGGTTGCGCCGGGGCAGGTATCGAGCGATGCGCCCCTGGAGCTGGTTTCGCGGCTGAGCGATGTTTCCGTGCACGAAGCCGCGGCGATTGCGTGGCATATGCCGTTCGATGAAGAACAGTATCATCGATTGATGTCGGCGGCAGGGCTATCGACGAGCTGGACGAGAACGATGCAGAAGCGGGTACTTAGCGGCAAGATTGAAGATAATTCGCGGAGATTGTGGGGTAAGTAGGGGGAATTGTGCGGTTTGATGCCCTCACCCCGGCCCTCTCCCACAGGGAGAGGGAGAAAACCGTACATGCTTGACCATTGGCTCGATCGGTCCCCTCTCCCTGCGGGAGAGGGTTAGGGTGAGGGGCCCCTCATCTCTACGTTCGTTTATACAACGGCAACCAAATCGTTAACCGCAAACCACCCAGCGGGCTGTCATCGGCCTTAACCCAGCCGCGATGCTGCTGAATAGCGGCTTCAACAATCGCCAGGCCAAGCCCGGTGCCGCCGGATTCACGGTCGCGTGCTTCATCGGTGCGATAGAACGGACGGAAGATTTGCTCTCTGTCCTCCGGGCTGACACCCGGACCATCATCGTCAACGTTCACGGTGACGCCGTCTTTATCAACCGAAAACGCCACGGCGATTTTGGTGTGTGAGTAACGCAGGGCGTTGCGCACGATATTTTCCAGCGCGCTTTCCAGCGCATTCGGGTTACCGTACAGCGGCCATGGCCCTGGCGGATAATCGATGCTGAAAGATTTCCCCATCTGCTCGGCTTCGAAGGCGGCGTTATCCAGCACTTCGCCCCACAGTTGGTTCGCCTTCATCGTCTCGCTGACCAGCGCGTTATTCGCCTGATTACGCGACATCACCAGCAGATCGTTGATCATGCTGTCCAGACGTTGCGCTTCGGTTTCAATACGCTCCAGCTCTTTGCTCTCGCCGCTGCGGCGACGCAACAGCGCGGTGCCCAGCTGCAAACGCGTTAACGGCGTGCGCAACTCGTGGGAGATATCAGAAAGCAGACGTTGCTGCGCCGTCATCATGCGTTCCAGCGCTGTCACCATCTGGTTAAAGCTGGCGCCTGCGGCTAAAAACTCCTGCGGGCCAGCCTCCAGTTCAGGGTGCTGACGCAGGTTCCCCTGGGCAACTTCATCCGCGGCGTTTTTCAGCTTACGCGCCGGTTTTGCCAGGCTCCATGCCAGCCATAACAGCAGCGGTGAGCTGACTAACATCGTCACAATAAGCAGCAATAACGGGCGGTCAAATAGCAGGTTGATAAAATCTGACTGCGAGCTGCTGGCAGGTCGAATCAGGTATAACTGGTAGTTATCCTCCCCATCGCGGATGGAGAACGGGCCAACCAGCTCAACGCGGCCATATTTTTTCTTTTGCGGGTGATCTGAGTTATCCGATTGCCCGATAAAGTTGCGAATGATCTGCATTTCGCTGCGTTCTGCGCCGATCACGCGGCCTTCGCTGGTCACCAGCAGAAGGCGTTGACCGGGCGGCGCCCATTTATCAATGGCACGGAACAGACGACGCCACCACATCAAATCGTTCGGTGGGTCTGCCGCCAGTTCTTCCTCAACGTGCTGCTCAATCATCATGCCCTGGCGCTGTTCGCTGTCCAACAGCTCGGTCATCTGACGAGAATCGAGCTTCGGTAGCATCAGAACCAGCATCAGCACCAGCGCCAGCGTCAACCAGAAGATGGCGAAGATGCGTGCGGTCAAACTTCCTATCATGAAGCCGATACCATCAGATAACCGCGACCACGCAGGGTTTTAAACCACGGATGCCCATCTTTACGCTCCGGTAGTTTGCGGCGCAGGTTGGAGATGTGCATGTCGATAGCGCGGTCGAACGGGGTTAAACGCTTGCCCAGCACTTCCTGACTCAGGTGTTCACGAGAAACCACCTGGCCGAGATGCTGTGCCAGCAGGTAAAGCAGGGTGAATTCCGTACCGGTCAGTTCGAGCACCTGCCCATCAAAGCTGGCTTCCTGACGACCCGGATTCAGGCTCAGAGAATCGACTTCAACGGTAGGGGAACCGACGTCGCTGTTTTGCTGCTGTTCACTCCAGTGGGAACGACGCAGAATCGCGCGTATACGCGCAACCAGCTCGCGATCGTTAAACGGCTTAGGCAAGTAGTCATCTGCGCCCAGTTCAAGGCCCAGAACGCGATCCAGCTCGCTTCCGCGCGCGGTAAGCATAATAACGGGGGTCTGGTGTGTCTGACGAAGCTCTTTAAGCGTGTCGATACCGTTTTTCTTCGGCATCATCACATCGAGCAAAAGCAGGTCGATGCTGTCGTCCAGAAGTGCCAGCGCCTGTTCACCGTCATGGGCGACCAGAACGTTGAACCCTTCCATGTCGAGCAACTCCTTTAACAAGGAAGTCAGCTCGCGGTCATCATCAACTAATAAAATTTTATTCATATTTTAAATACCTCCGAGGCAGAAATTACGTCATCAAGGCCCGCTAATCCATGACTTTACGTTGTTTTACACCCCCTGACGCATGTTTGCAGCCTGAATCGTAAACTCTCTCTCGTTGAATCGCGACACAAAAGTTTTTGGGAGCAAGTGATGCGCAATGTTATCGCTGCCGTCATGGCCTCAACACTGGCGCTAAGTGCTTATAGCCAGGCAGCTGAAGTCGTCACCAGCGTTAACTGGCACCCCGCTGAGGGTAGCACGCAGCGTAGCAGTCAGGGTCATATGTTTGACGGCATAAGTTTAACCGAACATCAACGTCAGCAAATGCGAGATCTGATGCAACGAGCCCGGCATGATCAGCCGCCCGTTAATGTTAGCGAAGTCGAGACGATGCATCGTCTCATCACAGCAGAAAAATTTGATGAAGCCGCTGTACGCGCTCAGGCAGAAAAAATGGCGCAGGAGCAGGTTGCACGCCAGGTTGAAATGGCGAAAGTGCGCAACCAGATGTATCGCCTGCTGACGCCAGAGCAGCAAGCGGCTTTAAATGAGAAACACCAGCAGCGTATGGACCAGTTGCGTGAGGTTGCCGGGATGCAGAAAAACCCAACGACGATGTTATTTAGTAGTACCCGTAGCAACCAGTAACAAACCCTGTTTTTCCTTGCCATAGACACCATCCCTGTCTTCCCCCACATGATGTGGGGGTTTTTTTTGCCCAAATTTTGCCAGCGCCTCCGCTATACTAGCCGCAGAATGAATGGCAGGAGCGTTTATGAATCAATCATATGGCCAGCTCATCAGCCGCGCAGCGCTTGCCGCGACGGTGATGGCCTCTGTGTTACTTTTGATCAAAATTTTTGCGTGGTGGTACACCGGTTCCGTCAGTATTCTGGCGGCATTGGTGGATTCCCTGGTGGATATCGCGGCGTCGTTGACTAACCTGTGGGTGGTGCGTTATTCGCTGCAACCCGCTGATGATGAGCACACTTTCGGCCACGGCAAAGCCGAATCGCTGGCGGCGTTGGCGCAGAGCATGTTTATCTCCGGTTCGGCGTTGTTCCTGTTTTTGACCGGTATTCAACATCTGGCGCAGCCCCAGGTGATGAATAAACCGGGTATTGGCGTCATTGTCACCCTCATTGCGCTGGTGAGTACGTTAGTGCTGGTTTCGTTCCAGCGTTGGGTGGTGCGAAGAACGCAAAGTCAGGCGGTAAGGGCGGATATGCTTCATTATCAGTCTGATGTTATGATGAACGGTGCTATTTTGGTCGCACTGGGGTTGTCCTGGTACGGCTGGCACCGTGCAGATGCGCTGTTTGCTTTAGGGATTGGCATCTATATTTTATATAGCGCATTACGCATGGGTTATGACGCGGTGCAGTCTTTGTTGGATCGCGCCTTGCCCGACGGAGAACGTCAGGAAATTATCGACATCGTGACCGCCTGGCCTGGGGTGAGCGGTGCGCACGATCTCAGAACGCGGCAGTCAGGGCCGACCCGCTTTATTCAAATCCATCTGGAAATGGAAGATAACTTACCCTTAGTTCAGGCACATGTGATTGCCGAACAGGTGGAGCAGGCTATTTTGCGTCGTTTCCCCGGATCCGATGTGATTATTCACCAGGATCCGTGCTCGGTGGTTCCGGATGGTGGCAGGAGCGTTTGAACTTTCGTAAGTCGTTGTAAAAGTGTGGGGTCGATCGGCATTTTTTGTTCAAATAACCGCCATTCGGCCTGACCTGAATCAATTCAGCACGAAGCACTTGATATACTATCTGTAATAAGGTCGTTCTCTCCCTACAGGGAGCGCTTCGGGCATAAGAATTACATTTTTAGCATTCCTAAGTTCAGAGGTAGTCATGATTAAGAAAATCGGTGTGTTGACAAGCGGCGGTGATGCGCCGGGTATGAACGCTGCCATTCGTGGTGTTGTGCGCGCTGCGTTAACGGAAGGTCTGGAAGTTTTTGGTATCTATGACGGTTACCTGGGTCTGTATGAAGACCGTATGGTTCAGCTCGACCGTTACAGCGTCTCCGATATGATCAACCGTGGCGGTACCTTCCTCGGTTCAGCGCGTTTCCCGGAATTCCGTGATGAGAATATCCGCGCTGTGGCTATCGAAAACATGAAAAAACGCGGCCTGGATGCGCTGGTGGTTATCGGCGGTGACGGTTCCTACATGGGTGCAATGCGTCTGACCGAAATGGGCTTCCCGTGCATCGGCCTGCCGGGCACCATCGACAACGATATCAAAGGCACTGACTACACTATCGGTTTCTTCACCGCACTGAGCACCGTGGTTGAAGCGATTGACCGTCTGCGTGACACCTCTTCTTCTCACCAGCGTATCTCCGTAGTGGAAGTCATGGGCCGTTACTGCGGCGACCTGACTCTGGCGGCAGCAATTGCCGGTGGTTGTGAATTCGTGGTTCTGCCGGAAGTTGAGTTCAACCGTGACGATCTGGTTGCAGAAATCAAGGCTGGTATCGCGAAAGGTAAAAAACACGCTATCGTCGCCATTACTGAACACATGTGTGATATCGACGAGCTGGCGCACTTCATCGAGAAAGAAACGGGCCGTGAAACCCGTGCAACCGTTCTGGGCCATATCCAGCGCGGCGGTTCCCCGGTGCCTTACGACCGTATTCTGGCTTCCCGCATGGGCGCGTACGCCATTGAACTGCTGCTGCAGGGCTTTGGTGGCCGCTGCGTCGGTATTCAGAACGAAAAACTGGTTCACCACGACATCATCGACGCTATCGAAAACATGAAGCGTCCGTTCAAAGGTGACTGGTTAGACTGCGCGAAAATGCTGTACTGATATCGTCTGTGTTGCCCGATGGCGCAAGCTTATCGGGCCTACCCGGCTATCTGAAGGCCTTCCCTCTCGGAAGGCCTTTTTGTTTAGACAAGCAAACTGTGCCCAAGAATAATAATCAGCACAAAGAGCGTCCAGTTAAGTCGCTTAAACAATAGACGTCTTCCTTTCTGCTTTTTGAATGCCGATATAATGAGTGCAACGAGGAGAGGAAATATAAATGAACCGAATATAACGTAGGTTAAGTATTCGCTCTGGGTTCCTGCATCAGGATAAGGCTTCACCAGAATATACTCACCCTTGAGTGCATTAATAAAAAATAGAATCGCAAACAATGGTAGCGATTAAACGTAACACATACTTAATCCTTAATAGCCTTTGCAGACTGCATAATTCCCATGATTTCATCATAATACTCATCAGCATATTTCTGATCGATAACTGCCGCCACCTGGATAAAATGTTTATTATCCAGCAGCGTCATCAAAATAGATCGTTTTTCATCGCCATCATCGGCTGTGGCGATATAGTCCTGATAGGCGCACCGGAAGCCGTCAACCTGACAGGGATAAAGCGTAAATGCATCCGCCTGATAGCTACTCTTGAAGTGAATCTGCTGTGACGTGAGCAATTCATCAAAGTTATGAACATGGCTGGCATCCTGCATGCTGGACATCACTGAAATCCCGGCATGGCTATTTTTCATCACCACCGTCATACGGTAGCCATGAGGCGTGGTCACCACCGTTTTCCACTCGTTACTCGGAAACGTCAGCGTGATGGGCGCATTCGGTGCGGTGTACTCCCAGCTAAAAAATTGCCAGAAGTGTGTGGCGCAGCTGAACAGGAGTATTATCCCCATCACCCAGCTTGTCCCGGCAATAATTTGCTGCTGCGCCGTTTTACGAAATATTACGCAAAACGCGGCGGCCACAAGGCATGCGCTACCCAACGGATAAAAAAAGACGAGATTCACATAGGAGATAATATTACCTGCATCGTCCGTGATCAGGTTTTTCCATTGCAGATGTTTGATAATGATAACTGCAATATATAAAACACCTAAAACTATAAACCGCATATATACATCCGTGTATAAAAAAAGGGGAAATAAATTTCCCCTTTATCATATGCGAATTATTTACTCGATATCCAGCGGATCTTCAGAAAGGATTATACCGGTATTATCGGCATAGAGATGGTCGCCGGAGAAGAAGGTCACGCCGCCGAAATTGACGCGCACATCGCTTTCGCCAATGCCTTCGCCTGCCGCGCCAACCGGAATGGCGGCAATGGCCTGAATGCCGATATCCAGCTCTTCAAGGTCATCGACCTGACGCACGGCACCGTAAACCACAATGCCTTCCCATTCGTTCTGCGTGGCAATACGCGCCAGTTCGGCATCGATAAGCGCGCGACGCACGGAGCCACCGCCATCAACCAGCAAAATGCGGCCTCGGCCATTCTGTTCGAGCAGATCATACAGCAACCCGTTATCCTCGAAACATTTCACGGTGGTGATTTGCCCACCAAACGACAACCGCCCGCCAAAGTTGGAGAACAGGGGTTCCACGACGTTGACATCTTCCTGATAGATGTCGCAAAGCTCGGAAGTATCGTATTTCATAGGATTAACACTCAGTTGCTGCGAGTGATTTCAGTATATCGCGCTCTGTGCACTGTTGGCAAAATCATCAATTGTTAATTGATATTTGTCAGTTAACCCAGCGCCTTGCTCAGGATAATCCCAACGATAAACAGCGCGTTAGTGAGCAGCGCGCCTTTGACCGTGCGTTCAAGCATCGGGCGCATCGCGACCGGTTCACGCTGCGTCATGACGTAACGCGCCTGTTTGAACAGCAGCGGCGTGGCGAGAATAAACAGCCAGCCCCAGAGACTTTGCAGTGAAATCAGATTAAACAGCGCCAGACACACCAGTGTGCCGCCAAGTAAACAGGCGTGATAACGACGTGCGCCCACCGGGCCTAAACGTACCGCAAGCGTGTTCTTACCGTTTTCGCGATCGCTGTCGATATCGCGCAGGTTGTTGATATTCAATACCGCCGTTGCCAACAGGCCACATGCCGTGGCGGGAAGAATCAGCGTGGCGCTCAGCATATGCGCTTGCAAATACCAGCTGCCGATAACGCTCAGCCAGCCGAAGAAAATAAGTACAGAAATATCGCCCAGACCGATATATCCGTAAGGGCGAGTCCCTACGGTATAGGTAATTGCCGCAACGATGGAGAGCAACCCCAGTATCAGGA
This sequence comes from uncultured Pseudocitrobacter sp., assembly GCA_913778145.1. GTDB lineage: Bacteria > Pseudomonadota > Gammaproteobacteria > Enterobacterales > Enterobacteriaceae > Pseudocitrobacter. Next base: position 24,558 of record CAJYVI010000053.1, read on the forward strand.
AACCGATAAAGTCGCCGATGTTTTGATACGCTGCAAACAGCAGCCCCAGACCGGAAAGACAGATCAGCGCAACGGTAATCATCAGCGCACGTTTCATCTGCGGCTGGGTGATGGCACCTTTTTGCATGCCGCGCAGCGGCCCGATGCGATCCGGTTTATCGCTGCCCTTCACCGCATCGCCGTAGTCGTTGGCGAGGTTGGAGAGGATTTGCAGCAGGCCCGCAGTTACCAGCGACAGCACAGCCACAGTTGCATCGAAGTGCCCTTGCCACCAGGCGAGCGTAATGCCCACAAGGATAGATGCGAAGGCCAGAGGTAACGTTTTCGGGCGCAGGCTTTCGAGCCAGGCCTGGGTGCGGCTGATTTCAGTCATAGTGATTTTTTGCCAATAAAAATGGGGCTTTTCAGCCCCATCAACAGTGATGAATATGCATTGAACGCGATTATAGGATAAAACGGCTCAGATCTTCATCTGCAACCAGTGCATCCAGGTGTTTGCTCACGTATTCCGCATCAATTGTGATGCTTTGACCATTCAAATCACTGGCGTCATAGGAAATATCTTCCATTAAACGCTCCAGAACCGTGTGCAGACGACGCGCGCCGATGTTCTCGGTGGTTTCGTTGACCTGCCATGCGGCTTCAGCGATGCGTTTAATACCGGACTCGGTGAACTCAATGTTCACGCCTTCGGTCGCCATCAGCGCTTTGTACTGAACGGTAACGGACGCGTTCGGTTCAGTCAGGATGCGTTCGAAGTCGCTGGTGGTCAGTGCCTGCAGCTCAACACGAATCGGCAGACGGCCCTGCAGTTCCGGGATCAGGTCAGACGGTTTTGCCACCTGGAATGCACCAGAAGCGATAAACAGAATGTGATCTGTTTTCACCATACCGTGCTTGGTGGAAACGGTGCAGCCTTCAACCAGCGGCAGCAGGTCACGCTGTACGCCTTCGCGGGAAACGTCCGGGCCGGAGGATTCGCCGCGCTTACAGATTTTGTCGATTTCATCGATGAACACGATACCGTGCTGCTCAACCGCGTCGATAGCTTCCTGTTTCAGCTCTTCCGGGTTCACCAGTTTCGCCGCTTCTTCTTCAATCAACAGCTTCATCGCATCTTTGATTTTCAGCTTACGCGGTTTCTGTTTCTGCCCGCCGAGATTCTGGAACATCGACTGCAGTTGGCTGGTCATCTCTTCCATTCCCGGAGGTGCCATGATTTCAACGCCCATCGGTGCAGCGGCGAGGTCGATTTCAATTTCTTTGTCGTCCAGTTGGCCTTCACGCAGTTTTTTGCGGAATGCCTGACGTGCGGCAGACGGTTCAGCCTGCTGCTCCGCCTGACCCCAGTTGTTTTTGGCCGGTGGAATCAGCACGTCGAGAATACGCTCTTCCGCCATCTCTTCCGCGCGGTAGCGGTTTTTCTCGATGGACTGCACGCGCACCATTTTGATAGCGGAATCGGTCAGATCGCGGATGATGGAATCCACTTCTTTACCAACATAGCCCACTTCGGTGAATTTGGTCGCTTCAACTTTGATGAACGGCGCATTAGCCAGCTTCGCCAGACGACGGGCAATTTCGGTTTTACCGACACCGGTCGGGCCGATCATCAGAATGTTTTTCGGGGTTACTTCGTGACGCAGCTCTTCATCAAGCTGCATACGACGCCAGCGGTTACGTAAGGCGATCGCAACGGAGCGTTTGGCCGCGTCCTGACCAATAATGTGTTTGTTCAGTTCGCTGACAATTTCGCGTGGGGTCATTTCAGACATGGTCAATCCTTACGCTTTAGACGGTAATTCTTCAATGGTGTGGAAGTGGTTGGTGTAAATGCAGATATCACCTGCAATATCCAACGCTTTCTCAGCAATTTCACGCGCGCCTAGTTCAGTGTTTTCCAGCAGGGCACGGGCTGCGGCCTGGGCGTACGGGCCGCCAGAGCCGATAGCAATCAGGTCATTTTCCGGCTGAACGACGTCGCCGTTCCCGGTAATGATGAGGGATGCGGTTTCATCCGCAACGGCAAGCAGGGCTTCCAGCTTGCGCAGCATACGGTCGGTACGCCAGTCTTTTGCCAGCTCAACGGCGGCTTTCACCAGGTGGCCCTGGTGCATCTCAAGCTTACGTTCGAACAGCTCGAACAGCGTGAAGGCATCAGCGGTGCCGCCAGCGAAACCGGCAATCACTTTGTCGTTGTACAGGCGACGGACTTTCTTCACGTTGCCTTTCATCACGGTATTGCCAAGCGTAGCCTGTCCATCACCGGCGATTACGACGTGGCCGTTACGGCGAACACTTACTATTGTTGTCACGAGCAGACCCCTTGTTGCAAATACGGAATAGGGGCCCCGCAAGCTTTGCGGGGCAGAATGTCATTATAGATGGGGGGTATTTCGGGGGTTTCAACCCCCGGAAGCGAGTCTTATGCAGTTTCCGTGACCGGCCATTTTCAGGCGGTTGAGGGTGCTGTCGGCGTTATCTTTGCCTTTGATAGGCCCAATAACGACGCGATTCCAGCCATTATTGGTGGTGATACGCGAATCAAACCCTTCGAATGCCAGCTGTGCCCGCACGGTTTCGGCCTGCTCTGCGCCTTTAAATGAACCGCACTGTACCATCCAGCGGCGCTCATCTTTTTTCTCGGTTGCCTTAGGTGGCGTGGTTTCACGCGTCACCGGCGCGGCAGCCTGCTGTTTAGGCTGAGTGGTCGTGGTGTGCGCAGGCGTTTGCAACAGATCCTGATACGGCTGCTGGTTAGGGGCGGCTGCCTTCGGCTGCTGCGTCTGACGCTGCGGCGGCGTGGCTTGCGTTTGACGCGCTGGCTGTTGCGTCTGCTGTTGCTGTGCCCATTGCTGCTGTTGCGCTTGCTGAGCCTGCTGCGCTAAACGCTGACGTTGCAGCGTTTGTTGACGCTGTTCCGGCGTTTGCTCATTCCACGGCACTTCCGTCAGCTGCGTCGGCTGCTGGCGCATATCGGCCTGCATTTGCGCAAGCAGCTGGCGCTGTTCGTCGGTCAACTGATTCGGGTTCATCACTTCCCCGCCCGCAGACGGTTCCGTTGGCGCACGCACGCCTGGCTGGCGGCTTTCCAGCTCTTTAATGTAGCGCCAGCGCTCTTCCGGTTTCGGCGGCAGACCATTCCCTGTCATCTGACGGCTTTGCAGCGTTTCAGACTCTTCTTTTTTATGATGGGTAATAAAGTACAAACCACCGATAAAGGCGACGACCACCGCGGCGGCAATGGCCACCATCGCCGGTGATACCGCCGGGAAGCTACTTTGATTTTTCCGCGAACTCCGTGAGGTGCTCTTTTTGCGCCGCGAAGGAGCCTGTTGGCTGCGGCGTACATAATCTCGTTGTGCCACTATCGTTTCGCTGTATTTATTCGTTCGTGAACCCGACATGTTACTTAAGCGACGAGGCTTTGACCAGACACGCAAGTCTTAAAGCCTCGTTCTTTATGTCATATTTTTTGTGTGCTGCCGCGAATCACCAGTTCACAGTCCAGCAGACGCGAACCGCTGTCGACATATTGTCCACTGAGTTGATTCAGGAGCAGGAGCATGGCTTCCCGACCAATGTCGAAGCGCGGCTGAGAAACGGTGGTGAGCGGCGGGTCGCAGAACTCTGCCAGCGAGATGTTATCAAAACCGATAATCGATAAATCATCCGGGATTTTCAGGCCGTGACGTTTCGCGCAGGAGAACGCGCCGAGCGCCATGATATCGCTGTGGCAGAACACCGCCGTCGGCGGTTGCGGCAGCGCCAGAAGCTGCTCCAACGCCTTAGCGCCCGCTTCGTAGGTAAAGTTGCCGCGCGTGATATACGCCGGATCAACCGTGATACCGCTGCGGCGCAGCGCCTGTACATAACCCTGCAGACGATAGTGACAAAGCGGCATCTCTTCCGGCCCGGCGATACACGCAATGCGTTTGTGACCCAGTTCGTGCAGGTAGTTTACGGCATTGAACGCAGCGGTGAGGTTGTCGATGTGTACCGTCGGCAACCCCAGCTCCGGGGCGAATTCGTTGGCCATCACCATCGGCGGCAGGTTGCGCTGCTCTTCAATGCTGGCGTCAAACGGCAGCTGTGAACCCAGCAGCAACATACCGTCGATCTGCTTGGTAATGATTAAATCGATGAAGGTTTTTTCCTGCTGATTCTGGTGCGCGCAGTCGCCAATCAGCACCAGATACCCCTGCGAGGCGGCGGTAACTTCGATACCGCGGATCACTTCGCTAAAGAACGGGTCGCAGATATCCGGCACGATGACCAGAATGGTGCGGGATTCATTGCGTTTCATGTTACGCCCCTGCGCCTGCGGGAGGTAACCTACTTCCAGTGCGGCCTGCTCAACGCGAGTTCTCGTTGCCTGCGAGACCTTCTCGGGGTTCATTAATGCGCGTGATACGGTTGCCGTAGAGACTTTCGCCTGCATAGCAACGTCTTTCATGGTTGCGGCCACAACCGGTTTTTTAGCCTTCACCTGGTTCTCTCCTCGCTAACTGGCGCAGACACGTCCCCTGTATCTGACATCAGACACACTTTTATCAGATAGTTAATCCGATCTGTTACAGAATTTTCATAAAAAGTGTGACGATTGTTAGATTCCTCGATCTTGCTCGCAACCTGGGCATTAACCTTCTATCGGGTCAACGTCGAGGACCCACTTCACTTTGCGCGCTTCCGGCAGCGTATTGATGAGGACCATCGCGCCGTTGACGATATGTTGCAGGCGCACGCGGGAAGGATGTTGCAGCAAGATTTGCCAGCGATAACGCCCGCCACGTTTCGGCGCGAGGGCGGGAACCGGGCCGAGAACCCACAGTTTGTTATCCGCCAGCGGGCTGGCCTGCAAAAGATTCCGCAGCTGTTGCAGGAAGACCGGTGCCTGCTGGTTGTTGTGATCTTCCGCGCGAATCAGTACGTGGCTGGTCCACGGTGGAAGCTGCATGGTTTGACGCTCGGCCAGCGCCTGCTCGGCAAAGGCATCGTAGCCTTTATACAGCAGCGTTTGCAGCAGAGGGTGATCCGGATGGTGCGTTTGTAAAACCACTTCGCCCTGTTTCCCGGCACGCCCGGCGCGCCCGGATACCTGGGTATAGAGCTGGGCAAACCGTTCTGCCGAGCGGAAATCTGCCGAGAAAAGTGCGCCATCGACATCGAGCAGGGCAACCAGCGTGACGTCCGGGAAGTGGTGGCCTTTTGCCAGCATCTGGGTGCCAATCAGAATACGCGCGCCGCCGCGATGCACTTCCGCCAGATATTGTTCCAGCGCGCCTTTGCGGCTGGTCGTGTCGCGGTCGATACGGGAAAGCGGTACGCCGGGGAAGAGCGGGGCGAGTACCTGCTCCAGTTGCTCAGTTCCCAGACCAACCGGCACCAGGTGCGTCGAGCCGCAGGAAGGGCACTGGCGCGGAATCGGGCGCTGGCTGTCGCAGTGGTGGCAGCGCAAATGGTGCTGAGATTGGTGGAGCGTGTAGTAGCTGTCGCAGCGCGGGCATTCGGCTATCCAGCCGCAGTCGTGGCACAGCAACGTGGGCGCGAAGCCGCGACGGTTGAGGAACAGGATCACCTGATTATCCGCCTGCAAATGCTGACGCATGCGATTAATCAGCGCCGGAGAAAGCCCCGCCTGCAAATGCTGCCCTTTTAAATCAAGGACATGCTGCGTCGCTGGCCGCGCATTCCCGGCGCGACGCGTCAGGCGAAGCATATGATATTTATGCTGGCGCACGTTGAGCAGCGTTTCCAGCGCAGGCGTTGCCGAGCCGAGAATAATCGGGATTTGCTCGCTGTGCGCGCGCCAGACGGCCAGGTCACGCGCGTGATAACGCCAGCCTTCCTGCTGTTTATAAGAGCTGTCGTGCTCTTCATCGATAACAATCACGCCGAGATTTTTAAACGGCGTAAACAAGGAAGAGCGCGTACCGATAACGATCGCCGCCTCGCCGCTTTTGGCTTTCAGCCAGGCGTTCAGGCGCTCGCTGTCGTTAAGGCCGGAGTGGAGCACTTCAACGGGCGCGTTAAAACGTTCGCGAAAACGGGCGATGGTTTGCGGCGTCAGGCCGATTTCCGGCACCATCACCAGGGCCTGTTTCCCCTGCGCCAGCACGTTTTCCAGCACGCTGAGATACACTTCGGTTTTGCCGGAACCCGTCACCCCCGCCAGCAGCCACGCAGAGAAGCGGTCCGATGCGCTATGAATTGCGCCCACGGCGGTAGCCTGCTCTGTGTTGAGCCGTAACCGCTCGCCGATGGCGGAGTAGCCTTCGCGCCAGTCGTTCAGCGCAGGGGCTTCGCTTGCCAGCTCGCTTAACCCTTTACTGCGCAGCGATTGCAACGCCGCTTCGGTAAATTCCAGTTCCGTGACCTGATGACGCCAGATTTTTCCCTGACGCAGCGCGGCCAATGCCTGCTGCTGTTTTGGGGAGCGCTTCAGGCTATTGATATCCACCGCCTGGCCCTGCTCGGTAGCAAACCAGTACCACAGCGGCGCATGGCTGGCCGGTTTGCCCTGGCGCAGCAGGATCGGCAGCGCGTGGAACAGCACATCGCCAATCGGGTGGTGATAGTAATCCGCCGCCCACAGCAGCAATCGCCACACCGAGGTGGTGAATACGGGTTCGCTGTCGAGCACTTCAATAACTGGTTTCAGCTCATCTAACGGCAGTTCGCTTTTTTCGCTGACCGACACGACGATGCCAACGCGTTCCTGTTTGCCGAACGGCACGCGCACGCGACATCCCGCTTTGGCGCTGAGGCCTTCAGGCAGCAGATAGTCAAACGTACGCGGTAGCGGAACGGGCAGGGCGACGTGGGCAACAGGCATTTTTTCTTCCTGGACTTGAAAAGTGGCGGGTTAGTATACACATTGTATTCAGGTGAAGAACGGATCAGTTTGCATACCCTGCTCAGATTCTGTATGATCCGCCGCCTTTGATGCAGAAAAAATGCGTCGAAAGCCGAGAAGTTTACTATCAACATCGCGTGGTGTCTGGCGTTAGGGCTGGAAGAGCGACGCGGCCTTAACTGAGGTTTCCCATGAAAAAAGGTATTCACCCGAATTACGTAGAAATTACTGCAACTTGTTCTTGCGGTAATGTTATCAAGACTCACTCCACTGCGGGTCATGATCTGAACCTGGACGTTTGTGGCGCATGCCACCCGTTCTACACTGGTAAGCAGCGTGACGTTGCTACCGGTGGCCGTGTTGACCGCTTCAACAAGCGTTTCAGCATCCCGGGCAGCAAATAAGTTTTGCTTCTCAGAAAAAGGCGCCGAAAGGCTAATGCCGATCATTTAAGGATCAGTTGACCGATCCAGTGACTGGTGTAAAAAGGGTTCATGTCTCCACATGGACCCTTTTTAAATGGAACTTTCACAAGCCCTTGGCATTATTCATCTCACCGC
>CAJYVI010000054.1 GCA_913778145.1 uncultured Pseudocitrobacter sp.
GCGTCCGAACGTGCGTTACTTCCACTCCTCGCAATATATCAACGACCTGGCGAACGGCGACATCTGCGTGGCCATCGGCTGGGCGGGTGATGTGTGGCAGGCGGCGAACCGCGCGAAAGAAGCGAAAAACGGCGTGAATGTTTCCTTTAGCATTCCGAAAGAGGGGGCGATGGCGTTCTTTGATGTCTTCGCAATGCCTGCCGATGCGAAAAACAAAGATGAAGCCTATCAGTTCCTTAACTATCTGATGAAACCTGAGGTGGTGGCGCATATCAGCGATCACGTCTTCTACGCCAACGCCAACAAAGCCTCCACCCCGTTGGTCAGCGAAGCGATTCGCAATAATCCTGGCATTTATCCGCCGCCGGATGTCTTCGCCAAACTCTTCACCCTGAAAGTGCAGGATCCGAAGATTGACCGCGTACGTACCCGTGCGTGGACCAAAGTCAAAAGCGGTAAATAACTGACGCAACCCGCCCGGTGCGCGCTGCCGGGCGGATTTGCCAATGCAGTTTTTCGTATGGCAACCGGGCCATATCGAGTGTGTTTTTTTTGCCGGAGAGCTCCCATTGAACGACGCGACCCCCCGCCCACAGGCGAAAATCCGTAAAGCGCTCACCCCGCTACTGGAGATCCGCAACCTGACCAAATCTTACGACGGCCAGCATGCCGTGGATGATGTCAGCCTCACCATTTATAAAGGCGAAATTTTTGCGCTGCTTGGCGCATCCGGCTGTGGAAAATCCACGCTGCTGCGTATGCTGGCGGGCTTTGAACAGCCCAGCACCGGGCAGATTATGCTCGACGGCGTTGACCTGGCGCACGTTCCGCCCTATCAGCGGCCGATCAACATGATGTTTCAGTCCTACGCGTTGTTCCCCCATATGACCGTGGAGCAAAACATTGCTTTTGGCCTGAAGCAGGACAAACTGCCGAAAGCGGAAATTAGCGCCCGTGTTGCTGAAATGCTGGCGCTGGTGCATATGCAGGAATTTGCCAAACGGAAACCGCATCAGCTTTCCGGGGGACAACGTCAGCGTGTGGCGCTGGCCCGAAGCCTGGCGAAACGGCCAAAGCTATTGCTGCTGGATGAGCCAATGGGTGCGCTGGATAAGAAACTGCGCGACCGGATGCAGCTGGAAGTGGTCGATATTCTGGAGCGCGTCGGCGCGACCTGCGTGATGGTAACGCACGACCAGGAAGAAGCGATGACCATGGCCGGGCGCATCGCCATTATGAATCGCGGCAAGTTTGTGCAGATTGGCGAGCCGGAAGAGATTTACGAGCACCCAACCACCCGCTATAGCGCGGAGTTTATTGGTTCAGTGAATGTCTTTGAAGGGCTGCTAAAATCGCGCGAAGAAGATGGCCTGGTGATTGATTCTCCGGGGCTGGTGCATCCATTGAAAGTCGATGCCGATGCGTCGGTGGTGGATAACGTCCCGGTATACGTCGCGCTGCGACCGGAAAAAATCATGCTCTGCGACGCGCCGCCAGAGAATGGCTATAACTTTGCCGTAGGCGAAGTGGTGCATATCGCTTATCTCGGCGACTTGTCGATTTATCACGTGCGCTTAAAAAGCGGGCAGATGATCAGCGCGCAGTTACAGAACGAACATCGTTACCGGAAAGGATTACCCACCTGGGGCGATGAAGTGCGTCTGTGCTGGGATGCCGATAGCTGCGTCGTTCTGACGGTGTAAGGAGGGCGAATGAGTGCTTTAGAATCGCCAGCCCGCGTCGCGAAACCGGCGGGCTTTGCCCAGTGGCTTACGCGTATGAACGTCGCGCACGGGCGAAAATTGGTTATCGCGCTGCCGTTTATCTGGCTCATTCTGCTGTTTTTGCTGCCTTTCCTGACGGTATTCAAAATCAGCCTGGCCGAGATGGCGCGCGCGATCCCGCCGTATACGGATCTCATGTCGTGGGACGACGGGCAGCTTACGCTGTCGCTTAATTTCGGCAACTTCCTGCAATTGACCGACGATCCCTTATACATCGAGGCCTATTTCCAGTCGCTGCAGGTGGCGGCTATTTCGACGATCTTCTGCCTGCTGTTGGGCTACCCGCTGGCGTGGGCGGTCGCGCACAGTAAACCGTCGACGCGCAATATTCTGTTATTGCTGGTGATCCTTCCGTCGTGGACGTCATTTTTGATTCGCGTTTATGCCTGGATGGGCATCCTGAAAGGCAACGGCGTACTAAGTAATTTTCTGCAATGGGCAGGCATTATCGACCAGCCGCTGGAGATCCTGCACACCAACCTTGCAGTGTATATCGGGATTGTGTACGCCTATCTGCCGTTTATGGTTCTGCCTATCTACACGGCGCTAACGCGGATTGATTACTCGCTGGTGGAAGCCTCGCTGGATCTGGGGGCAAGGCCGCTGAAAACCTTCTTCAGCGTGATTGTGCCGTTAACCAAAGGCGGGATTATTGCCGGATCGATGCTGGTGTTTATTCCGGCGGTGGGGGAGTTTGTTATCCCGGAACTGCTCGGCGGCCCGGACAGCATCATGATTGGCCGCGTGCTGTGGCAGGAGTTCTTTAATAACCGAGACTGGCCGGTGGCGTCGGCGGTGGCGATCGTCATGCTCCTGCTGCTGATTGTGCCGATTATGTGGTTCCACAAACATCAGCAAAAACAGATGGGAGAAAACGGATGAACAACTTACCGGTTGTCCGCTCACCATGGCGAATTTTGATTCTGGTACTTGGGTTTACCTTTCTGTATGCGCCGATGCTGATGCTGGTGATTTACTCATTCAACAGCTCAAAGCTGGTGACCGTGTGGGCGGGGTGGTCAACGCGCTGGTACGGCGAACTGTTCCGCGATGATGCCATGATGAGCGCGGTGGGGCTCAGCCTGACTATTGCCGCCTGCGCGGCAACCATGGCGGCGATTCTGGGCACGATTGCGGCAGTGGTGATGGTGCGTTTTGGTCGTTTTCGCGGGTCCAACGGCTTTGCCTTTATGATAACCGCGCCGCTTGTCATGCCGGACGTGATCACCGGTTTATCGTTATTACTGCTGTTCGTTTCGCTCGGTCATGCCATCGGCTGGCCGTCCGACCGCGGCATGCTCACCATTTGGCTTGCGCATGTCACGTTCTGTACGGCGTACGTGGCGGTGGTGATTTCGTCGCGGCTGCGCGAGCTTGATCGCTCGATTGAAGAAGCGGCGATGGATCTCGGGGCGACGCCGCTGAAAGTGTTCTTTATCATTACCTTGCCGATGATTATGCCAGCGGTGATCTCGGGCTGGCTGCTGGCGTTTACGCTCTCGCTGGACGATCTGGTGATTGCCAGCTTCGTCTCTGGCCCTGGCGCGACCACGCTACCGATGCTGGTCTTCTCCAACGTGCGTATGGGCGTCAACCCGGAAATCAACGCCCTGGCGACGCTCATTCTCGCGGTAGTAGGAATTGTCGGATTTATCGCCTGGTACCTGATGGCGCGCGCAGAAAAACAGCGTACGCGTGATATCCAGCGTGCAAGACAAGGATAATCCTCTTAAAATTACGGAAGGTTGTATTCGGTTCCCTGCCAGTGGGGAACCGTTTTCACGGAAGACGACATCTTGGGATTCTTTGCTAAAACCAGCCGTTCACATGCCAGCTTAAACGTTCCTGCTCTGGTGCAGGTGGCGGCGCTCGCCATTATTTTGATTCGCTGCCTCGATCTGCTGATGATTTTCAACCTGCTGGGCCTACGCGGGATCCTCGATTTTATCCATCGCAGCGTGCAAACCTGGAACCTGACGCTGGTGTTTCTGGCGAGTCTGATGCTGGTGTTCGTTGAAATCTGGTGCGCGTTTTCCGTAGTGAAAGGCCGCAACTGGGCGCGCTGGCTTTATCTGCTGACGCAAATTATCGCTGCCAGCTACTTATGGGCCGCGTCGCTGGGTTATGGCTACCCGGAACTGTTCAGCATTGCCGGGGAATCAAAACGCGAAATATTCCGCTCGCTGGTGATGCAGAAAATGCCGGATATGCTGGTCCTGTTCCTGCTTTTTGTTCCGGCACACAGCCGACGGTTTTTCCGCTTTCAATAACGGTGATACAATCGCCGCCCCTGAATTTCTGAAGGTCTTTGTATGCAGTGCGCACTTTATGACGCGGGTCGCTGTCGCTCCTGTCAGTGGATTGAACAGCCGGTAAACGATCAACTCGCCGCTAAAATGAACGATCTCCACACGCTGCTGGCCGGGCAGGCGGTGGCGTCGTGGTGCGCACCGGTCAGCGGGCCGGAGCAGGGGTTTCGTAATAAAGCCAAAATGGTGGTCAGCGGCAGCGTGGAAAAACCGCTGCTGGGCATGCTGCACCGCGACGGCACGCCGGTTGACCTGACCGATTGCCCACTGTATCCCGACTCTTTCGCGCCGGTTTTCGCCGCGCTTAAGCCGTTCATCGCCCGTGCCGGGCTGACGCCCTACAACGTCGCGCGTAAACGCGGCGAGCTGAAGTATTTGCTGCTCACCGAAAGCCAGCGCGATGGCGGCATGATGCTGCGCTTTGTGCTGCGCTCAGAAAGCAAACTTGAACAGCTTCGCGCCGCGCTGCCCGCGTTGCAGTCGCAGTTGCCGCAGCTGAAAGTGATCACCGCCAATATTCAGCCGGTACACATGGCGATAATGGAAGGCGAGCAGGAGATCTTCTTTACCGAACAGCAGGCGCTGGCGGAGACGTTTAATGGCGTACCGCTGTGGATCCGTCCGCAAAGCTTCTTCCAGACCAACCCGACCGTCGCCAGCGCCTTATACGCGACGGCGCGTGACTGGGTGCGCGCGCTGCCGGTCACGCACATGTGGGATCTCTTCTGCGGCGTCGGCGGCTTTGGCCTGCACTGCGCGACGCCCGAAATGACCCTCACCGGCATCGAAATTGCCCCGGAAGCCATCGCCTGTGCGAAGCAGTCTGCGGCGCAACTGGGGCTTACGAAGCTTCAGTTTCAGGCGCTCGATTCCACGCAGTTTGCCACCGCGCAGGGTGACGTGCCCGAGCTGGTTCTGGTCAATCCGCCGCGTCGGGGCATTGGTAAAGCGCTGTGCGATTACTTAAGCCAGATGGCGCCGCCGTTTATTATCTACTCCAGCTGTAACGCCCAGACGATGGCGAAAGATATTGCCAATCTGCCGGGCTACCGCATCACGCGTGTTCAGCTGTTCGACATGTTCCCGCATACCGCCCACTACGAAGTGCTTACGCTGCTGGAAAAAAGCGGAAGTTAAACAAAATGTGAACTTTTGCCGGGCGGAAATCAGGTAAGCTTTATCTCAGAAAAGATGGAAAAGGCACTGATTGATGACGGCAAAACAGATCCTGCTGGTGGAAGACGATCGCGATATCGCCACGCTGCTGCAGCTTAACCTTGAAGATGAAGGCTATACCATCGTCCATGAAGAGGACGGCGGCAGGGCGTTGCAGCGCCTGGAGCAGACGCAATGGGATATGGTTATCCTTGATTTAATGCTGCCCAACGTCGATGGGCTGACCATTTGCCAGCGCATTCGCGAACGCGGGCGCTATTTGCCGGTGATTATCATCAGCGCGCGTAGCAGCGAAACGGAACGCATTCTCGGCCTTGAAACCGGGGCCGATGATTATCTGGCAAAACCTTTCTCGGTGCAGGAGCTGGTGGCGCGAATTAAAGCGCTGTTCCGTCGCCAGCAGGCGATGGGGCAGGACGTACAGCAAACCAGCGGCACTATTACCGCCCATGGGCTGGCGATCGACCCGCTGGCCCGTAGCGTGCGTTTGCGCGGTAATCTGGTTGATCTCACTCCACGCGAATTTGATTTATTGTGGTTCTTCGCCCGCCATCCGGGGCAAATTTTCTCGCGCCTTGATCTGCTGGAACAGGTGTGGGGCTATCAGCATGAAGGCTACGAACACACGGTGAATACGCATATTAACCGCCTGCGCGTCAAAATTGAGCATAATGCTGCCGAGCCGGAAATCATTCTGACCGTCTGGGGCAAAGGGTATCGCTTTGTCGGGGGCCCGGCATGAAAGCGAAACTGAGCCTTAGCCAACGCTTAACGCTGTTATTTATTCTGCTGCTGGTGCTGTGCGCGACCCTCGCTGGTGCGGTGCAACTTTACAGCAGCATGCAGTTCGGTAATGCGATGGTGCAGCGGCTGTCGGCGAATCTGGCGCAGCAAATTGTGCGCAGCGAGCCGCTGATGGATGCGCAGGGCAGGGTGGATCGCAACACGCTGAAACCGCTCTTTGATCGCCTGATGACCTTTAACCCCAGCGTGGAGCTGTATATTATCTCACCCGACGGCGAGATTCTGGCGGATGCCGCGCCGCCTGGGCATATCAAGCGCCAGCGCGTTGCGATCGCCCCCGTAGAACAGTTCCTGAATCAGTCTGCTATGCCGGTGTATGGTGACGATCCTCGCAGCCCTGAAAAGCATAAAGTGTTCAGCGCCGCGCCATTACGGCAGGACGGCGAGCTGCGCGGCTATCTCTACATCATTTTGCAGGGCGAAGAACTCAACGCGCTGGCGGAAAACGCCTGGCATAAAACTCTGTGGAGCACGCTGCTGTGGGCGCTGTTGTTGGTTGCTGGCGTCGGGGTACTGGTGGCGGTGCTGGTGCGTCAGTGGGTGACGCGCCCGGTGAATGCCTTAACGCGCGAAGCCAGCCGTATAGATCAGGACAGCATTAGCGCGATTAAACATCTGGCAGCCCAGCCCACGGTCGATAAACCGGGCGATGAAGTGGCGTTGCTGCGCAATACGTTTATCGAGCTGGCGCGCAAGATTGCTTCGCAGTGGGATGAACTGGCCGACAGCGATCGCCAGCGCCGTGAGTTTATCGCCAATATTTCGCATGACCTGCGCACGCCGCTCACTTCGCTATTGGGCTATCTTGAAACCCTGTCAATGAAAGCCGCTACGTTAACGCCAGAAGAATCCCGGCACTATCTGGAAATCGCCCTGCGTCAGGGGCATAAAGTGCGTCACCTTTCGCAGGAGCTGTTTGAGTTGGCGCGTCTGGAGCATGGGGCAATTAAACCGCAGCGGGAGCGCTTCGCTCTGAGTGAGCTGGTTTCCGATGTGGTGCAGAAATTCGATCTCTCCCTTGAGACGCGCCAAATCACCTTACAGACGGAGATCCCCGGGCATTTACCGTTGATCAACGCCGATCTCTCGATGGTGGAGCGGGTGGTGACCAATTTGCTTGATAATGCGATTCGCCATACGCCGCCGGGTGGAACGATCCGCCTGAAAATCTGGCAGCAGGAGGAACGGTTGCAGATGGAAGTAGCCGACAGCGGGCCGGGCATTGATGCGGCGGTGCGGGAACAGCTTTTTGTTCGCCCTTCGGCGCTCAGTCAGCAGGCGACGCGCGAGAAGCGCGGTGGGTTGGGTTTGCTGATTGTCAAAAAAATGCTGGAACTGCACGGTGGGGGTATTGGGCTGGTGGAATCGACGGGCGGGGCGTGTTTCCGGTTTTGGCTTCCGTGCGGGCGGTAATTGCCGGATGGCGGCTGCGCCTTATCCAGCCTACGGATGTGAATCCTTTGTAGGCCGGATAAGGCGCAGCCGCCATCCGGCGAAGAGCACTTACTCAGGGAACCACTGATTGCTGATTTTCTGGTACGTACCGTCAGCTTTAATTGCTTTCAGCGCGCCGTTCAGTTTTTCCAGCAGGGCCTTGTTATCCGGACGAACCGCGATGCCAAGGCCCGTGCCGAAGTATTGCGGATCGGTCACTTTTTCGGTCGCCGCACCCAGCTGTGGGTTGGTTTTCAGCCACTCGTTTACTACCGCCGTATCACCGAACACGCCATCAATACGGCCATTTTTCAGGTCGATAATCGCGTTTTGGTAGCTGTCATACGCCACGGTTTTTACTTCCGGATGCTTATCCATCAGGTACTTCTGGTGAGTGGTACCGTTTTCCATCCCGATGCGTTTGCCTTTCAGGTCCGCGAAGGTTTTATAGGTGTCTTTCTTCGCGATGACCAGTGCGGAGTTGGCGTAGTACGGGTCGGTGAATGCCACCTGTTTGCTACGTTCAGGGGTGATGTCCATACCGGAAATCACGGCGTCATATTTTTTGAATTTCAGCGCCGGGATCAGGCTGTCGAAGGCGTGGTTAGTGAAGGTGCACTCTGCCTGCATCTGTTTGCACAACGCATTCGCCAGGTCGATATCAAAGCCGACAATCTGATTGTTGGCATCCATCGACTCAAACGGTGGATAGGTTGCGGAGACGCCAAAGTTGATTTTATCTGCGGCGCTTGCGCCGGCGGCAAAGGTGGCAAGTAATGCGGCCAGAACTAACTTTTTCATCGGTAAGGCTCCCGTCTGTCAAAATTAAAAGATGCTGCCCTGCGTGTGGCATGAATACATCCTGCCTGCATTTGAATTTATATGCAATAAAAATGATTTTTTATTTTTATGGTTATAAAAAAAAGCGGACAACTTATGAAGTTATCCGCTCTGTGATTGTGCCTTTATGCAATCATCGCCATTAGTTTCTGCGCTCGAACGCCAGCGCTTTACGCTCAATGAGACGCATCAGCAACGTCAACAGACCGTTGACGATAAGATAGACCACGCCCGCCGCGCCAAAGACCATCACGTCGTAGGTGCGACCATACAGCAACTGCCCGTGGCCCATCACTTCCATCAGCGTGATGGTGTAAGCCAGAGAAGTACTTTTGAAGACCAGCACCACTTCGTTCGAGTAGGAAGAGAGTGCGCGTTTCAGCGCGTACGGCAGCAGAATCGCCAGCGTATCTTTCTTGCTCATTCCCAGCGCGCTACAGGACTGCCATTGCCCGTCAGGAATGGCGCGAATCGCCCCGTAGAACAACTGCGTGGTATAGGCCGCACTGTTCAGCGACAGGGCGATTAATGCGCACAGCCACGGTTCAGAGAGCAAATGCCACAGCCCAGGGTAATCCTGCAACGACGGGAACTGGCCCGGACCGTAGTAAATCAGGAAGATCTGCACCAGCAGCGGCGTGCCGG
>CAJYVI010000055.1 GCA_913778145.1 uncultured Pseudocitrobacter sp.
CTCTTCCGATCTAATACTGCTTTTTGAATTTTTAGTTCAATCTTTAAAGTCGTGGTGCGAGGGGGGGGACTTGAACCCCCACGTCCGTAAGAACACTAACACCTGAAGCTAGCGCGTCTACCAATTCCGCCACCTTCGCATTGTCACAACTTTTCAATAATGGGGTGGCTAATGGGATTCGAACCCACGACAACTGGAATCACAATCCAGGGCTCTACCAACTGAGCTATAGCCACCACTGCAAATCTTTTACGCGGTTATCAAAACCACCGCAGCTCCAGCACCGGGTAAATGGTGCGCCCGACAGGATTCGAACCTGAGACCTCTGCCTCCGGAGGGCAGCGCTCTATCCAGCTGAGCTACGGGCGCTTAGCGCCGTTGCGGGGTCGGATAATACGGACTTCCCACCCCGCTGTCTAGTGCCTTTTTAAAGAAAATTATCGTTTGCTCAGGGTTTGTGCGTTTTGTCGCTTATTTCTCCACTTTTTGCAGATCCACGCCCCGATTCAGGCCAAAAACTTTATAAACCAGGGTTACGACCGCTAAAAAGAGAATGCCGACAAACAGCGACATGCGCGTATCTTCGTTAATTCCCATGCCGATCAGCACACAAATCAGGAACGCCATCGTTAAATAGTTGGCCCACGGGAAGAGCAGCGAGCGGAACGGATGGCTGGCAATCGCGGCTTTGTGTGCGCGACGGAAGCGAATCTGGCTAATCAGAATCACAAACCACGGCACCATCCCCGGCAGGACGCTGGCGCTATACACGTATACAAACACGCGCTGCGGGTTAGGAATAATGTAGTTGAGGCACGAGCCAATCAGCAGAATCACGATGGAAAGCGCCACGCCCGCGGCCGGCACACCGCTGCGCGATACTTTCGCCATCGCCGCCGGAAGCTGACGGTTCTTCGCCAGCGCATAGAGCATACGGCCACAGCTGTACATCCCGCTGTTACAGCCGGAGAGCGCCGCCGTCAGCACCACAAAGTTAATAATCCCCGCCGCCGCGGTAATACCAATCTTGGCGAAGGTGAGCACAAACGGGCTGCCGTTAGTGCCGATTTCATTCCACGGGAAGATAGTGACAATAACAAAGATGGCACCGACATAGAAAATCAGGATACGCCACAGCACTTTGCCTACCGCGCTGCGCAGCGTGACCTGAGGGTTTTTCGCTTCACCCGCCGTCATACCGATCAATTCAACACCCTGATACGAGGCAACCACGATACAGAGCGCCGTCAGGAAGCCTTTCCAGCCGCCCGCAAAGAAACCGCCGTGCGCCGTCAGGTTGTCGAAACCAATCGAGTGGCCGCCATTACCGAAGCCGAAGAAAATCACGCCAAGGCCAATCACAATCATCACAATGATGGTGGTGACTTTAATCATCGCGAACCAGAATTCGATTTCGCCGTACAGACGCACCGCGGCCAGGTTCGCCAGCGCCACCAGCCCGACGGCAATCAGCGCCGGTATCCACTGCGCCATCTCCGGGAACCAGAACTGCACGTAGACGCCGATGGCGGTAATTTCCGAGATCCCTACCGCCATCCACATAAACCAGTAGGACCAGGCCGTGAGATAACCAAAGAACGGGCTCATATAACGGTGCGCGTAAACGGCGAACGACCCGGTGACCGGCTCAATAAACAGCATTTCGCCCATGGATCGCATGATGAAGAAGACAAATACCCCGGCCAGAATATAGGCCAGCAGTACCGACGGTCCGGCCCACTTCAGCGTGCTTGCGGCGCCCATAAACAGGCCGACACCGATGGTGCCGCCAAGGGCGATTAATTCGATGTGACGGGCTTCCAGACCGCGCTGGAGCTCCGGTTTTTTCTCTGCCATAAATCCTCTTGTGTTTGCATGATTCCGGTCATCGCCGGTTATTTTTATGTGTAAAACGTATAACGCTTACAGGTAGGGGGATATCAAAAAACAGACGGATTTTCCATCAAGGGTGCGAATGGTTTAACAATTTTTGATAAATGGCAAATAAAGTATTTGATATGTGAATGAATCGCGCAAATATTGCGCAACCATTCACATTTTCAGGTAGGGATTAGAGCTGATTGGTGTAGTGCCAGCGCAGATAGCGCAGCAGGCGAAGCTGGCGGGTAATACGGCTTGGCTGAGAAAGCAGCCGGTAAAGCCACTCCAGCCCCAGATTCTGCCAGAACTTCGGCGCGCGCTTCACATGGCCGGTAAACACATCGTAGGTGCCGCCCACGCCCATATAGAGCGCATCCGGATAGATTTCGCGGCAGTCGCGCATCAGGATCTCCTGTTTTGGCGAGCCCATCGCGACGGTAACAATTTTCGCCCCGCTGTCGCGAATGCGCTCAAACAGCGCCTGACGTTGTTCCGGTTTAAAATAGCCGTCCTGCGTGCCAACCAGATTCACATTCCACTGCTGACGCAGTTTCGCTTCCGTCTGTGCCATCACTTCCGGTTTGCCGCCCACGAGGAAAACCGGCGTACCTTCTCTGCCCGCCCGCTCCATTAAGGCTTCCCAGAGATCGGCCCCGGCCACGCGCGACACGTCCGCCTGCGGATATTTTTTGCGTACCGAGCGCACCACGCTAATGCCATCGGCATATTTGTATTCCGCTGCGTTAATCAGCGCGCGAACTTCGGCGTTATCTTCCGCCGTTAGCATCTTCTCGGCGTTAATCGCCACCAGCGTGCCGCTTTTGAGCTGCCCATCGGCGTACAGAAAGTCCAGCGCATGCTGCATGTTGCGCCAGCCGACAAGCTTCAGACCGCGCAGCTCGTAGGTTGGCGCGGTATGTGAATCAGTCATGAGTATCCTTTTCAAACATGCTTAAGCTGTTTAAACCGCTGATGAATCAGCCCCGCGCTTTCAAACAGCCAGTACAACAGTTTTGCCACCAGTAAACAGAGGCCGAAAACGACCAGGAAGAAGACCACGCGCGAAACGAATGAATCCAGCCCTTCCCTCGCCAGCACAATCATATTGAAGATAGCGCCAAAACAGAAACTGTGCAGAATGGCCGCTTTATAGCGGTTAGTCTCTTCATTGCCGAGCATGTAGAGCCAGTCGAACCATTTAATGATAAGCCCCACCACTACCGCGCCCAACGGGATAAACCAAACGCCGCCCATCACCACCAGCGAACCAATCAGCGTCGGCGAAATCGCCAGCCCGGAGTGGTTGTTCAACACTTCCCAGGTGAAATAGTTAGCGGTATTGAGCACGATACCAGGGCGGTCCGGCCACAGCCAGGTCGGGATAAAGACGTAGAAATCGCGCGCAATTGGCGCCAGCCCCTGGAAATCGATTTTGTCGTAATTCTGTAGCAAGAGCGCCAGATTTTCCCACGGCGAGAAGGTATCGCGCGTCAGGTAGAGGAAGGTGTAAAACGCTTCGTCGCCGCTCACGTTCATGCCATAGCGCTTTAGCGCCAGCCAGAACATGCCGACAATCCCCATCACGCCTGCCGCCACCAGCATCCACAGGGAAATCCAGCCGCGAATGATGCCGATAAACAGGAAGATAGCGAAGGCGATAATAATGTTCGCGCGCGTGCCGCCGACAATGGCGTAGGTCAGTAAACCAAATGCTACGGTGCTGAGCAGGAAGAAGATCCACGCTTTCCAGCCAGGACGCAGGAAGTAAACCACCAGCATCGCCGGAATAAAGAAGTAGAAGAACCGCTTCAGGGCCACGCCGGAAACTTCGCTGGAGAAAATCTGGCTGTATGAGCGCAGCTTAAACAGCAGGAAGCCGTTATGCATAAAGAAGATGCCGACAGTCAGCAGCGCCAGCCCCATCAGCAGGATCCACGTCAGGTTGGTTTCCACCCGGTTCATGGTGAACAGCGGCCTGCGCGCTACGCCGGACGACGCCGGTCGCAGGCGCGTTTTGTAGCTGACATAGTACACGGCGTAGAAGCAGACTGACGCCAGCAGCGTTTGCAGCAGGACATCCGGCGGCGCAACGCCAACGTCGAAGCGGAACACCAGCGTACAGGTGAGCGGGAAGCCGAAGAAGAACGTCAGTAAAAACAGCAACGAGAAGAAAACGTTGAAGTTAAAACGCACCCTGCGGAATTCAAACCACGTGAGCGTGCCGATAAACAGCGATGACAGCAGCCAGACCACAAACAGGCCGGAGAATTGCATTTCCGTCATGTCGGCTCTCCGGCGGCTAAACGCAGAGCGCGATGCCAGGGCTCAAGATAATTGGGGCGGAAAAAGGCGATCGCGCTTTTATCGACCAGCGCCAGCTGACGCTGGGCTTCGCGCACCACCGCTTCATCCAGCGCATCTTCGGTAAACAGAACCGGGATATGCTGCTCGGTCATATCCTGCCAGAAGGGATTCTGCCGATTAAGCACGCAGGGTACGCCCGCCTGAATTAACAGACACAGCGTGCCGATGCCCTGCTGACGGGCAAAAATAAAGTAGCCCAGGTCGCAGCGGCGCAATAACGCCAGATAGTCGTCAAATTCCAGCTTTTCGCTGAGGATTTTCAGATTCTCTTTGCTGAACAGCGCCAGCCCGGCGGTGCGTACCTCGTTAATGTACGCGTCGTTATTGGCTGGGTACCCCATCGGCACAATCACCGTGACCGTGTCGCCAAACTGCTGATGCACCGCCTTTAACGCGGCAACATGCTCGTTACTGCGATCGCCTGAATTCCCCACCAGAATGGTGAGCTTCCCGCTACGCGGCGCGTCCGGAGCCAGCGCGTTTAACGCCGGGTCCATACGCGTCGGGAAGTAGAGCAGCTCGCCGGGCACGCGCGGGTGCAGACGGGCAAAATAGCTGAGATCGCCGCGCGTAGCGAACACGCGCCCCACCCGCCCTTGCGCCATGCGGCGCAGCGGATAGAACAGACGGAACTTCAGCCCCTGAGAGACTTCATAGAGATCTGCCCCCCAGATGTGCCAGCTAACCTGTGCAGGTTTGAGACCGCCGCTCAGCAGCGCCAGCCACAGGCCAGTATTGAACTGACCGTGGAAAAAGAAATGCTGCGCGCGTGACGCCTTCGCCCGCGCCACTACCGCTTTCGCAAGCGTTGCTTTATCGGGGTAACACTCGATTGCCAGCGCGGAAAATGCCGCCGCCAGGCTTTCGTCGCGACTCACCACCATAAACCGGCGCGCATGTTCACTCGTGCCAGCCAGCTCTTCAGAAAAGAACCGCAGCACGGTCTGGTTGTGATGAGGGATGTCCGATCCCAGTACATGTATCAGTGCTGTCATAGCCGTTTACGCCAGATTAAAAACGCGCCGCAACAAAGGGCGAAATAAACAATGTAGGTTGCCATATAGGCTTGTGCCGCGCCCAGCGCGCCATGCGCCGGGATCAGCCAGTGAGAAAATGCGGTAAGCAGCGTGAACTGGCTGATTTCCGCAAGGATATACAGGCGCAGCGACGCTTTGGCAATCACCAGATAACCGAATACGTAAGCGCCAACCTTCAGCACATCGCCCACCAGCTGCCACGCAAACAGGTCGCGCATGGCTTCAAATTTCGCGGAGAAGAGCAGCCAGATGGCAAAATCGCGCAGCAACCACACGGTAAAGCTCGCCGCCGCGACGGCCGGTAAGACAAATTTCAGCGAACGAACTATTTCGCGGGTGATCTCCGATTTTCCGCTCAGACGCGATAACGTAGGTAGCAGATAGACGCTAAACGACGCAGTAATAAATTGAAGATAAGCGTCGGAGATACTGCTTACCCCCTGCCAGATCCCCACTTCATCCCAGCTGTAATGCGCCGCCATCAGGTTTCGCATCATCACATACGCCACGGGGAGCGTGACCGAGGTAATGAGCGCCATCAGGGTGAATTTGCCGAGTTGCCCGGCAAGCCACGTGTCCCATTGCGGCTTGAGGTATGCCCAGGGAATGGTACCACGACGGGTGAGCATCACCGCCGCCGGAATAACAATCAGCGCTGGCACCAGCGCCAGGCCAAGCAGCGCGCCCTGATAGCCGCCAAAGCGATAACAGGCGTAATAGGCCACGACGCCGATAACGCTGCCGGCAATCAGCGATAGCGCATTGCCCGCCGCATCGCGAAAGCCTTTCATCAGCGCCAGCAGCAGGTTCGCCCACGCGATGCCCATCTGCACCAGCGCAACCAGGCGCACCAGCCCCTGATACTCCGTATGACCAAACAGCCCCTGGCTGATAGGC
This sequence comes from uncultured Pseudocitrobacter sp., assembly GCA_913778145.1. Taxonomy (GTDB): domain Bacteria; phylum Pseudomonadota; class Gammaproteobacteria; order Enterobacterales; family Enterobacteriaceae; genus Pseudocitrobacter. Next base: position 6,180 of record CAJYVI010000055.1, read on the forward strand.
GCGGCAGCCAACAGGAAAACGATGGCAAGCAGCGTGGAAAAACCCAGCACCATCGCCGACGAGGTGCCAACCACTTTACGCAGCTGCGCGGGGTCATCATGATGCTGGGCGACGAATTTCGTGACGCCGTTGAAAATCCCCGCGCCCGCCAGCACGCCAAGTACGGTGACCAGCTGGCGGAAGTTACCCGCCTGCCCCACACCCGACGGCCCGAATGACACCGCCAGCAGTTTCACCACCAGCAGGCCGACGCCAATTTTTACCAGCGTGGACGCGGCGGTCCACACGGAAGCTTTAGCCAGCGACATATCAGGCGAAATAGCTCAGCAGCGTATTGATCACCGTGCGCTGATTGACCGCCGACAAGTTGTAGAACAGCGGCAGACGGAGCAAACGCTCGCTTTCCTGAGTGGTAAAACGATCTTCCCCATGGAATTCACCAAACTTCTCGCCCGCCGGGCAACTGTGCAGCGGAATGTAATGGAAGACCGCCAGAATCTCAGCTTCTTTGAGGAAGGCGATGAGCTTGCTGCGATCGTCGTTATCGCGCAGCTTGATATAGAACATGTGCGCGTTGTGCCCGCAGTTGTCTGGCACCGACGGCAGCTCGATGCGCCCGGCTTTCGCCAGCGGTTCCAGCGCGTCGTAATAGGTTTGCCACAGCGCCAAACGCTGTTGGTTAATGCGTTCCGCCGCTTCCAGTTGTGCCCACAGATACGCCGCCTGCAAATCGGACATCAGGTAGCTGGAGCCGATATCGCGCCAGGTGTATTTATCCACCAGGCCACGGAAAAACTGGCTGCGGTTGGTGCCTTTTTCGCGGATGATCTCCGCGCGCTCCACCAGCGCTTTATCGTTGATTAACGTCGCACCGCCTTCCCCGCCTGCGGTGTAGTTTTTGGTTTCATGGAAGCTAAAGCAGCCAATATGACCGATAGAACCCAACGCGCGGCCTTTGTAGGTCGACATTACGCCCTGCGCGGCGTCTTCCACCACAAACAGGTTGTGCTTTTTCGCGATGGCCATAATGGTGTCCATTTCACAGGCCACACCCGCATAATGCACCGGTACAATCGCGCGGGTTTTCTCAGTGATCGCCGCTTCAATCAGCGTTTCGTCGATGTTCATGGTGTCTTTACGCACATCCACGAAGACGATTTTCGCGCCACGCAGGACAAACGCGTTGGCGGTAGAAACGAAGGTGTAGCTCGGCATGATCACTTCATCGCCCGGCTGGATATCCAGCAGCAGCGCCGCCATCTCCAGCGATGCGGTGCAGGACGGCGTCAGCAGCACTTTCGCGCTGCCAAAATGCTGCTCCATCCACTGCTGGCAGCGACGGGTAAAACCACCATCGCCACACAGTTTGCCGCTGCCCATCGCGGATTGCATATAATCGAGTTCGGTTCCCACCACCGGCGGGGCGTTAAATGGAATCATGGTGTCACCTGTATAACCAGTATGCGGTGCTGACAATGTTCGCCCCGCTTTGAATGTAGCGTTTCAGTGCTGCGGTATTGCCGATTTGCGTCGCAACCCGCAGCGTCGACAGGCCGCGCGTTTGTGCCCAGCACAGTGCCGCCTGCATTAATTCTGCCCCCGCGCCGCGCCCGGCCAGCAGGCCAATGCGCGCCTCGCTGGCGTTCACTTCACGTAGCGAAACAAATGCGCGAATTGTGCCGTCATCGTGGCGAAAAACCAGACATTGATCGTCGAAGGTGCCTTTTACGGCATTTTCAACCCACTGCGCGTAAAAGCGCCCGCTGGCGTCGATGGCATACCACGGCGCGCGAAAACGGCTTTGGGCGAATGCCTGTGCGGCAAGCTCACGGAGCTGTGGAATATCGTCAACCGTCGCCACCTCGACAGAGGAATGAGCAACGGTGGTTACCGCCAGCGCCAAATCCACTTCGCCTTCCACCAGCTGAAAACCCAGCTGTTGTAACGCATCCAGCCGGTCCGTCTGATGGGCGGCGATTTTCGCCTGCACGCGCGACCAGCCGTTCAATGCGTCTGGCGTCAACGGTTCGGCCTGTTCGTCAAAAAGAACCTTCGCGCTGTTAATGCCGAAGAACTGGTTTTCCCAGTTCAGCGGTTCAATACTGGCGCGGACGGGCACGGAGCAGCTCCAGCAGATATTGGCCATAGCCGGTTTTGGCGAGCTGAGCGGCGGCGCGCTTAACGCCTTCATCATCCAGCCAGCCGTTGCGCCAGGCGATCTCTTCCAGGCAGGCGATTTTGAAACCCTGCCGTTTTTCTACCGTCTGCACGAACATACTCGCTTCAATCAGGCTGTCGTGCGTACCGGTATCAAGCCAGGCAAAACCACGCCCCAGCAGTTCGACGGTGAGTTTCCCCTCTTCCAGATACATCTGGTTGATAGAGGTAATCTCCAGTTCGCCGCGCTCGGAAGGTTTTACTCGTTTCGCATACTCCACCACATTGCTGTCGTAGAAATAGAGGCCAGTCACCGCCCAGTTGGATTTAGGCTGTTTAGGTTTTTCTTCCAGCGAAATCGCGCGGAAGTTGTCGTCAAATTCCACCACACCGAAACGTTCAGGGTCCATCACCTGGTAGCCAAAGACCGTCGCCCCCTCGGTTCGCGTAGCGACGCTGCGCAATTTCGGGCTGAAGCCCTGGCCGAAGAAGATGTTATCGCCCAGCACCAGGCAAGAAGGCTCGCCGTTGAGGAACGTTTCGCCAATGATAAACGCCTGCGCCAGCCCATCCGGGCTCGGTTGTTCCGCGTATTCGAGGTGAATGCCGAACTCGCTGCCGTCGCCCAGCAGGCGCTGGAAGTAGCCTTTATCTTCAGGCGTGGTAATAATCAGAATGTCGCGGATCCCTGCCAGCATCAATACTGATAGCGGATAGTAGATCATCGGCTTGTCATAGACGGGCAGTAGCTGCTTCGATACGCCGCGCGTAATAGGATGCAGGCGAGTCCCGGACCCGCCTGCCAGAATAATACCTTTCATCCGTTCTCTCCTCCGGGTTAACCCTTCAGACCCAAACGTTCGCCCTGATAGCTGCCGTCCTGAACCTGTTTCCACCAGGTTTCGTTGGCAAGATACCATTGCACGGTTTTACGCATTCCGCTCTCGAACGTCTCTTCAGGCACCCAGCCCAGTTCACGTTCGATTTTCGACGCATCGATCGCATAACGCAGATCGTGCCCCGGACGGTCAGCAACATAAGTGATGAGATCGCGATAGTGTGCAACGCCCTGCGGCTTCTGCGGCACCAGCTCTTCCAGCAGCGCACAAATGGTCTCGACCACCTCAAGGTTTTTACGCTCGTTATGACCGCCAATGTTGTAGGTTTCGCCTACCACGCCGTCTGTCACTACCCGATACAGCGCGCACGCGTGATCGTCCACATACAGCCAGTCGCGGATCTGCTGGCCGTTACCGTACACTGGTAGCGATTTCCCCGCCAACGCGTTAAGGATCATCAACGGGATTAACTTTTCCGGGAAGTGATACGGACCATAGTTATTGGAACAGTTGGTGATGAGCGTCGGCAGGCCGTAGGTTCGCAGCCATGCCCGCACCAGATGGTCGCTACTTGCTTTCGAGGCGGAGTAAGGGCTGCTGGGCGCGTAAGGTGTGGTTTCGGTAAAGAAATCATCCAATGAGTGCAGGTCGCCATACACTTCGTCGGTCGAGATATGGTGGAAGCGAAACGCCGATTTTTTTTCATCTGCCCGCGTATTCCAGTAGCTTCTCGCCGCTTCCAGCAACGTGTAAGTGCCAACAATATTGGTTTCGATAAAAGCAGCCGGGCCGTCAATAGAACGGTCGACATGGCTCTCCGCCGCCAGATGCATCACCGCATCCGGTTGGTATTCGTCAAAGACACGCGTGAGCGCCGCGCTGTCACAGATATCGACCTGCTCAAACGCAAAACGCTCGCTATGCGCGACGGGGGCCAGCGACGCCAGATTTCCCGCGTAGGTCAGTTTATCGACGACCACGACGGCATCTTGCGTGTGTTCGATAATGTGACGCACGACCGCCGAGCCGATAAACCCGGCCCCGCCGGTGACCAGAATCCGTTTCAACGCCATACCCCTTTCGCATCCACAATAAACGGCTGAGTCACATTTTCGGGAGCAATAGCTTTAAATTCATTGTGATCGACCAGCATGACGATCACATCCGCCTGAGCCAGCGCGTCAGCGGTCGAAACCAGCGTACACAGCCCATCGAGTTTTTTCGGCAACTGATGAATGTTCGGTTCGACAACCAGCGTTTCACCGGCGTGCCATTGGGCAATCAGTTCGGCGATTTCCATTGCCGGGCTTTCACGCAGGTCATCAATGTTTGGTTTAAATGCCAGGCCAAAGCAGGCAATTTTCAGTTCGCTGGCGCGTTTGTTGGTCGCCGCCAGGCAATCCGCCACGTTGGCTTTGACCTGGTCAATCACCCAGAAGGGTTTGTGATCGTTCACTTCGCGAGCGGTGCGAATCAGGCGCGCCTGCTGCGGATTCTGCGCCACGATAAACCACGGGTCGACGGCGATGCAGTGCCCGCCTACGCCAGGCCCCGGTTGCAGGATGTTCACACGCGGGTGACGGTTCGCCAGGCGAATCAGTTCCCAGACGTTGATCTCCTGATCGGCACAAATCAGTGAAAGTTCGTTTGCAAAGGCGATGTTAACGTCACGGAAGCTGTTTTCCGTCAGCTTGCACATCTCCGCCGTGCGGGCGTTAGTTACCACACATTCGCCTTCGAGGAAAATGTTGTACAGTTCGCTGGCGCGCGCGGAACAGACCGGCGTCATGCCGCCAATCACGCGGTCGTTTTTGATGAGCTCGACCATCACCTGCCCCGGCAATACGCGCTCCGGGCAGTAGGCGATGTTGATGTCCGCCTGCTCGCCTGCCTGCTGCGGGAAGGTGAGATCCGGGCGCAAATCGGCAAGCCAGGCGGCCATTTGCTCCGTCGCGCCCACCGGCGAGGTCGATTCGAGGATCACCAGCGCGCCTTTTTTCAGCACCGGCGCAATCGACTTCGCCGCCGCTTCCACAAAGACCATATCCGGCTCATGATCGCCTTTAAACGGCGTCGGCACAGCAATCAGGTAGGCATCCGCTTCTACCGGCGTGGTGGTTGCGCGCAGATGGCCCGCGCTTACCGCTGTCTTCACTACTTTGTCGAGGTCCGGCTCAACGATATGAATTTCGCCACGGTTAATCGTATCAACCGCATGCTGATTGATATCCACGCCAACGACCTTTTTTTGCCGGGATGCAAAGGCCGCCGCAGTCGGGAGGCCAATATAGCCAAGACCAATTACCGAGATGGTAGAGAAACTCATAGCGTTACCTGATTATTTTTAAGGGCTGATAAGATGCGTTCGCATGCCTGGCCGTCACCATACGGGTTATGGGCGCGGCTCATCGCCTGATATTCGTTTTCATCGTGCATCAGGCGCGACACTTCGTCGACAATTCGGCGGCTGTCGGTGCCCACCAGGCGTACCGTGCCCGCGTCAATCGCTTCCGGGCGCTCGGTGGCGTCACGCATCACCAGTACCGGTTTACCCAGAGACGGCGCTTCTTCCTGAATCCCACCGGAATCGGTGAGGATAAGCCAGGCGTGATTCATCAGCCAGACGAACGGCAGGTAATCCTGCGGCTCGATCAGAATGACGTTGTCGACGTGACCCAGAATGCGATTCACCGGCTCGCTCACATTCGGGTTGAGATGCACCGGGTAGACAATTTGCACATCCGGATGAGTGGCGGCGATTTCAGCCAGCGCATGGCAGATGTGTTCAAATCCACGGCCAAAACTTTCGCGGCGATGGCCGGTAACCAGAATCATCTTTTTACCGTTCGCTAAGAAAGGATAGCGCTGTGACAACGCATTGCGCAGCGTTTCGTTACTCAGCACGCGATCGCGCACCCAAAACAGCGCATCGATGACCGTGTTGCCGGTGACGAAGATCCGCGAGTCCGCGATGTTCTCTCTTAGCAAATTCTGGCGTGACGTTTCCGTCGGCGCGAAGTGATACATGGCCAGATGCCCGGTCAGGGTGCGGTTAGCTTCTTCCGGCCACGGAGAGTAGAGATTACCGGTACGCAGCCCGGCTTCGACGTGACCAACCGGAATCCGTTGATAGAAGGCGGCCAGGCTTGCGGCGGCAGTGGTGGTGGTATCGCCGTGCACCAGCACGACGTCCGGTTTGAATGATTCCAGAACCGGCTTTAATCCTTCCAGGATTCGGCAGGTAATTTCCGTCAGCCCCTGACCCGGGCTCATAATATTGAGATCGTAATCAGGGACAATAGAGAAGAGATTTAGCACCTGATCGAGCATCTCGCGATGCTGTGCGGTGACACAGACTTTAGCCTCAAAATGAGGATCTTTTGCCAGCGCATGAACCAGAGGCGCCATCTTGATCGCCTCTGGACGCGTACCAAATACAGTCAGTACTTTCACATCGATTCTCTTCGATTGGATGAGACAGGCCCATCGCCGTTTATTATGACGATGCAGTTACTGCACGCGGCGACGCGTCAACGCAACACCCGCACCGATGAGCGCACCGACAATTCCCCACATCACCATCAGGAATGCACGACGTGGGCTGGTGCGTTTTACCGGTTCTTCTGGCGTACGCAAATAACGATATGTCTGAAAACGCGGGTCTAACGTTGGGCCGACATTGAGCGTGTTGAGCATGGCCCGGCCCTGATCGTAGTCCAGATCGTAAGTCGGGCCGCTGGCCTGAAGGTTTTCCAGGCGCGCCTGTAACATTGGGCGTCCCAGCATGAACAGTTCAGAATCCGGCAGTTCCTCAGCGGGAACGTCGGTTTCGCTGCGGGAAATATTGTGTTGCTCCGCGACTTTCAATGCCGATTCTACGCTATGAATACGACGATTGAAGATGGTCTGCGCCACTTCTTCCTGACGTTTTACCTGCGCTTTCATCTGGATAGTGCGCGCCGCCCAGGCACCTTTAAGCTCATCGTTAAGGTGGCCCGCCGCGCGCTGACTGGCGAATGCCACATACTGACGCAGCAGGTTATTAGCGTCAGGCGCAGTTTCCGCCGTCAGCTTCACGCTGTCGCTCACGCTTTTGAGCACATCGCCCGGCATAAACTGAATGTCGTTGATAAGGTCATCAAGCAGCGCCGCATCGGCGCGTGAATTGCCGACCATGCGCTGCTTGTAATAGTCGGTCTGCGACCAGAAATCGCGGCGCGTATCCCAGGAGGCGAGTTGCATGATGAACTCTTTATACGCCTCATCCATTACCGAAGGCTGAATAGTGCCTGCCGGGCTCGCTTTTGCGTCAAGATTTCGCAGGAATTGCTGTTGGGAATAGTAGCCGCCCAGCATGTTCACCGTTGGGCGATCGGTGATCGCCGTAGCGCTCCACTCCTGACGGGCAAAAAAGGTATAAATCAGGACAATAACGGCGAAGAGAACCGCAAAGCCAATAATCCAACGTTTTCCCGACCACAACGCGCGAAACAGACCGCGAATATCCAGTTCATTCTCAGCACCTTGCAGCGGCGCTTTCGGTAATGGTTGAGTCATTACATCCCCAGTATTACTTGGTTAAGTTTTGTGTTTTGCCACTGTTGCGGCGCATTCTGCGCTTCACGCGTTTGATAAAACGCGCCACTTTCCACGCTCTTTTGATGCAGTAACCATACAGGAAAAAAGCTGCCAAAAATAATATCAGCATGGCCCATTCCGGCACGAAGTGAGTATACTCCGCGGCCACGCCGATAGAGGCCAGAAGCGCAGCGGCAAGCGTAATGAGGACAAATGCCTGGCGGGAAGTAAAACCAGCGCGCATGATCAGATGGTGGATATGCTGACGGTCAGGAGAGAATGGGCTCATTCCTTTGCGCAAACGACGATACATGATGGCAACCATGTCCATCAACGGAATCGCAATAATCCACAGGGCCGTAACCGGACTAATCGGGTGACGCTGACCCTGGGTGGTTTCCAGCAGGATCCAGATAACGGTAAAGCCGATAAGCGTACTGCCCGCATCGCCCATAAAGACTTTATAGCGGCGGCCCAGAATACCGAGGTTAAGCATGATATACGGCAGAATGGCGGCGATCATCGCAAAGCACCACATCGCCAGGCTGGTCTGCCCGTCAAACCATAGAATCAGCCCCATTGCCGCAAAGGAGACGCAGGAGAGCCCGCCCAGCAGGCCATCAATACCATCCACCATATTAAAGGCGTTGATGGCGGCCCACACGGCGAACAGCGTCAGGAAGAAACCGAACGGCCCCAGCACCAGTTCCCAGGAACCGAAAATATAGCCAAGACTGCTGAGATAGAGTTTGCCCACCACCATCATTACGATGCCGATAAGCGCCTGTATCGTGGCGCGGATTTTGACACTGATGTCAAAGCGGTCATCCAGCGCGCCAATAAATACCAGAACGCCGGCACAGGCCAGGTAGAGTTCAGCGTGAGGGATATAGTAATCCACGATACCGAAGGTGAAGCAGATCCCTGCGTACACAGAAATCCCGCCAACCAGCGGGATTAATCCCTGGTGACGCTTACGGTAGTTAGGTTTGTCCACCAAACCCACTTTTTTCGCCGCTTTGCGCGCAAAAAAGAGGAACAGGGTCGTGAACAAGAAAATACTGATCAAATCAGCACCGACGGTCAGCAAACTCACAATATATACTCGCAGAGAATATTAATAGCGAAAGTATACCCACGATAGGCCTTCATCAGAAGAGGAAGTCGGATGAGATTTGCCGAAAATCGACTGATTTACAACCAATTCTGCGAACAAAGCTATTCATTCGCCGTAAAGGATAACTATCGGTGATAAATTTGTTATTAATTGACAGTATGGAACTGAAAAACAAAAACGCCACGCAAAGCGTGGCGTTTTTCTACTCAACGATGTTTACGAACGTTTCATCATGTCGAAGAAGTCGTCGTTGGTTTTGGTCATCGCCAGTTTATTGATGAGGAATTCCATCGCATCGATTTCGCCCATCGGGTGAATGATTTTGCGCAGGATCCACATTTTCTGCAGCTCTTCCTGAGTGGTGAGCAGCTCTTCTTTACGGGTACCGGAACGGTTGTAGTCGATAGCCGGGAAGACGCGTTTTTCAGCAATCTTACGAGAAAGGTGCAGTTCCATGTTGCCTGTACCTTTAAATTCTTCGTAGATAACTTCGTCCATTTTAGAACCAGTATCGATAAGCGCCGTCGCGATGATGGTCAGGCTGCCGCCCTCTTCCACGTTACGCGCCGCACCGAAGAAGCGTTTCGGACGATGCAGAGCGTTGGCGTCCACACCACCAGTCAACACTTTACCGGAAGCCGGTACGACGGTGTTGTAGGCACGTGCCAGACGGGTGATGGAGTCGAGCAGGATGATCACGTCTTTCTTGTGCTCAACCAGGCGTTTCGCCTTCTCGATAACCATTTCCGCAACCTGAACGTGGCGAGATGCTGGTTCGTCAAAGGTAGAAGCGACAACTTCACCTTTCACCAGACGCTGCATCTCGGTTACTTCTTCCGGACGTTCGTCAATCAGCAGCACCATCAGTACGCAGTCTGGGTGGTTATAGGCAATGCTCTGAGCGATGTTCTGCAGAAGCATGGTTTTACCGGCTTTCGGCGGTGCGACAATCAGACCACGCTGACCACGGCCAATTGGCGAGGCCAGATCCAGCACACGTGCGGTTAAGTCTTCGGTAGAACCGTTACCACGTTCCATACGCAGACGAGAGTTTGCGTGCAGCGGGGTCAAGTTCTCGAACAGGATCTTGTTGCGCGAGTTTTCCGGCTTATCGTAGTTAACTTCGTTAACTTTCAACAGCGCAAAGTAACGCTCACCCTCTTTCGGAGGACGAATCTTACCAGAGATGGTATCACCTGTGCGGAGGTTGAAACGGCGGATTTGGCTGGGGGAAACGTAGATGTCATCAGGACCGGCGAGGTAGGAGCTGTCTGCAGAGCGGAGGAAACCAAATCCATCCTGCAATATCTCCAGTACGCCATCACCAAAGATATCTTCGCCACTCTTTGCGTGCTGCTTCAGGATGGCAAAAATAATGTCCTGCTTGCGCATACGAGCCTGGTTTTCCAGCCCCATATTTTCGCCGAGAGTGATCAGCTCAGAAACCGGCGTATTCTTTAATTCGGTAAGATTCATAATGGTGTGGGTTCTTAAACTCGGGGTAATTCTCGAACTTAATGTTGTGAATGGTATGGCAGGGTCATCCATGCCTGTTTACGGCCATCGACTCATGTCTGTTCGCTGTCTGGTAACAAGAGCGTACGCAGAGCTGAAACGACAAGACGGAAAGAGTGACAAGCCAGGAATCTGTCAACTTCACGCGTTGTACCAACGGGAAGTATCGGGTCGAACAAGATTCAAACAAAGATATGTTTAAAACGAAGTCAAAGTTAACTTAGCACGACTGAAGCCGGGCGTCCAGAGTCCTGGCTATTTTAGGACCACTGCACGCCCGTATAAGGATCTCTTACGCCAGGTTAGCGTCGAGGAACTCTTTCAACTGACCTTTGGACAGTGCGCCCACTTTGGTTGCAGCCACTTCGCCGTTTTTGAACAGCAGCAGGGTTGGGATACCACGAATGCCATACTTCGGCGCGGTGCCCGGGTTCTGATCGATGTTCAGTTTAGCAACGGTCAGTTTACCCTGATACTCGTCAGCGATTTCATCCAGAATCGGGGCGATCATTTTGCACGGACCACACCACTCTGCCCAGAAATCGACGAGTGTCAGCCCGTCAGCTTTGAGTACGTCCGTGTCAAAACTGTCGTCAGTCAGGTGAATAATTTTATCGCTCATATATAACTCCACAGGAATAAGCCTGATGTGTTGTGTAGCATTAATCAACGGCGTGTTGATTCTACTTTCGCCAACAAAGGTTGACGTTATTTCACCGGATACGCTTTCTTAATGCAATAGTAAGCTGATATTCTACCACACTATGAGCAAAACACATTTAACAGAACAGAAGTTTTCCGACTTCGCCCTGCACCCGAAGGTGATTGAAGCCCTTGAAACTAAAGGGTTTCATAATTGTACGCCCATTCAGGCACTCGCACTCCCGCTGACGCTGGCGGGCCGTGACGTTGCCGGGCAGGCGCAAACCGGTACCGGGAAAACGATGGCGTTTCTGACGTCAACGTTTCATTATCTTCTTTCTCACCCGGCAATTGCTGACCGCCAGGTGAACCAACCGCGCGCGCTGATCATGGCGCCGACGCGTGAGCTCGCCGTGCAGATTCACGCCGATGCCGAGCCGCTGGCTCAGGCTACTGGCCTGAAACTGGGGCTGGCCTACGGCGGCGACGGCTACGATAAACAGCTGAAAGTGCTGGAAAGCGGCGTCGATATTCTTATCGGCACCACGGGCCGTCTGATCGACTACGCGAAGCAAAACCACATTAACCTCGCGGCAATTCAGGTTGTCGTGCTGGACGAAGCCGATCGCATGTACGATCTGGGCTTCATTAAAGATATCCGCTGGCTGTTCCGTCGTATGCCGCCAGCCAACCAGCGCCTGAACATGCTGTTCTCTGCCACCCTTTCTTACCGTGTTCGCGAACTGGCGTTCGAACAGATGAACAACGCCGAATACGTTGAAGTCGAGCCTGAGCAGAAAACGGGCCACCGTATTAAAGAAGAGCTTTTCTATCCGTCTAACGAAGAAAAAATGCGTTTGTTGCAAACGCTGTTAGAAGAAGAGTGGCCAGATCGCACCATTATCTTCGCCAACACCAAACACCGTTGTGAAGATATCTGGGGCAGCCTGGCGGCAGATGGCCATCGCGTAGGTCTGCTGACCGGCGACGTGGCGCAGAAAAAACGTCTGCGTATTCTCGAAGAATTTACCCGTGGCGACCTCGATATTCTGGTGGCGACCGACGTTGCTGCGCGCGGCCTGCATATTCCTGCCGTTACGCACGTCTTTAACTACGATCTTCCGGACGACTGCGAAGACTACGTTCACCGTATTGGCCGTACCGGTCGCGCGGGTGCACGCGGTCACTCTATCAGCCTCGCCTGTGAAGAGTACGCGCTGAACCTGCCGGCGATTGAGACCTATATCGGTCACTCCATTCCGGTCAGTAAGTACAACCCCGATGCGCTGTTAACCGATCTGCCGAAACCGTTACGTCTGACGCGCGTGCGTCAGGGCAATGGTCCGCGCCGTTCCGGTGCGCCGCGTAATCGTCGTCGTTCAGGTTAAAGAATATGCCCAGCTCCACCTCGCTGTATGCAGCTATAGACCTTGGTTCCAATAGTTTCCATATGCTGGTTGTTCGTGAGGTGGCTGGAAGTATTCAGACGCTGACGCGCATAAAGCGCAAAGTCCGTCTGGCTGCTGGCCTCAGCAGCGACAATATTCTGTCGGCAGAAGCGATGGAGCGTGGGTGGCAATGCCTGCGCCTGTTTGCCGAGCGTTTACAGGATATTCCTCAACCGCAAATTCGCGTCGTCGCAACCGCAACGCTTCGTCTGGCCGTCAATGCACAAGACTTCCTCGATAAAGCGCAGGAGATTCTTGGTTGCCCGGTACAGGTGATTCGCGGTGAAGAAGAAGCGCGCCTGATTTATCAGGGTGTGGCGCACACAACCGGCGGCGACGATCGTCGTCTGGTCGTGGATATCGGCGGCGCCAGTACCGAGCTGGTCACGGGCAAAGGTGCGCAAACCACTTCGCTGTTCAGCCTGTCGATGGGCTGCGTCACCTGGCTTGAGCGTTTCTTTACCGATCGTAATCTGGCGCAAGAAAACTTCGAACAAGCGGAAAACGCCGCGCGCGATGTGCTGCGCCCGGTTGCCGATGAACTGCGCGCGCACGGCTGGAAAGTGTGCGTGGGGGCGTCTGGTACGGTACAGGCGTTGCAGGAAATCATGATGGCGCAGGGGATGGACGAGCGCATTACGCTTGCCAAACTTCAGCAACTGAAACAGCGCGCGATTCAGTGCGGACGTCTGGAAGAGCTGGAAATCGAAGGCCTGACGCTGGAACGCGCGTTAGTGTTCCCGAGCGGTCTGGCGATTTTAATCGCTATTTTCACTGAACTGAATATTCAGTGTATGACGCTGGCCGGTGGCGCCCTGCGCGAAGGCCTGGTTTACGGCATGCTGCATCTGGCGGTGGATGAAGACATTCGTAGCCGCACGCTGCGAAACGTGCAGCGCCGCTTTATTGTCGATACCGAACAGGCGGCGCGCGTATCGCAGCTGGCATCTCACTTCGCCGATCAAATCGAAAAACAGTGGGATATTGAGCCGTTAAGCCGCGAACTGCTGCTAAGTGCCTGTCATCTTCACGAAATTGGTTTGAGCGTCGATTTCAAACAAGCGCCGGCGCATGCGGCGTATCTGGTACGCAATCTTGATTTGCCAGGCTTTACGCCCGCGCAGAAAAAATTGCTGGCGACGCTGCTGCTCAACCAAACCAACGCTATCGATCTCTCGTCGCTGCATCAGCAAAATGCCGTGCCGCCGCGCGTGGCCGAGCATCTGTGTCGCCTGCTGCGCCTGGCGATTATCTTCGCCAACCGCCGCCGCGACGACCTGTTGCCGCAAATCACGATTATGGCCAATGAAGAGACGTTGACGCTGAAACTGCCTGCGGGCTGGCTGGAACAGCATCCGCTGGGTAAAGAAATTGTCGATCAGGAGTGTCAGTGGCAGAGCTATGTGCACTGGCCTTTGATCGTGCAGTAAGCAAGCAGATGTCGGATGGCGCTTCGCTTATCCGACCTACAGATAATTATTGTTCTATCAATACGTTGTAGGCCGGGTGCGCCGCCCGGCATTGCTTTATTGACCGCGTTTTGCCGCCATCATCGCTTTCAGATTCGCCAGATGGCTCTGCCCTTTCTGCATCCGCTCTTCAGCGCTGACCACTTTACGCTCCTGCTCCCACTGTAAATCATCCTGCGGAAGCTCCAGTAAAAAGCGGCTTGGCTCCGGGCGCACCAGCTCGCCGTACTGACGGCGCTCTTTGCACAGCGTAAAAATCAGTTCCTTTTGTGCACGGGTAATACCCACATAGGCCAGACGGCGCTCTTCATCGACGTTGTCTTCATCGATGCTACTTTGGTGTGGCAATAACCCCTCTTCCATCCCAACCAGAAACACGTACGGGAATTCCAGGCCTTTTGATGCATGCAGGGTCATCAGTTGTACCTGATCCAGCTCTTCTTCGCTTTCCCCGCGCTCCATCATATCGCGCAGCGTAAAGCGGGTGACCACCTGCGTCAGAGTCATCGGTTCGTCGATTTCGCTACCTTCCAGCATCTCGGTCATCCAGCCGAACAGCGTATTGACGTTTTTCATCCGCATTTCGGCGGCTTTCGGGCTGGCGGAGGTTTCAAACAGCCAGGACTCGTAATCAATGCCGTGGATAAGGTCGCGCACCGCCGCGATCGGCTCACGTTCGGATAAGCGCTGCACTTCGCCCAGCCACTGGGTGAAACGGGTGAGAGATTCGTACCCGCGCCCGGTGAGCGTCTGCGTCAGGCCCATATCAAAACTGGCGGCGAACAGGCTTTTGTTGCGGGTCATCGCCCACTCACCCAGTTTTTGCATCGTCGCCGCGCCGATTTCACGCTTCGGCGTGTTGACGATACGCAGAAACGCACTATCGTCGTCCGGGTTGGTCAGCACGCGCAGATACGCCAGAAGGTCTTTAATTTCCGGACGCGAGAAAAACGACGTGCCGCCGGAAATTTTGTACGGAATGCGGTTCTGCATCAGGAATTTTTCGAACACCCGCGACTGATGGTTACCGCGATAAAGGATGGCGTAATCCTTATACTGCGTTTTGTTGACGAAGTGATGCGCAATCAGCTCGCCGGTTACGCGTTCGGCTTCATGCTCTTCATTGTTGGCGCTCAGCACTTTGAGCTCTTTCCCGTAACCCAGCTCAGAGAACAGCCGTTTTTCAAAGACGTGCGGGTTATTGGCAATCAGGATATTCGCCGCTTTCAGAATACGCCCTGAGGAACGGTAGTTTTGCTCAAGCTTAATCACCTGCAACGCCGGGAAATCCTGACTCAGCAGCACCAGGTTTTGCGGACGCGCGCCGCGCCAGGAGTAAATCGACTGGTCATCGTCGCCTACCACGGTAAAGCGCGCCCGTTGCCCCACCAGCAGTTTCACCAGCTCATATTGACTGGTGTTGGTATCCTGATATTCATCCACCAGCAAATAACGAATCTTGTTCTGCCAGCGCTCGCGCACCTCTTCATTACGTTGCAACAGCAGCGTCGGCAGTAAAATCAGATCATCGAAGTCGAGCACGTTGCACGCTTTCATATGCGCGTCGTACAGGCCATAGCAGTGGGCAAAAATACGCTCCCGCTCGCCTTTCGCGCCAGCCGCCGCCTGCGCGGGTGATTTCAGATCGTTTTTCCAGTTGGAGATCGTCGAGATCAGCTGTTGCAGCTGCACTTTGTCGTCTTCGATCAGCCCCTCGGTCAGATCCTTGAGCAACGCCACCTGATCCGTATCGTCGAAGAGAGAGAAGTTGGATTTCATTCCCAATGCGGCGTATTCACGCTTGATGATGTCCAGCCCCAGAGTGTGGAACGTCGAGATCATCAAGCCGCGCGCCTCTTTGCGCCCCAGCGTCTGCGCGACACGCTCTTTCATCTCGCGCGCCGCCTTATTGGTAAAGGTGACCGCGGCGATGTGTCGCGCCTGATAGCCACACTGGTGGATCAGGTGGGCGATTTTATTGGTGATGACGCGAGTCTTACCGGAACCCGCGCCCGCCAGCACCAGGCAGGGGCCGGTAACGAATTCGACAGCGTGTTGTTGGCCGGGGTTTAAACGCATAGGAGTATTGCTCAATCTTCGAACGGGGGGAGGATTGTAGCAGAAAGTTGCGCTGAGATTTACCCGCCGAATGGTAAAGTGTTGAACAGTACAACACAATGAGAACCACACCATGGCAAAGAGCGCCGCAGCCCTGCATATCCTGGTCAAAACCGAAAAACTCGCCCTTGAGATCCTCGCCAAACTGGATCGCGGCGTCAGCTTTGACCATCTGGCAAAACGCTATTCGAGCTGCCCGTCCGGGCGCAACGGCGGCGATTTAGGGGAATTCAAACAGGGCATGATGGTGAAACCGTTCGATGACGCCGTCTTCAGCTGTCCATTATTGAAACCTTACGGGCCAGTGAAAACCAAATTCGGCTATCACATCATCAAAGTGTTATATCGCCGATAACGCATGCTAAAATCGCCAGCCTTACTGACCCCTTTCGAAGGTGCATATCATGGCAAAAACAGCAGCAGCACTGCATATTCTGGTTAAAGATGAGAAAACCGCTCTGGATCTTCTGGAGCAGATTAAAAACGGCGCTGACTTCGGCAAGCTGGCGAAGAAGCACTCCATTTGCCCATCAGGCAAACGCGGCGGTGATTTAGGTGAATTCCGCCAGGGTCAGATGGTTCCGGCGTTCGATAAAGTGGTGTTCTCCTGCCCGGTACTGGAGCCGACTGGCCCGCTGCACACCCAGTTCGGTTACCACATCATTAAGGTGTTGTACCGTAACTAACGCCCTCACCCTAACCCTCTCCCGCAGGGAGAGGGAACGGATGGTGCAAAGAGTTAAATGTGTGCGGTTTTCTCCCTCTCCCTGTGGGAGAGGGCCGGGGTGAGGGCATCAGCGCGCAGTTAGCCTGCAACCGCAATACGTTTCATATCCGTCATATAACCGCGCAGTTTCTTACCTACCTGCTCAATCGCATGGCCACGAATCGCTTCGTTCACATCACGCAGCTGCGCGTTATCAACCGCGCCTTCGGCAATCGCTTTACCCAGGTCGCCCGGCTGAATTTCCGTCATGAACGATTTCAGCAGAGGCACACAAGCGTAAGAGAACAGGTAGTTACCGTACTCGGCGGTATCAGAGATAACCACGTTCATTTCATACAGACGCTTACGGGCAATGGTGTTGGCAATCAGCGGCAGCTCGTGCAATGACTCATAATAAGCAGACTCTTCAATGATGCCGGAATCAACCATGGTTTCGAACGCCAGTTCAACGCCTGCTTTCACCATTGCGATCATCAGTACGCCTTTATCGAAGTACTCCTGCTCGCCGATTTTGCCTTCATACTGCGGCGCGGTTTCGAACGCGGTTTTACCCGTCTCTTCACGCCAAGTCAGCAGTTTCTTATCGTCGTTGGCCCAGTCAGCCATCATGCCGGAGGAGAATTCGCCGGAGATGATATCGTCCATATGTTTCTGGAACAGCGGTGCCATAATCTCTTTCAGTTGTTCTGACAGCGCGTAAGCGCGCAGTTTCGCCGGGTTAGAGAGACGGTCCATCATCAGGGTGATACCGCCCTGTTTCAGCGCTTCGGTGATGGTTTCCCAGCCGAACTGAATCAGTTTTTCCGCATATGCCGGATCGGTGCCTTCTTCCACCAGCTTGTCGAAGCACAGCAGAGAGCCAGCCTGCAACATACCGCACAGAATGGTTTGCTCACCCATCAGGTCAGATTTCACTTCCGCAACGAAGGACGATTCCAGCACGCCGGCACGGTGACCACCGGTTGCTGCCGCCCAGGCTTTAGCGATCGCCATACCTTCGCCTTTCGGATCGTTTTCCGGGTGAACGGCAATCAGCGTCGGTACACCGAATCCACGTTTGTACTCTTCACGTACTTCGGTGCCAGGGCATTTCGGCGCAACCATTACTACGGTGATGTCTTTACGGATCTGCTCGCCCACTTCGACGATGTTGAAACCGTGCGAATAACCCAGCGCCGCGCCATCTTTCATCAGCGGCTGAACAGAGCGCACTACGTCGGAGTGCTGCTTGTCCGGCGTCAGGTTAACCACCAGATCCGCCTGCGGGATCAGTTCTTCGTAAGTACCAACTTTAAAGCCGTTTTCGGTCGCTTTACGCCAGGACGCGCGCTTCTCGGCAATCGCTTCTTTACGCAGCGCGTAGGAGATATCCAGACCAGAATCACGCATGTTCAGGCCCTGGTTCAGACCTTGTGCGCCACAGCCGACGATGACCACTTTTTTACCCTGAAGGTAGCTCGCGCCATCGGCGAATTCGTCGCGGCCCATAAAGCGACATTTGCCCAGCTGTGCCAGTTGCTGGCGCAGGTTCAGTGTATTGAAGTAGTTAGCCATGGTGATTCCTCGTGATGTTGTGCTTCTTATTGTTCGGTTCGCGTTTGCGAGATTGAATTCACTATATGACAGGAAATTTATTGCGGAAATTGATATATTCACAACGTCACATTGCAATTTCTGCAACGTCAACATTGAGGGCTGCGCCTGTGGATTTACGCGATCTGAAAACCTTCCTGCATCTGGCGGAAAGCCGCCATTTTGGCCGCAGCGCGCGGGCGATGCACGTTAGCCCGTCCACGCTCTCACGCCAGATTCAGCGCCTGGAAGAAGATCTCGGCCAGGCATTATTTGTGCGCGATAACCGGACGGTGACGCTGACCGAAGCGGGCGAAGAACTGCGTATTTTCGCCCAGCAAACGCTGTTGCAGTATCAGCAGCTGCGCCACACCATCGACCAGCAAGGGCCGTCGCTCTCTGGCGAGTTACATATTTTCTGCTCGGTGACTGCCGCTTACAGCCATCTGCCGCCGATTCTTGACAGATTCCGCGCGGAACATCCGTCGGTGGAGATCAAACTCACCACAGGTGATGCGGCGGATGCAATGGAAAAGGTGGTGACGGGGGAAGCGGATTTGGCGATTGCCGGGAAGCCCGAGACTCTGCCAGGTGCGGTGGCGTTTTCGATGCTGGAGAATCTGGCGGTGGTGCTGATCGCACCCGCGCTACCCTGCCCGGTGCGTAATCAGGTATCTGTCGAAAAGCCCGACTGGTCAACGGTGCCGTTTATTATGGCCGATCAGGGGCCGGTGCGTCGCCGCATTGAGCTGTGGTTCCGACGCAATAAAATCAGCAACCCGCTGATTTACGCCACGGTTGGCGGACATGAAGCGATGGTTTCGATGGTGGCGCTCGGCTGTGGCGTGGCGCTGTTGCCGGAAGTGGTGCTGGAAAACAGCCCGGAACCGGTGCGTAACCGCGTGATGATACTAGAGCGAAGCGATGAGAAAACGCCGTTTGAGCTGGGCGTGTGTGCGCAGAAAAAGCGGCTGCATGAGCCGCTGATTGAGGCGTTCTGGAAGATTTTGCTGGAGCGCAAAATCACTGAGTAACATCAACACCAGACCTAAAATCAGAAATTGAATTCGATGTGGTAGCAAAAACAGAAGTCTTACAAAGGCCTGGCTGAAAAGTCAGGTCTTTTTCTAATAAAGTCAGTATAATGAAAGGAGTGTTTGCTCCGCTCAAAGAATTATCCCTTCAGCAATCTCATCGTGAAATATATCTACTGATAATGCCTACACCTATAGAGCAGAAATTACATCATAAATATCAATAACTAGACTACAAACCATAATATTTACAACCATATGAAATATGTGGACTTAATAATTACATCTCCTGTAAGATCACATCCAACTTTTTAAATACACTCCATTAAAAGTTAGATAAAGGTAATAATAAACATTATTTATATAATACCATTTATTTATCCTTCAGATAAATGATTCACAATATGAATTAATATAAATAATCCAGTTAAGGAGTGATGGTCTGTTCCAACCGGCATCACTGTAGAAGTCAGTTTGACTATGGGTACAGACTACATTGGCGGATGTCAAAATAGCCCTTCACTCTGATACAAACTGACAAATAAAACAGCCCATTAGGATGGGTTCTTAATTCTGCTCATGGATCGGGGCTTAATATTATGCACCCAACGAACTTATGCCAATTTGATCATTCAGAAAATTTATTAAATTCAAATCACTATATTCCTCAACAGATTGAAGTTTCCCCGCCAGAAACGGCTACGGGGGGCCATCCCCCTCTTGTTTCGGCAATCATTCCATGCCTGAATGAAGAACTAACGCTTGCCATCTGTATTAATAAAGTAATAGAAGCCTTTACCCGTCGGGGTATTCAAGGTGAAGTGATCATTGGTGATAATGGTTCAACGGACAAATCCGTTAAGATTGCGAAATCGCTGGGCGCCCGAGTGATTCACCAGCCAGTTAAAGGTTATGGTGCAGCAATAAGCGCGGCTGCTCACGCAGCGAAAGGAAAATATCTGATTATGGCTGATGCCGATGACTCCTATGACTGGAGCCAAATCGATATTTTCATTGATGCACTGGAAAGCGGCGCGGACTTTGTGATGGGTAATCGATTTGCCGGAGGAATAGAACCAGGAGCCATGCCCCCTCTGCATCGCTATTTAGGTAATCCACTGCTTTCCGGCATTGCCCGAATGCTTTACCACTCGCCCATTCGCGACTTTCACTGTGGGATGCGGGCTTTTACCCGCGAAGCATTCCAGAAGATGTCCACCCGCTCTACCGGTATGGAATTTGCTTCGGAGATGATTATTAACGCGCATCGTGCAGGGCTAATCATTCATGAAGTGCCGATCAAGCTTTATCCAGATAAACGCAATCGTCCTCCACATCTACGCTCATTTCGCGATGGCTGGCGACATCTACGTCTTCTCATTGCCCATGCGCCTGACAGGCTATATTTGATCCCTGGTTTTACGCTGCTACTACTCGGCGCTATTGGTCTTGCGTTGCTAGCCGCTGGCCCCATTGAAATCAACGGTCATTATTTTGGCGTCCATTTCGTTGCTCTGGCGACGATGTCGACACTTATTGGCCTAATCGCCATCCTGCTAGGCGTTTTAGCCAAAGTCGCGATTGCGATTTATCATCCTGGCACGAAAAGCGGGCTTATTACGTGGCTAATGCGCTCGCATCCCCTGGAATGGCTGGTATTTTGTGGTGCTGGTCTAGCCATAGCAGCTTTTTGTGCCGACCTCCTTCTGGCCTTTCGATGGATATTTACCAACGATTCAATGGAGCAATCGGTACACGTTGTTTTTGTTATTAGTACAGCCTGCATCGCGGGCGTGCTGATGGTTTTGACGGGATTCGTACTGCAACTCTTGCTCGACAGCCTGAGCCGGCAAGATTCCGAAACATCATCACAAGGACCTGTAGCATGAAAAGAGACAGAGCCATCCCTCGCATTTGGCAAACTGACTGGCTGCTATTACGGGCACTGGTGCGAAGTTTGCGTAATCAAGCAGAACATCACATTCCGCCAGAGACATTTATGCTCGACTTTGGCTGTGGCGATTCTCCTTACGCCGAGATGATGCGCCAGCTAAATATTAACTACTGCGGCGCGGATCTTGATGACAACGGCACAATCAAGATTGACCAGCAGGGACGCGTTCCTTTGGATGATGGCGTCGCCGGAGCCGTACTTTCCATACAGGTACTGGAACACGTCAGGGATCTTGATGCCTATTGTGCCGAAATTAGGCGCCTATTGAGCGATGATGGCCTCTTACTACTCTCCACACACGGAACCTGGCTCTATCATCCTCACCCTGAAGATCATCGCCGCTGGACGCGCACCGGCCTCATCGCCGATCTAACCGATCGCGGATTTGTGGTAGACGAAGTCGAAGCGTTGATAGGGCCGTTAGCCACCACCACCATTATTCGCCTGACAGGGTTTGCTTTTTTCCTACGCCGAATACCAATTATTGGTGGCATTATTGCCTCAGGTTTAGCTGTCATTATGAATCTGCGGGCAATGTTTGAAGATTACGTTACCCCAGCGCAAATCCGCGATGATAACGCCTGTGTCTTTTTGCTTCGTGCGCGAAAGGCGCCCCGATGAAATTTCGCACCTCTTTTGCCTATATCTGCGTTTCTGCCATCTGTTTCTTTGGACATAATGCCATTATGATTTTGGCGGAAAGCTTATGCGCTGCGCTCTGGTTAGCCATCCTGATATCGTTCGCCATCATTGCGTCTATCGGCTACATATTGCACAGTCTGTTCACGTTTAAGCAGCCCCTGTCATTTCTTACCTTTGGCCGTTATACGGTCAGTATGCTGCTGAATATTCCACTTTCCTTTGTGACCACCTGGTTTTGGTATACCTGGCTGGGATTACCCATGCCTGCTGCCGCGCCGCTTGCGTCAATCTGCATGATCATCCTGAATTTTCTGCTTAGCCGCTGGGCTATTCGCGCGTCAAACAGCAATAAGGCCGTACACTCATGATTGTCGAGCCTATAAATCGGCTGTATTTACAGAATATTTTAACGATTAGCCATTTCTACGAGACGCACGGTGGTGGCATTGAACGTGTTGCCGGGCATTTGTGCCGCCAGTTCGCCCGTCAGAGAGTAACACCGTATTGGGCCGCCAGCGCCAGCGATGCTTTACCCGAAGATGACCTGAAAACAATAGCACTGCGCTGTATCGACCCGCTGGAAAAACTCACCGGTCTTCCAATGCCTTTGCCTGGCCCGGGAGCGATAGTCGCTTTAAAAAACGCAGTACGGCGTAGCGACGCAGTAGTGATTCACGATGCACTCTACGTCACATCGATCCTTGGCATGATAATGGCGAAACTTCACAGGAAGCCCGTAATTCTTATTCAACATATCGCCGCCATTCCGTTCAGATCAACCCTGCTGCGCCTGCTTATGCATCTGGCTAATTCATTCGTTACGCGCCCTATGCTATGGGCCGCGGATGCCCGGGTGTTTATTAGCGATACGGTCCGTCAGGACCTGCTTGGCAACCCTGCGCGCCATCCATATAAATTACTGTTTAACGGAGTGGATAGCGCCATTTTTTATCCCCCAGCGCATTCAGAGAACAGACAGAACCTGCAGGCACAATACCATCTTCCTCCCGGCACCCGGTGCATACTTTTTGTGGGTCGCTACGTTGAAAAGAAAGGATTGTCGGTACTACGCGCCCTGGCGGCGACCAGACCTGACTGCCAGTTCTTACTGGCCGGAAGCGGCCCACTTCGCCCCGCAGAATGGGGATTGAGTAATGTTCATGATCTTGGCGTCCAGACCCCTGTGGCACTGGCGGAACTTTACCGCTGTGCCGACTTGCTGTTGTTGCCTGCCGTCGGAGAAGGCTATCCCCTGGTTATCCAGGAAGCAATGGCCTGTGGATTACCGGTGATCTGCGGCACCCCGTCACATAGAGCAGATCCCAACGCGGTAAATTGGTTATATGGCGTGAACATAGACCTCAACGACCCACAACACTCAGCACAGCGTTGCTCTGTCGCAATAGATAAATATGTACTGCCCCCTCACGAACGTGAAGCGATGATTTGTTATGCCAAAGAGCACTATAGCTGGCAAACAATGGCGCAGGAAATTCTGAAGTTGGCACAAAGCGCGAAAGACAGAAAAACCAATGGCGAAGCCGGAAGAAAATAAATGGATATCTCCTGTAAGCACGTTTACAGCCTAAGACCGCGCAGGTTTACGCTTCTCCTCGGCGTGAGCATTGCTATTAAAGTGGCGCTTATTTTTGTATTTGCCTGGCATATTCGCATAATCATGGATGAGTTCGCTCAGGTGGGTTACGCAAAGTATTTTGCGAATGGGTTATTCGACACAATCCAACCGCCAAAAGCCGTGGGCTTTGCAGTGTTTTATAAACTCGCTCACCTCACTGGTTGGGATGCCGTTTCTATTATTCTTATCGGACGAATGCAAACGGCCCTGCTCGCTTGTGGAACGCTGTTAATGGTCTACTCCTGTGCGCGTGCATTGGGTGAGCAGCGTTTACGTGCGCTTTTTATTGTGCTCGTTTTGCTGTGTTTTACTAATTTTATGGAGCGGATTTTCCGCACCCGTTCAGAACCCCTGGCACTTTTTTTCGCTCTGACCGCTATTCTGGTTATACTGCGCGGCCACGCTCTTACCGCAAGAAAAATTTTCATCGCCGGGATCCTGAGCGGACTGGCATTTTTAGTTACCCAAAAATCAGCGTACTTCAATCTGGCCCTTGGACTCGGGTTAGTTGTTGAAGCCATGCTGCGCAAAGATATTTTTACTGCTATCGTTCGCGGTTTTTACTTAACCGCAGGATGGTTACTCTCTGCTATTGCCTATTGCTTTATATTCGGCGGCAGCGACCCACTGCATATCGCGCAAAGCTTGATCTTTGGCCCAATAGACGTGGCGGTATACGGCAGTGATGCATATTACGGCATTCGTGTGTATGTCCTACAAACCCTTTTAGACAATACATTTCTCTACCTGCTTTGTTTTAGTGGTATGGTTATCGCGTTAAAACGCTGGAAAGTCTCGAATGAAAAAACGCGCATTGCCCTGATATTTTCATTCGTTATTACCACACTGGTTTTCACACACAATCAGCCCTGGCCCTATGTATTTATTATGGCGCTGCCATTTATATCGCTGTGGTCTCTCGCCCCGCTAGATTACCTCTTCGTCCATAACCGCATGCCGATCCTGAAATTATTTTTCCTGACGGTGACAACATTAACCATACTTTCAAGTTACTTTATCAATATCAGCTACCTGAAAATTGATAATGTGCAACAGCTTGAACTGGTTAGCAGAGCTGAAGCGCTACTCAAACCTGGTGAAAAGTACTTTGATGGTATAGGAATGTTGCCTAACAGACTGGAGCCAACAACTCTGTGGCTTGATGCAATATATGTTTTAAAAACAATACGGGAAGGGAAAAAATCCGAAGCCTGGCAGGTGTTTACTCAATCTCCACCGAAAATGATCATATGGACCAATCGAATGACAGGTATCCATCCTTTCATCGCAAAAGCTATTGATAACAGCTACGTCAAGGTGGCCCCGAATATAAGGTTAGCAGGTCGATTGCTACATATCGGCCAACAGGAGGAATTCAAGGTTCCGCTGGCCGGAAGATATCAGCTGTACAGCGAAACTGGCGCTGCCGTCTCAGCACACGTGAAAGTGGAAGGTATCACGATTACCCCACCCATTACCTTGTCGGCTGACCGCAAAATGATCACCTTACTTGATGGCCCGGAGAAAGCGCTGTTGTTGCCAGAAGGAACTTATGATGGCCGATTCAAAGATGGGGATGATGTGAACGACCTATTTGACAACATCTATAACCGTTGAGATTACGAAACAGCAGGAGATAACCTGGTTAGGTTATCTCCTGCTGAGTGGCCACTAACCCGCCAAAAAGAATCTAAACGCCGGGTTATTGGTTTCGTCGTGGCAATCGTAGCCCAGTTCATTCAGCCGGGTTTCGAAATCCGGTTCATGGTCGCCAAGCTCGAACGCCGCCAGTACGCGCCCGTAGTCGGTACCGTGGCTGCGATAATGGAATAGCGAGATGTTCCAGTGCGTACCCAGCGTGTTGAGGAAGCGCAGCAGCGCGCCCGGTGATTCCGGGAATTCGAAGCTGTAGAGACGTTCCTGCAACGGATGCGATGGACGCCCGCCGACCATATAGCGCACGTGTAGCTTCGCCATTTCATCGTCGGAGAGATCAACCACGCTGTAGCCGCCGTCGTTGAGCATCTGCAAAATTTCTTTGCGCTCTTCGAGGCCGCGGCTTAAGCGCACGCCGACAAAGATGCAGGCGTTTTTGGCATCGGCAAAGCGGTAGTTGAATTCGGTGACCGAACGTCCGCCAAGCAACTGGCAGAATTTGAGGAAGCTACCTTTCTCTTCCGGAATGGTTACCGCCAGCAACGCTTCACGCTGTTCACCCAGTTCACACCGTTCCGAGACGTAGCGCAGACCGTGGAAATTGACGTTCGCCCCCGAAAGTACATGCGCCAGACGTTCGCCGCGAATGTTGTGCTGAGCGATATATTTTTTCATTCCCGCCAGCGCCAGCGCGCCGGAGGGTTCCGCTACCGCGCGCACATCTTCGAACAGGTCTTTCATCGCCGCACAAATCGCATCGCTATCGACAGTGATGATGTCGTCGAGATACTCCTGGCATAAACGGAAGGTTTCGTCGCCAATGCGTTTTACCGCAACGCCTTCGGCAAACAGCCCTACACGCGGCAGATCAACGGGATGACCCGCATCCAGCGCCGCTTTCAGACAGGCGGAATCTTCCGCTTCCACGGCGATCACTTTGATTTGCGGCATCAGTTGTTTGATCAGCACCGCCACGCCCGCCGCCAGACCGCCGCCGCCGACGGGCACAAATACGCGGTCGAGATGGGCGTCCTGCTGGAGTAGTTCCAGCGCCAGCGTGCCTTGCCCGGCGATCACCATCGGGTGGTCGAACGGCGGCACCCAGGTGAAGCCCTGCTGCTGTGACAGTTCGAT
Organism: uncultured Pseudocitrobacter sp.; assembly: GCA_913778145.1. GTDB lineage: Bacteria > Pseudomonadota > Gammaproteobacteria > Enterobacterales > Enterobacteriaceae > Pseudocitrobacter. Next base: position 32,418 of record CAJYVI010000055.1, read on the forward strand.
CGCTTTCGCTTTCGCTTCGTCAAAGTTCGCGCCATGAAGCAGCACTTCGCCGCCGAAGCCGCGTACCGCATCGACTTTGATATCGGCGGTGGCGGTTGGCATAACGATCAGCGCCTTCACGCCTAACCGTGCGGAAGAAAACGCCACGCCCTGCGCGTGGTTACCCGCAGAAGCGGTGATCACGCCGTGCGCTTTTTGTTCTTCCGTCAGGCCCGCCATCATGGCATATGCGCCGCGCAGCTTGAAGCTATGAACTGGCTGGCGATCTTCGCGCTTCACCAGAATCACGTTATCAAGACGCGACGAGAGCTTTTCCATTTTTTGTAACGGCGTGACCTGCGCCGCTTCGTAGACCGGTGCGCGTAGCACCGCTCTTAAATATTCGGCACCTTCCGGGGTGCCGGAGAGAGGTTGTGAGTCAGCCATCATTAACCCCCCAGTTTCGATTTATCGCGCACCGCACCTTTGTCGGCGCTGGTTGCCAGGCTGGCGTAGGCGCGCAGGGCAAAGGAGACCTGACGTTCACGGTTTTTCGGCGTCCAGGCTTTGTCGCCACGAGCTTCCTGCGCTTCACGACGCGCCGCCAGTTCGGCATCGCTTACCTGTAACTGAATGCCACGGTTCGGAATGTCGATAGCGATAAGATCGCCGTCTTCAATCAGGCCAATGCTGCCGCCGCTTGCCGCTTCCGGTGAGACGTGGCCGATGGAAAGGCCAGAGGTGCCGCCGGAGAAACGACCGTCGGTGATCAGCGCACAGGCTTTGCCGAGGCCCATTGATTTCAGGAAGCTGGTTGGGTAGAGCATTTCCTGCATGCCAGGACCGCCTTTCGGACCTTCATAGCGGATCACCACCACATCGCCCGCGACAACTTTGCCGCCGAGAATCGCTTCTACCGCGTCGTCCTGGCTTTCGTATACTTTCGCCGGGCCGGTGAATTTGAGAATGCTGTCATCCACGCCCGCGGTTTTCACGATGCAGCCGTTTTCTGCAAAGTTACCGTAGAGTACCGCCAGGCCGCCGTCTTTGCTGTAGGCGTGCTCCAGCGAGCGGATACAGCCGTTTGCGCGGTCGTCGTCCAGCGTATCCCAACGGCAATCCTGCGAGAATGCCTGGGTGGTACGAATGCCAGCCGGGCCTGCGCGGAACATGCTTTTCACCGCGTCATCCTGAGTCACGACGATGTCATATTGCTCAAGGGTCTGCGGCAAGGTCAGGCCCAGCACATTTTTCACATCGCGATTCAGTAAGTTAGCGCGATCCAACTCCCCAAGAATCCCCAGTACGCCACCAGCCCGGTGAACATCTTCCATATGGTATTTCTGGGTGCTCGGCGCAACTTTACACAGCTGCGGAACCTTGCGGGAAAGCTTATCGATATCACTCATGGTGAAGTCGATTTCCGCTTCCTGCGCCGCCGCCAGCAGGTGGAGAACGGTGTTGGTAGAGCCGCCCATCGCGATATCCAGCGTCATGGCGTTTTCAAATGCCGCTTTGCTGGCAATGTTACGCGGCAGCGCAGAGGCATCATCCTGCTCATAATAGCGTTTGGTCAGTTCAACAATGCGCGTACCGGCGTTGAGGAACAGCTGCTTGCGATCGGCGTGGGTTGCCAGCAGCGAGCCGTTGCCCGGCTGCGACAGGCCCAGCGCTTCGGTCAGGCAGTTCATCGAGTTAGCGGTGAACATCCCGGAGCAGGAACCGCAGGTTGGGCAGGCGGAACGTTCAACCTGATCGCTCTGGGCGTCAGAAACTTTCGGGTCTGCGCCCTGGATCATCGCATCAACCAGATCGAGTTTGATTATCTGATCGGACAGCTTGGTTTTCCCGGCTTCCATCGGGCCGCCGGAAACGAAGATCACCGGAATGTTTAATCGCAGGGAAGCCATCAGCATCCCCGGGGTGATTTTGTCGCAGTTGGAGATACAGACCATGGCATCGGCGCAATGGGCGTTCACCATATACTCAACGGAATCAGCGATCAGTTCGCGAGACGGCAGTGAATAAAGCATGCCCCCGTGGCCCATAGCGATACCGTCATCCACCGCAATGGTGTTGAACTCTTTGGCTACGCCGCCTGCCGCTTCAATCTGTTCAGCAACCAGTTTACCGAGGTCGCGCAGGTGCACGTGGCCCGGCACGAACTGGGTAAACGAGTTTACAACCGCGATAATCGGCTTACCGAAATCGGCGTCGGTCATCCCGGTGGCGCGCCACAGTGCGCGGGCACCCGCCATATTACGGCCATGGGTGGTGGTAGCGGAACGATACTTAGGCATGCTTTATTTACTCCCAGTGTCTGTCTAATAAAAGGGACGGTGCGTGCCGTCCCCTTTCTTTGTTAGTTATTAACCTGATCCAACCAGCCCCATTTATCCTCGGTTTCACCGGTGAAGAGGCCAAAGAATGCTTGCTGAATACGTTTGGTGACCGGTCCACAGCGGCCTGCGCCAACCTGGATGCCATCGACGCTACGTACTGGCGTGATTTCCGCCGCCGTACCGGACATAAACACTTCATCCGCCAGGTACAGTGATTCGCGCGACAGCACCTGTTCGCGAACTTCGATATCCAGATCTTTCGCCAGCTTGATGATCGCGTCGCGGGTAATGCCCGGCAGTGCGGAAGAGGTGAACGGCGGCGTAAACAGGATGCCATCTTTCACTTCAAACAGGTTTTCGCCCGCACCTTCAGAAATATAACCGTTGACGTCAAGCGCAATGCCTTCCTGATAACCATGGCGGCGCGCTTCGCTGCCAACCAGCAGGGAAGAGAGGTAGTTACCACCGGCTTTTGCGGCCGTCGGGATGGTGTTCGGCGCAACGCGATTCCAGGAAGAGACCATCGCATCAATGCCCTGATCCAGCGCTTCCGCGCCCAGGTAGGCGCCCCATGGGAACGCGGCAATGATCACGTCAGTTTTGTAGCCATCCGGCGGGTTCACGCCCATACCGACGTCACCCACGAAGACCAGCGGACGAATATAAGCGCTGGTCAGATTGTTTTTGCGGATCACCGCGCGGCAGGCTTCCATTAATTCATCAACGCTCTGAGAGACCGGGAAGCGATAGATTTTGGCTGAGTCATGCAGACGCTGCATGTGTTCGCGATGGCGGAACACCACTGGCCCTTTGTGAGAGTCGTAGCAACGGATACCTTCGAAGACGGAAGTACCGTAGTGCAACGCATGGGACATCACGTGAACTTTCGCTTCACCCCATGGAACCATCTCACCGTTGAACCAAATGTAATCAGCTTTTTTCGTCGTCATTTTTCTTCCTTTTGCGCTCAGGCGCTAATTTGTTGTGATGTTGTCTGGCACTGATGGACGGCGACAGAAGCAACGTCCACCAGTTTACTTAACTGACTAAACAGTAATTCGACCGGGCGGGGACTGGCAACGGTCAATTCGATATTTATATTCTGTGCATCGGTGGCTGCTTCCATATTCATGGCGCAGATTTGAAAACCGCGATGGCGAACCACACGTAACACACGTTCCAGCGTTTCCGGGTTGAAGCGAGCCTGCACGGCGAGCTGATGTTGCATCATGATAATTTCTCCAGCATTTCTGCATTACTGGCACCGGGCGGTACCAATGGCCAGACGTTCTCAAGTTCGTCTATTGAGACATGAAGCAGGTACGGGCCTTCGCTTGCCAGCAGGGTGTCGAGTGCCGCTTCAACCTGGTCTTTACGGGTGATGTGCTGGCCAGGGATGCCGAAGGCGCTGGCCAGGGTGAGAAAATCAGGGTTATCGGTGAGTGTGGTTTCACTGTAGCGTTCCTGGAAGAACAGCTGCTGCCACTGGCGAACCATGCCTAAACGCTGGTTATCCAGCAGAACGATTTTCAACGGCAGCTGCTTACGCTTCACGGTGCCCAGCTCTTGCACGTTCATCATGAAGGAACCGTCACCGGAGATGCAGATAACCGTGTCGTTCGGGCGGGCAACCTGCGCGCCAACCGCCGCCGGCAGGCCGAAGCCCATGGTGCCTAATCCGCTGGAGGTGATGAAGTTTTCCGGGCGGGTGTAGGTCATGTGCTGCGCGGACCACATCTGGTGTTGCCCCACGTCGGTGGTAACCACGCTGTCGGCAGGCTTACGGTCGGAAAGCTGTTTGAGCAGCAACGGCGCATAGATAGCCTCGCCCGGGTGATCGTAACGCCAGGCGTGTTCAGCACGCAGTTCTGCATTGTGCTGACGCCACGCATCAACCGACAGGGATTGTTGCAACGCGGGCAGTAATGTATTCAGGTCGCCCTGCAGAGCTACGTGTGCCTGACGCAATTTGTTCATTTCCGCCGGGTCGATATCCATATGGATCACTTTGGCGTGCGGTGCGAAGGTATTCAGCTTGCCAGTCACGCGGTCATCAAAGCGCGCGCCGACGGCGATCAGCAGGTCACACTCCTGCACCGCCAGGTTCGCGGCTTTGGTGCCGTGCATCCCCAGCATGCCGAGGTAATACGGATAATCGGCATCAACCGCGCCGAGTCCTTTCAGCGTGCAAGTCGCAGGCATCTGAGTGACGGCGATAAATTCGCGCAACGCGGGAACCGCCTGCGCCATCCCAACGCCGCCGCCCACATACAACATCGGCTTTTTTGCCTGCGCCAGCATCTGACGCGCGACATCAACTTCAGCGTGCGGGAAAGTATCTTCGCTGGCGACGGTGGAAAAATGGGGTTCCAGATCGCCCTGAGCCACCTGGATATCTTTCGGGATATCTACCAGAACGGGGCCTGGACGGCCTGAGTTTGCCACCTGGAATGCTTCTGCCATCACGCGCGGCAACTCTTCCAGCGACTGCACCAGGAAACTGTGTTTGGTGCAGGAGAGTGATAAACCGAGAACGTCCACTTCCTGAAACGCATCCGTTCCGATGAACGGAGAAGCCACCTGGCCGGTGATGGCGACAACCGGAACAGAGTCCAGCAGAGCATCAGCAAGGCCGGTTATCAGGTTGGTCGCACCAGGACCAGAGGTTGCGATACAGACGCCCGTTTTACCGGTGGCACGCGCATAACCAATTGCCGCCATCGCCGCGCCCTGCTCGTGTCGGCACAACAGGTGCTCCACGCCGCCGTCATACAATGCATCGTAAACCGGCATAATTGCGCCACCCGGATAACCGAAAACTGTCTCGACTCCTTGTGCCCGCAACGCATGTACTACCCACTGTGCCCCATTCATAGTTAGTTCCCCGCCGTAGATCGGGAGAAACAGGATTTTGTGCTACAACTCATAATCTGCTCCTCGCTATTGTTTTTAAGTCATAAAAAAACCCCCGGACCTTTCGGTGCGGGGGTCTTAGTTCGTTAAGGCTTGATTTCTAAGCCTTTCCTCGTCCAAGTGCAGCCCCGCACGGTGGGATAATAATCACCACCACGCTAATCACGACCAGGCTAATCACTCGTAGAAGGGCTTTCATTTTTGTCTATTCTTGCATCTTGTTCGAAGGAATACCTACAGAGTTACCACAGACATTCAGAAAAGCACAAGTTTTTTTTATTACTGTGATACTCATCATGCTAACAATTTTGCATAAGATATTTGTTTTATAAGAAGAAAATTAGGAATTGAATTTTTTTCACCTGTAGTGGGTTTTTAACACTATTGCGCCTTCAGGAGCGTCCTGGCAGTAAAAAATGCGAGTCGTATTCTGATTTTATTGAGATGCGATGAAACAGCAGCGATATGCCGGAATCCTCGCCGTAAAATCGAAAACTCGACGGTTATTCACGTCGCAATGACGCGCATAATGCCGCACATCAGGAGGCATTATGTCACTATCCGTTGTCTACACACGTGCGGCGCTGGGCGTCACCGCTCCGCTCATTACCGTTGAAGTTCACATTAGTCAGGGGTTGCCAGGGCTCACCATGGTGGGCCTGCCGGAAACGACCGTAAAGGAAGCGCGCGATCGCGTTCGTAGCGCAATTATCAATAGCGGTTATGAGTTCCCGGCTAAAAAAATCACGATTAACCTGGCACCTGCCGATCTGCCTAAGGAAGGAGGGCGATATGATTTACCTATCGCTCTCGCGCTCCTGGCGGCCTCTGAGCAACTTAATCCCCAAAGACTGGGTCAATATGAGTTTGTGGGCGAACTCGCGCTTACAGGCATGTTACGCGGCATTCCCGGCGCGATTTCAGCAGCAATTGAAGCGGATAAAGCCGGAAGACAGATTGTAGTGGCCGAGGATGATGCTGCACAGGTTGGCTTATTGGGCGGGAGTGAATGCTATATCGCCAGTCATTTGCAGGAGGTTTGCGCCTTTCTTGAGGGGAAACACGAATTACGCACGGCAGAACCGGATACAACGCCTGTGCCCCTGATATGTGAGGACTTGAGCGACGTCATCGGGCAACATCAGGGAAAGCGGGCGCTGGAGGTTACAGCCGCAGGTGGACACAATCTTTTGCTCATTGGCCCGCCAGGTACCGGAAAAACGATGCTCGCTTCGCGTCTGCGCGGGCTGCTGCCTCCGCTCAACGATCGGGAAGCACTGGAAACGGCGGCGATTATCAGCCTGGAGAATGCCAGTAGCGTGCAGAAACAGTGGCGTCAGCGCCCTTTCCGTTCGCCGCACCATAGCGCGTCGTTAACCGCCATGGTGGGCGGCGGGTCTATTCCGGGGCCTGGCGAGATCTCGCTGGCGCATAACGGCGTACTGTTTCTTGATGAACTCCCGGAGTTTGAACGACGGGTGCTGGATGCCCTGCGCGAACCTATTGAGTCGGGGCAAATTCATATCTCACGCACGCGGGCGAAAATTACCTATCCCGCACGATTTCAATTGATTGCGGCAATGAATCCCAGCCCAACCGGGCATTATCAGGGTAATCATAATCGCTGTACGCCGGAGCAAACGCTGCGTTATCTGGGGCGTTTATCGGGTCCGTTTCTGGACCGTTTTGATCTCTCCCTTGAGATACCGTTACCGCCGCCAGGAATACTAAGTCAGGCGCGTCAGGAAGAAGAGAATAGCCAGACGGTACAGGCACGCGTGATTGAAGCGCAGGCACGTCAGTATCATCGTCAGGGGCAACTCAATGCCAGACTTGGCGGTAGTGATATTCGCCGCTACTGTGCGTTGAGCGATGAAGATGCAGTATGGCTGGAGCAAACGCTCACCGCGTTGGGGTTATCGATACGCGCCTGGCAGAGGCTGCTAAAGGTGTCACGCACCATTGCCGATCTGGAAGGAGTGAACGCGATTGTTCGTCATCATCTCCAGGAGGCACTGAGTTATCGGGGTATTGACCGGGTGCTGATACATCTGCAAAAACTGTTGCAGTAAAAAAGGGGCCGAAGCCCCTTTCTTGTTAGTCGTCGCTTTCAGTGTAGTCTTCAGCGCCTTCCACCTGCGGCTTGCCGCCAGACAGCGTGTGGAAACGTTTAGGGCGCTTGATGCGCGTCACATACTTGTTCCATACACGTTCAGCTTCAGTCGCTGGTTCACGCTCGCCACGGCACACCGCAACAAACTGCTTCTCTTCATCGGTAGCCGGTTCACGTTTGCCGAGATCGAGTTCGTTAAAGGCATAGCCACAACGTTCAAGCAGTTGAGCCTCTTTGATGGTGAAATCACCATGGCGAGAGAACCCGCGTGGATAATTTTTATTGTCGAAAAAACGATTAGTCGTCGTAAAGCTTTCCGCCATCCTACACGCTCCTAATTCTTTGGCCGAGCTATTTATGGCGCGGAGTATTAGTTACGCTTGACAGAGTGTAAAACAAAAGATTTAAATCATAACGACAAATTATTTTGTGGAGAAAGCTGTGGATACGGAATTGCTAAAAACTTTCCTCGAAGTGAGCAGAACTCGTCACTTCGGGCGCGCTGCGGAAGCCCTCTATTTGACGCAATCTGCGGTAAGTTTTCGCATCCGTCAGTTGGAAAATCAGTTAGGCGTCAATCTCTTCACTCGACATCGCAACAACATCCGTCTGACCGCCGCGGGCGAAAAACTGCTGCCTTACGCGGAAACGCTGATGAATACGTGGCAGGCGGCACGGAAAGAGGTCGCTCATACCTCGAGGCATAATGAATTTTCTATTGGGGCCAGCGCGTCGCTGTGGGAATGTATGCTGAATGGCTGGCTCGCCAGGCTCTATCAATCGTTTGATAATCTTCAATTTGAGGCGCGGATTGCGCAGCGTCAGTCACTGGTGAAGCAACTCCATGAGCGGCAGCTTGATCTGCTCATCACCACAGAAGCGCCCAAAATGGACGAATTTAGCAGCCAGTTGCTGGGGAATTTTACACTCGCCCTTTATTGCGCATTCCCTTCAAGTGAGAAAGCACAACTAAACTATTTGCGTCTGGAATGGGGCCCGGATTTTCAGCAGCATGAGGCTGGTCTGATCGCGCACGATGACGTTCCACTATTGACCACCAGTTCAGCTGATTTGGCAAGACAGCAGTTGGAACCGCTGAAAGGCTGCACCTGGTTACCTACAGCGTGGGCGAAAGAGAAAGGTGGGCTACATACGGTTGCGGATAGCGCGACGCTTTCTCGTCCGTTATATGCCATCTGGTTACAGAACAGCGATAAACAGGCACAAATTCGCGACATCCTGAAAAATAACGTTCTGATTTAGGGGCGTTTTAAAGAAAAGGAGTGGGATCGCGAGATGTCACTTCGCTGAATTTCGGGCAAAAAAAATCCTTTGCATAAGCAAAGGATTATATATGGCAGGGGCGGAGAGACTCGAACTCGCGACACCCGGTTTTGGAGACCGGTGCTCTACCAACTGAGCTACGCCCCTAAATTTTCTTATCATTAAGCCTGCTAATGTAGCAGGCTTAATTTTTTTAATAAGTGGCGGAACGGACGGGACTCGAACCCGCGACCCCCTGCGTGACAGGCAGGTATTCTAACCGACTGAACTACCGCTCCACCGAATTTCTTTGTCACTACCCGGATTTTCATCCCGGTTTACTGCAATTTGATGCCTGGCAGTTCCCTACTCTCGCATGGGGAGGCCCCACACTACCATCGGCGCTACGGCGTTTCACTTCTGAGTTCGGCATGGGGTCAGGTGGGACCACCGCGCTAGTGCCGCCAGGCAAATTCTGTTGTATTAACCCGCTTATCGCCGG
>CAJYVI010000056.1 GCA_913778145.1 uncultured Pseudocitrobacter sp.
GCGGTGAGATGAATAATGCCAAGGGCTTGTGAAAGTTCCATTTAAAAAGGGTCCATGTGGAGACATGAACCCTTTTTACACCAGTCACTGGATCGGTCAACTGATCCTTAAATGATCGGCATTACCCTAAAGGCGCTTTTTTGCTATCTGTGGTTTGAGAAATGCCTGATAGCGCTTCGCTTATCAGGCCTACACCTCGCATTGCCTTGTAGGTCGGGTAAGCGAAGCGCCACCCGACATCTCCGCCCGCACTAAACTCTTCCTAAAATCTCCACGACTTTTCCCCTCATTTCAGCTATCTTGTTTAGCATATAAAACACCATTAGCCGATTGATGCGTTTAATACGCCAGTTATCGGAAATTTCGTTAAGTGAGCAAAACGAGACAGCATGATGAGCGTGATGTTTGATCCAGAAGCCGCAATTTACCCCTTCCCGCCGAAGCCGGTAGCCCTCAGCGTGGATGAAAAGCAGTTCTACCGTGAGAAAATCAAGCGCCTGCTGAAAGAACGCAACGCGGTGATGGTGGCGCATTACTACACCGACCCGGAGATCCAGCAACTGGCGGAAGAGACGGGCGGATGCATCTCTGACTCTCTGGAGATGGCACGCTTTGGCGCAAAGCATCCGGCAACGACCTTGCTGGTCGCCGGTGTACGTTTTATGGGCGAGACGGCGAAAATCCTCAGCCCTGAGAAAACCATCCTCATGCCCACGCTGCATGCGGAGTGTTCGCTCGATCTTGGCTGCCCCATTGACGAGTTTAATGCCTTCTGCGACGCACACCCGGATCGCACCGTTGTGGTCTATGCCAATACCTCTGCCGCAGTAAAAGCGCGCGCGGACTGGGTCGTCACCTCCAGCATTGCGGTTGAACTCATTGAGCATCTGGATAGTTTAGGTGAAAAAATCATCTGGGCGCCGGACCGCCATCTCGGCAGTTATGTGCAGAAACAGACCGGCGCGGATGTGCTGTGCTGGAAGGGCGCCTGTATCGTTCACGACGAATTTAAAACTCAGGCGCTGGCGCGTATGAAAGCGTTGTACCCCCAGGCGGCCATTCTGGTTCATCCGGAGTCGCCTCAGGCGATTGTCGATATGGCTGATGCCGTTGGCTCAACCAGCCAGCTTATCAACGCCGCGAAAACACTGCCGCACCCGCAGCTTATTGTTGCGACCGACCGCGGGATCTTTTACAAGATGCAGCAGGCCGTACCGGAAAAAGAACTGCTGGAAGCGCCAACGGCGGGAGCGGGCGCCACGTGCCGTTCCTGCGCTCATTGCCCGTGGATGGCGATGAATGGCCTGAAAGCCATCGCTGAAGGGCTGGAGCAGGGCGGTGCCGCGCATGAAATTCACGTTGATGAGACGCTGCGTCAGGGCGCGCTGGTGCCGCTGAACCGCATGCTCGATTTTGCGGCTACACTTCGGGGATAACGTGTTAACCCTCTGGAGATAAAATGGATTTCTTTAGTACGCAAAACATTTTGGTACACATTCCTATCGGCGAGGGCGGTTATGATCTCTCGTGGATTGAAGCCGTCGGCACGGTAGCGGGGCTGCTGTGCATCTGGCTGGCAAGCCTGGAAAAAATTGTGAACTACTTTTTCGGGTTGGTTAACGTCACCCTGTTTGCGATTATTTTCTTCCAGATTCAGCTCTACGCCAGCCTGCTGCTGCAACTCTTCTTCTTCGCGGCAAATATTTATGGCTGGTATGCCTGGTCGCGGCAAACGCAGCAAAATGAAGCTGAACTGCAAATCCGCTGGCTACCGAAGCCGAAAGCCATCGGCTGGCTGGCGGCCTGTGTGGTGGCGATTGGCCTGATGACGGTTTACATCGACCCGGTGTTTGCGTTCCTGACGCGCGTGGCGGTAAACGTGATGCAGTTTTTCGGCCTGAACGTCACGCAGCCTGCCCTGCAACCTGACGCGTTCCCGTTCTGGGACTCCTGCATGATGGTGCTATCAATTGTGGCGATGGTGCTGATGACGCGCAAATACGTGGAGAACTGGCTGCTGTGGGTGATAATCAACGTTATCAGCGTGGTGATTTTTGCCCTGCAGGGCGTTTATGCCATGTCGCTGGAATATCTGATTCTGACCTTTATCGCGCTTAACGGTAGCCGAATGTGGATGAACAGCGCGCGTGAGCGAGGCTCTCGCGCGTTTTCTCATTAATGATGGTGATGATGCCCGTGCCCGGCTGTCGTCTCGTTAAGATGGCATTCCGGGCCGTTACAGGGCTGATACTCCATTTGAATGGTGGCGTGTTCAATTTGATAATGATGTTCAAGAAAGTGCTGAATACTGCCGAGTAGCGCATCGTGATCGTGCGGCGGCACCACCTGAACATGCAGTGTCATGAGCGGCTTTTCACCGACCAGCCAGACGTGAACATGGTGCACGTCGCGAACTTCGGGAATAGCCCGGCGCAGTTCGCGTTTCAGCGCCGGGACGTCCATGGTACGCGGCGCGCCTTCCAGCAGTTCATTAACACTCTCTTTCAGCAGCGACCATGCGCTACGCAGCACCAGGCACGAGACAAGTACTGACAGAATCGGATCGATAGGCGTCCAGCCCGTCATCATTATCACCACCGCTGCCGCAATCGCCCCAACCGAACCCAGTAGATCGCCCATCACATGCAGTGCCGCTGCGCGAACATTAAGGTTTTTCTCTTCGCTTCCGCGATGCAGGATCCAAAAAGAGACAATATTGGCAATCAAGCCTGCGACGGCAATGATCATCATGGTCGCCCCGGCGATGGGCTGAGGATGATAAAAACGCTGAATAGCTTCCCAGACAATCAGGATGGTGATGACCACCAGTGCAATAGCGTTAACGAACGCGGCCAGAGTGGTGAGACGAAGCCAGCCAAAAGTATGACGGGCATTGGGCGGACGACGCGCAAAATGGACGGCCAGTAGCGCGAACAGCAGCGCGGCAGAGTCAGTCAACATATGTCCGGCATCGGCCAGCAGCGCCAGCGAACCGGAAATGACGCCACCAATGGTCTCCACCACCATAAATCCGGCGGTGATGATAAACGCCAGCAGCAGTCGACGGGCATTGTTGTCTTCAGGAAGGTGAGGGGAAGCGTGCGAGTGTGAGTGCGCCATATGTCATCCGTTTTTTATGCTCTTGTTAACTGTATGACATCATACCTTTTTTGTGCCAGGAAAAATAAAAAGGAGAGCATGCGCTCTCCTGTTATTGCCGTGCAGTAAAATGTTACTGCGTCGTGCCGTCCGTTTTGGTGTCAGCATCATTGTTGACGCCATTGCCGGTCTCAACTTTCTTGTTGATATCCGGGCAGCGACCATCTTTACACATCGAATTTTTATGCACTTCATCCTTGGTCATGCCGTCATGATCGGTGGCGGTACCGCTCTGATGCTGCATTGTGCTACCAGAGCCCGTATTAATCTTGCTGTTATCCACTCCATTCGGAGCAACGTTTTCTTTCGCATCAGGGGCGACCTGACCTGCATCAGCCGCGGCATTCGCCTGACCGTTGTTACTTTGTGCGCCCGAATCGGCAGCCAGGGCCGCACCGCTGGCGAGGCTGAGTGTAGCGGTAAGAAGAAGTGTGGCCAGTTTAGTCGTTTTCATAAGGTGCTCCTGTTGTGTTTTCAGTACCGGATAGCATCTTCCGACGTACTTATGCCAGCGAGGTTGGCAGGCAATGGTTGAAGATGTCGCCACGGGCGGATTAGGCCAGTAGAGAATCTCGAAAAAAGAGTAAAACAGAGTTGTTACAATTAAAAATTGTAGGTTAGATCTCGTTATTCGCTACTTTCTGGCGTTTTTTAGACTAATTCCAGGATTATTCCGCGCGAAGTGTAAAACCCCGTTTACACTTTCTGGCGAAAGATATAGATTGAGGGGATTGCATTCAATCATATAAGTATGGCAACACTGGAACGAAGATGAATTATCAGAACGACGATTTACGTATTAAAGAGATCAACGAGTTATTGCCTCCGGTCGCACTCCTTGAAAAATTTCCCGCCACAGAAAACGCGGCTAATACGGTTTCCCGTGCGCGTAAAGCGATTCACAAAATCCTGAAAGGCAATGACGATCGTCTTCTGGTGGTGATTGGCCCATGTTCTATCCACGATCCTGCAGCGGCGAAAGAGTACGCGTCGCGCCTGCTGGCGATGCGCGAAGAGCTGAGAGATTCTCTCGAAATCGTCATGCGCGTCTATTTTGAAAAGCCGCGTACCACGGTGGGCTGGAAAGGGCTAATTAACGATCCGCATATGGATCACAGCTATCAAATCAACGACGGCCTGCGCATCGCGCGTAAGCTGCTGCTCGATATCAACGACACCGGCCTGCCGGCGGCGGGTGAGTTCCTTGATATGATTACGCCACAATACCTGGCCGATTTAATGAGCTGGGGCGCAATCGGTGCGCGTACCACTGAATCTCAGGTGCACCGTGAACTGGCTTCTGGTCTTTCCTGCCCGGTCGGTTTCAAAAATGGCACCGACGGCACTATGAAAGTAGCCATTGACGCCATCAATGCTGCGGGCGCGCCACACTGCTTCCTCTCCGTCACCAAATGGGGGCATTCCGCTATTGTTAACACCAGCGGCAACGGCGATTGTCACATTATCCTGCGCGGTGGCAAAGAGCCTAACTACAGCGCCGCTCACGTGGCGAGCGTGAAAGAATCTCTGAAAAAAGCCGACCTGCCTGCACAGGTGATGATCGACTTCAGCCATGCTAACTCCAGCAAGCAGTTCAAAAAACAGATGGAAGTGGGCGCGGACGTCTGCCAGCAGATCGCAGGCGGCGAGAAAGCCATTATTGGCGTGATGATTGAAAGCCATTTAGTGGAAGGCAATCAGAACCCGGACAACGGCGAGCCGCTGGTTTACGGTAAGAGCATTACCGATGCCTGCATTGGTTGGGAAGATACGGAAACCATTCTGCGTCAGCTAGCGAAAGCGGTAAAAGCACGTCGCGCTTAAGTCAAATAAAACGGGTAGCTTGAGCTACCCGTTTTTGATCATTACTTCGCTTTACCCTGGTTCGCAACGGCTGCCGCTTTCGCAGCGATTTCGTCAGCATTGCCCAGATAGTAATGTTTAATCGGCTTGAAGTTTTCGTCGAACTCATACACCAGCGGAACGCCGGTTGGGATGTTCAGGTCGATGATCTCATCTTCACCCATGTTATCCAGGTATTTCACCAGCGCACGCAGAGAGTTACCGTGAGCGGCGATGATCACGCGCTCACCGCTTTTAATGCGCGGCAGAATGGTTTCGTTCCAGTACGGCACGACGCGTTCGATGGTCAGCGCCAGGCTTTCGGTCACCGGCAGCTCTTTGTCGGTTAGTTTCGCATAACGCGGGTCATGGCCCGGATAGCGCTCGTCATCTTTGGTCAGTTCTGGCGGGGTAATGGCAAAACCACGACGCCACTGTTTCACCTGATCGTCACCGTATTTCGCTGCGGTTTCCGCTTTGTTGAGACCCTGAAGCGCGCCATAGTGACGTTCGTTCAGTTTCCAGGATTTCTCAACCGGCAGCCACGCTTGATCCAGCTCGTCCAGTACGTTCCACAGCGTATGGATGGCACGTTTCAGCACAGAGGTATAAGCAAAATCGAAGGTGTAGCCTTCAGCTTTCAGCAGCTTACCGGCCGCTTTCGCTTCGCCAACACCTTTCTCTGACAGGTCAACGTCATACCAACCGGTAAAGCGGTTTTCGTTGTTCCACTGACTTTCACCGTGACGAACCAGTACCAGCTTAGTTACAGCCATACTCTCACTCCTCAAGCTTTATTTGAATGATAACAATTCTCATTATATTGCCGCGAGCGACTCGACGGCAACGCTTATGCATAACCATAGCGAAAATAGTGGCCGAGTGTAAGGTGGTTGTGAATGCAGGGTTGTGAATTTGTCGGCGGTTGACGCTAAATTCAGCAAAATGCGCAAAAAATAAAGACCGGATGTCAGGGGGAACATCCGGTCTGCGGTGGTTAGCCGGCAATAAACTGATATTCCGTCAGGCTGACATACTCTTCGCCTGGACGCAGTACGCAGTCGGGCTGCGGCCATTCCGGGTGGTTCGGGCTGTCAGGCAGGAATTCACTTTCCAGCGCCAGACCTTGCCACGCGGTATAAGGTTCGCTACCGCGCGATGGAGTGCCGTCGAGGAAGTTACCGGAATAGAATTGCAGGGCAGGGGCGGAGGTATAAACCTTCATCTGCAATTTCTCATCCGGTGACCACAGGTGGGCGACAACCTGAGAAGCATCGCCTTTCGCCTGTAGCAGGAAGGCGTGATCGTAACCTTTAACTTTCTGCTGATCGCCGTCGGCCAGGAAATCGGCGGAAATAGCCTTTGGCTGGCGGAAATCGAAGCTGGTGCCAGCCACGTCTTTCAGGCCATCATGGGGAATTCCCATTTCATCTACCGGCAGGTAGGCATCCGCCAGCAGTTGCAGCTTGTGGCTACGCACGTCGCTCTGTTCGCCATTCAGGTTGAAGTAGACGTGGTTGGTCATATTCACCGGGCAGGCTTTATCGACCGTTGCGCGATACTCGATAGAAATACGGTTATCTTCCGTCAGGCGATAAAGCGCCGAGGCGTTGAGGGTGCCAGGGAAACCCTGGTCGCCATCGTCGGAGGTCAATGTGAACAGCACCTGGGTATCATTCTGGTTGCTAATGGCCCAGCGACGTTTATCAAATCCCTCGGTGCCGCCGTGCAGCTGGTTTTCGCCCTGGCTTGGGGTCAGCTCATAGGTTTTGCCATCCAGCGTAAAGCGGCTTTTGGCGATACGGTTGGCGTAACGACCGATGGATGCGCCGAAGTAGGCAGTTTGCTCGCTGTACTGTTCCGGCGAGGCGCAGCCAAGCAGCGCTTCGCGAATGGAACCATCCGCCAGCGGAATACGGGCGGAGAGCAGCGTGGCGCCCCAATCCATGAGCGTTACCACCACACCCTGCGCATTGCGCAGAGTGATAAGGCGATAGGGAAGGCCATCGGGGGCCAAAGTTGGCGTTTCGGTTAGCACTGTCCAGCTCCTTGTGAAGGTTTGCAGACGTAGAATGTCTCTTTGATACCGGTTTTCGCTTCGTACTGGTCAGCCACGGCCTGCTGTACGGCATCCACCAGTTCTTCCGGCACCAGCGCCACGATACAGCCGCCGAAGCCGCCGCCGGTCATACGCACGCCGCCTTTGTCGCCAATGGTGGCTTTCACGATCTCAACCAGCGTATCGATTTGCGGCACGGTGATTTCGAAGTCGTCACGCATCGATGCATGAGATTCTGCCATCAGTTTACCCATGCGTTGCAGGTCGCCTTTTTCCAGCGCCTCAGCGGCTTCGACTGTGCGGGCATTTTCGGTCAGCACGTGACGCACGCGTTTCGCAACGATGGGGTCAAGCTGGCTGGCGACCGCGTTGAATTGATCCAGCGTCACGTCACGCAGGGCAGGCTGCTGGAAGAAGCGCGCGCCGGTTTCACACTGTTCGCGACGCATGTTGTACTCGCTGCCGACCAGCGTGCGTTTGAAGTTACTGTTGATGATGACTACAGCCACGCCTTTAGGCATAGACACCGCTTTGGTGCCCAGCGTGCGGCAGTCGATCAGTAACGCATGATCTTTCTTGCCCAGCGCGGAAATCAGCTGGTCCATGATGCCGCAGTTACAGCCTACGAACTGGTTCTCGGCTTCCTGGCCATTCAGGGCAATTTGTGCGCCATCCAGCGGCAGATGATACAGTTGCTGGAACACGGTGCCGACGGCGACTTCCAGCGACGCGGAAGAGCTCAGCCCCGCGCCCTGCGGCACGTTACCGCTGATCACCAAATCTGCGCCGCCGAAGCCTGCGTTGCGTTTTTGCAGATGTTTCACCACGCCGCGCACATAGTTAGACCACTGCTGTGTGTCATGGGTAACAATCGGCGCGTCCAGAGAGAATTCATCCATCTGATTATCGTAATCGGCGGCGATCACACGAACGGTGCGATCCTGACGTGGCGCACAGCTGATTACCGTCTGGTAATCGATGGCACAGGGCAGCACAAAACCGTCGTTATAGTCGGTGTGTTCACCGATCAGGTTAACGCGGCCCGGTGCCTGAATGACGTGGGTAGCAGGGTAGCCAAATTTTTCAGCAAACAGGGATTGTGTTCTTTCTTTCAGACTCATTTTTTATTCTCCGGACTCGCGAAAATGGATATCACTGACCGCGCGCAGGCGCTCGGCGGCTTGTTCTGCCGTCAGGTCGCGCTGGGTCTCTGCCAGCATTTCATAGCCAACCATAAATTTACGCACGGTGGCAGAGCGCAGCAGCGGCGGGTAGAAGTGCGCGTGCAGCTGCCAGTGTGTATTTTCTTCGCCATTAAACGGCGCGCCGTGCCAGCCCATAGAGTAGGGGAAGGAGCACTGGAACAGGTTGTCGTAGCGGCTGGTCAGTTTTTTCAGCGCCAGCGCTAAATCATCACGTTGGGCTTCCGTCAAGTCGGTGATGCGCAGGATATGCGTTTTCGGCAGCAGAAGCGTTTCGAACGGCCATGCCGCCCAGTAAGGCACCACGGTCAGCCAGTGTTCGGTTTCCACGACGGTTCGGCTGCCGTCGGCCAGCTCGCGTTGAACGTAATCAACCAGCATCGGGGAACCCTGTTCGGCAAAATAGGCGCGCTGCAGGCGATCTTCACGTTCGATTTCATTTGGCAGGAAGCTGTTGGCCCAGACCTGACCGTGGGGGTGCGGATTGGAGCAGCCCATCGCCGCGCCTTTGTTTTCAAAGACCTGAACCCATGGATAGGTTTGGCCCAGCTCGTCGGTTTGTTCCTGCCAGGTTTTCACCACCTCCTGTAACGCGGGGAGCGTTAATTCTGGCAGCGTTTTGCTGTGATCCGGCGAGAAGCAGATCACGCGGCTCGTGCCGCGCGCGCTCATGCAGCGCATCAACGGATCGTTGCTTTCCGGCGCATCCGGCGTGTCGGTCATCAGCGCGGCAAAGTCGTTAGTAAAAACATAAGTGCTGGTGTAGTCGGGGTTTTTGTCGCCCGTCACCCGGGTGTTCCCCGGGCATAAAAAGCAGTCCGGATCGTGCGCGGGCAGCGTCTGTTTTGACGGTGTCTCTTGCGCCCCTTGCCAGGGGCGTTTTGCGCGATGCGGTGAAACTAAAATCCACTGCCCCGTTAACGGATTATAACGGCGGTGGGGATGATCGACGGGGTTAAATTGCGTCATCACAAATCCTTAGTCTGGATATCCCTGAGGATGACGGGACTGCCAGTGCCAGGTGTCCTGCGCCATTTCATCGAGATTACGGGTTACGCGCCAGTTCAGATCTTTGTCAGCTTTGGTGGCATCGGCCCAGTAGGCCGGAAGGTCGCCATCGCGACGCGGAGCGAAATGGTAGTTGATCGGTTTGCCGCAGGCTTTGCTAAAGGCGTTCACCACGTCAAGCACGCTGCTGCCTACGCCAGCACCGAGGTTATAGATATGCACACCGGCTTTATTCGCCAGTTTTTCCATTGCTGCGACGTGGCCGTCGGCGAGATCCATCACGTGGATGTAGTCACGCACGCCGGTGCCGTCAGGCGTGGGGTAGTCGTTACCGAAAATCGCCAGTGATTCACGGCGGCCAACGGCAACCTGAGCGATATACGGCATCAGGTTATTTGGAATGCCCTGCGGGTCTTCACCCATGTCGCCAGACGCATGTGCGCCTACCGGGTTGAAGTAACGCAGCAGGGAGATGCTCCATTCCGGCTGCGCTTTTTGCAGGTCGGTCAGGATTTGTTCAACCATCAGTTTGCTTTTGCCGTACGGGCTTTGTGGCGTACCGGTTGGGAAGCTTTCAACGTACGGAATTTTTGGCTGGTCACCATAAACGGTGGCGGAGGAGCTGAAAATGAAGTTTTTGACATTCGCGGCACGCATGGCGGAAACCAGTCGTAGTGTTCCGTTGACGTTATTGTCATAATACTCCAGCGGTTTTTGCACCGACTCGCCAACGGCCTTCAGACCCGCGAAGTGGATCACCGCCTCGATGGCGTGATCGGTTAAGATCGTGGTCATCAATGCTTCATCGCGAATATCGCCTTCCACGAACGTGGCCTTTTTGCCGCCCAGACGTTCGATCACCGGTAAGACGCTGCGTTTGCTGTTACAAAGGTTGTCGAGAATGATGACATCGTGACCCTGTTGCAGCAGCTGCACGCAGGTATGACTCCCTATGTAACCGCTACCACCCGTAACCAGTACTCTCATTTTTCGCTCCATTAGGCATATGGTATGTATTGAAGATAGCATACCAGAGAAGGTAAAAGTGTGACATGGGATAAATTAGTGGAATCGTTTACACTAACGGCTTGAACGTGGTTTTTATAATTAATGCTTACTTTTCAGAGCATTACAGGTGATCGTATAAATCTTAAAAACAAAGAGTGAATTTTTGTGTAACGGCGTGATGTCGCGCCAGCGCAATCATGCCGCACTGGCGCACACTGCTAAGGGGAATTACTCGTCAGATTTTTTACGGAAGATCAGATGTTTCAACCCAGCGCCGAAAGCGACCACGGCAATGGCGGCAATTTTCCAGAATTTGAGCAGGGTGATACCAATCATCGCCAGCAGGCCGATTTTCTTCGCGGCAATCCCGCCAATCAACGCCGCCAGGCCATATTCAGCCAGCTTATCGGTTTTGGCGTTAGAGTCGCTGTAACGCTGACCTTCGTTAAAGTTCACCGCATTGAGCAGTGTTTTCGTCAGCGGTTTTGCCGCTTCCACGCTGCCGCGATCGGTAATCAGGTTCAGCTCGAAGTAACCTTCACGGCCCAGCAGATAGGTATTGTAGTTTACACCCTGTTCGTTCACGGGCACATTGCTGCCAATATCTTTTAAGGCGGCGGACCAAATCAGGCGATGCGTGGCGGCGTCGTAGCTTGGTTTTTCTACCCAACCAATCACTTCAATGGCCGGAATGCCTTTCTTCACACGATCTTTATTACCTTCTTTCGTCCCTTCGCGCAGGCTACTGAGTAATTCATCAGCATCCCAGTCTTTCGCATCATCGTCTTTGATATAACCGGAATCGTCATAATCAATAGAAATAAAGCCGTCGATTTTTTTATGGAAAACCAAACCATAAAAATTCTCCTCATCGACGTAATTCCCCAGTTCAATCATAAATACCGATGACTCTTTCGGTGGGAAATAGACATAGTCTTTCGGTAATTGAATGGTGGCTTTTTTGCCCAGCGGAATGGTTGCTGGGCCAGGTACTGCCACACGTTTCATTGCGGCAAAAGCGATTTCTGCCGGATCTTCCGCCTGCTGGGGTTCCGGTTGACTGGCCGCAAAAACATTAAAGGATAACGCAAAAAGAAAACTGAGAAATAAGCAACGTGAACGGATAAATCTAAACGCCAGATTCATATATTTTCCTGTAAGTAACACAGCCGACCTCATTGTCAGCGCTAAAATAAACGAGCGCAGGGATTTTATTCCTGACGATGCTTTTTCACTTTTTAGATTTTGTTAATACAGGATTAAGGTTGTCTTTATATATAATTCAGGCCCCTTAATTGAGGCCCAGATATCAGATTACTGACAAAGTGCGCTTTGTTCTTGCCGGATGCGGCGTAAATGCCTTATCTGGCCTACAAAAGACTGCAAATTCAATATATTGCAGAAACCTTGTAGGCCTGATAAGCGTAGCGCATCAGGCAATATTGCGTTTGTCATCAGCCTCATATTTATATTTTGCCTAACTGATAGCGGTAGCCTTCTCCATCGGCAATAAATTCCAGCCGATGGGTAATGCAGTCTGGGGCGTCTTCCGCGTGATGCGAAACGAACAGCAGCTGCGTTTTCCCCTCGCTGATTAACACGTCGATAAACCGGCGCACCACCTGGCGGTTGAGCGGGTCCAGCCCCTGCAATGGTTCGTCGAGAATCAGCAGCGTAGGATGCTTGACCAGCGCGCGGACAATCAGCGCCAGCCGCTGCTGGCCCCACGACAGGCTGTGGAACGGCGCATCGGCGGTACGCGCATTCATACCGAGAATCGCAAGCCATTGATCGACCAGCTTGCGCTGTTTATCCGACACCGCCTGATAGATGCCGATGGAGTCAAAATAACCCGAGAGAATGACGTTGCGTACCGTGGTGCTGACGCGATAATCCAGATGCAGGCTACTGCTCACATAGCCAATGTGCTTCTTGATATCCCAGATGGTTTCGCCGCTGCCGCGACGGCGACCAAACAGCGTCAGGTCATTGCTGTAACCCTGCGGATGGTCACCGGTGACCAGGCTTAACAGCGTGGATTTCCCCGCGCCGTTAGGCCCCACAATCTGCCAGTGCTCATTGGGCGCAACGGTCCAGCTCAGGTGGTTGATAATGGGCCGATCGTTATAGGAGACGACGCCGTCACGTAACACAATGCGTGCTTCATCATCGGCAAGTGACAACCGCGCAGAAGGGGCGTCAGGTTCGGGTAAGGTCATGCCAGCCAGCTTTTCGCTGTGTGCCAGTTGAGCAACCAGCGTTTGCGCCAGCAGCGCGTTTTTCTCGCCGGTTTCGGTGAGCGTACAGTCGGCCAGCACCCCGGCAAACGGCACAAAATCGGGGATATCATCAAAGCGGTTGAGGACCAGCACCAGCGTGTAACCGGCCTCACTAAGGCTGGCGAGATGCTGCGCCAGCTGCTGGCGGGAGGCAACGTCGAGCCCGTCAAACGGTTCATCGAGGATCAGTAAATCGGGTTCCGCCATCAGCGCCTGACACAGCAGGGTCTTGCGGGTCTCACCGGTCGACAGATATTTAAAGCGCCTCTCCAGCAAATGGCTGATGCCAAAACGGGCAGCAAGCGTCGCACAACGCTCGGCGTTTTTGACCTCATCCTGAATAATGTCTGCGGTGGTACGGCCAGTGTCATCCTCACCGGGGCTGAGCAAATCGGTATTGTTGCGCTGCCATTCGTCGCTCACCAGCTTCTGTAATTGTTCGAAGGAGAGGCGCGTAAGACGCGTAAACTGACACTCGCGCGAACCGGAAAGTAGCGGAAGTTCCCCCGCCAGCGCACGGGCGAGGGCTGATTTGCCGCTGCCGTTGCTGCCGACAAACGCCCAGCTTTCACCGGCATGCAGCGTCAGTTGCTCAATTTTGAGCGTTTTTGTATCACTAAGACGAAACGTGCCTTGCGATATTTGCAATGATGACATTGTGTATCCCATTTTTTGCAGCGATTGTTATCAGGGATACGTCTTTCACATCATGATGTCAATGGCATCAGCACAACGTGGCGAGAATGATGCGGTCAGCGTTAAAATATGCTGTCACATCGGCGCCTTCTTGCAGTTCTGCGGCTTTCTCCAGCGGCAGCGTGGCACACAGCGTTTGCCCATCCGGAAGCGCCATCAGCACTTCGCACTGTTCGGTGCCGCGCTGGATGTGGCTGATACGACAGGCCAGCTGATTATCCGCATCGCGGGCCTGTGACGGATCGCGCGTGACGCTGACCCACGGCGCTTTCAGCAAGACCAGCACTTCTTTTCCTTCATCCAGCCCAAGGCGCTCGCCGCTTTGTGCGGTGATAGCAACTTTCAGACGGGTTTCGCCGTCGGCGAGCAAAACATCCACATGCTGCTGCACCTGCTGGTGGTCGCGACGGGTGACAGTACCAAACCACTGGTTGCGGGCGCTGGTTTGCAGGGAAAAACGGGAAATGGCGGCCAGCAGGCTATCGAGGGGCAGGGCGTCATCATCACTCAGCACGTCGAAGGCTTTTTGCTGAATTTGCGCCAGCAGGTCGTAAAGCTGAATAAGACGCTGGCCGTAACGTGTTAACACCGCGCCGCCGCCGCCTTTCCCGCCGGTGGCACGATCCACCAGAGCCTGCTCGCTCAGGGTATTCATCTCGTTGATGGCATCCCAGGCGCTTTTATAGCTGATGCCGGCGTTCTTCGCGCCCTGGCTGATGGACCCGGTTTGCGCGATTTGTTTCAACAGCGAGATGCGACGCGGGTCGGCAAACAGACGCTGCTGAAGCTTAAGGGTTAGGAGGATTTCGGCCTGCATAAAGAACGTCCTGAAAAAAAGGTTATTGTGACTTAAATGGCGGCAAGGGCAAAGCGCATCGCACAAAAGGGAGTGTTTTTCTCCTGAAGATGGTTACAATAAGGTAAACGTAATGTCTGGAGTAAACCATGTTAGAACTGCTGAAAAGTCTGGTTTTTGCCGTAATCATGGTGCCTATCGTAATGGCCGTCATTATGGGCGCGATTTACGGACTTGGTGAAGTATTCAATATCTTTTCTGGCGTCGGCCACAAAGATAACCGCCCGCAGAACCATTGATTTCCCCCAACGCCCGGTCTTTACCGGGCGTTTTGCTTTCAAGCTTCCCGCCTTTTTGCCGATAATACCCCTTAAAAGTAATGAATTAACGCTAGGAAACGATCTGGCTTGTCGCTATATTTGTCGCTATACAACGATATTTACAGGAGTTTCAAATGGCAGGTTCATGGTTACGTTTGGTTGCGGGCACAACGCTTGCGCTTTCAGTGGCAGGTCACGCGCTGGCGGATGAAAGCAAAATCACCGTTTTTGCTGCGGCTTCGCTGACTAACGCAATGCAGGATATTGCGAAAGAGTATAAAAAAGAGAAAAACGTGGATGTGGTCTCTTCTTTTGCCTCTTCTTCTACGCTGGCGCGCCAGATTGAAGCGGGTGCACCGGCAGATCTCTTTATCTCTGCGGACCAGAAATGGATGGATTACGCGGTAGATAAAAAGTCTATCGATACGGCCACGCGCAAAACACTGCTGGGTAATAGCCTGGTGGTGGTTGCGCCTAAAGCCAGCGCGCAGGGCGATATTACGATTAATGCCAAAACCGACTGGACCCAACTGCTGAACGGCGGACGTCTGGCGGTGGGCGACCCGGATCACGTTCCGGCGGGCATTTATGCGAAAGAAGCGCTGCAAAAACTGGGCGCCTGGGATACCCTGTCACCGAAACTGGCCCCGGCTGAAGATGTGCGTGGCGCGCTGGCGCTGGTAGAGCGCAGCGAAGCGCCGCTGGGTATCGTCTACGGTTCTGATGCCGTTGCCAGCAAGGGTGTGAAAGTGGTTGGTACGTTCCCGGAAGATTCCCACCAGAAAGTGGAATACCCGCTGGCGGTTATCGATGGTCATAAAAATGCCACCGTCACCGCGTTCTACGACTATCTGCAAGGGCCGCAGGCTTCAGCCATCTTTAAACGTTACGGATTTACCACACAACAATGATTTTGACGGATCCCGAATGGCAGGCGGTGCTGCTGAGCCTGAAAGTGTCATCTCTGGCGGTGTTATTCAGTTTGCCCTTTGGGATTTTCTTTGCCTGGCTGCTGGTAAGGCGTAATTTCCCCGGTAAAGCGTTACTCGATGGATTAATTCATCTGCCGCTGGTGCTACCGCCGGTGGTAGTCGGTTATTTATTGCTGGTGACGATGGGGCGACGCGGCTTTATTGGCGCCTGGCTGTATGACTGGTTCGGTTTGACCTTCGCCTTTAGCTGGCGTGGGGCGGTGCTGGCCGCCGCGGTAATGTCCTTCCCGCTGATGGTGCGCGCCATTCGTCTGGCGCTGGAGGGAGTGGACATCAAACTGGAACAGGCGGCAAGAACGCTGGGCGCGGGGCGCTGGCGCGTGTTCTGCACTATTACCCTGCCGCTGATGCTACCCGGCATTATTGTCGGTACCGTGCTGGCGTTTGCCCGCTCGCTGGGCGAGTTCGGGGCAACCATTACTTTTGTCTCCAATATTCCCGGCGAAACCCGCACCATTCCTTCTGCGATGTACACTCTGATTCAAACGCCCGGCGGCGAAAGCGCGGCAGCAAGGCTGTGTCTTATCTCGATTGTGCTGGCGCTGATTTCCCTGATGATTTCAGAATGGCTGGCACGCGTGAGCCGTCAACGGATTGGGGCGTAAAGTATGCTGGAACTGAACTTTAGCCAAACGCTGGGCACGCACTGCCTGACTATTCATGAATCGCTGCCCGCCAGTGGGATCACCGCCGTGTTTGGTGTATCCGGCGCGGGGAAAACCTCACTGATTAACGCCATTAGTGGCCTGACGCGCCCTGAGAAAGGGCGCATTGTGCTTAACGATCGCGTGCTGAACGATGCCGAAAAGGGCATTTGTCTGGCACCGGAAAAACGTCGTGTCGGCTATGTCTTCCAGGATGCGCGGCTTTTCCCACACTACAAAGTGCGCGGAAATTTGCGTTACGGCATGGCTAAAAGCATGGAGAGCCAGTTTGATAAGCTAGTGGCGCTGCTGGGGATTGAAGCATTGCTCGACCGTCTGCCGGGAAGCCTCTCCGGCGGCGAGAAACAGCGCGTGGCGATTGGTCGGGCATTGCTCACCGCGCCGGAGCTTATGCTGCTGGATGAACCGCTCGCTTCGCTGGATATCCCGCGTAAACGCGAGCTGCTGCCGTATCTGCAACGCCTGGCGCGCGAGATTAACATCCCCATGCTTTACGTCAGCCACTCGCTGGATGAAATTCTTCATCTGGCGGATAAAGTGCTGGTGCTGGAAGCGGGTCAGGTTAAAGCCTTCGGCAATCTGGAGGAAGTATGGGGCAGCAGCGTGATGCATCCCTGGCTGCCGCAGGACCAGCAAAGTTCGATTTTACGCGTCACGGTGCTTGAGCATCATCCGCATTATGCGATGACCGCGCTGGCGCTCGGCGATCAGCATTTGTGGGTGAATAAACTCGATCGCCCCCTTCAGGCCGCCGTGCGCGTGCGCATTCAGGCAACCGATGTGTCGCTGGTGCTTCAGCCTTCCGCGCACACCAGCATCCGCAACGTGCTGCATGCCAAAGTGGTGCAGTGTTACGATAATAATGGACAAGTGGAAGTGCAGTTAGACGTCAGTGGTAGAACGCTGTGGGCACGAATCAGCCCATGGGCGAGGGATGACCTGGCGGTGAAGCCAGGCCAATGGCTCTATGCGCAAATCAAGAGCGTTTCGATTACCGCCTGATTACAGCAGGCGGGTATAGATAAATTCGGCGATGGTGTCAGTGGTGTTATCACCGATTACCACGTTGGCGCGCGCTTTCACCGCGTCGTCGGCGTTACCCATCGCCACGCCCATTCCAGCGGCTTCCAGCATGCTGATATCGTTAAAGTTATCGCCAAACGCGATAACGTCTTTCATCGACAACCCCTGCGATTCAACCCATTGGGTCAGACGTTTACCTTTGCTGTTGCCCTGGCGTGCGATGTCCACCTGATCGTGCCAGGACCATTCGCACTCCAATTGCAATGATGTCTCTACCTGCTCGCCAAATTTCCGCAGCTTCGGCAGGTCTTCGTCCGTCAGGGCAAATTTCCAGACGTTTTTCACATCATGGGCGGCCTGCGCCAGCGAATCCACCTGCGTAAACGACGGGCGCTGCGCTTCCGGCAAAGACTGTGCCCAGTTACTGGTGCGGATAACGTGGCCGGTGGGGTACTGATACATCATGGTGTCATCCACATACATCAGGCCGTGAATTTGATATTCCTCCAGCATCGCGATAAGCTGCTGGGCTTTCTCAACCGGCATAGGATCGGCTTCTAACACCTTTTTTGCATGATAATCATACAAGTAAGTGCCATTACAGCAAATTGCAGGCGTCTCTAACGCCAGCGCCTGATAAAACGGATGAATGGCAACGTGGTGGCGACCGGTGACGATAAGCAATTGGTAACCCGCTTCTTTCGCGCGTTTCAGCGCTTCCAGCGAAGAGGGTAGCAGCGTTTTTTTGGGGGTAAGAAGGGTACCGTCCAGATCCAGGGCAATCACACGTGCAGTCATAGATAGGGTCTCAAGTCAGATTAACATTCACTGTGCAGGATGGTACACCGACTCGACTGTGCAGCAAAATTGCGCGGGCAAATTCCGCATTGCCCGCTAAATGAGTTGGCGTCGATTATTTATCAAACAGGTCTGGTGCCCATGGAGTGGGATCCAGTTCCATAAACGGCGCCCGTTCAAATTTCGATTTAAGCGCCCAGGGCACCGTGCAGTCGTACACGGTTTTGCAGGTAATGCCATTACCGCGAATCGAGGGGCTGTAATCTGGCGACTGGGATGGATCCAACTGGTGTCCTCTCAGCCCCGGTAAATTGGTGATGCTGACATCGCCCTGCATGCGCGTGGTCATGGCCCAGAGGATGTCGTCGCTATCAAAGATGTCTACATCTTCATCGACGAGAATAATATTTTTAAGCTCCGAGTAGGTGGCCAGCGCGATGAGCGCAGCTTGCCCCTGGCGTCCTTCATCGGAGGCCTGGCGTTTTTTGACCTGTAAAATACCGAGGAATTTACCGCCGCCTGCCGTATGCGCGTAGACATTTTGCAGGAAACCCGGAATGGCCTCTTCCACGGCGTTGCGAATGCTGGCTTCCGTGGGCAAACCGGCAAGCGTTGTGTGCTCTTCGCCAGGCCCGACCAGCGTTTGCAGGATAGCGTGGCGACGCATGGTGACCGCTTTTACTTTTATCACCGGCAGAGAAGGGTTGGCTTCACCACAATAGCCGGGGAATTCTGGCATTGCATGGCCGGAGTCGGTGTGCTGGTCTTCCCGAACGCGAACGCCCGGCAACAACTCCCCTTCAATAATGATTTCCGCGCGGGCAATGGCTTTTTCATTGACCGCCACGCCCTGCACCAGTTCGACAGGTGTCTGGCGAAGTGAACCTGCCACGCCTAATTCGTTATAGCCAAACGGCGTAGTGGGGGCTTCAAAGCAGGCACCGATATAAATGGCCGGGTCGAGCCCCATATTAATGGTCACCGGCAAAGGCTTACCGGCCTCTTCAGCTTTTTTTCTGAAGACTTCAATGTGGCGTCCGGCGGCAAGAAACATCGACAGCTCATCGCGTTCCTGTACACACAGGCGATGGATGGTAACGTCGGTCAGAGACGCATCTTGCGGGTCGCTGGCTAATACCAGGCCCAGGCAGAAAAATGGACCGGCATCAATCGGCGTATTGGTTGGCGCGGGCAGCAGTTTGCGCAGATCAAAATCAGGGTCATCAGCATACCAGACTTGCTCCTGACACGGCGCCTGCTCTGCCGGAACGACTACCGGCGCGATGGGGTTTTTAACCGCCTGACCAACATGCTGCGCCAGTTCAGAAGGTTTACAGCCCAGAAGCAGCGCGGCGCGTTCGCGGCTGGCGTGCATCCCAACCAGAATACGCGAATCAGGATAGCCTTTAATGTTATTAAACATCATGGCCGGGCCGATTCGGGTAGGACGTTTTACCGTACCGCCTGCGCCGATGTAGCGATACACCCCGGCCAGTTCCGCTTTAGGATCAACCGGATGGTCTGTTTCCCTGTATTGACCTTCGTGTTGTTGTAACAGGGCGATGGCACTTCTCAAATCATTAATCTGCGGTTTCATACATCCTCCTTCACATGAATGACCCTATTTTTATGCCAAACTGAGATACCATCAATTGCATCATTAATGCTAAATTGATAATAAATTTATTATCGATTTTTAGAGGATATGCCGTTGCAATTTCGCCTGATGCGCAACTTTATTACCGTTGCCGAGGAGCTGCACATGCACCGCGCCGCCGAGCGCCTGAACATGGCGCAGCCAGCGCTGAGTCAGCAAATCAAAACGCTGGAGGAACGTCTGGGCGTTACGCTTTTTCATCGCGCACACCGGCGTTTAACGCTCACCCCGGCAGGTGAGGCATTCCTGGAAAAATCAAAAATTGCGCTGAATATGGTGGACCAGGCTATTCTCGATGCCCGACAGACCGTGCGCGGTGAGCAGGGCGTTTTGAATCTTGGCTGCGTATCCAGTGCGATCTTTGACGGAAAACTGCCCGCCGTTTTACGCGACATACATGCTCAATGGCCAAATATTACTCTTTCGCTGACCACGGGAAATGTGCAAACGTTGTACGCCGCATTGCAAAGTAATCAGCTGGATGTGGCTATTATCCGTGCGCCATTACCCCTGCTACCTGAAGC
>CAJYVI010000057.1 GCA_913778145.1 uncultured Pseudocitrobacter sp.
GTTTATCCGGCGACGATATTTATGAAATCGATCTCACCAGTAAGAAAGTGGCGTTTGAGATGGTGAGGGAGCGCGATCTGAGTGGTCAAATACTGTCCGTTAACCTGTTGCCAATGACCCTGGTAAAAATCCCTCACGCCGTGGATTATCTGCTGCATGAGATAAAAATTAACGGTCTGGTGCCCGAGCAAATTGTCGTTGAATTTACTGAGCACGAGGTGGTTTCCGGTATAGAGGAGTTTACCGCTGCGGTGCGTGTACTTAAGTCTGCGGGTATTAGCGTGGCCATTGATAATTTTGGTGCCGGCTTTGCCGGTCTGCAGTTGCTGGCACAATTTCAGCCTGACAGAATCAAGATTACTGCTGAACTGATTCGTGATGTTCATAAAAGTGGCCCGCGCCAGGCGATTGTACAGGCCATTATTCGCTGCTGCCGTTCGCTGGAAATTGTGGTATCTGCCCTGGGTGTTGAAAAAGCGGAAGAGTGGATGTGGCTTGAATCTGCAGGCATTTCTCATTTCCAGGGCAATTTATTTGCCCAACCTTATCGTCAAGGTACGCCTTCCATCGCGTGGCCAGAAAAGAAAGAGTTACTGTAATATTGTACAACTCTCCTGTTGCTTCTCTTTCCTCTTACGGTATTGCGCCGTAAGAGGGTGATTTATCCTAAATCCCCCATGCCTGCCGTTGATATTCCTCATTTTTTACAGCTTGTTTAATAAAAGTTAACGACTTTTATACTCATTACGCCCCAAAAGGCTGTACAATAAAAAGTAAGTTATACAGACGGTACAGAACATTACCCAGGGATGTAATGGTTGAGTTGCGAGGCATTATGGCTTTTTACAGTATCGGCGACGTGGCCGAAAGATGCGGAATCAACCCGGTAACGCTGCGCGCATGGCAGCGGCGCTATGGGTTACTCAAGCCCCAGCGCAGTGAGGGGGGGCATCGCCAGTTCGACGAAGAAGATATTCAGCGTGTTGAAGAAATCAAACGCTGGATTAAAAGCGGTGTTCCCGTCGGGAAAGTGAAAGCGCTGCTCGAAGAGAGCCGCACCATTACGCACGATGACTGGACTTATCTTCAGGAAGAGATGATGTCCGTATTGCGTTACGCCAGCCCAACCAAACTTCGCGCAAAAATTGTTGCTGCCGGGCGCGAGCATCCGGTTGATGCATTAATCGATCATGTTTATGGCCCTGTACGTCAGCGACTCAGCCTCGATCACAATACGGCGCGTATTATGTGCAGTATGTTTGATGGCATTTTGATTGAATATGTTGCCGCGACATTAACGGAACGTCGACGTAAGTCCGGAAAAGAAGCGTTGCTCATCGGGTGGGAAATTGACGATCGCGTTCGTCTGTGGCTTGAAGCCTGGCGCTTATCTCAGTCCGGCTGGCATGTATCTGTACTGGCAGAACCGCTCGAATCGCCTCGCCCTGAACTGTTCCCTGGTCAGATGTTATTTGTCTGGACCGGCCTTACCCCCACAAGACGGCAACAAGAATTATTGCAGCACTGGAACGAGCAGGGTTATACCATTAAGTTCCACCAGCCTTGATGACCGCATTGCGGTCTTTTCGGCCTTCGCGTTCGAGATACACCTCTGTTGCAGTCTGTAAATCGCCAGGCGTATCAATATCCAGCACGATTCCGATATCGTCGACTTCTATATTAATTAACTGACCACACTGGCGTGCATGCTCCACAACGTCACGTCCTCCCATCTCACCGGATAACGCTGTTAATTGCGGCAAATAGTGCCGTCCAAACGCGACAGGGTGCCCGTTTTGCGCGCAATAACGTGGTACGATCACCGTATCGTCGCGCAACGCTTTCGCTACGCGTAACAGTGTCTCTGTTTGAACCAGGGGCAAATCAGCAGGCAAGATAAGCCATCCTTGCGCCTGCTGAGTTGCCAGAACGCCCCGACGGATAGAATCGCCCATACCGGCTGCTGACCCATTGGGTTGTACCTGATACCAGGTTAAAGCCGATTGTTGTACCGCGTCCAGCGTGCGTTCGAGTACGCGCTTCCCGCATAGCTCCGCTTCAAGCTTGTGTTGTGCTGCGCCGCAGGCATAAAAGCGTTCACTTTTTCCAGCGGCAAGAAGAATGATCGCCGGCCCATAGCGCGTCATTAGCGGAGACCTTGCCGGGCGTGGGCGACGTCGGCGAGTACCGACAGTGCCAGCGTGCGAGAATCACGCGCTTTGGGGATAAGGCCGATGGGCGCTGTAATCCTGGCGATTTCGTTTTCCGTCCAGCCACATTCCCGTAATAGCGCTTTTCGCCGCCGGTGAGTTCGCTCACTGCCCAGCGCACCAATGTAAAACGGATGGCTTACGCGTGATTGCGCCAGTAAGGATCGCTCTCGCTCAAGGTCATGCCAGAGTAAAATCAACGCACTATGTGTGTCCATGAGCGCCGGATCGTCCGTCACCTCATAACCTGCTGCGCTCGCCAGTTGTCGTGTCATTCCGGCATCCACATGATGCCCGGAGAGTATCAGCCGTACCGCCGGGTGATAGGCGATAGCAAACTTCTCTTCTACCCATCCGGTATGCTGATGAGAGGCAATGCCGTCAAGCTGTCCAGTGCTGCTGTTATAGATGAGGGCGACAGACTGGCGGCGTTCCAGACTGCCGAGAATATCGCGCAGCGGGGCGGAGGAACGCAGCGCATGAATCGTCAGGGTGATGCCGCCGCCGCAGGGTAAGACGATATCAAACCACGGCGATCCCTTGCCATAACGCACCGATTTATCTTTTCCGGTGGCAATGACCTCCTGCGCCTCCCAGGCAAGAGCGCTTTCAACGCACCCGCCCGAAACGTAACCACAGTATTGCCCATCTTCTCGAACGGCCATTTGACTGCCTGGCGCACGGGATGCGCCGCCGTGTATATCCGTAAGTGTAACTAACGCGACCCCCATACCGCTTTCCAGTGAGTCGACCGCAAAACGTAAAATTGTCGCGGGATCGTCGGTCACTTGCGCCTGCTTAGGCGTGTATTTCAAACGCTGCAACATCTGAACCCCTTAGGCGTTTTCTGGCAGACCCTGAAGCAGTTTATCCAGCGTCAGGGGATAATCCCGGACCCGTACGCCCGTAGCATTGTAAACGGCGTTAGCAATCGCTGCGCTGACACCACACAACCCAAGCTCGCCAACGCCTTTGGCCTTCATTGGCGAGGAGACAGGATCGGTATCATCAAGGAAAATGACTTCCTGATGGGGAACATCGGCATGCACCGGTACTTCATAGCCGGCCATATCATGATTAACGAAATAGCCCAGACGTGTATCCACCGCCAGCTCTTCCATCAGGGCTGCGCCAATGCCCATGGTCATTGCGCCTATCACCTGACTTCGGGCGGTCTTCGGATTGAGTATTCTTCCTGCGGCGCACACGGCCAGCATACGCCGCACGCGCACTTCGCCGGTCACGGCATCCACCGCCACTTCAACAAAGTGACCCGCAAAGGTTGATTGCTGATACTGCTTCGCCAGTTCATCGAATTCAATATGGTCTTCTGCCTGCTCAGGTTGCCCGGCAAGGGCATCGATAAGGTTGATACTACGTGAGCGATCGCTAACTTTTTCATTTTCAAACACCGCGAGCGCCGGATCGAGACCGGCTTTGCGGGCAATTTGCGCACGCAGTTTGACGCAGGCGGCGTACACGCCTGAGGTCGACGTATTCGCTCCCCATTGTCCACCGGACCCGGCCGAAACAGGATAGAGGCTGTCACCCAGACGGACGCTCACCTTTTCCAGCGGCACGCCCAGCATTTCAGCGGCGGTTTGCGCAAGAATGGTGTAGCTCCCGGTACCAATATCGGTCATATCCGTTTCAACCGTAACGTCGCCCGCGGCGCTCATAAGCACGCGCGCGGCGGAGGTCTCGAGCAGGTTATTACGAAATCCGGCAGCCATCCCCATGCCCATCAGCCAGCGGCCTTCGCGAATGGCGCCCGGCATGGCATTACGTTTGCGCCATCCGAAATGTTCTGCGCCTGTGCGCAGGCACTCAACCAACTGGCGACGGGAAAATGGGCGTTGGGGATCGGACGGATCAACCTGAGTATCATTGCGAATACGAAACTCGACCGGATCGATACCTGCCTTCTCGGCCATTTCGTCGATAGCGATTTCCAGCGCCATCAGGCCAGGTGCTTCACCCGGCGCGCGCATGGCGTTGCCTTCAGGGAGATCAATCTGTGCAAGCCTTAATCCCGTGTGTCGATTTGCCCCCGCATACAGAAACTGCGTCTGCTGCACGGCGGTTTCTGGCGTGCCGCCCGGTAGATTGCCAGACCAACTATCGTGCGCAATCGCAACGATTTTTCCGCTGTTATCTGTGCCAATACGAATATGCTGAAGCGTAGCCGGGCGGTGGGTCGTGTTATTCGTAATAGTAGGGCGCGGAAGCATTACTTTTACCGGGCGTTTGACCGCTTTCGCACCCAGCGCGGCCAGAAGCGCATCGCTGCGTAAGAAGAGCTTGCCACCAAATCCACCGCCAATATACGGTGAAACGATGCGGATATTCTCTTCGGGGATCTTCAGCGTGACGGCTAAATCTTTTTTACACCAGTTCACCATCTGGTTAGAGGTCCAGAGGGTCAGTTTATCGCCCTCCCAGCGGGCGGTTGATGCGTGCGGCTCCATGGCCATATGGCTCTGGTCTGGCGTGGGGTAAGTGGCATCCAGCTGATGTTCGCACGCGGCAAACGCTGTAGCAAAATCACCGACGTTATTGTCCGGTGTGTCTTCCGGCGGCGTTGTCACCTTTGGCTTTTCATCAGCCAGATCCCATTGACCTTGTTGGCGTTGATAACTGACCTTAATCAGTGCCGATGCGGCACGTGCCTGCTCGAAGGTTTCCGCCACGACCAACGCAATCGCCTGATGATAATGTTCGATTTCCGGGCCGCCGAGCAGGTGGGCGGCATTTCTTTCGCCTTTACCTAACGCGCCTGCATGCTGAAAGGTTATTACGCTAAGCACGCCGGGTGCCGCGTTAGCTGCCTGGGTATCCAGATGCGTAATGCGGCCTTTTGCTATCGACGCCCCGAGTATATAGCCATAAGCTGCGTCCGTTGCCTCTTCATAGCGTTCGTAGGCGTAATGTGCGCGTCCGGTGGTTTTTAGCGGGCCATCGATACGATCGTGCGGTTGCCCGACAACACGCAGTCTGTCTATCGGGTTGTCGCCGGCAGGTTGAGTAAATTTCATGTTATATCCTCGCTTCAGCCAGTACCGAGGCCAGCGTGCGCTTTGCCAGCGTAAGTTTGAATTGATTTGCCGGGGTAGGCGTGGCATCCGCAAAGAGTTTATCGAATACCGCTTGTGCCCCGTCTGGTAACACGTTATCGGCTTCCGTCTTTCTCCACGGTTGATGCGCCACACCGCCGAACGCCACCCGGCCTGTTCCATCCGGATGAATAACGGCGGCCAGGGAGACCAGGGCAAACGCGTAGGACGCGCGGTCGCGAATTTTACGGTAGATGTGCGTCCCCCCCAGCGGCGCAGGTAAAGTGACAGCGACGATCAGTTCGCCTGGTGCAAGCGCGTTTTCTTTATCCGGCGTGGTACCTGGTGGCAGATAAAAGGCATCGATTGGGATACGCCGTTCGCGCCCATCAGGGTCCACCGTTTCAACGACCGCATCGAGCAGGCGCATGGCTACCGCCATGTCACTGGGATGTGTCGCAATACATGCTTTACTGGTTCCTGCGACGGCATGCTGACGGCTGAATCCTTCCATCGCTGCGCATCCGCTACCGGGTACTCTTTTGTTACACGGCTGGTTGGGATCATAGAA
>CAJYVI010000058.1 GCA_913778145.1 uncultured Pseudocitrobacter sp.
GGGAAAATCGAGATTTACTCGGAACGGCTGGCCGATATCGCCAAAACCTGGGAGCTGAAAGAGGATGAAATCATTCATCCGCTTCCGGCCTATGCTCCAGGCTTCGATGGCGTGAGCGACCCGGCACGGAAAACCTACCCGCTACAGTTAACCGGTTTCCACTATAAAGCGCGTACCCACTCCAGCTACGGCAATATCGATGTGCTGCAACAGGCCTGCCCGCAGGAGATCTGGATTAACCCGGTCGATGCGCAACCGCGCGGCATTGCTAACGGCGATACCGTTCGTGTCTCCAGCCAGCACGGTCAAATGCTGATCCCGGCGAAAGTTACCCCGCGCATTCTGCCTGGCGTCACCGCCATCGGGCAAGGCGCGTGGCTGAAGGCGGATATGTTCGGCGATCGTCTGGATCATGGCGGCAGTATCAACATTCTCACCTCTCACCGTCCATCGCCGCTGGCGAAAGGGAACCCGTCTCACAGCAATCTGGTTCAGGTTGAAAAGGTATAAGGAGTAACCGATGACAACCCAGTACGGCTTTTATATTGATTCCGCCCGCTGCACAGGCTGTAAAACCTGCGAGCTGGCGTGCAAGGATTACAAAGACTTAGGCCCCGATGTCAGCTTCCGTCGCATTTATGAATACGCGGGCGGCAACTGGCAGGAGGACAACGGCGTCTGGCATCAGGACGTCTTTGCCTATTACCTCTCCATCTCCTGCAACCATTGCGAAGATCCAGCATGTACCAAGGTGTGCCCAAGCGGCGCGATGCATAAGCGCGAAGATGGTTTCGTGGTGGTCGACGAAGATGTATGCATCGGCTGTCGCTATTGCCATATGGCCTGCCCGTACGGCGCGCCGCAGTATAACGCCGCGAAAGGTCATATGACCAAATGCGACGGCTGTCATGAGCGCGTCGCTGATGGCAAAAAACCGATCTGCGTTGAATCCTGCCCGCTGCGCGCGCTGGACTTTGGCCCGATCGATGAACTGCGCAAAAAACACGGCAACCTTGCGGCTGTCGCGCCGCTGCCTTCCGCGCACTTCACCAAACCGAACATTGTGATTAAACCTAACGCTAACGCGCGCCCGACCGGCGATACCACCGGTTATCTGGCAAACCCAAAGGAGGTCTGAAATGGGAAATGGATGGCATGAATGGCCACTGGTACTCTTCACCGTACTGGGCCAGTGCGTTGCTGGGGCGCTGATTGTCAGCGGGCTCGGCTGGTTTGCCCTGAAAGACGACGCTGCCGCTCGCCAACGCCTGGTGCGCAGCATGTTCTTTTTATGGCTGGTGATGGGCGTCGGTTTTCTGGCGTCGATTATGCACCTTGGTTCACCGCTGCGGGCGTTTAACTCGCTGAACCGCGTGGGCGCGTCTGCGCTCAGTAATGAAATTGCCGCGGGGTCGATCTTCTTCGCCGTCGGCGGTTTCTGGTGGCTGGTGGCCGTACTGGGCAAAATGCCGGAAGCGCTGGGCAAACTCTGGCTGCTGGTGAGCATGGTGCTGGGCCTGGTGTTTATCTGGGCGATGACGCGTGTTTATCAGATTGATACCGTGCCGACCTGGTATAATGGGTATACAACACTGGCCTTCTTCCTGACGGCCTTCGTCAGCGGCCCACTATTTGCCGCCCTGCTGCTGCGTGCGGCGCGCGTGATGTTTAACGGCGCAACTTTTGCGGCAATCAGCGTTCTCGCCCTGCTGGTGAGTATTGCGGTGATTGTTTTGCAGGGCGTATCGCTCGGCGACATTCACAGTTCCGTACAGCAGGCCAGCGCACTGGTACCGGACTACGGCAGCCTGCAGGTCTGGCGCATCGTGCTGGTTGCTGCCGGCCTTGGCTGCTGGATCTGCCCGCTGGTGCGTCGCAAAGAACCCGCGATGGCGGGGCTGCTGTTAGGGCTGATTCTGGTGCTGGCTGGCGAACTGATTGGCCGTGGTCTTTTTTACGGTCTGCACATGACCGTGGGTATGGCCGTTGCGGGTTAACGGATGACATTGTGCGGGGTAACCCGCACTTTTTAGGATGGTTTGAATGACTGATTTTTCCCAACACGACACATTTTCTATGACTGCCCGTGTGCTCGGTGCGCTGTTTTATCTGCCGCCGGAAAGCCCGGAAGCCTCACCGTTAGTTGAGGCGCTAAAAGGCACGGAATGGCTGACTCAGTGGCCCCTGCCGCCAGAAGCGTTGCAGCCGCTTAGCGCAAAATTTAACGCCGATGCCGAAGAAACGTTGTCTGAAGCCTGGCAGCGCTTGTTTGTCGGCCCGTATGCGTTGCCTTCTCCGCCGTGGGGTTCCGTCTGGCTGGATCGCGAATCGGTGCTGTTTGGCGACTCGACCCTGGCGCTACGTCAGTGGATGCGTGAAAACGGCATTCAGTTTGAGATGCAGCAAAACGAGCCGGAAGATCACTTTGGCTCTCTGCTGCTGCTGGCGGCCTGGCTGGCGGAAAACGCTCAGCATACGCTATGCGAACAGCTGCTGGCCTGGCATCTCTTCCCGTGGTCCACGCGTTTTCTGCAAGAGTTTGTCGCTAACGCTAATCATCCGTTTTATCAGGCGTTGGGTGAATTAGCACAGTTGACGCTGGCGCAGTGGCAGTCTCAGTTATTGATACCCGTCGCTGTGAAAACACTGTACAAATAATGTCCTGGTGCCGGATGAAGGTAAGTATAAAATGCCTTATCCGGCCCATAGCACTTGTGACAACGTCACTTTTTATTTTCGCTTTTAAGACTATTCTATACATTCCCTGCAAACCCTTATCCCGTATAACCAACTTACTGATTTCGTTCAAAAGCTGCGCAATGTAAATCTCCTCATTTCTGGAATAGCTAGCCATGCGTTGCTATAGGTCAAATGCGTCACTGTGAAACATGACGCTTTAATAAAAACCTATAACAGGGAGAAACACAGCAATGCAGGCTTCCCCCCTTATGCGCTTTATGGGCTTTGCTGGCGCGATTGTTTTGGTCCTCGCACTCCTCGCCTGGGGTATCGGACTGGACACAATTAAAGCCCGTCAGGTTGACCTTATCTACCTGGGTCAACAACACCTTAAACTTGTTTTCATCTCCATGTTCTTTGCCCTGCTGGTCGGCATTCCCAGCGGTATTCTGTTAAGCCGCCCGGCGGCGAAAGGTATCGCCGAATATGTGATGCAGATTTTCAACGTCGGTAACACGCTGCCGCCGCTGGCGGTACTGGCACTGGCGATGGTGGTCATTGGGATTGGTGATATGCCCGCTATCGTGGCGCTTTTCCTCGCCTCGCTGCTGCCGATTGTGCGTAACACCTATTCCGGCCTGAAGTCGGTTCCGCCT
>CAJYVI010000059.1 GCA_913778145.1 uncultured Pseudocitrobacter sp.
GTGCCGGTAAACAAGGTGATATAACCGCGCACGATCCAGACCAGCACCGGCGTTTTTAGCGTCAGGATGATGGTGAAAATCAGCGACAGGATCAGCGCCACCGCAATGGACGCCACGGTCAGCGTCAGGCTGGTGTGCAGCCCTTTCATCAGTTCCGGTAAATACTCGAGCATCAGCCTGGTCTCCGTTCGAAGCGAGTGGTACGCAGGTCAATGCGTTTAAGGATGTACTGGCTGAGCAGGGTGATCACCAGATAAATCGCCGCCGCGACGATATACCAGGTAAACGGCTCCTGTGTACGCGTGGCGATACTTTTGGTTTGCAGCATTAAATCGTTCACGCTAATCAGCGATACCAGCGCGGTATCTTTCAGCAGCACCAGCCACTGGTTACCAAGCCCCGGCAGCGCATGACGCCACATTTGCGGCATGACAAGGCGGAAGAAAATTGCCGCTTTCGACAGGCCCAGCGCCTGGCCGGATTCCCATTGGCCAATCGGCACCGCTTTCAGCGCGCCGCGCAGGGTTTGTGAAGCATAGGCGGCATACAACAGCGACAGCGCAATCACGCCGCACAGGAACGGGCTAACGTCGAAGTTTTCGATCTGCATCTGCACCGGAATTTGGACCACGCCAAGGTTAAGCGTGAAACCGTCCGACAGCATCAGCAGCAGCTGTGAGGAACCGAAATAGATAAACAGGACCACCAGAATTTCCGGCAGCCCACGCAAAATGGTCACGATAGCCGAGCCAATCCACGCGACAGGACGCCATTTTGCAGACTCCCATACCGCGAAGAACATCGCCAGCGCCAGCCCGATGACCAGAGCACAAACGGCAAGGCCGACGGTCATCCCGGCGGCGCTTGCTAATGGAAAAAATTCGTTCATCAGATCTTACTTCTGGAACCATTTGCTGTAGATGGTTTGATAAGTGCCATCTTTTTTCACTTTTTCCAGGGCTGCGTTGAATTTCTGCTGCAGCTCGGTGTTGCCCTGACGAACCGCAATGCCAAGGCCAGTGCCGAAGTAGTCTTTATCCGTCACTTTATCGCCGATGGCCGCCAGTTTGTCGTTGGCTTTCAGCCATTCGTTCACCACGGCAGAGTCGCCGAAGACCGCATCGATACGACCGTTTTGCAGATCCAGCTTCGCATTCTGATAGCTGTCGTAAGGCACGGTGGTGATTTCCGGATGTTTATCCATGATGAATTTCTGGTGAGTGGTGCCGTTCTGTACGCCCACTTTCTTGCCTTTCAGCGCATCAATGCTGGCGACTTTACCCTGCTGGCCGATGAACAGCGCAGAGTTGTCATAGTACGGGGTGGTGAAAAGAACCTGTTTTTCACGCTCAGGCGTGATGTCCATCCCGGCCATTACCGCGTCAACGCGACGGAATTTCAGGCTCGGGATCAGGCTATCGAAAGACTGGTTGGAGAAGGTGCAGGTGGCATCGATCTCTTTACACAGCGCGTTCGCCAGGTCGACGTCAAAACCAACAATCTTGTTGTTCGCATCCATCGATTCGAACGGAGGATAGGAGGCTTCGGTCGCGAAACGGATGGTCTGAGCAGCGCCAGCGGAAAGACTTACGCTTGCGAGCAGTGCGGCAATCAGTACTTTTTTCATGGTCATTGTCCCGGGTCTCTTCAGTGAGAAAGGTAATTCTTAAACGCTTCAGTCTGTGGATGGGTAAAGCAGCTGTTATCGCCCTGTTCGACAATATAGCCGTTTTCCATGTACACCACGCGGCTGGCGGTTTTACGCGCCACTTCCACTTCGTGGGTGACGATCACCTGTGTAATGTTGGTTTCCGCCAGTTCGCGAATAATGCTGACGATCTGGGCGGTGATTTCCGGGTCGAGGGCCGCGGTCGGTTCATCAAACAGCAGAACCTGCGGTTCCATCATCAGCGCGCGGGCAATTGCCACACGCTGTTGCTGACCACCCGAAAGGTGCAGCGGATAACGATCGCTATAGGGCTTCAGACGTAAACGTTCGAGCAGTTTCTCGGCGCGCGCCATGGCATTTTCTTTGCTCAGGCCCAGCACGCGGCAGGGCGCTTCAATCAGGTTTTGCACAACGGTGAGATGCGGCCAGAGATTATACTGCTGGAACACCATGCCGACGTTCTGGCGCAGTTCGCGAATCGCTTTATCCGACGGCGCTTTCGCGAAATCAAAATGATTACCGGCGATGCTCAGCGTGCCGGAGCGCGGCATCTCAAGGAGATTCAGCACGCGCAGCAGCGAGCTCTTACCCGCGCCGCTTGGCCCCAGCAGTACCAGTGTTTCACCCTGCGGGCACTCAAGCGTGATGTCGAACAGCGCCTGGTGCGCGCCGTAGAAGCAGTTAATGCCGTTTAATTTAATGCTCATCGATACTCGTCAAGATGCGTTAGCTGTAGGTACTTACCCTGAACGTGCGTTCAGCGGCTCACTCAGTTGCTGCGGTAACCAAAGGTTTCGGCAGAATAACCTTCTGCTTAAACCGGCTTTGACCGCTCATTATGTAACGAAAATGTTGCTAAACTCTCGAAGGTTTTCAGCAATTGAGGCCGCAAATAGTACCTTTGACAGAATAGTTATGCAATATTTGTGCGTTAAAACTTAAATATAAACCAGCGTTACACTTAAAGTTAGCACAAAATGTTGGGTGGGCGAGGCGGGAGGCAGAAATGTCGGCATTCCTCACGGAATGCCAGACAATTTACCCAAGTGATGGTTGATGCACGGGAGGGTTAGCGTTTTTCCAGCGACTGGCGCAGCGTACCGGCTGGCGCATGCACGCTGCCGCCCAGATAACGCACATCATCAATGGCCCAGCACTGGCCTTCGCGAATCATCAGCACTTCGTCCTGCCAGCTTTGCGTACCCTGCTTGAGGCTGACGCGCAGAGGAATATTGCGCGCATCGGTATTTGGAATGGTGGATGCGCTGGCGACGGTGGCGCTGTCTGCAGGCGTGGTGCGGCTGGAGAACGGATCGGACTGCAGCAGGGCGCTGTGGCTGGCGTCGCTACGGTTGTCATTAAGCAATTTCGCCAGATCGTCGCTCAGATAAGGGCGCAGCGCCGTGAGGTCATTATTGCGATGCTGAATGCGATAATCGTA
Organism: uncultured Pseudocitrobacter sp.; assembly: GCA_913778145.1. Taxonomy (GTDB): domain Bacteria; phylum Pseudomonadota; class Gammaproteobacteria; order Enterobacterales; family Enterobacteriaceae; genus Pseudocitrobacter. Next base: position 3,111 of record CAJYVI010000059.1, read on the forward strand.
AAACTTTTGTGCCACGGCGTCCGGCCCGCCTTCCACGCAGGGCCCGCTTCGCGTACCGATATCTTTAAAGGCTGGCGTCACGGTGGTACAGGCGCTCAGCAGCATGACGCCAGGGAGGAGGAGTGCAAGAGTGGAGTAGCGCATAATTTTTCCTTTTAAGCAGCTCAACACATCCTCCTTCAAACGTGTCGTTTGTGCGATGCAGTCTGAAGGATTTGTGTATACGATTATGATGGAATCCCTTTCCAAGCATAGCGTATCAGCCTGATAATGGCAGTGTATGATTGACGCTAAGGCATTGAACGTTAAAAGAAGGAGTACAACGATGCAATTCTCAACCACCCCGACGCTGGAAGGCCAGACCATTGTGGAATATTGCGGCGTGGTCACCGGTGAAGCGATTCTCGGGGCCAATATCTTTCGCGATTTCTTCGCCGGCATTCGCGACATCGTGGGCGGTCGTTCCGGTGCCTATGAAAAAGAGCTGCGTAAAGCGCGTGAAATCGCTTTTCAGGAGCTGGGCGAGCAGGCAAAAGCGCTGGGTGCAGACGCCATTGTCGGCATCGACATCGATTATGAAACTGTCGGCAAAGACAGCAGCATGCTGATGGTGAGCGTCAGCGGCACGGCGGTGAAAACGCGCCGATGAAACGTTTCCTGACGCTGGCTTTACTCGCGAGCCTTCTGGTGGGCTGCGCGGGCGAAAAGGGCGTGATAGACAAAACCGGGTATCAGCTTGATACCCGCCATCCGGCGCAGGCCGCGTATCCACGCGTAAAAGTGCTGGTGATTCACTACACGGCGGACGATTTCAATGTCTCGCTGGCGACGCTCACCGATAAACATGTCAGCTCGCATTATCTCATACCTGACGTGCCGCCCGTGCACAACGGGAAACCGCGTATCTGGCAATTAGTGCCGGAAGACAAACTTGCCTGGCATGCCGGAGTTAGCTTCTGGCGCGGCGCTACGCGGATTAACGACACTTCCGTGGGTATCGAACTTGAGAACCGCGGCTGGCAGAAAACGGCGGACGTGAAGCATTTTGCACCGTTCTCGCCGTCACAGATTGAGGCGCTGATCCCGCTGGCGAAAGATATCATTGCCCGTTACGACATCCAGCCGCAGAACGTAGTGGCGCACGCGGACATCGCCCCGCAGCGCAAAGATGATCCCGGCCCGCTCTTCCCGTGGCAGCAGCTTGCCGCCCAGGGGATCGGCGCCTGGCCGGATTCGCAACGAGTCGCGTTTTATCTGAACGGACGCTCGCCGTATCAGCCCGTGGATACCTCCGGGTTACTCGGTCTGTTGTCCCGCTATGGTTACGAAGTGACGCCGGATATGACGCCCGCACAGCAGAAAAGGGTGATTATGGCGTTCCAGATGCACTTCCGCCCGGCGTTGTGGAATGGCGTAGCGGATGCGCAAACCCAGGCGATAGCGGAAGCGTTGCTGGAGAAATATGGGCAGGGGTGATGGCTTGTGCCGGGGGCCAAGGTTTGATAAACGTAGGCCCGATAAGCGAAGCGCCATCGGGCATTTCCACCTCTAGCGGTGCAGCTTCCCGTGATCTTCCAGCCACTCGGCGGTGCGCACGATACCTTCGTTCAGCGTCACAATCGGCGCGTAACCCAGCTCTTCTTTCGCGCGGGTGATATCCAGCGTGAAATCAAAGTTCAGCTTTGACACGCCATAGTGGGTGAGTGCTGGCTCTTTGGCAGATTTATTGCCAAAACGCTCCATGCTGCGCGCCACCATATCCAGCATCGGGTAGGGCACGGAACGGATCCGGCACTTGATCTCCAGCTCATCAATTAAACGTTCAACGATGCTGCGTAAGGTGCGCGGTTCATCGTTGGTGAGGTTGTAGGCTCGACCCGACGGCAGGTTGTCGCAGGCAGGCTGGCTTGCCAGCCACATGGCATGTACCACGTTTTCATAATAGGTCATATCGACCATCGCATGGCCCCCGCGCGGCAGCAGCACGCTGCCGTAGTGGTGCATCATTTGCGCCAGGCGCGGAATAAACACTTTATCGTGCGGCCCGAAAATACTTTGCGGGCGCAGAATGGTGAAACGCGTATTCGGGTTAGCCTGTGCCAGCAACTGGATGACTTCTTCACCCGCGGCCTTGCTGCGGGCAAATTCGCAGGCAAAACGGTGAGGACGAAAATCTTCTTTGATATCGCGATGGTGGTGATAATCGAAATAGAGTGAGGGAGAAGAGATATGAATAAAGTTGCGCACGCCCCAGGCCACGGCCCATTCGCCAAGACGGCGCGTGGCGCGCACGTTAGCGAGGTCAAACGCTTCCTGGGTTCCCCACGGAGACGTAAAGCTGGAGCAGTGCCACAGCGTATCGACACCGGCGAGCATCACCTTCGCCTGAGAAGAGACCAGTTCCGTTAAATCGGCGTGGACGAACTCCGCACCCATTTTCTCCAGCAGTTTGCCCATCGCCTCATTGCGACCGCTCGCTCTGACGCTGATGCCTTTGTTGCGCAAATACTCGACAGCATTTCTGCCGAGCCCGCTGGTCGCGCCGGTAACCAGTACCTTCATATCAATCCACTGTGTAAAAAGAATTTCGTGCGCATTTTTCCGTGAATTTCACTCTCATGCAATGGGAAACTAAGAAGAAATGAGCTTATGCCTCTTTTTTGCCCGTGATTTCTTCTGCAAGCCTGGCAATTCGCCGCGCCATACCGCGGAAAATGAACAAATGCGCGGGGATCATTAACAGCCAGTAGAGTAATCCTGGCATACCGTGCGGATGCCACCAGGCGCGAACGTCAAGTTCACGATGATCGCCCTTATCCACCAGCGTAAAACTGAGTCGCCCCAGACCGGGTGCCTTCATGCCAAACAGCAGCGTGAGTTGTTTTTCTGGCTCGACGATAATCACTTTCCAGCTGTCGACACTGTCGCCCGTTTTCAGCCGCGCGTGCGCCGGGCGGCCTTTCGCCAGTTTATGCCCCACCAGCAAATCCATAGCGGCGCGCGTCTTCCACAGAAAATTGCCAAAGAAATAACCTTCGCGACCGCCCAGTCGATTCACTACCTGCCACAAGGCCGCGAGGCTTGCCGGGGTTTTGACCGTATAACCCGCCTGTTTGGCAAAATAGCCATACTCAGGCCGCCAGCGGGCAAACGCGTGTTCGTCGTAGCCCCAGTCGCTGGAGTTCACCAGCTTCTTTTCCTCTTCCAGCGTCTGGCGCACGGCGTCATCAAACGTGGTCAGTTTTTGCGGGATCAACGCGCGAAGCTCGCGATCGTCTGCCAGAAGATCGTGCTTTAAACCCTGGATCAGCGCTTTTGCAATCGTCGGCGGGACAGAGGTGATCACGTTTAAGAACCACACCGAGATCCAGCTTGTCGGGAAAGGAATGGGAATTAACAGACGATGACGCCCGCTTACCGCCATAAAGCGCTCAAATTGCTGCTGATAGGTCAGCTCTTCCGGGCCTGCCGCTTCTAAAACGCGATGCTCTGAGGCCGGATGCTCCAGCAACCCCGCCAGATAGACCAGCAGGTTTTCCAGGGCAATCGGCGTCGTGCGCGAGCGCACCCAGCGCGGCGGCGTCAGCACGGGCAGGTTGTAAACCATATCGCGCATCACTTCGAAAGCAGCAGAGCCTGCGCCGACAATGATCCCGGCGCGCAGTTCGGTGAGCGGAATGCCCGCTTCACGCAGGATATCTCCGGTTGCCTGACGGGCGCGCAGATGCTCGGATTGTTTGTGTGCGGGAGCCTGTAATGAGCTTAAAAAGATTATCTGCTTAACGGGAACCTGACGTAACGCATCGCGCACGTTCAGCGCTACCTGACGTTCATGGGCGAGAAAGTCACGGCTTTCGCCCATGCCGTGCACCAGGTAATAGAGTGTATCTACGCCCTCAAGCAGGGCGGGAAGGGTAACCGGCCATTCCAGATCGAGCGAATGACAGGTCACGCCTGGAAGCTGCTGCTTTTCCAGACGTTCGATGCGCCGCGCCGCCGCACGCACGGTGTAGCCGCGCGCGCTCAGTTCCGCCACCAGATGCTGGCCGATATACCCACTTGCACCGAGGACTAAAACGGTTTGCGGCACGTCACTCTCCTTATTGGGCTAAAAACGCTTTCCAGTGGCTGACCACGTCGTGAAGCTGCTCGCGGCTGATGTCAAGATGCGTCACCAGACGCACAATTGGCGAGGCATTAATCAGCACATCACGTTCGCGCATATGCACGCCCAGCGCCGCAGCCTGCGCGTCGCCCACGCGGACAAACAGCATGTTGGTGTCATGGCGCATCACGTCCGCGCCGATTTCTCGCAGTTGCTCTGCCAGCCAGGCAGCATTGTCGTGATCGTCCTGCAAACGTGCGACGTTATTTTTCAACGCATAAAGCCCGGCGGCGGCCAGAATCCCGGCCTGACGCATACCGCCGCCGGTCATTTTACGCCAGCGCATTGCACGTTTGATGTAGTCATGATTGCCGACCAGCAATGAGCCGACGGGCGTGCCGAGACCTTTTGAGAGGCAAATAGTGAACGAATCGCAATACTGCGCGATCTCTTTCAACTCACATCCATACTCCACCACGGCGTTGAAAATACGTGCGCCGTCGACGTGCAGCCCGAGCTGACGTTCACGGGTGAATTCCCACGCCTGGCGCAGATAGTCGCGCGGCAGCACTTTGCCGTTATGGGTGTTTTCAATGCTCAGCAGTTTGGTGCGTGCAAAGTGAATATCATCGGCTTTAATTTTCGCCGCCACTTTATCGAGCGGCAGCGTGCCATCTGCAGCGGCGTCAATCGGCTGCGGCTGAATACTGCCCAGCACCGCCGCGCCGCCAGCTTCATACAGATAGTTATGCGCACCCTGGCCGACGATGTACTCCTCACCGCGCTCGCAGTGGCTGAGCAGCGCCACCAGGTTCGCCTGGGTGCCGGTGGGTAAAAAGAGGGCGGCGTCCTTTCCGGCAAGACTGGCAGCGTAACGCTGGAGTTCATTGACGGTAGGGTCGTCGCCATAAACGTCATCCCCGACCGGGGCGGCCATCATCTCTTCGAGCATGGCGCGGCTCGGCCGGGTAACGGTATCACTGCGTAAATCGATCATGACATTTCCTTGTAACTGAGGAGAATGTCGATAGTTTTACCTGAGCCAGTTGGTTTTCGCTAGCTCCATTACTTCATCGCCGCGTCCGTTAATAATGGCGCGCAGCATGTAAAGGCTGAAGCCTTTAGCCTGCTCCAGTTTAATCTGCGGCGGCATTGCCAGCTCTTCTTTGGCGACCACCACATCGACCAGCACCGGGCCGTCGATGCTGAACGCTTTCTGAATCGCTTCATCGACGTCAGCAGATTTTTCTACGCGGATGCCCGGAATACCGCAGGCTTCGGCGATGCGGGCGAAATTGGTGTCGTGCAGCTCGGTGCCATCGGTGAGGTAACCGCCCGCTTTCATTTCCATCGCCACAAAGCCGAGTACGCTGTTGTTAAAGACGAAAATTTTCACCGGCAGTTTCATCTGCACAACGGAGAGAAAATCGCCCATCAGCATGCTAAATCCGCCGTCGCCGCACATCGCTACCACCTGACGGCCAGGGTGAGTTGCCTGTGCGCCCAGCGCCTGCGGCATGGCATTCGCCATCGAACCGTGGTTAAACGAACCGATGAGGCGGCGCTTGCCGTTCATTTTCAGGTAACGCGCGGCCCAGACGGTTGGCGTGCCGACATCGCAGGTGAAGATGGCATCATCGGCAGCGAAATGGCTGATTTGCTGCGCCAGATACTGCGGGTGAATGGCTTTATCGCTGGGTTTGGCGAGGTCATCAAGCCCCTTGCGCGCATCGCGATAGTGCTCCAGCGCTTTATCCAGGAAGCGGCGATCGGTTTTCTCTTCCAGCTTCGGCAGCAGGGCGCGGAGTGTCGATTTAATATCGCCAACCAGCGCCATATCAACCTTACTGTGCGCGCCAATGCTGGCGGGGTTGATATCAATCTGGATGATTTTTGCATCTGTTGGGTAGAACGGGCGATACGGGAACTGTGTGCCGAGCAGGATCAGCGTGTCGGCGTTCATCATGGCGTGGAAGCCCGATGAGAAGCCAATCAGCCCGGTCATGCCCACATCGTAAGGGTTGTCGTACTCGACGTGCTCTTTACCGCGCAGGGCGTGAACAATCGGCGCTTTCAGTTTGGCCGCGAATTCGACCAGCTCTTTATGCGCCCCGGCACAGCCGCTGCCGCACAGGAAGGCGATATTGCTGGAGTAGCGCAGCAGTTGCGCCAGTTTATCAAGTTCTGCTTCAGCGGGCGTCACCACCGGAAGCGGGGCGTGATACCAGTGGCTGCTGGCGCTTTCCGGCGCGGCTTTGAGCGCCACGTCGCCCGGAAGCACTACCACCGATACACCGCGATTCAGCACGGCTTTACGCATAGCAATCGCCAGCACCTGGGGAATTTGTTCGGGTGACGAAACCAGCTCGCAGTAGTGGCTGCATTCGCGGAAAAGTTCTTGTGGATGTGTTTCCTGGAAATAGCCGCTGCCGATTTCGCTCGACGGGATATGTGCGGCAATCGCCAGCACCGGCACGTGGTTGCGATGACAATCAAACAAGCCGTTGATTAAATGCAGGTTACCTGGCCCGCATGACCCGGCGCAGACGGCGAGTTCGCCAGTGAGCTGTGCTTCTGCGCCCGCAGCAAAGGCGGCAACTTCTTCGTGACGTGTGGGCATCCAGTCGATAGTGCCCATTCTGTTGAGGCTGTCACTCAGACCGTTTAACGAGTCGCCGGTGACGCCCCAGATGCGTTTAACGCCTGCCTGTTCAAGGGTTTTGGCAATGTAAGCAGCAACGGTTTGCTTCATGGTTTTCCATCTCCTGAAATGTGATATCGCTAACAAGTTTAGTCAAAGATGGCGGTTGTGCTTTTTATTTTCCCTTTGATTTGTATGGTTTTATGTCAATACATAAAAAAACGGTCATCGTTTCCGATGACCGTTTCTGTTTTGGCAGTTCCAGACGTTTACGCCAGCACTAAATCACCCTGCGGATGGCAAGAGCACGCCAGCACATAGCCGTCTGCGATTTCCTGTTCGCTAAGCGTCATGGTACTGGTGACGGTGTAATCGCCAGACACCACTTTGGTTTTGCAGCAGCCGCACACGCCCGCGCGGCAAGCGGCCTGAACCGGCACGTTGTTGCTTTCCATTGCTTCCAAAAGCGTCGTGCCTACCGGGCCGTAGAATTCCTGTGCCGGTTGCAGTTTGGTGAATTTCAGCCCGCTGGTAACGGCGTCGGCCACCGGCGTGAAGAACTTCTCTTTAAAGAAGCGGGTCACGCCGAGCGCTTTCACCTCTTTTTCCACCATGTCCATGTACGGCGCGGGGCCACAGGTCATCACGGTGCGCGAGGCAATATCCGGCACGCTTTCCAGCAGTTCGCGGCTTAAACGGCCAGAGACAAACCCGTGGGTGGCATTGTTTTCCGCCACCAGCGTGACCGGGTAGTTGCGCCATTCGTCTGCGAAAATCACATCCTGCGGCGAGCGAATATTGAAGATTACCTGCACGTCAGCCTGCGGGCGATATTTTGCCAACCAGCGACGCATCGACATGATCGGCGTCACCCCGCAACCGGCTGCCAGCAGCAGGAAACGGTCGTTCGGCTCATTGTCACAGGTAAACTCGCCCATCGCATCAGACAGCCAGATGTAATCACCGCGTTTGACATCGCGGGTCAGCCACTGGGAGCCTGCGCCATCGTCGATACGACGAACGGTCAGCGTAATGTATTCGCTCACGCCCGGCGTCGATGAGAGGGTATACGCGCGCAGGGTGTCGGCCGAGTTACCCACGCTCACCAGCGCATGCTGGCCAGGGCTGTACGGATAGTAGTCGTGGCACAGCAGCGACAGCGTCCACACATCCGGCGTTTCCTGATGGATGTGGTGTACCTGCATCCGCCACGGACATTGAGGGGTTGGCATCGTCATCGTTTACTCCTTACGCGCTCAGCAGTTGCTTCATATCTTCTTCAACGGTGGTCACCGAACGCAGACCAAACTTCTCGTTGAGGATTGCCAGCAGGTCCGGCGTGAAGAAGCCCGGTGCGGTTGGGCCAGTAACGATGTTTTTCACGCCCAGCGACAGCAGAGTTAGCAGAATCACAATCGCTTTCTGTTCGAACCAGGAGAGCACCAGAGAGAGCGGCAGGTCATTGACGCCACAGCCCAGTTTTTCCGCCAGCGTTACCGCCAGGATAATTGCGGAGTACGCATCGTTACACTGACCGGCATCCACCAGACGCGGCAGACCTTCGATATCGCCGAAGTCCAGTTTGTTGAAGCGGTATTTCCCGCATGCCAGGGTCAGGATCAGGCAATCGTCCGGCACACTGGTGGCGAAATCGGTGAAGTAGTTACGTTCGCCGCGCGCGCCATCGCAACCGCCGACCAGGAAGATGTGACGCAGTTTTTCACGGCTCACCAGATCAATCAGGGTATCCGCGGCGCCCAGCAGCGTCTGGCGACCGAAACCAACGGTGATCAGGTGTGGGATTTCGCTGTACGGGAAGCCTGCCATCTGCTGCGCCTGGGCGATAACCGGGCCGAAGTTGTCACCTTCGAGGTGGCTCACGCCCGGCCAGCCGACGATGCTGCGGGTCCAGATGCGGTCATCGTATGCGCCAACGGTTGGGTCGATGATGCAGTTTGAGGTCATCACAATCGGGCCAGGGAAGCGGGCGAATTCCACCTGCTGATTCTGCCAGCCGCTGCCGTAGTTGCCGATCAGATGTTTGAATTTACGCAGTTCCGGGTAGCCGTGTGCCGGCAACATTTCACCGTGGGTATAGACGTTAACGCCGGTGCCTTCGGTTTGTTCCAGCAGATTGTAGAGGTCTTTCAGGTCGTGACCGGAAATCAGAATACATTTCCCTTCGGTCGCTTTGACGTTGACCTGAGTCGGCGTCGGGTGACCATATTTGGTGGTTTCACCGGCGTCCAGAATGCTCATAACTTTGAAGTTCATCTGGCCGATTTCCATTGAGCACTCCAGCAGAGCGTTCATATCGGTCGGCCAGGTGCCCAGCCAGGCCATAATTTTGTGGTACTGCGCGTAGATGTCGTTGTCGTACTGCCCCAGAACGTGTGCGTGCTCCATATAAGCTGCCGCACCTTTCAGGCCATACAGGCACAGCAGACGCAGGCCGAGGATGTTCTCGCCAATCGCCGCTTTGTCTTTGTTCGGGGTAAATTCGGCAGCCTGCTGCTGCAGTGCGCCCAGGTCGTCGCTCACCAGTTGCAGGTCAGCCATCGGGTTGGTTACGGTCGCTGCCGGATTGGCGCTCAACACCTGCGCTTTCAGCGCTTCGCGAAGGGCGATCGCTTCGCGGGCATACGCCACGATGCGCGGGGAATCGAAGTTAACATTGGTCAGCGTGGAGAAGAACGCGCGCGGCGCAAAGTTATCAATATCGTGGTTGATGATGCCGTATTCACGCGCTTTCACCGCCCAGGCGGAGAGCCCTTGCAGAGCGGCAATCAGCAGGTCCTGAAGATCGGACGTTTCGGCGGTTTTACCGCACATACCCTGCGAGTACGCGCAGCCGTTTCCTGCCGGAGTACGGATGGTTTGTTCACATTGCACACAAAACATGGTCACACCTTTTTTAAAGTTATATTTAATATACATGTTTAAGGGTAAGCCTGTGCCATAGGCTTGAAAAGCGGTTTTTATGGCTAGTTAAAGGGAGGTTGATTTAGCGCAATTTTGGCGGCAGCGAAGGCTACCGCCATGGGGGTAATCAGGCGGTGAAGAAGGCCATCAGCAGGGGAACCAGCAGGCTTAATACAAAACCGTGAACGATCGCGGGGGGCACCATTTCCACGCCGCCGGAGCGCTGAAGAACGGGGAGCGTAAAGTCCATTGACGTGGCGCCGCATAAACCCAGCGCCGTCGAGCGGCTGCGTTGTACCAGCGCTGGAATGAGCATAATGGCAATCAGTTCACGCGCCAGATCGTTAAAGAAGGTGGCGCTGCCAATTACCGGGCCAAAAGCGTCGGTGGTCATAATGCCGGAAAGGGAGTACCAGCCAAACCCGGATGCCATTGCCAGCCCGGTTTTTAAGGGCAGGCCCAGAATCAGAGAATTAATGGCTCCGCCAATTAAAGAACTCGCCATTACCATTACAGAAATAATCATCCCACGGCGGTTAAGGACAATCTGTTTCAGCGTCATCCCGCTATTTCGCAGTTGAATACCCACCAGGAACAAAAGAAATATCAGCGTATATTCGCTGGCAGCAGTGGCATGTTGTAAAAATGGCATGCCGCTTAAGCCTACGATAAAGCCACCGACTACCACAAAGCACAGTTTTAATGATTCCAGGGCCATCGCCAGGCGTGAAGGTAATTTTTCCTGCTGATGGTGATGACGCCAGGGTAACGACCTTTCCAGCCAGAAAAGTGCCGCAATATTACACAACAAAATAACCACAATACTGATAGAGGAATAGTAGAAAATAGCTAACAGATTGCTGGCCAGATTATCGAGAAACGCCAGGCTCACGCCCATCAAAAAGAGAATCACATAAACGATCCAGCTTAGCAGGCGATTAATCAGCTGGAGCGTGGGGCGATGGGTAAGGGGGATCAGGTAACCCAGAATCAGGGGTACGAGAATGATCAGCAGTCCCGACAACATGAGCGGTCTATTCCTTGAGTGTGGATTAAGCGGCAATGACACTACCGAAATTGGCATTAAATATCAAACCTGCCCGGTGGTAGTAAGCGCAGCGCCATCGGACACAAAAAAAGCCCGCATAGCGGGCTTGAGACTGATGACAAACGCAACATTGCCTGATGCGCTGCGCTTATCAGGCCTACAAATTTTCTGCAATTTATTGAATTTGCACTATTTTGTAGGCCGAATAAGGCGTTTACGCCGCATCCGGCAAGAACAAAGCGTAAATTAGTCGCGTTTTTCCAGCAGCGTACGGTAGATAAGGCCACCGAGGATACCGCCGATAATCGGCATAACCCAGAACAGCCACAGCTGTTGCAGCGCCCAACCGCCCTGGAAGATAGCCACCGCGGTGCTACGCGCCGGGTTAACAGAAGTGTTGGTCACCGGGATGCTGATCAGGTGAATCAGCGTCAGCGCCAGGCCGATCGCGATCGGTGCAAAGCCAGCCGGTGCATGTTTGTCGGTCGCGCCGTGAATAACCAGCAGGAAGCCGCAGGTCAGCACGATTTCAATGACGATAGCGGAAAGCATAGAGAAGCCGCCCGGTGAGTGTTCGCCATAGCCGTTAGAGGCAAAGCCGCTTGCCGCCGCATCGAAGCCGGCTTTACCGCTGGCCACCAGATACAGCACTGCCGCAGCGACGATACCGCCGATAACCTGCGCCACGATGTAGCCGATAACGTCTTTCGCCGGGAAACGACCGCCCGCCCACAGGCCCAGCGTAACGGCCGGGTTAAAGTGACCGCCGGAGATATGACCAACAGCGAACGCCATGGTCAGCACGGTCAGACCGAATGCCAGCGCCACGCCCGCGAAACCGATACCCAGTTCCGGGAATGCCGCAGCCAGAACGGCGCTACCGCAACCACCAAACACCAGCCAGAAAGTACCGAAGAACTCTGCAGCTAATTTTCTAAACATAACCACCTCAATAAAAAAGCACGTACAGGATGAGAAAATTCTCTCTGTACATTATTTATCGTCAGAAAGGGGTGACGACACAATTTATACCCACGACGCATCTGCTGGCAGGGAAAGTGAACAGAATCACCGCAATGCCAACAGAATAAGGCTGAGTATAGAAGTCGTTATTTTAAAAACGTTGCCATCCCTTCACCAGTTAAATTTGTACGTTAAATTTGATGTAAGGCAATGTGATGTTATTCCTTAAACAGTCAGGGTGGTTGAATAGAGTGTAGCGCATCTTTTTAAGAATATTCATTGGCCGCATTGTCTGTTTGCTATCCCATTTTTGTGCTATTTCGAAACCGCGTGGCATCGTGTTCGGGCGGTCCGGATTCGTATCAATGCCACACTCTCTTAACGCCTTGACGCAACTTGAATGTTTTTGCGTATATACTGCCGATAACAGAAGGAAAATGTGATAGCTGAACGGAGGGGGACATGCTTCTTGAACGCGTAGAAATTGTCGGTTTTCGGGGCATTAATCGAATGTCGTTAATGCTTGAGCAAAACAACGTTCTGATTGGCGAAAACGCCTGGGGCAAATCGAGCCTGCTGGACGCGTTAACCCTGCTGTTATCTCCTCGTGATGAGCTGTATCACTTTGTGCGTAACGATTTCTGGTTCCCCCCAGGCGATGTAAAGGGGCGCGAGCATCATCTGCATATTATTCTGACATTTCGCGAGTCCGAGCCGGGGCGTTACCGGGGGCGGCGTTATCGGCCGCTCACCGACTGCTGGTCGCGCTGTGAAGATGGCTATCATCGTCTGTTTTACCGCCTGGAAGGCGAGCTGGGCGCGGATGACAGCGTCATGACGCTGCGCAGTTTCATCGACTGTAAAGGGCATGCGCTGGAGCTTGATGATATCGACGAAATGGCACGTCATTTAATTCGTCTGATGCCTGTGCTGCGTCTGCGCGATGCTCGTTTTATGCGCCGCATTCGCACTGGTACCGTACCCAACACGCCAGACATCGAAGTGACCGCGCAACAGCTTGATTTTCTCTCTCGCGAGCTGGTTTCCAGCCCGCAAAATCTGAGCGATGCACAGATTCGCCAGGGGCTGTCGGCGATGGTGCAACTGCTGGAACACTACTTCTCTGAACAAGGATCGGATGAAGCACGCCATCGCCTGATGCGTCAGCGCTCGCACGATGAACAGCGCAGCTGGCGATATCTCGACATCATCAACCGCATGATTGATAAACCTGGCGCGCGCAGCCACCGAATGATCCTTCTCGCGCTCTTCTCGACGTTATTGCAGGCAAAAGGCACGGTACGGCTGGATAAAGACGCGCGCCCACTGTTGCTGATTGAAGACCCTGAGACGCGCCTCCATCCCATTATGTTGTCGGTGGCATGGAATTTACTCAATCTGTTACCGCTCCAGCGCGTCACCACGACCAACTCTGGCGAGCTGTTGTCGCTGACGCCAATGGAACACGTGTGCCGTCTGGTACGTGAATCCTCCCGCGTGGCTGCGTGGCGTTTAGGGCCAGGCGGCATGAACGCCGACGACAGCCGCCGTATTTCGTTCCACATCCGCTTTAATCGCGCGTCGTCGTTGTTTGCCCGCTGCTGGCTGCTGGTGGAGGGCGAAACCGAAACCTGGGTGATTAACGAACTGGCGCGTCAGTGTGGTCATCACTTTGATGCGGAAGGGGTGAAGGTCATCGAATTTGCCCAGTCAGGCCTGAAACCGCTGATTAAATTCGCCCGGCGAATGGGGATTGAGTGGCACGTGCTGGTGGATGGCGATGAGGCGGGTAAGAAATATGCCGCCACGGTTCGTAGCCTGCTCAATAATGATAAAGAGCAGGAACGTCACTATCTTACGGCGTTGCCGGCGCTGGATATGGAACATTTTATGTACCGTCAGGGTTTCTCGGATGTCTACCATCGGGTGGCGCAGTTGCCGGAAAATATCCCCATGAACATGCGTCGGGTTATCACCAAAGCGATTCATCGCTCCTCAAAACCTGACCTGGCCATTGAGGTGGCGATGGAGGCCGGGCGGCGCGGGGTGGACGCCGTGCCGACGCTGCTGCGTAAAATGTTCTCGCGGGTTATCTGGCTGGCGCGCGGGAAAGCCGACTAAATATTAAAACGCTGTTGGATCTGGTTGGTGATGCCATCCAGCAGCGCATAACGGCGGCGATATTCCGCACGTTTTTTACTGGCGATATCCGCTTCGTCTTTACGGGCAATGGTGAGCGGTAGATGATAATACCCGCGTTCATCGTTGACGCCGCCGACGGCTTCCCAGAAATTGTCATAATCCGCGTGGATCTTTTTCTCTTTATCGCGATAGCGCAGGCTGCGGTAGATATGCGCCTGGTTGCTGACTGCGAGGATCTGTTCCATTTGCCAGCGCTGCGCAAAGCTACACACCGCTTCCATCACCACGCGTTTCGGGAACAACCCGTGACAGGCTTTGGTCGCCTGATGAATATCCTGCTGTGACTGCTCGGTTTTTCCGCCCTGCAAGCCGCCAATAAACAGCGTACGTTTGCCGTCATATTCACAAATGGTAAAGGTGATTTCCGCCAGCATTTCATTACGCGCGTTGCGCAGCAGAATCGTGCTTTCTCCCTCTTTATCCAGCGAGATAACGGACGCAAAATGCAGCGTGTAGATTTCACCTTCTTTGCCTTCGATTTCCGCCAGCGGAATACCCGAATGGGCGAAGTAGCGCTGTAACTCATCCGTGGTCAGGGCCTGACGCAGGGTGCGATAGTGGTAGCGCAACGCATCCAGCAACTGCTGGCGATCCAGATTAACGGCCAGATAAGGGCGGTGCAGGCGGACCGGCAGGCGCGGCTGAATCAACAGCAGACGTTCGAGGTCCGGCCATTTTGCCATTTCGGCCATCCATTGGCGGGATAAACGCGGCATCCACAGCGAACGCAGCATAAATTTTCTACGGAAACTGCGCTGGTGCCAGAACTTACCGGGGCGCCAAAGCCCGCTCCATAAGCAGAAAAACAGACCAAGGCTGGAGGTAGGGAGCGTTGGGTAATGGGAATTTTCAGTGGTTTGCAACATATCAGCAATCCGCGTAATGGATGATAAGTTGATTTCACCACTGGCAAACTTAACCAATTCTCAATAACTCTGTTACCCTGTTCACCTTTACTTGTTTGTTTAGTAACGGTTGATGTTGATGCTCTCACTCTGGCTGAAACAACGATAAATATCAGGATAGGTATGCGTATTAAGGGAAAAATAAAAAAACGTTATATTCTCCTCGCGATAGCGATCGTCGCGGGGCTGATGGCTATTTGGCGTACGCTGAATGCGCCGCTGCCGCAGTATCAAACGCTGATCGTTCGTCCGGGTGAACTGGAACAAAGCGTTCTGGCGACGGGCAAGCTTGATGCGCTGCGTAAAGTTGACGTTGGTGCGCAGGTAAGCGGGCAGTTAAAAACGCTCTCCGTCGAGATTGGCGACAAAGTCAAAAAAGGGCAACTGCTGGGGGTGATTGACCCGGAGCAGGCTGAAAACCAGATTAGAGAAGTTGAAGCGACGCTAATGGAACTGCGTGCTCAACGTGCTCAGGCGGAAGCCGAGCGTAAGCTGGCGCAGGTGACGCTGGCACGTCAACAGCAGCTGGCGAAAACTCAGGCGATTTCACGTCAGGATCTGGATACCGCGACGACCGAGCTGGCAGTGAAGCAGGCGCAAATCGGCACGATTGACGCGCAAATCAAACGTAATCAAGCGTCACTGGATACGGCCAAAACCAACCTCGACTATACGCGAATCGTCGCGCCAATGGCCGGGGAAGTCACGCAAATTACCACCCTGCAAGGGCAAACGGTGATTGCAGCGCAGCAAGCGCCAAACATCCTGACGCTGGCGGACCTTAGTACCATGCTGGTGAAAGCGCAGGTCTCCGAAGCGGACGTCATCCACCTCAAGCCAGGGCAAAAAGCCTGGTTTACCGTTCTTGGCGATCCGCTGACGCGCTATGAAGGCACGCTGAAAGATATTCTGCCGACGCCTGAGAAAGTCAATGATGCCATTTTCTATCATGCACGTTTTGAAGTGCCTAATCCGCAGGGCGTATTGCGTCTGGATATGACTGCGCAGGTACATATTCAGCTCACCGGCGTGAAAAACGTACTAACCATTCCGTTGAGTGCGCTGGGCGACAGCGTGGGCGATAACCGCTATACCGTGCGCCTGCTGCGTAACGGTGAGGTGAAACCGCGCGAAGTATCCATTGGTTCGCGCAACGACACGGAAGTGGAAATTGCGAAAGGTCTGGAAGCGGGCGACGAAGTGATTATTGGTGAGGGCAAAGCGGGAGCCGCGAAATGACGGCGCTGCTGCAGCTCACGGACATTCGCCGTAGTTATCCTTCCGGTGACGGGAGCGTCGAGGTCCTGAAAGGCATTACGCTGGAGATCAACGCCGGGGAGATGGTGGCGATTGTTGGCGCGTCCGGCTCCGGGAAATCCACGCTGATGAATATCATCGGCTGCCTCGATAAACCGTCCAGCGGCACCTACCGTGTGGCAGGCGTTGACGTCGCCACGCTCGATAGCGACGCGCTGGCGCAACTGCGCCGCGAACACTTTGGTTTTATCTTCCAGCGTTATCATTTGCTCTCGCATTTGACGGCGGTGCTGAACGTGGAAGTGCCCGCGGTGTATGCGGGTATGGAACGTAAAGCGCGCCTTACGCGTGCGGCGGAATTACTTAAACGTTTGGGGCTGGAGGAGCGTGTTGATTACGCGCCTTCACAGCTTTCCGGCGGCCAGCAGCAGCGCGTAAGTATTGCCCGTGCACTGATGAACGGCGGGCAGGTGATCCTCGCGGATGAACCGACCGGTGCGCTGGATAGCCGTTCCGGCGAAGAGGTGATGGCGATTCTGCACCACCTCAAGGAGCAGGGGCACACCATTATAATCGTCACCCACGACCCGCAGGTCGCTGCGCAGGCCGAGCGGGTAATCGAAATTCATGACGGTGAGATTTTACGCAACCCTCCGGCAAAAGCGGCGACGGGCGAAGCGCGACGCCTGAACGGCGAGCACGTCTCCGGCTGGCGGCAGTTCAGCAACAGCTTCCGCGAAGCGCTATCGATGGCGTGGCGCGCACTGGCGGCCAATAAAATGCGCACGCTGTTAACCATGCTCGGCATTATTATCGGTATTGCCTCAGTGGTGTCGATTGTGGTGGTGGGCGATGCGGCAAAACAGATGGTGCTGGCGGATATCCGCTCTATTGGTACCAACACGATTGATGTGTATCCCGGTAAAGATTTTGGCGACGATGACCCGCAGTATCAACAATCGCTGAAATATGACGACCTGCTGGCAATTGAAAAACAGTCATGGGTGAGTTCGGTTACGCCTGCGGTATCAAAAAATCTACGGTTACGCGCGGGCAATATTGATGTCGCCGCCAGCGTGCAGGGTATTGGTCAGCAATACTTTAACGTCTACGGCATGACCTTTAGCGAAGGCAACACCTTTAACGCGATTCAGGCCGCTGAGCGCGCGCAGGTCGTGGTGCTGGACAACAACACCCGTCGCCAGCTTTTCCCGAATAAAACCAGCGTGGTCGGCGAAATTATTCTGGTCGGGAATATGCCCGCCACGGTAATCGGCGTGGCAGATGAAAAGCAGTCGATGTTTGGCAGCAGCACGATTTTGCGCGTCTGGCTGCCTTACTCAACGATGGCGGGACGCGTGATGGGGCAGTCGTGGCTCAATTCGATCACGGTACGTGTGAAAGAGGGCTACGACAGCAGTTTTGCCGAGCAGCAGCTTACACGGTTGCTCAATCTTCGCCATGGCAAAAAAGATTTCTTCGTCTGGAATATGGACAGCGTCTTGAAAACGGCGGAACGCACCACACATACACTACAGCTGTTTCTGACATTGGTGGCAGTCATCTCGCTGGTGGTCGGCGGTATTGGCGTGATGAATATCATGCTGGTGTCGGTGACCGAGAGAACGCGCGAAATCGGCATTCGTATGGCGGTGGGCGCACGGGCCAGCAATGTGCTGCAACAATTTTTGATTGAAGCCGTTTTGGTGTGTCTGGTAGGCGGAGCCTTAGGTGTGACGCTATCCTTAATGATAGCGCTGGCGCTGCAACTGATTTTACCTGGTTGGGAAATTGGTTTTTCACCCGTCGCGCTGCTCACGGCATTTATCTGTTCAACGCTCACCGGCGTGCTGTTTGGCTGGTTGCCCGCGCGCAATGCGGCACGGCTTGATCCGGTGGATGCGCTGGCGCGGGAGTAAAAGAAAAATGCCAGTCGAAGGGACTGGCATTTTGACGGCGGGATGTACACAATGAAGCGTGAAGGCTACGCGGCAGTTTCTGCCTCGACGACGGGAATAATCACGCTGGCGTGGTTACCCTTCGGGCCTTCATGAACATCAAACTGGACCGATTGCCCGGCTTTTAGCGTTCTGTAACCATCCATCTGAATGGTGGAGTAATGGGCGAATATGTCATCGCCACCGCCTTCCGGGCAGATAAAACCAAACCCTTTGGCATTGTTGAACCACTTAACAGTACCCATTTCCATACTTCGACATCCTTCGTAACTCTTATATGTAGATGGAATGAACCGGTGGTGGAGTCAGGAGTTGTTTAAAACCTCGCCAACTCTCGCCACTACAATTTAGAGTTTTCGCGCGAAGCGTCAAGGGTTTGAAGGCCTAGATGGGCGGAAAATGAATCAAAATTTGAAGCAGTTAACGCTATTGACGGGAATGTGACAGAGTTCGCTAATGACAGCTATAGGTGATAGTTATCTATGATCTACAGTAGATTTAGTACCTGTATAAACAGAGGTCAGCGACTGCGCACTTGCCACCGAAGATGATGACTGACAATGAGTAAGAGCAGAGACTGGCTGGATTTTGACCAGCTAACGGAAGACAAACTACAGGATGGGCTGAAACCCCCATCGATGTATAAAGTGATTTTAGTCAATGATGACTACACGCCAATGGAGTTTGTTATTGACGTGTTACAAAAATTCTTTTCTTATGATGTAGAACGTGCCACACAACTCATGCTCACGGTTCACTATCAGGGTAAAGCTATTTGTGGTGTTTTCACTGCCGAGGTGGCAGAAACCAAAGTAGCCATGGTGAACAAATACGCGAGGGAGAACGAGCATCCATTGTTGTGTACGCTGGAAAAAGCCTGAAATCAGGCATGAAAATTGGGGGAGGTGCCTATGCTCAATCAAGAACTGGAACTCAGTTTAAACATGGCTTTCGCCAGAGCGCGCGAGCACCGTCATGAGTTTATGACCGTCGAGCACTTGCTGCTGGCACTGCTTAGCAACCCATCGGCCCGTGAAGCGCTGGAAGCGTGTTCTGTAGACCTGGTCGCGCTGCGTCAGGAACTCGAAGCCTTCATCGAACAAACCACGCCGGTGCTGCCGGTCAGTGAAGAAGAGCGCGACACACAGCCGACGCTCAGCTTCCAGCGTGTTCTGCAACGTGCGGTGTTCCACGTCCAGTCTTCTGGCCGTAGCGAAGTGACCGGCGCAAATGTTCTGGTTGCCATTTTCAGCGAGCAGGAGTCGCAAGCTGCGTATCTTCTGCGCAAACATGAAGTGAGCCGCCTTGATGTGGTCAACTTTATTTCTCACGGTACGCGTAAAGACGAACCGAGCCAGTCTTCCGACTCCGGAAGCCCGGCCCCGAACAATGAAGAGCAAGCAGGCGGGGAGGAACGTATGGAAAACTTCACCACCAACCTTAACCAGCTTGCTCGCGTCGGCGGTATTGACCCGCTGATTGGTCGCGACAAAGAGCTGGAGCGTACCATTCAGGTGCTCTGCCGTCGCCGTAAAAACAACCCGCTGCTGGTGGGGGAGTCCGGCGTGGGTAAAACCGCGATTGCCGAAGGTCTGGCATGGCGCATCGTTCGCGGTGACGTGCCGGAAATCATGGCCGACTGTACCATCTATTCGCTCGATATTGGCTCGCTGCTGGCAGGGACTAAATATCGCGGTGATTTTGAAAAACGCTTCAAAGCGTTGCTCAAACAGCTGGAGCAGGACAACAACAGCATTCTGTTCATCGACGAAATCCACACCATTATTGGTGCGGGTGCGGCGTCGGGCGGCCAGGTGGATGCTGCTAACCTGATTAAACCGCTGCTCTCCAGCGGTAAAATTCGGGTAATGGGGTCAACCACCTACCAGGAATTCAGCAACATCTTCGAGAAAGACCGTGCCCTGGCGCGTCGTTTCCAGAAAATCGACATTACCGAACCTTCTGTCGAGGAAACCGTGCAGATTATCAACGGCCTGAAACCGAAGTATGAAGCTCACCATGACGTGCGCTATACCGCGAAAGCAGTACGTGCGGCGGTCGAGCTGGCGGTGAAATACATCAACGACCGTCATTTGCCGGATAAAGCCATTGACGTGATTGATGAAGCGGGTGCGCGTGCGCGCCTGATGCCTGTCAGCAAGCGTAAGAAAACGATCAACGTGGCAGACATTGAATCCGTGGTCGCGCGCATCGCGCGTATCCCGGAGAAAAGCGTCTCCCAGAGCGATCGCGATACGCTGAAGACGCTGGGCAATCGCCTGAAAATGCTGGTGTTTGGTCAGGATAAAGCTATCGACGCGTTAACCGAAGCGATCAAGATGAGCCGTGCCGGTCTCGGCCACGATCATCGTCCGGTCGGTTCATTCCTGTTCGCCGGGCCAACCGGGGTCGGGAAAACCGAGGTGACGGTCCAACTGGCAAAAGCGATGGGCATTGAACTGCTGCGCTTTGATATGTCCGAATATATGGAACGCCATACGGTGAGCCGCCTGATTGGTGCGCCTCCGGGATACGTTGGCTTTGACCAGGGCGGCCTGCTCACGGATGCGGTTATCAAACATCCACACGCGGTACTGCTGCTTGATGAAATCGAGAAAGCGCACCCTGACGTCTTTAACCTGCTGTTGCAGGTCATGGACAACGGCACGCTGACCGATAACAATGGCCGCAAAGCCGACTTCCGCAACGTGGTGCTGGTGATGACCACCAACGCCGGGGTGCGTGAAACCGAGCGTAAATCCATCGGCCTTATCCACCAGGATAACAGCACTGATGCGATGGAAGAGATCAAAAAGATCTTTACGCCGGAATTCCGCAACCGTCTGGACAACATTATCTGGTTCGATCACCTCTCTACCGAGGTTATCCATCAGGTTGTCGATAAGTTTATCGTCGAGCTGCAGGTGCAGTTGGATCAGAAAGGCGTGTCGCTGGAAGTCACTCAGGAAGCCCGCGACTGGCTGGCGGAGAAAGGCTACGACCGCGCCATGGGTGCCCGCCCGATGGCCCGCGTGATTCAGGACAACCTGAAAAAACCGCTGGCGAACGAGCTGCTGTTCGGCTCGCTGGTGGATGGCGGCCAGGTGACGGTGGCGCTCGATAAAGAGAAAAATGAGCTGACCTACGGGTTCCAGAGTGCACAAAAGCACAAACCGGAAGCGGCGCATTGATTTCTTTGAAGCTATTAGCGACGGTTGAAATGCCCGATGCGCAAGCTTATCGGGCCTACGGGGAAGCAGCAATCTATTGAATATGCACGAACCTGTAGGCCGGATAAGGCGTTTACGCCGCATCCGGCAAGTCGCTTAGCACATCGTTTCAATCAAAAGCCGGACTGGAGACAGCCCGGCTTTTTTGTGGGTGCGGGAATGATCTGGGAACCCTTTTTTGGGGCGTGTTTTTAAGTTATTGATTGTTATTCCGAGGGAATGGGGCATGAAAAATAGGGTCAAAAGGGAGACCTGAGCGTTAAGTCTAAGGTTAACAATATCCTAGAGTGTTTTAGGTTCAGTTCACTGCCGCACATGCAGCTCAGAAAGTCGTTCTGGACGATATACTGCCGCGCAGGCAGTCAATTATCCCACAAACGGAAAAGGCCGGGGATTTCCCCGGCCTTTCAGCATCTGGTTGCCACTAAAAGGGCTCAGGAACGATCAGCGACTACGGAAGACAATGCGGCCTTTGCTCAGGTCGTACGGGGTCAACTCAACAGTCACTTTGTCGCCCGTCAGAATGCGGATGTAGTTTTTGCGCATTTTACCGGAGATGTGCGCAGTTACCACGTGACCGTTTTCAAGTTCTACGCGGAACATAGTGTTAGGCAACGTATCAAGTACGGTACCCTGCATTTCAATATTGTCTTCTTTGGCCATCTAGTCCTCGGGGTATCACTACCATAGTTTTTAACCGGCAAGATAATGCCGAACTTCATCAAGTAAGTAAAGATTTTGCGAATGAATCGCCGAAAGTCGTTTTTGCGCATTACCCCAACGCCGCGCGAAAAGAGCGTGCAATTGACGCAGATCGGGTGAGATACTGCGGGAGATCTGACTCGAATGATTCCCAAACGGCGGCGGGGCAAAAGGCAGAAGCGACTCTCAGGGCACAATTATATCATCCTGACAAAGATTGTGCTGAAAACATTTACGCTTCCGGCGAAAAGAGTGTCCGGGGTATCCAAAAATGTTCCGGCAGACGATGCATACGTAATATATCGAGCTGTTCCAGGTAGTCGCGTCGCGCTATTTCTACCGCGCCTAATGAGGCGGTATGGCTATTCAACACCTGGCAGTCGATGAGTTTTCCACCGCTTTGTTTAAACGTCTCGCAAAATACCAGCAGCGCCGTTTTCGAGGCGTTTTCCGCACGGCTGAACATCGATTCCCCACAAAAGAGAGCGCCCAGCGAAACGCCGTACATGCCGCCAACCAGTTCGTCGTCTTTCCACACTTCAATAGAGTGCGCATGCCCCAGTTCGTGCAGGCGATGATAGGCCTGTACGATGCCGGTGGTTATCCAGGTGCCTTCGTTGCGGCCCTGCGCGCAGCCTTCAATCACCTGGCCAAACGCATAATTCAGCGTGATGCGATAAGGTGAGCGACTGTGAAAGCGTTTCATGCTGCGGCTAACGTGAAAGGTATCTGGCCATAACACCGCACGCGGATCGGGCGACCACCATAAAATAGGGTCGCCAGGTGAGAACCAGGGAAAAATACCGCGCTGATAGGCCATCAGCAGGCGAGCGGGGCTTAAATCGCCCCCTAAGGCCAGTAAACCATTCGGCTCGCGAAGCGCCCCTTCCGGGGACGGGAACGCTATCGAGTGACGTGAGAGCTGAACAAGGCGCATGTTTCTACTACCTCATATTACCAATCGCTCAATAATAGCCTACAAACGCTGCTTAAACTGGTAATAACGCCCCTGTTGCGACAGCAATTCTGCGTGAGTACCCTGCTCAATAATTTGCCCGTTGTCCATCACCACGATGCGATTAAAACGCGCCAGCCCGCGCAGGCGGTGCGTCACCATCAGCACGGTTTTCTCGCGCATTAACTCTGCCAGTAAATCGAGGATCTGGCTTTCAGTCGTGGCGTCCAGCCCTTCAGTGGGTTCATCCAGCAGCATCAGCGGCGCATCGTGCAGCAGCGCGCGGGCGATTGCCAGACGACGCAGTTCACCACCGGACAGTTGGCGGCCACCTTCGCCCAACCAGCTATTGAGGCCGCTGTCTTCCAGCAGTTTGCCTAGGCCCGTCTGTTCCAGTACGGCGCTGAGTTCAGCGTCGCTGGCGTCAGGCCGCGCCAGCAGCAGGTTATCTCGCAGGGTCGCGCTGAAGAGATGCACGCGCTGCGGCACCACGCTCATGGTGCGGCGCAGCGTCGGTTCATCCAGATGGCCGAGCGGTTGCTCGTTTAGCAAAACCGCTCCCTGCTGCGGATCCCATGCGCGGGTAATCAATTGAAGCAACGTCGATTTACCACAGCCGGTACGCCCCAGAATGGCGATGTGCTCGCCTGCGTTAACCTGCAGGGCGATATCGCTCAATGCTGCCTGTGTCTGCTCAGGATAGCGGAACGTCACTTTCTCAAAGCGTAGCGCAACCTGCGTTGGTACAGCAGCTTTTGTTTGTGGGAACGTCACTTCGGGTTTCTGTTCGATAATCTGCGTCAGGCGAAGCGCGGAAGCGATCACCTGACCAAGATGCTGGAACGCACCGGTGACCGGCGCCAGCGCTTCAAACGCGGCCAGCGCACAGAAGACGAATAGCGCAATCAACGCGCCAGGCTGGGTGTTGCCGCCGACGCCGCCTGACGCCAGCCAGAGCATGGCGATAACCGCGAGGCCGCCAATCAGCAGCATCAGCGCTTGCGACAGGGCGGTCAGTTCCGACTGACGACGCTGCGCGTCATGCCAGTTTACTTCCGTCTGTTCCATCTGTTCGCGGTAGCGCGTACTGGCGTTAAAAATCGTCAGCTCGGCTTGCCCCTGCAACCAACTGGTCAACTGTTGGCGATAGCGTCCTCGCAGGTGCGTTAACTGCTCGCCGGTGGGTTTACCAGCGCGATAGAACAGCGGCGGTAGCAAAAAGAGCGTCAGCAGCATAATACCGCCGAGCGTCAGCGCCAGCGTGCCATCGAGGAAACTCAGCCCGAAGGTCACCACCAGAATGACCACCAGCGCGCCAACTAACGGTGAAATCACGCGCAGGTAAAGATGGTCCAGCGTATCAACATCGGCCACCATACGGTTCAGCAGTTCGCCCTGACGAAAACGCGCCAGCCCGGCAGGGGAGAGGGGAAGCAGTTTGCTGAAGGTGAAAACGCGCAGGTGCTGTAACACGCGGAAGGTGGCGTCGTGGCTGACCAGGCGCTCGAAATAGCGCCCGGCGGTACGGATAATTGCTGAGCCGCGTACGCCCGCCGCAGGAAGCATGTAGTTGAAACTGTAGACGCCCGCTACGCCGACGACGGCGGAGGCCGATAAGAACCAGCCAGACAGCGTCAGCAGGCCAATGCTCGCCAGAAGAGTGACAATCGCCAGCGCCACGCCGAGCGTCAGCAGCCATTTATGTCGTTTATAAAGCGCCAGGTATGGGAGTAACGCACGCATTTAAATTTCCTCCTGACGGTTGGCGAGCAGGCGGGCAAACGGCCCCTGCGCCGCAGCAAGCTGCTGATAGTTGCCTTGCTCAACAATCTGACCGTTATCCATCACCCAGATGGCATCCCAGTCGGTAATCTCTTCCAGTTGATGCGTCACCATTAGCGTGGTTTGCTGTGTTGACGCACGAGTCAGCGCCTGCATGACGCGCTGTTCGCTGTGCGCGTCCAGGCTGGCGGTGGGTTCATCCAGCAACAATAACCGGCACGGCACCAGCAGGGCGCGCGCCACCGCAACGCGTTGCGCCTGGCCGACGGAGAGACGCGCGGCCTGATCGCCGACGACGGTGTCGATACCCTGCGGAAGCTGCGGCAGAAACTCGCTAACCCAGGCGTTATCCAGCGCGGCCTGTAACTGTTGCTCACTGGCGTCAGGCTCGGCCAGTAGGACGTTATCACGCAGCGTTGCCGCAGGGAGCTGCGGGTTCTGCCCGACCCAACTTATCATGCGTCGCCAGCTTTCCGGTTGAAGCTGACTCAGTTCCACGCCATTTACCCGTAAGGAACCGGTATACGGTAAAAATCCCGCCAGCGTGTTCAGCAATGAGCTTTTGCCGGAACCGCTTTGCCCAACCATCACCACGCGCTGCCCGGCCTCCAGCTCGAAGTTAAGCGGCCCGGCGAGGATTTTGCCTTCCGGCGAGGTAATAAACAGATCGCGCGCCGCCAGCGTCACCGGCTGTTTGGTGCTAATTTCGCGATCACCCTGTTCAGGATGCGCCAGCGGTGTTTCCATAAAAGTTTTCAGGCTATCTGCTGCGCCAACGGCCTGCGCTTTGGCATGATAAAAGGTGCCTAAATCGCGCAATGGCTGGAAAAACTCCGGAGCAAGAATTAACGCGAGGAAACCCGACGAGAGCGTGACCGCCATTCCGTAGCTGCCGAAATTGAGTTCGCCGAGATAGGAGAAGCCAAAGTAGACCGCTACCAGGGCAATCGAGAGTGAAGTAAAGAACTCCAGCACGCCGGATGAGAGGAAGGCCATGCGTAACACTTCCATTGTGCGTTGACGGAAATCCTGCGACGCCTCGCGGATGTTTTCGGTTTCCGCCTCGCCGCGACCAAAGATGCGCAGCGTTTCCATGCCGCGCAGGCGGTCAAGGAAGTGGCCGCTCAGGCGAGCCAGCGCCTGGAAGTTGCGACGGTTCGCGTCCGCAGCCCCCATCCCGACCAGCGCCATAAACAGCGGGATCAACGGAGCGGTAAACAGCAGAATCAGCGCGGCCGCCCAGTTAGACGGGAAGATAGCGACAACAATCAGCAGCGGCACGCAGACGGCCAGCGCCATCTGCGGAAGATAACGCGCGTAGTAGTCGTGCATATCGTCAATCTGCTCAAGGATCAGCGTCGCCCAACTGCCCGCCGGCTTACCCTGAATCCATGCCGGGCCTGCCTGTTGCAGGCGGTCGAGCACCTGCTTGCGGATTTCAAAACGAATATGCTGCCCCGCGTGGAAACCCACGCGCTCACGCAGCCACACCACCCACGCACGCAGAATAAAGACCAGCACCAGCAGCACAAAAGGCAGCAGCAGCGCCTCGCGCGGGATATTTTCCATGATCATATGGTGCAGAATGCGGGCCAGAAGCCAGGCTTGCGCGATAATTAATGCGCCGCTGACAAAGCCCAGCAGACGGGAAATCATCAACCAGCGACGGGAGATCAAACTTTGCTGTTTTAACCAGCGGGTGAGTTCTTGTTGACGGCTTTTATTCATTGCGTGCTTCGCAGGTGCTTGTAATGGGAATTTTTAGGCACGGCAATGTTACATCGCGGCAAAAATAAAGGCGACTTATAGTCGCCTTATTTACCTTTGTTACTGACTTGTAAAGATTATTTACACGCGTCAGCCAAACCGTCGAGATAACGCTCTGCATCCAGCGCCGCCATACAGCCGGTACCTGCGGAGGTTATGGCCTGACGGTAGATGTGGTCCATAACATCGCCCGCGGCGAAAACGCCAGGGATGCTGGTTTGGGTCGCGTTGCCGTGAATTCCGGACTGCACTTTGATGTAGCCGTTTTCCAGCTCCAGCTGACCTTCAAAGATAGCCGTATTCGGGCTGTGACCGATGGCGACAAACAGACCCGCAACGTCCAGCGTCTCAATGTTATCGCTGTTTTGCGTATCGCGCAGACGCAGACCGCTCACGCCCATCTGATCGCCCGTCACTTCTTCTAGCGTACGGTGAGTGTGCAGCACGATGTTGCCGCTTTCCACTTTATCCATCAGACGTTTAATCAGAATTTTTTCCGCACGGAAGCTGTCGCGACGGTGAATCAGGTGCACTTCAGCGGCGATGTTAGAGAGGTACAGTGCTTCTTCAACCGCAGTATTGCCCCCGCCGATGACCGCGACTTTCTGGTTGCGATAGAAGAAACCGTCGCAGGTGGCGCAGGCGGAAACGCCGCGGCCTTTGAACGCCTCTTCGGAAGGCAGACCCAGATAGCGCGCAGACGCACCTGTGGCAATGATTAACGCATCACAGGTGTATTCGCCGCTGTCGCCAATCAGGCGGAACGGACGATTTTGTAAATCCACGCTGGTGATGTGATCGAACAGAATTTCGGTTTCGAATTTCGTCGCATGCTCGTGCATGCGTTCCATCAGCAGCGGCCCGGTCAGGTCATTTGGATCGCCAGGCCAGTTTTCCACTTCTGTGGTGGTGGTCAGCTGACCGCCTTTTTCCATGCCGGTAATCAATACCGGATGCAGGTTTGCGCGTGCGGCATAGACCGCTGCGGTGTATCCCGCAGGTCCAGAACCAAGGATAAGCAGCTTACTGTGTTTGGCCGTGCCCATGAGATCCCCATAATTGTTGGCAGACATTGGGCAGGATTGTAGGGAATTTGTTGACGTAAAAAAAGGGCAGAGCGATTTTGTTAACGATATGTGCAATAGCAAGAACCGATGAATTGATGATTTTTGCTACACGAAATATAACTATTCCTACTGTGAGTCGCCCAATTATAAGACGATTTGCTATCAATTTTGCCCCACTGATAATGAATATCCGGCATGTTGTACTAAAAAACGATGTTTTGCTTTGACAATCCCCTGTGCTTTTGCGAAAACATTCAAGGAAGAAGAAAAGCAGTGTTGGCAGTGTTACGAATTTTAATGCACTGAAACACCATTTTTACCCGGCTCGCTGAAATCTACGTATGGTGTGGACAGACATCATACGTGATGTCAGCGGTTGCTATATGGCACCGGGCTTCTCATACACGTACCCCTGGGTTATGCGCGGTCAATGAATAGATTGCGCGTGGACAACGGGTTCAGGCTCTGAACAGTGAAGTGCACAGGGTCAAGACAGGAGTAGGGAAGGAATACAGAGAGACAATAATAATGGTAGATAGTAAAAAGCGCCCCGGCAAAGATCTCGACCGCATCGATCGTAATATTCTGAACGAACTGCAAAAAGATGGGCGTATTTCCAACGTCGAGCTTTCAAAACGAGTAGGGCTTTCTCCGACGCCGTGCCTTGAGCGTGTGCGCCGACTGGAACGTCAGGGCTTCATTCAGGGCTATACTGCTCTGCTGAACCCGCATTATCTGGACGCGTCGCTGCTGGTCTTTGTTGAGATTACTCTGAATCGTGGTGCGCCGGATGTGTTTGAACAATTTAACGCCGCCGTACAAAAACTTGAAGAAATTCAAGAGTGTCATCTGGTTTCTGGCGATTTCGACTACCTGTTGAAAACCCGTGTACCGGATATGTCGGCATACCGTAAACTCCTGGGCGAAACCCTGCTGCGCCTGCCTGGCGTGAACGACACCCGTACCTATGTTGTTATGGAAGAAGTTAAGCAGAGTAATCGTCTGGTAATTAAGACTCGCTAATACGGAACAGGTGCAAAATCAGCTCAGTTTGATTACACTCCTGTTAATCCATACAGCAACAGTGCCGGGGAGACCCGGCGCTGTTGTCCGTTTTAGCATTTGGCACCTGGAGAGCCTTTCTTGAGCCAGGAATATACAGAAGACAAAGAAGTCAAACTGACAAAACTGAGCAGTGGACGCCGACTCCTTGAGGCGTTACTCCTCTTATGTTCCCTTTTTGCCATCTGGTTGATGGCGGCACTACTGAGCTTCAATCCTTCCGATCCCAGTTGGTCGCAAACAGCCTGGCATGAACCTATCCATAATCTGTGCGGCGCATCTGGCGCATGGCTTGCTGATACGCTGTTCTTTATTTTCGGCGTAATGGCTTACACCATACCGGTGATTATCGTCGGCGGCTGCTGGTTTGCCTGGCGACACCGCGCTACCGACGAATACATCGACTATTTCGCTGTCTCATTACGTCTGATAGGCGTGCTGGCGATGATCCTTACCGCCTGCGGCCTGGCAGCGATTAACGCCGATGATATCTGGTACTTTGCCTCCGGCGGTGTGATTGGCAGCCTACTTAGCACCGCACTGCAACCGATGCTTCACAGTAGCGGCGGCACCATCGCGCTGTTATGTATTTGGGCGGCGGGTTTAACGCTGTTTACCGGTTGGTCCTGGGTTAGCATTGCCGAGAAAATCGGTAGCTGGATCCTCAACATTCTCACCTTCGCCAGTAACCGTACGCGCCGGGATGATACCTGGGTGGACGAAGAAGAGTACGAAGATGACGAAGAGTATGAAGACGAAGAACCTGTTGCGAAGCGTGAGTCTCGCCGGGCGCGTATTCTTCGTGGCGCGCTGGCACGTCGTCAGCGTATTGCTGAAAAATTCTCTAATCCGATGGGGCGCAAAACCGATGCAGCGCTTTTCTCGGGTAAACGCATGGACGACCCGGAAGAGGCGGTACAGTACAGCGCCCGTGGCGTTCAGGCCGATCCTGAGGATGTGCTGTTCTCCGGCACTACCGCTCTGCGCCCGGATGCCGATGATGTGCTGTTCTCTGGTACCAGCGCGGTGCGCAGCGAAAGCGATGAATACGATCCGCTGATGAACGGCCATTCGGTGAACGAACCCATTGCCGCCGCAGCAGCCGCAACAACGGCGACGCAGGCCTGGGCAGCACCGGCGGACCCGGTAACGACTGCGCCGAGCGCGGTCGATGGCGCAGCGCAGCCTGCCGTCGAGTGGCAGACCGTTTCTGCCGCAAATCCGGTGGAACCATCTATTGCGCCTGCGCCAGAAGGTTGGCCGCCTGCGCAGCCTCAGCCTTATCAGAATGACCCGCTTTTGCAGGGGTATCAGCAACCGCAGCCGTATGTGCAGGAACCGGTGTATCAGCAACCGCAGCAGTATCAGGCGTATGAGCCTGAGCCGGTTTATGAACAACCGCAGCAGTATGTGCCGGAGCCGGTGTATCAAGAGCCTCAGCCGTACGCGCCAGAGCCGGTTTATGAACAACCGCAACAGCCTCAGCCGTATCAACAGGCGCCAGAGTACGAGCAGCCGCAGTCCTACGCGCCAGAACCTGTTTATCAACAGCCGCAGGTGGAGCCTGTCGCGCCTGAGCCGGTTGCAGAAGAAGAGCCGAAACCGCATCAGCGTCCACCGCTTTACTATTTCGAAGAAGTGGAAGAAAAACGCGCGCGTGAGCGTGAGCAGCTGGCCGCCTGGTATCAACCAATTCCAGAGCCGCTGGCCCCGGTTGAACAGCATATCGCACCAGCCGTGACGCCAGCGATTGACCCGACGCCTGCCGTCGCGCCTGTTGCCGCCAGCGTGCGTGAGGCTTCCTCCACCGTTGCCGCCGTCGCCACTACGGCCGCCGCTGCCGCGCCGTTGTTCAGCCCGGCTGATGGCCCGCGTCCGCAGGTGAAAGAGGGCATTGGTCCAAAACTGCCGCGACCTAATCGCGTACGTGTGCCTACGCGCCGCGAGCTGGCATCTTATGGCATTAAACTGCCGTCACAGCGCATGGCGGAAGAGCGTGCCCGTGGCGCAGAACGCGATCAACATGATGCTGACGTCGATAACCTCACTGATGATGAAGCCGATGCGCTGCAACAAGATGCGTTAGCGCGTCAGTTTGCCGCCACGCAGCAGCAGCGCTACGGCAATAATGCGCATATTGAAAGTGATGAAGACGACGCGGATGACGCCGCCGAAGCGGAACTGGCTCGTCAGTTTGCCGCCAGCCAGCAGTCGCGTTATGCCAGCGAACAACCTGAGGGGGCACATCCATTCTCGCTGGATGACTTCGATTTCTCGCCAACCAAAGCGCTGGTTGATGACACGCCGAAAGCTCCGCTGTTTACGCCGAGCGTAGCGCCGGAACCGCAGGTGCAGCAGCCTCAGGTACAGCAGCCGCATTATCAGCAGCCACCGGTGCAACAGCCGCCGCAACATCAGCAGGCTTACCAGCCGCAGGTACAACAGCCGCATTATCAGCAGCCATCGGTACAGCAGCCGATGCAGCATCAACAGGCTTACCAGCCTCATGTGCAGCAGCCACAGCAGCAGGGCTATCAACCTCAGGTTCAGCAGCCGCAACAACCGGCCCCGCAGCCTAAAGAGAGTCTGATCCACCCGCTGTTGATGCGTAACGGTGACGATCGTCCGGCGCTTAAGCCAACCACGCCGCTGCCGTCATTAGATTTGCTGACCCCGCCGCCAACGGAAGTGGAGCCGGTGGATACCTTCGCGCTGGAACAAATGGCGCGTCTGGTTGAAGCGCGTCTGGCCGATTTCCGTATCAAAGCGGACGTGGTGAACTACTCTCCAGGCCCGGTCATCACTCGTTTCGAGCTGAACCTCGCACCGGGCGTGAAAGCGGCGCGTATCTCTAACCTGTCGCGCGACCTGGCCCGTTCACTCTCGACCGTCGCCGTGCGCGTGGTGGAAGTGATCCCTGGCAAGCCGTACGTTGGGCTGGAACTGCCAAACAAAAAACGTCAAACCGTGTACCTGCGCGAAGTGCTCGACTGCGCACGTTTCCGCGATAACCCGTCGCCGCTTTCCGTAGTGCTGGGTAAAGACATCGCCGGTGAACCGGTGGTGGCGGATCTGGCGAAAATGCCGCACCTGCTGGTCGCTGGTACCACCGGTTCCGGTAAGTCTGTCGGTGTGAACGCCATGATCCTCAGTATGCTCTACAAAGCGCAGCCTGAAGATGTGCGTTTCATCATGATCGACCCGAAAATGCTGGAGCTTTCCGTTTATGAAGGTATTCCGCATCTGTTAACGGAAGTCGTCACCGACATGAAAGACGCGGCCAACGCCCTGCGCTGGAGCGTTAACGAGATGGAACGCCGCTACAAGCTGATGTCAGCGTTGGGCGTGCGAAACCTGGCGGGCTACAATGAGAAAATTGCCGAAGCGAAACGCATGGGCCGTCCGATCCCGGACCCATACTGGAAACCGGGCGACAGCATGGATGCCACGCATCCGGTGCTGGAAAAACTGCCGTATATCGTGGTGCTGGTGGATGAATTTGCTGACCTGATGATGACGGTTGGTAAAAAAGTGGAAGAGCTTATCGCTCGTCTGGCACAGAAAGCGCGTGCCGCCGGTATCCACCTGGTGCTGGCGACCCAGCGTCCGTCCGTAGACGTTATTACTGGCCTGATTAAAGCGAACATCCCAACGCGTATCGCGTTTACCGTGTCGAGTAAAATCGACTCCCGTACCATCCTCGACCAGGGCGGTGCGGAATCGCTGCTGGGGATGGGCGACATGCTCTACTCCGGGCCGAACTCCAGCACGCCGGTGCGTGTCCATGGCGCGTTTGTGCGCGATGAAGAAGTTCACGCCGTGGTGCAGGACTGGAAAGCGCGCGGTCGTCCGCAGTATGTTGACGGCATCACCTCTGACAGCGAAAGCGAAGGCGGCGGTGGCGGCTTAGACGGCGGCGAAGAGCTGGATCCATTATTCGATCAGGCGGTGAACTTTGTGACGCAAAAACGTAAAGCCTCAATCTCTGGCGTACAGCGCCAGTTCCGCATCGGCTATAACCGTGCGGCGCGCATCATCGAGCAGATGGAAGCGCAGGGCATCGTCAGCGAGCAAGGGCACAACGGCAACCGCGAAGTGCTTGCGCCACCGCCGTTCGAATGATCGTAAAACCAGGTAAATAAGTCAAAATTCAGTATTTTCTTCTGTCGCCTCGTCGGGCTTAGGCCTAAAGTGAGCGACAGAAGACTCCCCGTCGGGAGCATGATGCTAATAAGGATTAACGATGAAAAAGGCAGCAATCACGTGTGCATTACTTTCCAGCTTGGTTGTCAGTAGCGTCTGGGCAGATGCTGCCAGCGATCTGAAAAGCCGTCTGGATAAAGTGAGCAGTTTCCACGCGAGCTTCACGCAGAAAGTGACTGACGGCAGCGGCAACGCGGTGCAGGATGGTCAGGGCGATCTGTGGGTGAAACGCCCGAATCTGTTTAACTGGCACATGACCCAACCGGATGAAAGCATCCTGGTGTCTGACGGTAAAACCCTGTGGTTCTACAACCCGTTTGTGGAACAGGCCACTGCCACGCGTCTGAGCGATGCGACCGGCAACACGCCGTTTATGCTGATTGCGCGTAACCAGTCCAGCGACTGGGCGCAGTACAACATCAAGCAGAACGGCGATGACTTCATGCTGACGCCGAAAGGCAGCAACGGCAACCTGAAGCAGTTCACCATTAACGTTGGCCGCGATGGCACCATCCATCAGTTCAGCGCCATTGAACAGGACGACCAGCGCAGCAGCTATCAACTGAAATCACAGCAAAACGGCGCGGTGGATGCGT
Source organism: uncultured Pseudocitrobacter sp. (assembly GCA_913778145.1). Taxonomy (GTDB): domain Bacteria; phylum Pseudomonadota; class Gammaproteobacteria; order Enterobacterales; family Enterobacteriaceae; genus Pseudocitrobacter. Next base: position 36,476 of record CAJYVI010000059.1, read on the forward strand.
CTAAGTTTACCTTTACGCCGCCAGCCGGAGTGACGGTGGACGATCAACGTAAGTAGAGGTAAGTCGTGAGCAACATGTCGCTCGACTTTTCAGATAATACCTTTCAACCTCTGGCCGCCCGTATGCGGCCAGAAAATTTAGCGCAGTACATCGGCCAACAGCATCTGCTGGCAGCCGGAAAACCGCTGCCGCGCGCTATCGAAGCCGGGCACTTGCATTCGATGATCCTGTGGGGGCCGCCGGGCACCGGTAAAACCACCCTTGCAGAAGTCATTGCGCGCTACGCCAGCGCCGACGTTGAACGCATCTCTGCGGTGACGTCCGGGGTGAAAGAGATCCGCGAAGCCATTGAACGCGCCCGGCAGAATCGTAACGCCGGACGTCGCACCATTCTGTTTGTCGATGAAGTCCACCGTTTCAATAAAAGCCAGCAGGATGCCTTTCTGCCGCATATTGAAGACGGCACCATTACTTTTATCGGCGCGACAACTGAAAATCCCTCGTTTGAACTGAACTCGGCGCTGCTCTCCCGAGCGCGTGTCTATCTGCTCAAGTCACTCACCACCGAGGATATTGAACACGTTCTGACTCAGGCGATGGAAGATAAAGCCCGCGGCTACGGCGGCCAGGATATCGTATTGCCGGATGATACCCGCCGGGCGATTGCCGAACTGGTGAACGGCGATGCGCGTCGCGCTCTGAATACGCTGGAAATGATGGCCGATATGGCCGAAGTGGATGATTCCGGTAAACGCACGCTGAAACCTGAACTGTTAACGGAAATCGCCGGCGAGCGCAGTGCCCGCTTCGATAACAAAGGCGACCGTTTCTACGATTTGATTTCCGCGCTGCATAAATCGGTACGCGGCAGCGCGCCGGATGCGGCGCTTTACTGGTACGCTCGTATTATCTCTGCGGGCGGCGACCCGCTGTACGTCGCGCGCCGCTGCCTGGCGATAGCCTCAGAAGATGTCGGTAACGCCGACCCGCGCGCGATGCAGGTCGCCATCTCTGCATGGGATTGCTTTACCCGCGTCGGCCCGGCGGAAGGCGAACGCGCGATTGCTCAGGCGATTGTGTATCTGGCCTGTGCGCCAAAAAGTAATGCCGTCTACACCGCATTTAAAGCGGCAATGGCCGATGCGCGTGAACGTCCGGACTACGACGTGCCGGTTCATCTGCGCAATGCGCCGACCAAACTGATGAAAGAGATGGGCTATGGGCAGGAGTATCGCTACGCCCATGATGAGCCTAACGCTTATGCTGCCGGAGAAGAGTACTTCCCACAAGAAATGGCACAAACGCGCTATTATCGACCAACCAACCGTGGCCTTGAAGGCAAGATTGGCGAAAAGCTCGCCTGGCTCGCTGAACAGGATCAAAATAGCCGCACAAAACGCTACCGCTAGCGCAGGCGTTGCGGTAATGTTGGCAATGTATCTTTGCAACCGCAGGCTGCGGTTGCATTCCCTTTTTTTAATTCGATAAGCACAGGATAAGCATGCTCGATCCCAATCTGCTGCGTACCGAGCCAGACGCAGTCGCAGAAAAACTGGCACGCCGGGGCTTTAAGCTGGATGTAGATAAACTTCGCGCTCTTGAAGAGCGTCGTAAAGTGCTGCAGGTAGAAACTGAAAATCTGCAGGCAGAGCGCAACTCGCGATCGAAATCCATTGGCCAGGCGAAAGCGCGCGGGGAAGATATCGAGCCATTACGCCTGGAAGTGAACAAACTCGGTGAGCAGCTTGATGCTGCGAAATCTGAGCTGGACGTGCTGCTGGCTGAAATCCGCGATATCGCGCTGACTATCCCGAACATCCCGCACGACGACGTGCCGGTCGGTAAAGACGAAAACGACAACGTTGAAGTCAGCCGCTGGGGTACGCCGCGCGAGTTTGATTTCGAAGTCCGCGACCACGTGACGCTGGGCGAAATGCACAGCGGCCTCGATTTCGCGGCGGCAGTGAAACTGACTGGTTCCCGCTTTGTGGTGATGAAAGGCCAAATCGCGCGCATGCACCGCGCACTGTCTCAGTTTATGCTGGATCTGCACACCGAACAGCACGGTTACAGCGAGAACTATGTGCCGTATCTGGTGAACCAGGACACGCTGTACGGTACTGGTCAACTGCCGAAATTTGCCGGTGACCTGTTCCATACGCGTCCACTGGAAGAAGAAGCAGACAGCAGTAACTATGCGTTGATCCCAACGGCTGAAGTGCCGCTGACCAACCTGGTACGCGATGAAATCATCGACGAAGACGATCTGCCGATCAAAATGACCGCGCATACGCCGTGCTTCCGTTCTGAAGCGGGTTCTTACGGTCGTGATACCCGTGGTCTGATCCGTATGCACCAGTTCGACAAAGTTGAGATGGTGCAGGTTGTTCGTCCGGAAGATTCCATGGCGGCGCTGGAAGAGATGACCGGCCATGCAGAGAAAGTGCTGCAACTGCTGGGTCTGCCTTACCGCAAAATTATTCTGTGCACAGGGGATATGGGCTTCGGTGCCTGCAAAACCTATGACCTGGAAGTATGGGTTCCGGCGCAGAATACCTACCGCGAGATCTCTTCCTGCTCTAACGTCTGGGATTTCCAGGCGCGTCGTATGCAGGCTCGCTGCCGCAGCAAATCTGACAAGAAAACCCGTCTGGTGCACACCCTGAACGGCTCCGGCCTGGCAGTCGGTCGTACGCTGGTTGCGGTGCTGGAAAACTACCAGCAGGCCGATGGTCGTATTGAGGTGCCGGAAGTTCTGCGCCCGTACATGAACGGCCTGGAATATATTGGCTGATTAATCTTTCTTACGTAAAAAGCGCCTGCGGGCGCTTTTTTTATGCCCATCATTGATACTGAGCAATACCTTAATCATTCAAAAGAGAAATACTCCCTTCGAAGTAACCCGCAGCATATAAAACTATAAAATAAAAAATTCGTTATATATATAACTATATAGCGGTATTATTTTCAATGTGAGCAACGAAGTGAGTATCCATGAAAATTAAGACCCCCGATGCCATTCTGGCAGCCGAGGTCAGCCGCCGCGGTTTGATGAAAACCTCGGCAATTGGCGGCCTGGCGATGGCCAGCAGTGCCTTCACGCTCCCGTTTAGCCGTATGGTAAGCGCCGCTGATGCGTTAGCCCCGGCAACTGCCGCTGAGCGTCTCACCTGGAGCGCGTGTACCGTAAACTGTGGCAGCCGTTGCCCGCTACGCATGCACGTTGTGGATGGTGAAATCAAATACGTCGAAACCGACAATACCGGTGATGATAATTACGACGGTCTGCACCAGGTTCGCGCTTGCCTGCGCGGCCGTTCTATGCGCCGCCGCGTCTACAACCCGGATCGCCTGAAATACCCGATGAAACGCGTAGGCAAACGCGGCGAAGGGAAGTTTGAGCGCATCAGTTGGGATGAGGCGTTTGATACCATCGCCACCAACATGCAGCGCCTGATCAAAGAGTACGGCAACGAATCTATCTATCTCAACTATGGTACCGGTACGCTGGGCGGCACCATGACACGCTCCTGGCCGCCGGGAAATACCCTGGTGGCCCGCCTGATGAACTGCTGTGGCGGTTACCTGAACCATTACGGTGACTACTCGTCTGCGCAGATTGCGGAAGGCCTGAACTATACCTACGGCGGCTGGGCCGACGGCAACAGCCCGTCCGATATTGAAAATAGCCAGCTGGTCGTATTGTTTGGCAACAACCCTGGCGAAACGCGTATGAGCGGCGGCGGGGTAACATATTATCTCGAGCAGGCGCGTCAGAAATCGAATGCGCGCATGATCATTATCGATCCGCGCTATACCGATACCGGTGCCGGGCGCGAAGATGAATGGATCCCGATTCGTCCGGGTACCGACGGCGCGTTGGTTTCTGCGCTGGCGTGGGTGATGATCACCGAAAACCTGGTCGATCAGCCGTTCCTCGACAAATACTGCGTTGGTTACGACGAGAAAACGCTGCCTGCGGGCGCGCCCGCCAATGGGCACTATAAAGCCTATATTCTGGGTCACGGCAACGACGGCGTGGCGAAAACGCCGGAGTGGGCGTCTTCTATTACCGGTATTCCGGCGGACCGCATTGTGAAGCTGGCGCGTGAAATTGCCACCGCTAAACCGGCTTACATTTCTCAGGGCTGGGGCCCGCAGCGTCATGCTAACGGTGAAATCGCCACCCGCGCGATTTCCATGCTCTCCATCCTGACCGGTAACGTCGGTATTCACGGCGGCAACAGCGGCGCGCGCGAAGGGTCTTACTCTTTGCCATTCGTCCGTATGCCAACGCTGGAAAACCCGATTCAGACCAGCATTTCCATGTTTATGTGGACTGACGCAATCGAACGTGGCCCGGAAATGACGGCGCTGCGCGACGGTGTGCGCGGAAAAGATAAGCTCGATGTGCCGATCAAAATGATCTGGAACTATGCGGGTAACTGCCTCATCAACCAGCACTCGGAAATCAACCGCACCCACGAGATCCTCCAGGATGATAAGAAGTGCGAGCTGATTGTGGTGATCGATTGCCATATGACCTCGTCCGCGAAATACGCCGATATCATCCTGCCGGACTGCACCGCGTCTGAACAGATGGACTTCGCGCTGGATGCCTCCTGCGGCAACATGTCGTATGTCATCTTTGCAGACCAGGCCATCAAACCGCGCTTTGAGTGCAAAACCATCTACGACATGACCACAGAGCTTGCCAAACGGATGGGCGTGGAGCAGCAGTTTACCGAAGGCCGTAGCCAGGAAGAGTGGATGCGCCATCTGTATGAACAGTCGCGCAAAGCCATTCCTGAACTGCCGGACTTCGACACCTTCCGCAAGCAGGGGATTTTCAAACAGCGCGATCCGCAAGGGCATCACGTTGCCTATAAAGCCTTCCGTGAGGATCCTCAGGCCAACCCGCTGACCACGCCGTCGGGCAAAATCGAAATTTACTCTCAGGAGCTGGCGAAAATCGCCGCAACCTGGGAACTGGCGGAGGGCGATGTTATCGATCCGCTGCCAATCTACACCCCGGGATTTGAAAACTATAACGATCCGCTGACGGAGAAATTCCCGTTGCAGCTAACCGGTTTCCACTATAAATCCCGCGTTCACTCGACCTATGGCAACGTTGAAGTGCTGAAAGCGGCCTGCCGTCAGGAGATGTGGATCAACCCGCTGGATGCGAAGAAACGCGGTATCGCCAACGGCGACCGGGTACGCATCTTTAACGATCGTGGCGAAGTGCACATCGAGGCGAAAGTCACGCCGCGTATGATGCCGGGCGTTGTCGCCCTGGGCGAAGGGGCATGGTATGACCCGGACGCTAAAGGCGTGGATCAGGCGGGCTGTATCAACGTTCTGACCACGCAGCGTCCATCGCCGCTGGCGAAGGGCAACCCGTCACACACAAATCTCGTTCAGGTTGAAAGGGTGTAAGGAGTAATCGATGACAACCCAATACGGTTTTTATATTGATTCGAGTCGTTGCACCGGCTGCAAAACCTGCGAGCTGGCGTGTAAAGACTACAAAGATTTAGGCCCGGACGTCAGCTTCCGCCGTATTTACGAATACGCGGGCGGCGACTGGCAGGAAGACAACGGCGTCTGGCATCAGAACGTCTTTGCTTACTATCTCTCTATTTCGTGTAACCACTGCGAAGATCCGGCCTGTACCAAGGTTTGCCCGAGCGGCGCGATGCACAAACGCGAAGATGGTTTTGTGGTCGTCGATGAAGATGTCTGCATCGGCTGCCGCTACTGTCATATGGCCTGCCCGTACGGCGCGCCGCAATATAATGCGGCGAAAGGGCACATGACGAAATGCGATGGTTGCCACGATCGCGTGGCAGACGGTAAAAAGCCAATCTGTGTGGAATCCTGCCCGCTACGCGCGCTCGATTTCGGCCCGATTGACGAGCTGCGTAAAAAACACGGTAATCTTGCCGCCGTTGCGCCGCTACCGTCTGCGCACTTCACCAAACCGAGCATCGTCATTAAGCCGAATGCCAACAGTCGCCCAACCGGCGATACCACTGGCTACTTAGCCAATCCGAAGGAGGTGTGAGATGGGGAGTGGATGGCATGAATGGCCGCTGATGATCTTCACGGTCTTTGGTCAATGTGTGGTAGGTGCGTTTATTGTGCTGGCGCTGTCGTTGCTGAAGGGCGATTTGCGTCCCAACGCGCAGCAGCGCGTGGTAACCGGAATGTTCGCGCTGTGGGTGCTGATGGGCATTGCGTTTATCGCATCGACGCTACACCTGGGTTCCCCAATGCGCGCGTTCAACTCGCTTAACCGCGTGGGGTCATCGGCGCTGAGTAATGAAATTGCCAGCGGCGCAATCTTCTTTGCGGTCGGCGGCCTTGGCTGGCTGCTGGCGATGATGAAAAAACTGTCGCCCGCGCTGCGTGGGCTGTGGCTGATTGTCACCGCTGTACTGGGCGTGGTATTCGTCTGGATGATGGCTCGCGTGTATAACAGCATTGATACCGTGCCGACCTGGTACAGTGTCTGGACGCCGATGAGCTTCTTCCTGACGCTGTTCATTGGCGGCCCGCTACTGGGCTACCTGCTGCTGCGTGCGGCGGATATCTCCGGCTGGGCGATGCGTCTGCTGCCTGCCGTTAGCATTGTAGCGCTGGTGGTGAGCGTGGTGGTTGCGCTGATGCAGGGCGCTGAACTGGCGACGATTCACAGCTCTATTCAGCAGGCGTCCGCGCTGGTGCCGGATTACGGTACGTTGATGGCCTGGCGCGTGGTGCTCATCACCCTGGCGCTGGTGTGCTGGGTTGCGCCGCAGCTGCGAGGCTACCAACCCGCACTGCCGTTGCTGAGCATCGCCGTGGTGCTGATTATTGCGGGTGAACTGATTGGCCGTGGCGTTTTCTACGGCCTGCATATGACCGTCGGCATGGCGATTGCCAGCTAAGTTATTGTGGGTATAAAAAAGCCAGGGCTTGCGTCCTGGCTTTTTAATGCTTTTTTATCATGAAATTTTTCGACCAATCGTTCCGACATGTTCCGGTAATAAACGAATAAAAACAATGAAATGATTGATGGCGTGAATTTATTTCCGCTTCGCTGGATAAGAAACATCAATCGTCGCCCCATATTCCCCGCAGCCCCCGTCAGACGGGCGATTGACTTTAATAATGGCCGTGGCATGATGCGCTCGAAATCTGATCATCCTCACGGTTTTTACCCATGAACACCTATACTCGCCCGGTGCAACTGTTGCTCTGTGGCTTACTGTTATTGACCCTTGCGATCGCGGTATTAAATACGCTCGTGCCGCTTTGGCTCGCCCACGAAAACTTGCCTACCTGGCAGGTCGGCATGGTCGGTTCGTCCTATTTCACCGGTAACCTGGTGGGGACGCTGCTGACCGGACGCCTGATCAAGCGTATGGGGTTTAATCGTAGCTACTATATTGCTTCGGCAATTTTTGCCGTCGGCTGCGTAGGCTTAGGGATCATGGTTGGGTTCTGGAGCTGGATGTTCTGGCGCTTTGTCGCGGGCGTGGGCTGCGCGATGATTTGGGTGGTGGTGGAAAGCGCACTAATGTGCAGCGGCACCTCGCGTAACCGTGGACGTTTGCTGGCAGCCTACATGATGGTGTATTACGTGGGTACCGTGCTGGGCCAGATCATGGTCAGCAAACTGCCAACCGATCTGTTAACCGTTTTGCCGGTCATGGCCGCGCTGGTGCTGGCGGCTATTCTGCCGATGCTGTTCGCTCGCATCAATAATCAGCAGGATGAATCTCATGTTTCTACCCGCGTGTGGTCGATGTTCACGCTGCGTCAGGCGCGTCTGGGCGTAAATGGCTGCATTATCTCCGGGATTGTGCTGGGTTCGCTGTACGGCCTGATGCCGCTCTATCTGACCCATCAGGGCGTGAGTGATTCCGGTATCGGTTTCTGGATGGCGGTGATGGTCAGCGCGGGTATCGTTGGGCAGTGGCCGGTTGGCCGCCTGGCGGATCGCTATGGCCGCCTGTTGGTGCTGCGTGTGCAGGTCTTTGTTGTCATCCTCGGCTGCCTCGCGATGCTGAGCAATGCGGCAATGGCGCCTGCATTATTTGTCCTCGGCGCTTCCGGGTTCACGTTATACCCGGTGGCAATGGCCTGGGCCTGCGAAAAAGTGGAACATCATCAACTGGTGTCGATGAACCAGGCGCTGCTGCTGAGCTATACCATCGGTAGCCTGCTCGGCCCGACGCTGACGGCAATGCTGATGCAGAATTATTCCGATAACCTGTTGTTTGTGATGATCGCCTGCGTATCGTTTGTCTATCTGCTGATGCTGCTGCGCAAAGCCGGACATCATCCGACACCAGTGGCGCATGCCTGATCCGCACTTAAAGTTAAAGCCCGATAGTTTAGATCTTATCGGGCTTTACGATTATTTCGCCTGCGCCAGAATATTCCCTTCCCAGCCTTTCTGTGCATAGTCATTAAGGCCGCTGATGGTTTTCACCGGCTGACCCGCACTGAAGTTGATTTGTTTTAAATCTACCCACACCTGTGAAGCGGCGAAGGTCGATTTAAAGTGATATTCCTGATGCGAGAGGTCAGATATCGTTGTCCAGTAGGTGCCAATACCTTTGTTGTTTTCTGGCTTCTTACTGTATTTCGCGTACATATCGGTGACTTTTTGCTCGTCGCTTTCCGCCGGAATTCCGATCGGGTAGGCCACATTATTGACCACAGACAGCACAAATCCCTGAGCCTGGTTCTTGTTATCGGGTTTCGGCAAATTCTGTAAATTCCAGCTGGCGCGTACCAGACGCTGGTCAGCATCCAGCCCGGTTGGGATAGCGTCGCGTTTTGCGTGGCTGAAACGCGCAAGGTTCGCTAACTGTTTATCGTATGAAGGTGGGTTGGTCATCACGCGGTAATTTTTATCGTGGTAGATATTCACTTTGCCATTATCAATTTCAATGATGGCCGAGTCGCCGCTCTTGTCTTCGATAGCGATATGTTTGGTGTCCGTCGCGTAATCCACCGGCAGTTTAGCCGCCGCCAGGCGCACGTTGTGACGAATGCCCTCGACGGCATCGTTTACTGTTGCATAGTTATCAAGGATATAACTTAACCATGCCCGGCTTTCCAGTACTGGCTTATCCTGATTATCCTGTTGTACCTGCGAGCCATTCATATAAAACAGCGTATGTCCCGCCAGCCCGGCTTCGTTCATGCCATCCATTGGAAAGACCCCATCGGCATAAACCACGACGCTACCATAACGCGTGGTCCAGTGTGCCGCTTTAGCGCTGTCTCCGCCGTTATGGGCGATGCCTTTTGGCGTGATCACCAGTGATGGATCCACCGGGCCAAAGAAATCCAGATTGCGGGCGGTGACCATATAGCCAGGAAACATATTCATAAACGCGCGGGTGCAGGCATCGGCGCTGACGCTGATTCCCGCAGTGAGTACCAGACCTAAGGCGACGGCGGAGATTTTTTGATTTTTCATTTTTCTTCCTCTGTTAAGTTCACCCGTCTATGTTAGGGTTAATATCATCATCACAATAAATCACTTAGTGGGGGAAAATCCCCCGCAAATGGATACGTCCTCTATGGAGCCAATTAACTTCTCGCTCGCGCAAATAGAAGCATTTGCCTGTGTTTGTGAGTGCGGAACCCTGACGCAGGCGGCAAAAAAGCTGAAGAAAGACAGAACTACGGTGAGCCAGCTTATTGATTATCTTGAAATAGATTTAGGCTATGTTCTGTTTGATCGCACGAAGCGTCCGCTTGAACTGACCGATTCCGGCAAGCGACTGTATCGCCAGGCACGACTGTTTTTGCATGAAGCGCAGGCATTTTCGCAGGTTGCTAAGCAACTTCCCGATCAGCTAAAAACGCAAATGACGTTGTGCTATGACCCTTTCACACCGCGTGATTTTTTACTCAGTCTGGCAAATATCCTTTCGCAACAGCGTATTTCACTGGATTTGCTGATGTGCGAACGTGAGCAGGCGGAGCGTTGGCTGGATGAAGGAAAGGCGGATATTGGTATTTACCAGGCGCTTAATCGATCGGTTAACGATCATCTTAAGTGGCGAGCGGTGGGCGCGATTTCGCTCTCTGTCTGGGCGAGAAAAGGCTTTTTCCCGGTCTCGCCGGTATCGATGTTACATCTTGCCGCCAGCCCACAGCTGGTGCCTTTCTGCACATTGCAGCAGGCGCTGGCGCAGCGTATTCAAATCGCGGACCGCATTATTCGGGTTAATGAAATCTCGTTGTTGCAAAAACGATTGTCGGCCGGAGACGGCTGGGCTTTTTTACCGCGTCATTTTGGCGTTGAAGGTTGGAAAAATGTCGAACGTCAGGAGACCGAGGCGGGCGATAAAGGGTTAACGCATCCGGTCGTTGCGCTGTGGAAGCCGGGGCAAATAGAACCTAATCAACTGGAGCAGATTTTGAAGGCGATTGATTTGACGTGGAGAGAGGAAGCGTGACTCCCGATGCGGAGCCACGCCCAATTCTTTAGTACATCACCTTGTGACCATACTGTTCCAGAATGCCTTTCACGCGTTCCATGGTCTCTTTTTTCGGCGGATGGACGCCATCCAGCTTGTATTCTTCGCCCATCGCCACCCATTTATGTTTACCCAGTTCGTGATACGGCAGCAGTTCGATTTTCTCGACGTTGCCCATATCGCGGGTAAATTCGCCCAGACGGTGCGCGGAATCGTCATCGTCTGACCAGCCTGGAACCACCACGTAACGGATCCAGACGTTGATCTCTTTTTTCGACAGATACTGCGCAAATTCCAGCGTGCGATGGTTGGAGACGCCAACCAGATTCTGGTGAATTTCGTCGTTCATCTGTTTGAGATCGAGCATTACCAGATCGGTAACTTCCAGCAGTTCATCGATGACCGGATCGTAGCGACGCACAAAACCGTTGGTATCAAGACAGGTGTGAATGCCTTCTTTTTTGCAGGCGCGGAACCAGTCACGCACGAACTCTGCCTGAAGAATGGCTTCGCCGCCGGATGCGGTGACACCGCCGCCGGACGCGTTCATAAAGTGGCGATAGGTCACCACTTCTTTCATGAGTTCTTCAACGGTGACCTCTTTGCCGCCGTGCGTATCCCACGTATCGCGGTTGTGGCAATAGAGGCAGCGCATCAGGCAGCCCTGGAAGAAGGTGATAAAACGGATACCTGGGCCATCAACGGTGCCACAGGATTCAAAGGAGTGAATGCGACCAGTTACAGACATTGCAGTGTTATCTCCAGTTTTTCCCCGCGTCCGGCAGGGGCGACGATCATGACTTCAGGCCGTCTTGAGTTTATTTTGCGCGTTAATGTCATTATAGAGATTAACCCGCAAAATAGGCTCGGAGAGAGTGGGGCACTTATAAGAAAGGCCCCACTTGCGTGGAGCCTTTATTGTACGCTTTTTAAATCGCGATTTCAGTCAAATCCATTACATGGACTGAGTGAAGGTACGAGTAATAACGTCCTGCTGCTGTTCTTTAGTCAGGGAGTTAAAACGTACTGCGTAGCCAGATACGCGGATGGTCAGCTGCGGATATTTTTCCGGGTGTTCCATCGCGTCGAGCAGCATTTCGCGGTTCATAACGTTAACGTTCAGGTGCTGACCGCCTTCAATAGACGCTTCATGGTGGAAGTAACCATCCATCAGGCCTGCCAGGTTGGTTTTACGAACGTCGTCGTCTTTACCCAGTGCGTTCGGAACGATAGAGAAGGTGTAAGAGATACCATCTTTAGCGTAAGCAAACGGCAGTTTTGCAACGGAGGTCAGAGAGGCAACAGCACCTTTCTGGTCACGGCCGTGCATCGGGTTAGCACCTGGTCCGAACGGAGCGCCTGCGCGACGACCGTCTGGGGTGTTACCGGTTTTCTTACCATACACAACGTTGGAAGTGATGGTCAGAACGGACTGAGTCGGGATAGCGTTGCGGTAAGTAGTCAGTTTCTGAATTTTTTTCATGAAACGTTCTACCAGGTCAACAGCCATGTCATCGACGCGAGCATCGTTGTTACCAAACTGCGGGTATTCGCCTTCGATTTCGAAGTCGATAGCCAGACCGTCTTCGTCACGAATCGGTTTAACTTTCGCATATTTGATTGCAGACAGGGAGTCAGCCGCTACGGACAGACCCGCGATACCGCAAGCCATGGTACGGATAACGTCACGGTCGTGCAGAGCCATCAGAGAAGCTTCGTAGCTGTATTTGTCATGCATGTAGTGGATGACGTTCAGTGCGGTGACGTACTGTTTAGCCAGCCAATCCATGAAGTGATCCATACGGTCGATAACTTCGTCGTAGTTCAGCACATCGCCTTTGATCGGTTCAGATTTCGGACCAACCTGCATTTTCAGTTTTTCATCAACGCCGCCGTTGATTGCGTACAGCATGGTTTTCGCCAGGTTAGCACGCGCACCGAAGAACTGCATTTGTTTACCAACGATCATCGGGCTTACGCAGCAAGCGATAGCGTAGTCATCGTTGTTGAAGTCTGGACGCATCAGATCGTCGTTCTCGTATTGCAGAGAAGAGGTATCGATGGACACTTTCGCAGCGAATTTTTTGAACGCCAGCGGCAGTTTTTCAGACCACAGGATAGTGATGTTCGGTTCCGGAGACGGGCCCATGGTGTACAGGGTGTTCAGGAAACGGAAGCTGTTTTTGGTAACCAGAGTACGGCCATCAACGCCCATACCACCGACGGATTCAGTTGCCCAAATCGGGTCACCGGAGAACAGTTCATCATATTCAGGAGTACGCAGGAAGCGAACCATACGCAGTTTCATGACCAGGTGGTCAATCATTTCCTGAGCTTCTTGTTCAGTGATTTTGCCTGCTTTCAGGTCACGTTCGATGTAGATATCCAGGAAGCTGGAAGTACGACCGAAGGACATTGCAGCGCCGTTCTGAGATTTAACCGCGGCCAGGTAGCCGAAGTAAGTCCACTGGATAGCTTCCTGAGCGTTAGTAGCCGGACCAGAGATGTCGTAGCCGTATTTAGCAGCCATCTCTTTGATCTGACCCAGCGCACGGTGCTGTTCAGAAATTTCTTCGCGCAGACGAATAGTCGCTTCGAGGTTCACACCGTTTTCCAGGTCAGACTGGAGAGAAGTGAACTGAGCGAATTTGTCTTTCATCAGGAAGTCGATACCGTATACGGCGATACGACGGTAGTCACCGATGATACGACCACGACCGTAGGCATCCGGCAGACCAGTCAGGACGCCAGATTTACGGCAACGCAGGATGTCCGGAGTATAAACGTCGAACACGCCCTGGTTGTGAGTTTTACGGTACTCGGTGAAGATTTTTTTGATCATCGGGTCCAGTTCGCGGTTGTACGCTTTGCAGGAACCTTCGATCATTTTGATGCCGCCAAACGGAATCAGCGCGCGTTTCAGCGGAGCTTCAGTCTGCAGACCAACGATTTTTTCCAGCGACTTGTTGATGTAGCCCGCGTCGTGGGAGGTGATGGTAGAAGCAACAGCGGTGTCGAAGTCAACAGGCGCGTGAGTGCGGTTTTCCTGTTTAACACCTTCCATTACTTTGTCCCACAGCTCGGTAGTTGCTTTAGTAGCACCTGCCAGGAAGGACTCGTCACCCTCATATGGAGTGTAGTTTTTCTGGATGAAGTCACGTAAGTTGACTTCATTCTGCCAGTCACCTTTAGTAAAACCTTCCCAGGCTGTGGCTAACTTTTCATTAAGCTCGGACATGTAACACCTACCTTCTTATGTGGATTTTTTATTTACTGCCTGACACAACGCACACTTTAGTGATGGTCGCCTTCACGCAGGTAAATGACCCAGTATGTCAGCCCAACTAACAGGCCTCCGCCAATGATATTCCCGATAGTCACCGGAATGAGGTTATCAGTGATGAAGTTCATGATAGTCAGGTGAGAAAAACTGTCCGGGGTTGAACCAACTGCGGTCCAGAACTCCGGGCTTGCAAAGTTGCGAATCACAATCCCCATTGGGATCATAAACATGTTTGCAATACTGTGCTCAAAGCCGCTGGCGACGAACATGGCAACCGGAAGAACCATAATCATGGCTTTATCCATCAGGCTGCGACCAGAGTAGCTCATCCAGACAGCCAGACAAACCATCAGGTTAGCCAGGATGCCGAGTGCAACGGCTTCGATAAATGTATGGTGCATTTTGTGGTCAGCGGTTTGCAGGACATTCATGCCCCAACCACCGTTGGCGGTCATATATTCGCCGGAGAGCCACATCAGCAGAACAAAGAGCAGACATCCTACCAGGTTACCAACATAGACGTTCAACCAGTTTTTCGCCAGTTGGCCCCATGTGATGCGACCGCTGGCTTTCGCCACGACAATCAGTACCGTGGAAGTGAAGAGGTCGGCCCCGCAAATGACGCAGAGAATCAAGCCCAGTGAGAAGCAGATACCCCCAATCAGTTTCGCGACGCCAAAAGGCATGCCCGCGGTTCCTGTGGTGGCAGTAATGTAGAAAACAAAAGCAATCGAGATGAACACGCCCGCAGTAATCGCCAGATAAAAGGTTTTCAGCGGATGCTTCGTTGCTTTATAGACACCTGCTTCTTCGGCAACTTTGGCCATAGCGGCAGGAACAAGTAGATCAAAAGGGTTGTCAGCTTTCACACTAACTCTCTCTTTATTAAGTCGGCGACGAGATACTAACAAAGCATTATAGATGAGAATTTGATGTAGATCATATCTCGCCTGGCTTATAGGCCCGCAAATCGAATGGTTTTTCATCGAATGCGGCATAACTTTTTGATTATCAAAATAAAAATAAATTTTAAAGTTTGCAAAATCAGTTGATTTTTTTCGTCTGCCTCCCGTTTTGCCAGTTAATTAAAATGGAGTAATGATCATTTAAATTAACACTATTGGTAAGCTACCAATAATAGCGTTTACCGATGCGTAACTTAATTATTACAAATTAATTTGCGTGATTTTTGTAATAAAAAAAGGGCCGTTAAACGGCCCCATAATATAGCGTAGAGTAATCTTTAAACCTACTTATTCTCAGGTCTTTTTAGCCTTGCTTTGACCAAAACGCAGCTTTTGCACGTTGTAGTTTTTCGTAGGCTTGCAGCAGCGACTGATGCGCCGGGAAGGCTTCGAGGTCGCTATCCACGGCTTGTAAACCGTAGAACGGCGCTTCACCGCTCAGCGCGGCACTGGCCGCTTCTACCGCATCGACGCCGTACATACGAACGAACGCGTTCAGGTATTGCAGCGGCTGACGCTCCTCTTCCTGAGACAGCAGTAATAAGGTTTGCAGGCAACGGTAATAATTCGCACGCTCGGCACTAAAGATTGACGCGTTGAATTCCATTGTCCACTCGGTCCAGATCAGCGCCTGCTCCAGATCGCCACCGGCCAGCGCGAGCATCGCTTTCAACTCACCAACGCGCAGGGTATACCAGCCGTTATCTTTACCCGTTGCCAGGCCCAGCAGCTCACGTACGCGGGTGAAATCGTCCAGGCCTTCTTCGTCGAGCTGTTCAATAAGATTCAGGTACGCTTCTTTTTCCCACTCACTGTCTGGCAGGGTCAGGATCGTCTCGCGCAGATGGCTGCCCATATTATTGTTCGCCAGCCACAGATCTTCTGCCGGATAGATATCCGACATTCCCGGCACCAGAATACGGCAGGCGTATACGCCTAAATGCTCGTAATCCGCGATGTACACCTCTTTATCTTCGGCATTGAAAATCGCCATCAGGGTCGCGAACTCTTCTTCGGTGGTGCCGGAGAAATTCCAGTCTACAAACGGATAGTCGGCATCCTGTTTGAAGAGATCCCAGGAGATCAAACCGCTTGAATCAATAAAGTGGGTTTCCAGGTTGGCGTGCTCGGCGACTTCTTCATCATCGAACGTTGGCGGCGTGAAGACATCCAGATCTTTCAGACCACGGCCCTGCAGCAGTTCCGTAACGGTACGTTCCAGCGCAACGCCAAAGTCCGGGTGTGCGCCAAAGGAGGCAAAGCAGGTGCCGTTAGCCGGGTTGAACAGCACGACACAGATAACCGGATATTTACCCCCTAAAGAGCCGTCGTAAGCGAAGATAGGGAAACCTTCCGCTTCCAGTTTCTCAATCGACGCCACGACGCCAGGATAGCGCGCCATCACCTCTTTCGGGATTTCCGGCAGGCTGATGCTCTCGGCAATAATACGGTTTTTGATATGACGCTCAAACACTTCCGACAGACCCTGCACGCGTGCTCCGTTGGCGGTGTTGCCTGCAGACATACCGTTAGAAACGTACAGGTTGCCGACGATGTTCATCGGGATATAAATGGTTTCGCCGTCAGACTGGCGTGTAAACGGCAGGCCGCAAACACCGCGATCGGTATTGCCCGATTGCAGATCGACCATCAGGCTGCCGGTCAGCTGATCGTCCGGATCGTAGAACGCGCGCAGACGCGCATCGAGCAGGCCTTCCGGCAGCTCATCATCTTCCGGGATCGGGAACCATTTTTCGTTCGGATAATGTACGAATGGGCCGTTAGCGATTTTCTCGCCCAGCCAGAAATCGGCGAAGAAGTAGTTGGTTGACAGGCGCTCGAAATATTCCCCTAACGCAGACGCCAGCGCGGCTTTTTTGGTTGCGCCTTTACCGTTGGTAAAGCACAGCGAGCACGCTTTGTCGCGGATATGAACCGACCAGACGTTCGGCACCGGATTCAGCCAGGAGGCCTCTTCGATGTCAAAGCCCAGATCGAGCAGTTTTTGCTGGAAGCGAGCGATGGAATCTTCCAGTGCGGCATCTTTGCCGGGGATATAGGTTTGCGTCATGACGGTCTCATTTTTATCGTACGGAAAGCGCGCAATCATACGGGGTTTGGATGAATGTATCTATCGCGATTGATAACGAGAATGAATTAAATGCGCTGGTCTATGCTTAACGGCAATGACATTTTTGCAGGCATAAAAATGAAATCGTTCGATTTACACCGCATGGCGCTGGATAAAGTTCCGCTGGACTTCCTCGGCGAAGTCGCTTTACGTTCACTCTACACTTTCGTACTCGTTTTCCTGTTTTTGAAAATCACCGGCCGGCGCGGCGTGCGGCAGATGTCGCTGTTCGAAGTGCTGATCATCCTGACGCTCGGTTCTGCCGCGGGCGATGTGGCGTTTTATGACGACGTGCCGATGCTGCCTGTGCTGGTGGTGTTTATCACCCTTGCTGCACTTTATCGGCTGGTGATGTGGCTAATGTCGCGCAGCGAAAAACTGGAAGATCTGCTGGAGGGAAAACCGGTCATCGTGGTGGAGGAGGGTGAGCTGGCGTGGGAGCGTCTGCAATCTGAAAACATGACCGAGTTTGAGTTTTTCATGGAGCTGCGTCTGGGCGGCGTTGAACATCTCGGGCAGGTGCGGTTGGCCATCATGGAAACCAATGGGCAGATTAGCCTCTACTACTATCCCGATGATGACGTAAAAGCCGGTTTGGTGATTCTCCCTGCGAGCTGCACATCGCGCTTTACCACGATTCCCGAAGCGGCGGATTACGCCTGTGTCCGTTGCAGCGCGATTTTTCATTTTAATGCCGGGGAGCATCAATTATGCCCCCGCTGCGCAAATCCAGAATGGTCGAAGGCCAGCACCGCAAAACGTATCACCTGATAGCGGAATTCTCCGTTTTCACTCGTCAATGCGGAAGATTCTGTTGTGTGATGTCTGGCACAATTTTACACCGCTCAGTATTACCCATTGCGGCGCGTGTCACTGAATGATAAAACCGATATCCACAGGAATAACTTATATCCGTGCACACGCGCGGATAAACAACATTGCAACGTGGTGAGGGGAAATGGCTCAGGTCTTTAATTTCAGTTCAGGTCCGGCAATGCTACCGGCAGATGTCCTTAAACAGGCGCAACACGAATTACGCGACTGGAACGGATTGGGTACATCAGTAATGGAAGTTAGCCACCGTGGGAAAGAATTTATCCACGTGGCGGAAGAAGCAGAAAAGGATTTTCGTGACCTGCTCAATATCCCTTCCAACTATAAAGTGTTGTTCTGCCATGGCGGCGGCCGCGGCCAGTTTGCAGGCGTTCCGCTGAACATTCTGGGTGATAAAACTACCGCAGACTACGTTGACGCCGGTTACTGGGCTGCCAGCGCTGTAAAAGAAGCGAAGAAATACTGCACGCCGAACGTGATTGACGCCAAAATCACCGTTGACGGTAAGCGTGCCGTGACGCCGATGAGCGAATGGCAGCTTTCTGACAATGCCGCGTATCTGCACTATTGCCCGAATGAAACCATTGACGGCATTGCTATCGATGAAACCCCGAATTTCGGTAAAGACGTGGTCGTTGCAGCCGACTTCTCCTCTACTATCCTGTCCCGCCCGATTGACGTCAGCCGCTTTGGCGTGATTTACGCAGGCGCGCAGAAAAATATCGGCCCGGCAGGCCTGACGCTGGTGATTGTGCGCGAAGATCTGCTCGGCAAAGCTCACGTTGCCTGCCCGTCCATTCTGGATTACTCCGTGCTGAACGAGAACGATTCCATGTTCAACACCCCGCCGACCTTCGCCTGGTATCTGGCGGGCCTGGTCTTCAAATGGCTGAAAGAGCAGGGCGGCGTGGCGGCAATGGATCGCATCAACCAGCAGAAAGCTGAACTGCTGTATGGCGTTATCGATAACAGCGATTTCTATCGTAACGATGTTGCGGCGTCTAACCGTTCTCGCATGAATATTCCGTTCCAGCTGGCGGACAGCGCGCTGGATAAAGTCTTCCTGGAAGAGTCCTTCGCGGCGGGCCTGCATTCGCTGAAAGGCCACCGTGTTGTTGGCGGGATGCGTGCGTCAATCTATAACGCGATGCCGCTGGCGGGCGTTCAGGCATTGACCGATTTCATGCAGGACTTCGAACGTCGCCACGGTTAATGTTTTTGTTTTCATCCCCCGCGGTATTCTGCGGGGGTTATTATTTTCGAATTTGAGAGTTGAGTTTCATGGAATCCCTGACGTTACAACCCATTGCGCGTGTTGATGGCACCATTAACCTGCCAGGTTCAAAAAGTGTCTCTAACCGCGCCTTGCTGCTGGCAGCTTTAGCACGCGGCACCACTGTCCTGACTAACCTGCTGGACAGCGACGATGTTCGCCACATGCTGAATGCCCTGAGTGCGCTGGGAATTCATTACACCTTGTCTGCCGACCGTACCCGTTGTGAAGTCACGGGTAACGCAGGTCCATTGCAGGCGAAAGCATCACTGGAATTATTCCTCGGGAACGCGGGCACGGCGATGCGCCCTCTGGCGGCGGCACTCTGCCTGGGTCACAACGATATCGTGCTAACCGGCGAACCGCGCATGAAAGAGCGTCCGATTGGCCATCTGGTTGACGCGCTGCGTCAGGGCGGGGCGCAAATCACCTATCTCGAGCAGGAAAATTATCCACCGCTGCGTTTGCAGGGCGGTTTTAGTGGCGGCAACGTTGAGGTTGACGGCAGCGTGTCCAGCCAGTTCCTGACGGCACTGCTGATGACCGCGCCGCTGGCACCGAATGACACCACCATTACCATCAAAGGCGATCTGGTTTCTAAACCGTATATCGACATCACCCTGCACCTGATGAAAACGTTTGGTGTTGAGGTGGAAAACCAACATTATCAGCGCTTTGTCGTGCGTGGCGGTCAGCAGTATCAATCTCCGGGTCAGTATTTGGTGGAAGGCGATGCTTCGTCCGCGTCCTATTTCCTGGCGGCGGGCGCAATCCGCGGCGGTACCGTGAAGGTGACCGGTATTGGGCGTAATAGCGTGCAGGGCGATATCCGCTTTGCTGATGTGCTGGAAAAAATGGGCGCGACCATCACCTGGGGGGATGACTACATCGCCTGTACCCGTGGCGAACTGAATGCCATTGATATGGACATGAATCATATTCCTGATGCGGCGATGACGATTGCCACCGCAGCGTTGTTTGCCAAAGGCACCACCACGCTGCGTAACATCTATAACTGGCGCGTAAAAGAGACCGACCGTCTGTTTGCGATGGCGACAGAACTGCGCAAAGTAGGTGCAGAAGTGGAAGAGGGCGAAGATTTTATTCGCGTCACACCACCGGCAAAATTGCAGTTTGCCGAAATTGGCACCTACAACGATCACCGCATGGCGATGTGCTTCTCGCTGGTGGCGCTGTCGGATACGCCGGTAACCATCCTTGACCCGAAATGTACGGCGAAAACCTTCCCGGACTACTTCGAACAGCTGGCGGGAATTAGTACGCTGGCTTAATCAGACAAAAAGTAAAACATTGTCATCTTTCGGGCTGGCCCTGTGCCAGCCCGCTATAATTAGTGTTCACAATTCCTACCATTTTTGGCGTTAATTCCGTAATTCGCAGACAAAGGTAACTGTCAGGCGTAGACATGCGTATAATGCGCGCGTTTAGGTTCTATACGCCTTGTGTTGAAGGAGATAAAGATGACGGCAGTTGCCCCGGTAATCACAATTGATGGACCAAGCGGTGCGGGTAAAGGCACCCTGTGTAAAGCGATGGCTGAGGCTTTACAGTGGCATTTATTGGACTCGGGAGCCATCTATCGTGTTCTGGCGCTGGCTGCGCTACATCACCACGTCGACGTGACGTCGGAAGATGCGCTGGTTCCGCTGGCCGCTCACCTGGATGTGCGTTTTGTCTCGACGGAAGGCAACCTGGAAGTGATTCTGGAAGGGGAAGACGTTAGCGGTGAAATCCGTACCCAGGAAGTCGCGAATGCGGCGTCACAGGTAGCGGCTTTTCCTCGCGTTCGCGAAGCGCTTTTGCGCCGCCAGCGCGCGTTTCGTGAAGCGCCGGGTTTAATCGCCGATGGCCGCGACATGGGCACGGTGGTATTCCCTGATGCGCCTGTAAAAATTTTCCTCGACGCCTCATCGGAAGAGCGTGCCAATCGCCGCATGCTACAGTTGCAGGAAAAGGGCTTTAGTGTTAACTTTGAACGCCTTTTGGCCGAGATACAGGAACGAGACGACCGCGATCGCAACCGCGCCGTGGCGCCGCTGGTTCCGGCTGCTGATGCTTTAGTGTTGGATTCCACCACCTTAAGCATTGAGCAAGTGATTGAAAAAGCACTACAATACGCGCGCCAAAAGTTGGCTCTCGCCTAATACGCGACCGAATTTGCAGTACCCCCGTTGCAATGGAATGACAGCGGGTATGTTAAACAACCCCATCCGACACGGAGTCAGGTGGACGTTAAATATGAAACCTGAAGATTAAACATGACTGAATCTTTTGCTCAACTCTTTGAAGAATCCTTAAAAGAAATCGAAACCCGCCCGGGTTCCATCGTTCGTGGCGTTGTTGTCTCTATCGATAAAGACGTCGTTCTGGTTGATGCGGGCCTGAAATCTGAGTCTGCTATTCCGGCAGAACAGTTTAAAAACGCAGCTGGCGAACTGGAAATCCAGGTTGGTGACGAAGTTGACGTTGCTCTGGATGCAGTAGAAGACGGCTTCGGTGAAACCCTGCTGTCCCGTGAGAAAGCTAAGCGTCACGAAGCCTGGATCACGCTGGAAAAAGCATACGAAGAAGCTGAAACTGTTACCGGTGTTATCAACGGCAAAGTTAAAGGTGGCTTCACTGTTGAGCTGAACGGTATTCGTGCGTTCCTGCCGGGTTCCCTGGTAGACGTTCGTCCGGTTCGCGATACTCTGCACCTGGAAGGCAAAGAGCTTGAGTTCAAAGTAATCAAGCTTGATCAGAAACGTAACAACGTCGTTGTTTCCCGTCGTGCCGTTATCGAATCCGAAAACAGCGCAGAACGCGATCAGCTGCTGGAAAACCTGCAGGAAGGCATGGAAGTTAAAGGTATCGTTAAGAACCTCACTGACTACGGTGCATTCGTTGATCTGGGTGGCGTTGACGGCCTGCTGCACATCACCGACATGGCATGGAAACGCGTTAAGCATCCGAGCGAAATCGTAAACGTTGGCGACGAAATCACTGTTAAAGTGCTGAAATTCGACCGCGAACGTACTCGTGTATCTCTGGGCCTGAAACAGCTGGGCGAAGATCCGTGGGTAGCTATCGCTAAACGTTATCCGGAAGGTACCAAACTGACCGGTCGCGTAACCAACCTGACCGACTACGGCTGCTTCGTTGAAATCGAAGAAGGCGTTGAAGGCCTGGTTCACGTTTCCGAAATGGATTGGACCAACAAAAACATCCACCCGTCCAAAGTTGTTAACGTTGGCGACGTAGTGGACGTTATGGTTCTGGATATCGATGAAGAACGTCGTCGTATCTCCCTGGGCCTGAAACAGTGCAAAAACAACCCATGGCAGCAGTTCGCGGAAACCCACAACAAGGGCGACCGTGTTGAAGGTAAAATCAAGTCTATCACTGACTTCGGTATCTTCATCGGCCTGGACGGCGGCATCGATGGCCTGGTTCACCTGTCTGACATCTCCTGGAACGTTGCAGGTGAAGAAGCAGTACGTGAATACAAAAAAGGCGACGAAATCGCTGCAGTTGTACTGCAGGTTGACGCAGAACGTGAACGTATCTCCCTGGGCGTTAAACAGCTCGCAGAAGATCCGTTCAACAACTGGGTTGCTCTGAACAAGAAAGGCGCTATCGTTAACGGTAAAGTGACTGCAGTTGACGCGAAAGGCGCAACCGTAGAACTGGCTGACGGCGTTGAAGGTTACCTGCGTGCTTCTGAAGCATCCCGTGACCGCGTTGAAGATGCAACTCTGGTTCTGAGCGTTGGCGACGACGTTGAAGCTAAATTCACCGGTGTTGACCGCAAAAACCGTGCAATCAGCCTGTCTGTACGTGCTAAAGACGAAGCTGACGAGAAAGATGCAATCGCTACTGTTAACAACAAACAGGAAGACGGCAACTTCTCCAACGCAATGGCTGAAGCATTCAAAGCAGCTAAAGGCGAGTAATTCTCTTACTCTTCGGTCTGATTATCAGCCGAAGAATCATGAGATTACTTGACAGATTACGGTTTTCGTTCTGTAATCAAGCACAAAGGGCGGCTACGGCCGCCCTTGTTTAAGCTGTTAGCTAATTTTCCTTGAAAGGAAACCGGAGGAATTATGACCAAGTCAGAATTGATTGAAAGACTTGCCAGCCAGCAATCTCACATCCCTGCAAAAGCAGTGGAAGATGCGGTAAAAGAGATGCTGGAGCATATGGCCTCAACCCTCGCACAGGGTGAGCGCATTGAAATCCGCGGTTTCGGCAGCTTCTCCCTGCACTATCGAGCACCACGTACCGGGCGTAACCCGAAGACTGGCGATAAAGTGGAACTTGAAGGCAAATATGTGCCGCACTTTAAGCCGGGTAAAGAACTGCGCGATCGCGCCAATATTTACGATTGAGTTTTTGCCGTGCGTTAACGGCTTAACTTGATTGCGAAAAAAGCACCTGCGGGTGCTTTTTTCATTTCTTGCCTGTCACTTCCCCTCTCTACGTTTTCTGAATCCTTCTCGCAAAGCATTTTCCCGTTTGCTGCAAACAAAATATTGTCTGGAAGACGTCTCGACGCATTTTGTTTTGCCCCGCGACAGCTAAATACTTACGCGCGACACTCGGCACATCAAGGAGGTGTCGATGCGTGTACCCCAGTTTGCCTGCTGCGTAATGTTAGGCGTAACCCCTCTGCTTTGGTTGCCAGTGCTGCCACCGCTTCCGGCCGTTGAAGCATTCATTGTTATGCTTAGTCTTGTAGCCTTTATTTTTCCGAAGCGGAGTGTGCGCACGCTGTGTATCACCGGCTTACTGTTTTGCTGGGGCGTGCTGGCCGCCTGGCAGGTGCAACTACCCGCAATGCGTATTCCGGGAAAAAATCAGGCCGTTGAGATTGTGCTCAGCCAGACGGA
The DNA here is from genome assembly GCA_913778145.1 of uncultured Pseudocitrobacter sp. Lineage (GTDB taxonomy): Bacteria > Pseudomonadota > Gammaproteobacteria > Enterobacterales > Enterobacteriaceae > Pseudocitrobacter. The sequence goes on from CAJYVI010000059.1 coordinate 60,344, forward strand.
TGGGCAGACCACACACCAGGGAGAGATTATTCGCCTCAACGGGCAGCGCCTGTTCCCTGCGCCGGTTGTCACGCTATACGGCAATTACCTGCCACAGCCGCCCTGCGCTGGTCAGCGTTGGGCGATGACGATTCGCGCACGCGCGGTGCATGGTCAACTTAACGACGGCGGATTTGATTCTCAACGCTATGCGCTGGCACAGCATCAGCCGCTCACCGGGCGATTAATTGACGCAACGCCGCTGGATGCTGCGTGCAGCCTGCGGGCGCAGTTTCTGGCATCGTTACAGGCTTCACTGGCAGGCTATCACTGGCGTGATGTGCTGCTAGCGTTAGGCCTCGGCGAACGTCTCAGCGTTGACCCGGAAATAAAGCGGCTGATGCAGCAAACCGGAACGTCGCACCTGATGGCGATTTCAGGGTTACATATCGCGTTGGGCGCATCGCTGGGCTGGCTACTCATTCGCGCCATACAGTTTTTCCTGCCGTGTCGTTATATTAACTGGCGGCTCCCGCTGGTTGGGGCATTCGTCTGCAGTTTCCTTTACGCCTGGCTCACCGGGTTACAGCCCCCCGCGGTACGCACAGTGGTGGCAGGGGGGATCTGGACGCTGTTGCGGCTTTACGGGCGGCGATGGCGCGGCTGGGACGTCTGGCTGTGCTGCATTGCCGCGATTGTTTTTATCGATCCGATGGCGGTGCTGTCTGATAGTCTTTGGCTTTCTGCCTTCGCGGTAGCCACGCTCATTTTCTGGTATCAGTGGGTACCGCCGCCCCGCTGGAAGGGGCGTGCGCCACTGCGTTTTCTGAAAGAAATGCTTTACCTGCAACTGGGGTTGATGCTTTTACTCACGCCGTTACAGGTACTGCTGTTTCACGGCGTCAGCACCACCTCGCTGGTGGCGAATCTGTTGGCAGTACCGGTGGTAACGTTTGTGGTTGTGCCGTTGGTGCTTCTGGGAATGTTACTTCATCTGAGCGGGGCGAAGGCGCTTGAATCGCTGGTCTGGTATTGCGCTGACACAGTAATGGGCTGGGTGTTTGCGTATTTGCGTAGGCTGCCTGACGGCTGGCTAAGCGTAGATGCGCGCTGGGCGTGGGCAACGCTTATTCCGTGGATGCTGATTATCGTCTGGCGTTTTCACGGCTGGCGTACTTTTCCTGCGCTCTATCTGTCTGGTGTCGCGCTGTTAACCTTTCCCTTATGGCGCTCGATGCCTGACGATCGCTGGCAGGTTACCATGCTGGATGTGGGGCAGGGGCTATCCATTGTCATCTCGCGACACGATAAGGCGATTGTTTATGATACCGGGCTGGCGTGGCCTGGCGGCGATAGCGGAACCCAACTGATTCTCCCCTGGCTGCGCTGGCGCAATCTGACTCCGGAGGGAATTATCCTGAGCCATGAACACCTGGATCATCGCGGCGGCTTCGACAGTTTGCATAACGCCTGGCCGGAAAGCTGGGTGCGAAGTCCTTTAGGCTGGCAGGGACATCAGGGCTGTTTTCGTGGTGATGCCTGGCAATGGCAGGGATTATCATTCCGGGTGATCTGGCCATTACCCGGAAACCGACAAACCGGTAATAACGGTTCCTGTGTTATTCGCGTCGATGATGGAAAAAACAGCGTTTTATTGACTGGCGATATCGAGTTATCGGCAGAAATGGCCATGCAAAGCCATTACTGGCAGCATCTTAAGTCTACAATTATTCAGGTGCCGCATCATGGCAGTAATACCTCATCGGGCGTCGCGTTATTGCAGCAGGTGAGTGGGCAGGCCGCGTTAGCATCGGCATCACGCTATAACGCGTGGCGTCTGCCTTCGTCGAAAGTGAAGGCGCGCTATCAGCAGCATAATTATGCATGGTATGACACCCCGCATCAGGGGCAAATTACGGTTACCTTTTCAACGCATCAATGGCAAATAGAAGGCTTGCGGGATCAACTTTTACCTCGTTGGTATCATCAGTGGTTTGGCGAGGGGCAGGATAACGGGTAGAATATGCGGCTATTTCAACATAAGCTGGTTTTTTGAATGCAGAACGACAAAGATCTCTCCACGTGGCAGACCTTCCGCCGACTCTGGCCGACTATTGCGCCATTTAAAGCAGGGCTGATTGTGGCTGCGGTTGCGTTAATCTTCAACGCAGCCAGCGATACTTTTATGCTATCGCTCCTCAAACCATTACTGGATGATGGTTTTGGTAAAACGGACAGGTCAGTGCTGTTATGGATGCCATTGGTAGTAATTGGTCTGATGATCCTGAGGGGCATCACCAGTTATATCTCCAGTTATTGCATCTCCTGGGTTTCCGGCAAGGTCGTGATGACTGTGCGCCGCCGCTTATTCAGCCACATGATGGGCATGCCCGTCTCTTTCTTCGATAAGCAATCCACCGGTACCCTGCTTTCGCGTATTACCTATGACTCTGAGCAGGTGGCATCGTCTTCTTCCAGCGCGCTGATTACCGTGGTGCGTGAAGGGGCATCGATTATCGGCCTGTTCGTGATGATGTTCTATTACAGTTGGCAACTGTCGCTGATCCTCATCGTGCTGGCGCCGATTGTGTCGATTGCTATCCGTGTGGTCTCTAAGCGCTTCCGTAACATCAGTAAAAATATGCAAAACACGATGGGGCAGGTGACCACCAGTGCTGAGCAAATGCTGAAAGGGCACAAAGAGGTGCTGATTTTCGGTGGGCAAGAAGTTGAGACCAAACGCTTCGATAAAGTCAGCAACAAGATGCGTCTGCAGGGCATGAAAATGGTATCTGCGTCATCCATTTCTGATCCAATCATTCAGCTGATAGCTTCGCTGGCGCTGGCCTTTGTCCTGTATGCCGCAAGCTTCCCAAGCGTCATGGAAACCCTGACCGCCGGTACCATCACCGTGGTCTTCTCCTCCATGATTGCCCTTATGCGTCCGCTGAAATCGCTGACTAACGTCAACGCCCAGTTCCAGCGTGGGATGGCGGCCTGCCAGACGCTGTTTGCTATCCTCGACAGCGAGCAGGAAAAAGACGAAGGTACTCGCGTGGTTGAACGCGCGAAAGGCGACCTGGAGTTCCGTAACGTTACCTTTACCTATCCTGGCCGTGAAACGCCTGCGCTGCGCGATATCAACCTGTCTATTCCGGAAGGCAAAACCGTGGCGCTGGTGGGGCGTTCAGGTTCAGGTAAATCAACCATTGCGAGCCTGATTACCCGCTTCTACGATATCGACCAGGGCGAAATTCTGTTGGATGGCCACGACCTGCGGGAATACACCCTGGCGTCGCTACGTAACCAGGTTGCGCTGGTATCGCAAAACGTTCACCTGTTCAACGATACCGTTGCCAATAACATCGCTTATGCGCGCACCGAAGAGTTCAGCCGTGAGCAGATCGAAAAAGCGGCGGAAATGGCCTACGCCATGGACTTCATCAACAAGATGGATCAGGGGCTGGATACGGTTATCGGTGAAAACGGCGTTCTGCTCTCCGGCGGTCAGCGTCAGCGTATTGCGATTGCCCGTGCGCTGCTGCGCGACAGCCCAATCCTGATTCTTGACGAAGCCACCTCTGCGCTGGATACGGAATCAGAACGTGCGATCCAGGCCGCGTTGGATGAATTACAGAAAAACCGTACCTCCCTGGTGATTGCGCACCGTCTGTCCACTATCG
>CAJYVI010000060.1 GCA_913778145.1 uncultured Pseudocitrobacter sp.
CGGCAAACGAGTAAATCCCCAGGAGCGTACACAAGTACGTGACTGGGGTGAGCGAGTGCAGCCAACGCACAGGCAACTTGAAGTATGACGGGTATATATCCCTTTCGCGTCAGGCGAAAAAGTCGTGTACCGACAGAGGTGCAGTCGTTTATACATGGAGAATTTGATGGCAAGCAGTAACTTGATTAAACAATTGCAAGAGCGGGGCCTCGTGGCCCAGGTGACGGACGAGGAAGCGTTAGCAGAGCGACTGGCGCAAGGCCCGATCGCGCTCTATTGCGGCTTCGATCCCACCGCTGACAGCTTGCATTTGGGGCATCTTGTTCCATTGTTATGCCTGAAACGCTTCCAGGAAGCTGGCCATAAGCCAGTGGCACTGGTAGGTGGCGCGACCGGTCTGATTGGCGACCCGAGCTTCAAAGCTGCCGAGCGTAAACTGAACACTGAAGATACGGTTCAGGAGTGGGTGGATAAAATCCGCAAACAAGTTGCGCCGTTCCTCGATTTCGATTGTGGCGACAACTCAGCCATTGCCGCGAACAACTACGACTGGTTTGGCGGCATGAACGTGCTGACCTTCCTGCGCGATATCGGCAAACACTTCTCCGTTAATCAGATGATCAACAAAGAAGCGGTTAAGCAACGTCTGAACCGTGACGATCAGGGCATCTCTTTCACCGAGTTCTCCTATAACCTGTTGCAGGGTTATGACTTCGCCTGCCTGAATAAACTGCACGGCGTTGCGTTGCAGATTGGCGGTTCTGACCAGTGGGGCAACATTACTTCTGGTATCGACCTCACCCGTCGTCTGCACCAGAATCAGGTATTCGGCCTGACGGTTCCGCTGATCACCAAAGCAGACGGCACCAAATTCGGTAAAACCGAAGGCGGCGCGGTATGGCTCGATCCGAAGAAAACCAGCCCGTATAAATTCTACCAGTTCTGGATCAACACCGCCGATGCGGACGTTTATCGCTTCCTGAAATTCTTCACCTTCATGGACATTGAAGAGATTAATGCCCTTGAAGAAGAAGACAAAAACAGCGGTAAAGCTCCACGCGCCCAGTACGTTCTGGCTGAACAGGTTACCCGTCTGGTTCATGGCGAAGAAGGTCTGGTGGCGGCAAAACGCATTACCGAAAGCCTGTTTAACGGCACCCTGAGCGCGCTGAGCGAAGCAGATTTCGAACAGCTGGCACAGGACGGCGTACCGATGGTTGAGATGGAGAAAGGCGCAGACCTGATGCAGGCGCTGGTGGACTCTGAGCTGCAACCGTCTCGCGGTCAGGCACGTAAAACGATTGCCTCTAACGCGGTCACTATCAACGGTGAGAAACAGTCTGACCCGGAATATACCTTCAGCGAAAGCGATCGTCTGTATGGCCGCTACACGCTGCTGCGTCGCGGTAAGAAAAACTACTGCCTGGTGTGCTGGAAATAATACCGCACAACAGAAATGAAAAAGGGCGTGAGAAATCACGCCCTTTTTTACATCTTTTGCGGCATCTTGCCGGATGGCGCTTGCGCTTATCCGGCCTACAAAATCGTGCGGATTTAATACATTGCACGGACCTTGCAGGCCAGATAAGCGCAAAAGTTTGTGTTATTTCAGACCTTCCGCCGCCATCGCGGCCGCAACGGCAGGACGTGCCGCGACACGCGCCATATAGGCCGCAATGTTTTTATAACCGCTCATCTCCAGTTTCACGGCAAATGCCCAGCGCAACACGGTAAACAGATACGCATCGGCAATCGTGAAGCGTGAGCCGCTAATCCAGTCACGGTCAGCCAGCTCGCTGTCGATAAACGCCATTTTCTTTTCCAGCAGCGCGCGAGCGGTGGGTTTGTAATCTTCCGGGGTATCCGGGCGGAAAAGCGGGGTGAATCCCTTGTGCAGCTCGGTGGCGATGAAGTTAAGCCATTCCAGCGTCTTATAGCGGCTGATGCTGCTAACCGGTGCCAGAAGCTGACGGTCGGCGACGCTGTCTGCAATGTACTGCATGATGGCAACGCCTTCAGTGAGAACGGTGTTGTCGTCCAGCTGGAGCGTAGGAACCTGCCCTTTGGGATTGGTTTTCAGGAAATCTTCCCCGGTTTCGGTTACTTTCTTTTGCAGATCTACGCCCACGAGCGTGAAATCCAGCCCGCTTTCGCGCAGCGAAATGTGCGATGCAAGGGAACAGGCGCCGGGTTTATAAAACAGTTTCATGGCAAACTCCTTCTGGCAGATGTCATCGGTATTTTTATCTTGAGTCACACTGGGGTGACGAAGGGCATTTCGCTATGTTAGTGCCAGCGAAGATAAAAAAAAAGCCGTTAACTCGCGTTAACGGCCTAAATTCAAATGTTTCCCGATGACATTACGCGGAAGCAGTTTTCTGCGCAGTTACGGTTTTGTCGTCGTCCTGAGTCATGCGATTCAGCTTCGACGCGGTCAGCAGCATCAGCACAGCGATAATGCCAGTAGCAATACCAATCTGCATGAAGACTTTACCGTAGACGTCCAGAGACATCAGCGGATCGGTCACATTTTCAGGTACCGCCATCAGATTGGCAACGCGGCCAGCAATCAGCGCCGCACCGGCAGTGGTCAGGAACCAGCTACCCATGATGAAGCCCATCAGACGCTGCGGAACCAGTTGCGCAACCATTGCCAGACCGAGACCGGAGATCATCAGTTCACCGATACTCTGCAGGCAGTAGCTCAGAATCAACCAGTTCACGGAAACAATACCCGCGTCGGTCGCAAATTTCGCACCCAGCGGCAGCACCAGGAAGGCACCAGAGCAGAGCACCATACCGATGGCGAATTTGTGCGGCATCGGCAGGCGGTCGCCCATCTTGTTATAGATAGCGGCCAGAATAGGGCTGCCGATGATGATCCAGAATGGGTTCAGCGCCTGATACTGTTCCGGCTCAAACGCAATACCCAGAATGGAATGCTCAACGTTACGGATGGCGAAGAAGTTCAGAGAGGTCGGCATCTGGCTGTAGAGAACGAAGAAGACAATCGCTTCCAGCATCAGGATGAACGCCACAATCATTTTGCGACGTGCAGCACCCTGCATTGCAAACGCTTCTTTACCGAAAATGACCACGATACCCAGAGCAACAACGCCCAGCACCATACGTGCGACATCCTGGTTGTGCAGCAGCCAGGTCGCAATAGTGACCAGGATAACCACACCCACGATTGTCAGCAGCAGGTTACGGTAGTTGATTGGTGCAAAGTCAGG
>CAJYVI010000061.1 GCA_913778145.1 uncultured Pseudocitrobacter sp.
CCTCTCTGCGCGAGCAGCTACCGGTTCTGAAACGCGGCCACCTGTGGATCATGAGTCTGCTGTATCTGGCAACCTTCGGTTCGTTCATCGGTTTCTCTGCCGGTTTCGCGATGCTGTCGAAAACCCAGTTCCCGGAAGTGCAGATCCTGCATTACGCCTTCTTCGGTCCATTTATCGGTGCGCTGGCACGTTCTGCGGGCGGGGCTATTTCCGACCGTCTGGGCGGCACGCGCGTGACGCTGATTAACTTCATCATGATGGCCGTCTTCAGTGCGCTGCTGTTTATGACCCTGCCTGCTGATGGCGTGGGCGGTAACTTCACCGCGTTCTTCGCCGTCTTCCTCGTGCTGTTCCTGACGGCCGGGCTGGGTAGCGGGTCCACCTTCCAGATGATCTCCGTTATCTTCCGTAAGCTGACGATGGATCGTGTTAAAGCGGAAGGCGGTTCTGAAGAGAAAGCGATGCGTGAAGCCGCAACCGATACGGCGGCCGCGCTGGGCTTTATTTCCGCGATTGGCGCAATCGGCGGCTTCTTTATTCCGAAAGCCTTTGGTACGTCTCTGGAATTAACCGGTTCTCCGGCTGGGGCGATGAAAGTCTTCCTCGTGTTCTATATTGCCTGCGTGTTTATTACGTGGGCGGTATACGGGCGTAAAACTAAAAAATAAGTATGACTTTTTGATTATCAGGCGCGAGGAATCGCGCCTTTTTTTTGTTTTGATAAAAGGCGGTATGACGAACAATGAAAATCATCTACCCCTTAATACCATTAACATCTTTACACGGGATGTTAAATCGCAAAAATTATATAAAAATCCTTATAAAACAGCCAATTAAAAAACAAAAAACCTTACCACTAAGGTGGTATATGTAAAATTCCGTGTGATTACTAAGCCGTTTCATCTTGATCCCCATCAATTCCCTTCTTCTTTCAGAGCGTTAATTTCGCTGCAAATTCAGCAATGTCGATTTATCAGAGAGCCGACAGGCTCCAAACAGGAGAGACCCGATGAGTAAATTCCTGGACCGGTTTCGCTACTTCAAACAGAAGGGTGAAACTTTTGCCGATGGGCACGGACAGATTCTGAATACCAACCGGGATTGGGAAGATGGATACAGAAGCCGCTGGCAGCATGACAAAGTCGTACGTTCTACCCACGGGGTGAACTGCACCGGTTCATGCAGCTGGAAAATCTACGTAAAAAATGGCCTCGTGACCTGGGAAACCCAGCAGACCGACTATCCGCGCACCCGCCCGGATCTGCCTAACCACGAGCCACGCGGCTGCCCTCGCGGCGCCAGCTACTCCTGGTACCTCTACAGCGCCAACCGCCTGAAATATCCGCTGATGCGTAAACGCCTGATGAAAATGTGGCGTGAAGCGAAAGTGCAGCACAGCGATCCGGTTGATGCATGGGCGTCCATCATTGAAGATTCTGATAAAGCCAAAAGCTTCAAACAGGCACGTGGTCGCGGCGGTTTCGTGCGCTCCTCCTGGCAGGAAGTGAATGAGCTGATTGCGGCGTCAAACGTCTACACCGTCAAAACCTACGGCCCTGACCGCGTAGCAGGCTTCTCGCCAATCCCGGCGATGTCGATGGTCTCTTACGCCTCCGGCGCGCGTTATCTGTCGCTGATTGGCGGCACCTGTCTGAGCTTCTACGACTGGTACTGTGACTTACCGCCAGCGTCGCCGCAGACCTGGGGCGAGCAGACGGACGTACCGGAATCTGCTGACTGGTATAACTCTAACTACATCATCGCCTGGGGCTCTAACGTGCCGCAGACGCGTACCCCGGATGCCCACTTCTTCACTGAAGTGCGTTACAAAGGGACCAAAACCGTAGCCATTACCCCGGACTACGCTGAAATCGCCAAACTGTGCGATCTGTGGCTGGCGCCGAAGCAGGGTACCGACGCCGCGATGGCGCTGGCGATGGGCCACGTGATGCTGCGTGAATTCCATCTCGACAAACCGAGCCAGTACTTCACCGACTACGTTCGCCGTTACACCGACATGCCAATGCTGGTGATGCTGGAAGAGCGTGACGGTTACTACGCGGCGGGCCGTATGCTGCGTGCCGCCGATCTGGTCGATGCGCTGGGTCAGGAAAACAATCCGGAATGGAAAACCGTCGCCTATGACGAACAGGGTGACATGACCGCGCCAAACGGCTCTATCGGTTTCCGCTGGGGCGATAAAGGTAAATGGAACCTCGAACAGCGTGACGGTAAAACCGGTGAAGACGTACAGCTGCGTCTGAGCCTGCTGGGCAGCCACGACGACATTGCACAGGTTGGTTTCCCGTACTTTGGCGGCGAAGGCACCGAGCACTTCCAGAGCGTTGAGCTGGAAAATATCCTGCTGCACAAACTGCCGGTAAAACGCGTTCAACTGGCTGACGGCAGCACCGCGCTGGTGACGACTGTTTATGACCTGACGCTGGCAAACTATGGCCTGGAACGCGGTCTGAACGATGAAAACTGCGCCACCAGCTACGACGATATGAAGGCCTATACGCCGGCCTGGGCGGAGAAAGTGACGGGCGTTTCCCGCGCACACATCATCCGCGTCGCCCGTGAGTTTGCCGATAACGCCGATAAGACCCATGGCCGTTCGATGATCATCGTGGGGGCCGGTCTGAACCACTGGTATCACCTGGACATGAACTACCGTGGCCTGATCAATATGCTGATTTTCTGCGGCTGTGTCGGTCAGAGCGGTGGTGGTTGGGCACACTATGTGGGCCAGGAAAAACTGCGTCCGCAAACCGGCTGGCAGCCGCTGGCGTTTGCTCTCGACTGGCAGCGCCCGGCGCGTCACATGAACAGCACCTCTTACTTCTATAACCACTCCAGCCAGTGGCGTTACGAAACCGTCACGGCGGAAGAGCTGCTGTCACCGCTGGCGGATAAATCCCGCTATACCGGCCACATGATTGACTTCAACGTGCGCGCCGAACGTATGGGCTGGCTGCCGTCTGCACCGCAGTTAGGCACTAACCCACTGCGTATCGCCGAAGAAGCGGAAAAAGCGGGCATGAACCCGGTGGATTACACCGTGAAATCCCTGAAAGAGGGCTCGATTCGCTTTGCGGCTGAACAGCCGGAAAACGGTAAAAACCACCCCCGCAACATGTTCATCTGGCGTTCTAACCTGCTGGGCTCTTCCGGTAAAGGCCATGAATTCATGCTGAAATATCTGTTGGGTACCGAGCACGGTATTCAGGGGAAAGACCTTGGCAAACAGGGTGGCGTGAAACCGGAAGAAGTGGAATGGCAGGACAACGGCCTCGACGGCAAACTGGATCTGGTGGTCACGCTGGACTTCCGTCTGTCGAGCACCTGCCTCTACTCTGACATCGTGCTGCCAACCGCGACCTGGTATGAAAAAGACGACATGAATACCTCGGATATGCATCCGTTTATTCATCCGCTGTCTGCCGCGGTTGACCCGGCCTGGGAATCGAAAAGCGACTGGGAAATCTACAAAGGCATCGCGAAGAAATTCTCGGAAGTGTGTGTCGGTCATTTAGGCAAAGAAACCGACGTGGTGACGCTGCCAATTCAGCACGACTCGGCCGCCGAACTGGCGCAGCCGCTGGATGTGAAAGACTGGAAAAAAGGCGAATGTGACCTCATCCCAGGCAAAACCGCGCCGCACATTCTGACCGTTGAACGTGACTACCCGGCAACGTACGAGCGCTTTACCTCGATCGGCCCGCTGATGGAGAAAATCGGTAACGGCGGTAAAGGGATTGCCTGGAACACCCAGAGCGAGATGGACCTGCTGCGTAAGCTCAACTACACCAAGGCGGAAGGCCCGGCGAAAGGCCAGCCGATGCTGAACACGGCGATTGATGCGGCAGAGATGATCCTGACGCTGGCACCGGAAACTAACGGTCAGGTGGCTGTGAAGGCGTGGGCCGCACTCGGTGAGTTTACCGGTCGTGACCATAAACACCTGGCGCTGAATAAAGAAGACGAGAAGATTCGCTTCCGCGACATTCAGGCGCAGCCGCGCAAAATCATCTCCAGCCCGACCTGGTCAGGCCTTGAAGATGAGCACGTTTCTTATAACGCCGGTTACACCAACGTTCACGAGCTGATCCCGTGGCGTACGCTCTCTGGCCGTCAGCAGCTGTATCAGGATCACCAGTGGATGCGTGATTTCGGTGAAAGCCTGCTGGTATACCGTCCGCCGATCGATACCCGTTCGGTAAAAGAAGTGATGGGCCAGAAATCTAACGGTAACCCGGAAAAAGCGCTCAACTTCCTGACACCGCACCAGAAGTGGGGGATCCACTCCACCTACAGTGACAACCTGCTGATGCTGACCTTAGGTCGCGGCGGCCCGGTAGTATGGATGAGCGAAGTTGATGCCAAATCGCTGGGTATTGCGGATAACGACTGGATTGAAGTCTTCAACAGCAACGGCGCGTTAACTGCCCGTGCGGTTGTCAGCCAGCGTGTGCCGGAAGGGATGACCATGATGTACCACGCGCAGGAACGTATCGTGAACCTGCCGGGTTCAGAAATCACCAGCCAGCGCGGCGGTATTCATAACTCGGTGACGCGCATTACGCCGAAACCGACGCACATGATCGGCGGCTATGCGCAGCTGGCCTACGGCTTTAACTACTATGGCACCGTCGGCTCTAACCGCGATGAGTTTGTTGTAGTACGTAAGATGAAGAACATTGACTGGTTGGATGGCGAAGGCAATGACCAGGTACAGGAGAGCGTAAAATGAAAATTCGTTCACAAGTCGGCATGGTGCTGAATCTGGATAAGTGCATCGGTTGCCACACCTGTTCAGTCACCTGTAAAAACGTCTGGACCAGCCGTGAAGGCGTGGAGTACGCGTGGTTCAATAACGTGGAAACCAAGCCGGGTCAGGGCTTCCCGACCGACTGGGAAAACCAGGAAAAATACAAAGGCGGTTGGATCCGCAAAATCAACGGCAAAATCCAGCCGCGCATGGGTAACCGTGCGCTGCTGCTGGGTAAAATCTTCGCCAACCCGCATCTGCCGGGCCTCGACGATTATTACGAGCCGTTTGATTTTGATTACCAGAACCTGCACACCGCGCCGGAAGGCAGCAAAGTGCAGCCGATTGCTCGCCCACGCTCGCTGATTACCGGTCAGCGTATGGCGAAAATCGAGAAAGGCCCGAACTGGGAAGATGACCTGGGCGGCGAGTTTGAGAAGCTATCGAAAGACAAAAACTTCGAGAACATGCAGAAGGCGATGTACGGCCAGTTCGAGAACACCTTCATGATGTACCTGCCGCGTCTGTGCGAGCACTGCCTCAACCCGGCCTGTGCAGCGACCTGCCCGAGCGGTGCAATCTACAAGCGTGAAGAAGATGGCATTGTGCTGATCGACCAGGATAAGTGCCGCGGCTGGCGTATGTGTATTACCGGCTGCCCGTACAAAAAAATCTACTTCAACTGGAAGAGCGGCAAGTCTGAGAAGTGCATCTTCTGCTACCCGCGTATCGAAGCCGGTCAGCCGACCGTGTGCTCCGAAACCTGCGTGGGCCGTATCCGTTATCTGGGCGTGCTGCTCTATGATGCGGACGCGATTGAACATGCTGCCAGCACCGAGAACGAGAAAGATCTCTATCAGCGTCAGCTGGAGGTGTTCCTCGATCCGAACGATCCGAAAGTGATTGAGCAGGCGCTGAAAGATGGCATTCCGCAGGGCGTGATCGAAGCGGCCCAGCAGTCTCCGGTCTACAAAATGGCCGTTGACTGGAAGCTGGCGCTGCCGCTGCACCCGGAATACCGTACGCTGCCAATGGTGTGGTACGTGCCGCCGCTGTCACCGATTCAGTCGGCTGCGGATGCGGGCGAACTGGGTAGCAACGGCATTCTGCCGGACGTCGAAAGCCTGCGTATTCCGGTTCAGTATCTGGCGAATCTGCTGACCGCTGGCGACACCCAGCCGGTACTGCTGGCGCTGAAACGTATGCTGGCGATGCGCCATTTCAAACGAGCGGAAAACGTCGACGGTGTGGTAGATACCCGCGCGTTGGAAGAAGTCGGCCTGACTGAAGCCCAGGCGCAGGAGATGTATCGCTACCTGGCTATCGCCAACTACGAAGACCGTTTCGTGGTGCCGAGCAGCCACCGTGAGCAGGCGCGTGAAGCCTTCCCGGAAAAAAGCGGTTGCGGTTTCAGCTTCGGTGATGGTTGCCACGGCTCAGACAGCAAATTCAACCTGTTTAACAGCCGCCGCATCGATGCTATCGATGTCAGCAGCAAAACGGAGCCGCACGCATGATTGAGCTACTCGTCATCTCGCGTCTGCTCGAATACCCGGATGCTGCCTTGTGGCAGCATCAGGACGAGGTTTTCGAGGCTCTCGCGTCTTCAGCAAAACTCGACAAAGAGGATGCCCAGAAACTGGGCATTTTCCTGCGCGATTTGACTGCGCAGGATCTTCTCGATGTTCAGGCGAACTATAGCGAATTGTTCGACCGGGGCCGCGCCACGTCGCTGCTGCTGTTCGAACACGTTCACGGGGAATCCCGCGATCGCGGTCAGGCGATGGTTGACCTGATGAACCAGTATGAGCAGCACGGTTTGCAGCTGGATAGCCGCGAACTGCCGGATCATCTGCCGCTGTATCTGGAATATCTCGCTCAGTTGCCGGAAAACGAAGCCATCGGTGGGTTGCAGGATATTGCGCCGATTCTGGCGCTGTTAAGCGCGCGTCTGACCCAGCGTGAAAGTCATTATGCGGTGCTGTTTGATACGTTGCTGAAAATGGCCAACAGTCAGGTCGACAGTCATAAAGTGGCAGAAAAAATCGCTGATGAAGCGCGCGATGATACGCCGCAGGCGCTGGACGCAGTCTGGGAAGAAGAGCAGGTGAAATTCTTCGCTGACCAGGGCTGCGGCGAGTCTGAAATTGCGGCTCACCAACGCCGGTTTGCGGGGGCTGTCGCGCCGCAATATCTGAATATCTCTAACGGAGGAGAGCGATAATGCACTTCCTGAATATGTTTCTCTTCGATATCTATCCGTATATTGCGGGTTCGGTATTTCTGATTGGTAGCTGGCTGCGTTATGACTATGGTCAGTACACCTGGCGCGCGGCATCCAGCCAGATGCTGGATCGCAAAGGGATGAACGTGGCATCTAACCTGTTCCACCTGGGGATTCTGGGTATTTTCGCCGGTCACTTCCTGGGGATGTTGACGCCGCACTGGATGTACGAAGCGTGGCTGCCGATTGAAGTGAAACAGAAAATGGCAATGTTTGCCGGTGGCGCAAGCGGCGTGCTGTGTCTGATTGGCGGCGTGATGCTGTTGAAACGCCGTCTGTTCAGCCCGCGCGTGCGTGCGACATCAACCGGGGCGGATATCCTGATTCTGACGCTGCTGGTGGTGCAGTGTGCGCTGGGTCTGCTGACGATTCCGTTCTCCGCGCAGCATATGGACGGTAGCGAGATGATGAAACTGGTGGGCTGGGCGCAATCTGTGGTCACCTTCCACGGCGGCGCATCCGCACATCTGGACGGCGTGGCGTTAATCTACCGCGTTCACCTGGTGCTCGGCATGACGCTGTTCCTGCTGTTCCCATTCTCGCGCCTGGTTCACATCTGGAGCGTGCCGGTGGAATATCTGACACGTAAGTATCAGATTGTGCGTGCGCGCCACTAAGCGCGTTTAGCTTTGACGACAAACCCTGCTTCGGCGGGGTTTTTTTATGGGCGCGGTGCGGTGTTTGTCCCTCACCCTAACCCTCTCCCTGAGGGAGAGGGAATAGTCCGCAGTCGTGGTTAAGTTGAGCGCAGGTCTTCTCCCTCTCCCTCAGGGAGAGGGCCGGGGTGAGGGTTGTTTGGACTATCGAAGGCGCTGGAGCGAACGAAGTGACATCACTTACCCGAACAATATGAGTTTTGCTGGATTTGTTATTTCAGGAAGTGATGGTGGTGGGGGAAGGATGACTCAGCGCTACGCGCTTTGCCCTTCGGGTCGTTGCCTGCGGCAACGCTTTCTCGCTACGCTCGAATCGAACCTTGGTCGAAGCTTCTCATCCTTCCCGCATGGGCAGAATATGAAACGGTATCGATGATTTTAAATTAGGCTTTATCAGGAAGTGATGGTGGTGGGGGAAGGATTCGAACCTTCGAAGTCGATGACGGCAGATTTACAGTCTGCTCCCTTTGGCCGCTCGGGAACCCCACCAGGGGTAGCTCAAATTTTGAGGTAATGCTTGAGATGGTGGTGGGGGAAGGATTATTCGTCGCTTCGCTCCTCACCCTTCGGGCCGTTACCTTCGGTAACGTTCTCTTGCTAACGCAAGAGTCGAACCTTAGTCAAAGGTTCTCACCCTTCCCCGATAAGTGCAAACATCAACTAACTTATCGGTATTACCACATTGCAGTGGTGAATAATGGTGGTGGGGGAAGGATTCGAACCTTCGAAGTCGATGACGGCAGATTTACAGTCTGCTCCCTTTGGCCGCTCGGGAACCCCACCACGGGGTATTGCTTGGTACTGGCCTGCTTCCTTGTGGGAAGCGGGGCGCATCATATCAAATGACGCGCCGCTGTAAAGCTTTCGTTTGAATAAAATGAACCGTTTGCGTACTTTTCATCCGTAACGCGTTAAAGGTAACCAGTTCATTTTTCTGGTGATTAAAGAATAATCGTCCGGTTGCCGTACACGAATACGCGCTGCGCCAGCACCTGATACAACGCGCGGCTTAAAACATTCTTCTCGACGTCGCGACCGGCGCGCATCATATCTTCGGCGGTATAGGTATGATCGACGTGAATCACGTCCTGCATGATGATCGGGCCTTCGTCCAGATTATCATTCACGTAATGCGCGGTGGCGCCGATGATCTTCACGCCGCGCTCATAGGCCTGGTGATAAGGACGTGCGCCAATGAAAGCTGGCAGGAACGAGTGGTGAATGTTGATAATTTTATTCGGGAAACGTGACACAAAGTTTGGCGTCAGGACGCGCATATATTTTGCCAGTACTACGTAATCCGGGTCGTATGCGTCAATGGCATCGGCCATTTGCTGGTCGTGCTCATCGCGCGTTAGACCTTCGTGGCTCACCAACTGGAACGGAATATCAAAACGTTCAACCAGCGTGCGCAGAGTTTCGTGGTTGCCGATGACAGCGGCAATTTCCACATCCAGCCCGCCGTAGTTCGCTTTCATCAGTAAATCACCCAGGCAGTGCGCCTCTTTGGTGACCAGAATAACAATACGGCGACGGCCAGCCGGGTTCAATTCACGGATAGAACCTTCCGGCAATGCGCTGTCTAAATCTGCCAAAAGTGTTACGTCGTTAAAAATGCCTTCCAGCTCGGTACGCATAAAAAAGCGTCCGGTACGGTGATCGACGAATTCATTGTTCTGAACGATATTCAGTTCATGCTTGTAACAAATATTGGTAATTCGTGCGATCAGGCCTTTTTGATCGGGGCAGATTGTGCGGAGAACTTTTCGTTGTAATGAGTGCATTGCCGGGTAAATCCTGTTGATGATGTTTGCGAAACTGAGCGGGTCAAATTACTGCCCGCAGCATTTTTTAAATTTTTTCCCTGAACCACAAGGGCAGGGGTCATTGCGGCCAAAGATGGGGCGTGTGCCATCAATATAGTACCACTGACCGTTTTCTTTTAAGAATCTTGAACGCTCAATGATAGCGCCGTTCTTGTTATGGTCGTGAAAACGCGCCACGAAGCTCACAAAACCTTCGTCGCCGTGCGCGCCGTCATCTGCCGCGAAAACGGTAAGCCCAAGCCATTGCGTTGTGGCAAAACCGTTTTCAATATCCTGGCGATGGTCACCTGCGTGGCAGGACGGATGCCAGGTTTTGATCAAATAATCTGCGTTTTTCATCACAAAAGCGCTATAACGTGAGCGCATAAGCTGTGACGGGGTCGGTGCAACCTGTGCACCAGACAGATAACGTTGGCAACATGCGCTATACTCGACAGCGCTGCCACAGGGGCAAAGTTCAGACAAAATCGTCTCCCTGTAAAATAATGAATGGCGCGAGTGACGCCGGGTGGCACTATGTTAACCGAGCGGTGGCAATGTTGCCACGATGAAGCGAGAGGATGTCCACCGGTACGAATGAGAAAAGTAAAAATTGGTTTGGCTTTGGGATCGGGCGCAGCGCGTGGCTGGTCTCACATTGGTGTCATTAAAGCACTACAGCAAATGGGAATCGAGATAGATATCGTCGCGGGTTGTTCCATCGGTTCGCTGGTGGGTGCAGCTTACGCCAGTAACCGTCTCCCCGCACTTGAAAAGTGGGTCTGCTCCTTTAGCTATTGGGATGTGCTGCGCCTGATGGACCTCTCATGGCGTCGCGGTGGCTTGCTGCGCGGCGAGCGTGTGTTCAGCCACTATCGACAGGTAATGCCTAACGACACCATTGAGCGTTGTGAAAAACGCTTTGCCGCCGTGGCGACGAATCTCAGTACCGGAAGAGAACTGTGGTTTACCAAAGGTGACCTTCATATGGCCGTGCGTGCATCCTGTAGTATTCCGGGCCTGATGTCGCCGGTACTGCATAATGGCTACTGGCTGGTTGATGGCGCGGTGGTTAACCCCATTCCTGTTTCGCTGACGCGCGCGCTTGGCGCGGATATCGTGATTGCCGTCGATTTGCAGCATGATGCACATCTGATGCAGCAAGATTTAATGTCGGTCAATATACAGCCCGATCCGGAGGAGAGCGAGAATCCTGATACGCTCTCCTGGCATGAACGATTGCGCGTACGTTTAGGCCGTGTTGCATCACGCCGCACATCCGTGACGCCAACGGCGATGGAAATCATGTCCACCTCGATTCAGGTGCTGGAAAACCGTCTCAAGCGTAACCGTATGGCGGGCGATCCGCCGGACATCCTGATTCAACCGTTTTGTCCGCAAATCTCGACACTGGATTTTCACCGAGCCTCTTCTGCAATTGCCGCAGGTCAGTTAGCGGTAGAAAAAAAGACGGATGAGCTCTTACCTTTAGTTCGTGCCTCGATTTGAGACACTTTTAAGACTACTTAAGCAAAATCTGACAGGCGATAGTGTGAATAGCATGCCACTATTTATTTATCGTCAGCCAGGGGAGATATCATGACGCAGCCATTGGCGGGAAAACAGATCTTGATTGTCGAAGACGAACCCGTTTTCCGCTCCCTTCTGGATTCGTGGCTTTCATCGCTGGGCGCTGAAACCTCGCTGGCGCAGGATGGCGTCGCGGCGCTGGAGATTCTGGCGTCCATCCAGCCCGATTTAATGATTTGCGATCTCGCGATGCCGCGTATGAATGGCCTGACTCTGGTCGAACATGTGCGCAACGGCGGGGCAAAATTACCGATTCTGGTCATTTCGGCCACGGAAAATATGGCCGATATCGCCAGGGCATTAAGGCTTGGGGTTCAGGATGTACTGTTAAAACCGGTGAAAGATCTGAATCGACTTCGGGAAACCGTTTTTGCCTGTCTTTATCCCAATATGTTCAATTCGCGGGTAGAAGAGGAAGAGCGTTTATTTGAAGACTGGGATGCTCTGGTAAACAACCCCTCTGCTGCCGCTAAGCTGTTGCAAGAGCTGCAACCGCCAGTTCAGCAGGTTATCTCCCATTGCCGAGTCAATTACCGTCAATTAATGCTCGCCGATAAACCTGGGTTGGTGCTGGATATTGCGCCACTCTCAGAAAACGATCTGGCGTTTTACTGCCTCGATGTGACGCGGGCGGGTGATAATGGTGTCTTAGCGGCGCTGTTATTACGCTCGTTGTTCAATGGTTTGTTGCAAGAACAACTTTCGCATCAGGGGCAACGATTGCCAGAATTGCGCAGTTTGCTTAAGCAGGTTAATCAGCTTTTGCGTCAGGCTAACCTGCCAGGACAGTTCCCGTTGCTGGTGGGGTATTACCACAGCGAGTTAAAAAATCTGATTCTGGTTTCCGCCGGGCTTAATGGCACATTAAATACCGGTGAACATCACATACAAATAAGTAATGGTGTGCCATTAGGCACGCTGGGTAATGCTTACCTCAACCAAATTAGCCAGCGCTGCAGTTCCTGGCAGTGTCAGATTTGGGGAAATGGTGGGCGTTTACGTTTAATGTTGTCTGCGGAATGAGCAAACGCATTTTTCACATCGGATAGCTTTAACAGCTTGTCTTTCACGGTGGTACTATCAGCAGGTCTGATACGTATAAATCTTAATTCGAGGTCAGCGCGTCCTTTTCGGAGCAGCCCCACCTGGCTGTGATGATATACTCAACGCGTTATTAATTAACGAGCAAGTTCAAAGTTTGAACAGTTCAGGAGATTTGAATGGCTGCCCTAAATTCGAAAGTGACTAAGGCCGTTATCCCGGTAGCGGGATTA
>CAJYVI010000062.1 GCA_913778145.1 uncultured Pseudocitrobacter sp.
ATTTCAGGATTTTTCTCTTCAACTGAAGCGGCTGTTTGTGTGAAGTAATTCACATCTGCCGTGTCAGTGGGAGCGCATTATAGGGAGTTACGCCGAGCCTGCAACCCCTAATTTGCACTAATTTCACCAACTGCTGTATTCCACAGCAAAACCCCGCCTTATACCAACTTAACCACAGAGTTATCCACAAAACGGCATATTTTGCCGTGAAATAAACGCAGCTACTTTGTTGAATCCCATTCCTGCGGATAACGTGACGGCGCGAAACGTAGCGTCAGCAGCATTAAACCGAACACACAGACGGCATGAAACATCCAGTCGACGAGAAAATCCCCGCTCAGGCTACGCAATATTCCAGAAAGGTAAGGCGATATCCCGGCAATGATAAAGCCGATCCCCTGCATAAACGCCACCAGCTTTCCAGAGATAACCGGATGCCCGGCATGATCGAGGGCCAGCACCAGGCAAAGCGGGAAAGCGCCGCCCAGCCCAACACCACACGCGATTGCCCATAAAACAGAAAGATGCGTAGGCCAAAGAATAAAGCCGAGGAACCCCACCATTTGTAAGGCCAGGGCGATGAGCAGGAGGAGTCGGCGATCTTCATGCCGCGCCAGCATCGGTAACAGCAGCGCGCCCGCCGTTTGCCCAACGGTCATTAGCGCCAGTAGCGTTCCGCTAAACTGCGCACTGTTTCCCAACTGCATATAATAAGGAGGCAACCAGGCAATCAGGCTGCCATAGCCACCATTGATCACACCGAAATAAAGCCCCAACGCCCACGCTCTAGGATGGCGTGTAATCTTTACTGCGCTACCGGTGTTTTGCTGAATTGCAGATGCGGAAGTTTGACTTTGCGGCCACCAGCCTATGAGAGCGATGATCGCAGGTAGCGCCCACCATGCCAGTGAGCTGTGCCAGACTTCACTGTGTCCGGCAATCCACGGCGTTAATGCCGCGCCCAAACCACCGCCACCCATCAATGCTGCAGACCACAGTCCCATGACCTGCGGCATTCGACGCTGAAACTGACGCTTAATAACCGTTGGCATCACCACCTGAATAATTCCAATACCGATTCCTCCTAGCAGCGCGCTACTGAGCAACATCACGCTGTGAGGTGCCATTTCACGTAGTAACGCCCCGTTAACGATCATCAGCAGGCCAGCCGCCACGCTATAACGTTCGCGGAAATTTTGGTTTATCCAGCCCCCCGCCAGCGCCAGCGCGCCCATGGCGACCATCGGCAATGCAGTTAGAAGAGAAGCGACAGTAAAACTCATGCCGCTGGCGGCGCGTAATTGCGGGAGCAATGGCCCAATAGAGGTGAGTAATGGACGCATATTGAGGCCTATCAGCACCAACACCAGGAGCATCAGACCCGTACGAGGAGATTGATTCATATTGTTCTTTAAGCCCGGCGCAAATTACGCGCCGGATGCTATTCCGCGTTAAAAAGGTTTTGTCGGCAGATATTTGCCATCAAGCGTGATCACCGCGCGTTCTCCGCCTTCCGGGTCGGCCACTTTTTTAACGTCCAGTTTGAAGTTGATGGCGCTGATAATGCCGTCGCCAAACTTCTCGTGAACCAACATCTTCAGCGTAGTGCCGTAAACCTGCAGAATTTCATAGAAGCGATAAATGGTGGGATCGGTAGGGACGCGATCGTCAATACTGCCGCGCAGTGGGATCGTTTGCAGAAGCAGCACCGCATCTTCATCCAGTGAGAGCTTTTCTCCGACCAAACGCGCCGCAGCCGCCGGCAGTGCATGCTGCCCCAGCAAGGCTGCGGTAACAAAAGCTTCAGATAACCCCGTACCATCAGTGAGTTGAGCGAAGGTCAGATCTTTTTTTGCTTTGATTAGCAGGATCTGGTCAGCCAGAGAGAGGCGAATATCGCGGTTAATTTGTGCGTGGATCATGATGGAACCTCCTGTATAGAGAGAAAAAATTAAGCTGCGGTAACGCTGCGAAGCGGCATCGCGCAGATATTCGGGTTTTCGGCAAGCGAGACAAACTGCCCGCTGGCACCGTTATAAGCAGTAATATCACCGCGTTCGATGTCATATACCCAGCCATGCAGCGCGATTCTCCCCTCCTCCAGCGCAAGACGGACTGACGGGTGAGTTTGAATATTGGCGAGTTGCGCAATGACATTTTCACGCACCATTGAAGCGGTTTTCGCCTGCAATGAAGCGTGCGTACGTGATTCATTCACCACGCGCGCTGAATCGGCATAGCGTAGCCAGTGGCTAACAGCAGGCATGCTGTCAAGGCAATGGCACCCGGCAATCGCCGTCATTGCTCCACAATCGGAGTGACCGCAAATGACAATGTCGTTTACTTTTAAGACCGAGACGGCGTACTCCACCGAGGCGGTGACGCCTCCCGGCTCCGGCCCATAGGAAGGAACAATGTTGCCCGCGTTACGGATGACAAACAGATCGCCAGGCTCACGCTGCGTCACCAGTTCCGGCACCAGTCGGCTATCAGAGCAGGATATAAATAGGGCGCGAGGGTTTTGCTGGTTCGCCAGCGTTCTGAAAAGCTCGGCGCGTTCAGGAAAGACGCTGCGCTGAAATTTCAGAAAGCCATCAATAATCTCTTTCACGGTTGTTCCTCTGTCTCACTATGGAATGGACACAGGCTACTCGCTACGTTTCATAAGATAAAAGACTCATTTATAATCAACTCTATTGGTAATACTTATAGGTCAGATGATGCTGCTTCGACATATTCACTACTTTCTGGCAGTGGCTGAGCATCGCGGCTTCACCCGCGCCGCCACCGCGCTTCATGTTTCGCAACCGGCTCTCTCTCAGCAAATCAGGCAGCTTGAAGAGTCACTTGGCGCGCAACTGTTCGATCGCAGTGGTCGCCATATTCAGCTCACCGATGCTGGCGAAGCCTGGTTGGGCTACGCGAAAAATGCGCTGAGATCGCTGGAAGAGGGAAAGCGGGCAATTCATGACGTTGAGGATTTGAGCCGTGGCTCACTGCGTGTCGCCATTACCCCCACGTTTACGTCGTGGCTTATCGGGCCGTTGATGGCGACGTTTTACGCGCGGTATCCCAATATCACCCTTGCGTTACAGGAGATGTCGCAGGAAAAAATAGAAGAACAGCTCCTCAACGATGAGCTGGATATTGGCATCGCATTTGATGATGTTCATTCGGCGGATATCGACGTGCTACCGCTACTGAAGGAATCCCTCGCGTTGGTGGTATCTGAAAGTCATCCTCTGGCGCAACAGGCGAGCGTAGCGTTATCGCATCTGAATAATGAACGACTTATTTTATTGAGCGAGGAATTTGCTACCCGCGAACAGATTGATCGCTATTGCCGCCAAAGAGATCTGCATCCGCAGATAGTAATAGAAGCAAACTCGATCAATGCCATTCTGGAACTGGTGCGCCGCACAACGCTCGCCACCCTGCTTCCATCGCCAATTGCCGCGCAAAATGAGGGATTAAAAGCGGTTTCACTGACGCCGCAGTTGCTGGAACGGACCGCCGCGCTGATGCAACGCAAAGGCGCGTGGAGAACGGCCGCCGTGAGGGCATTTACGGCATTGGCGCAGGAAGTGACGAAAACGTACACCCGGTAACATTGAATTTCGCCGGCCAGCAGGCGATAGTGGTTTTTTGACTGAGACAGAAGACGAGTATGACATCCACCGCACTCTCATCAGCACTCAAAGGCGGCGCGCTGCTTCTGCTGCTTGCCCTGATTTACACCGGCCTCTTTACCGCTGACCGCACGACCTGGCTCATGGAGGTCACCCCGGTCATTATCATTGTGCCGCTGCTATTGGCCACGCATCGTCGCTACCCGCTGACGCCCCTCCTTTATACGCTTATCTTTTTCCACGCGCTTATTCTGATCGGCGGTGGCATGTACACCTATGCCAAAGTGCCCATTGGCTTCGACGTGCAGGAGATGTTTAACCTGAGCCGCAATCCTTACGACAAACTGGGCCACTTTTTCCAGGGGCTCGTTCCGGCGCTGGCGGCGCGAGAAATTTTGCTGCGCGGCGGCTACGTGCGCGGGCGTAAAATGGTCGGTTTTCTGGTGTGCTGCATCGCTTTGGCCATCAGTGCAACCTATGAATTGATCGAGTGGTGGGCGGCGCTGGCGATGGGCCAGGGCGCGGATGACTTTCTGGGAACTCAGGGCGATCCGTGGGATACGCAATCAGACATGTTCTGCGCCCTTCTCGGGGCATTAACTACGGTATTGCTGCTTGCTCGTTACCATCAGCGCCAGCTAATGCGCTTACTGTAATTTCTCGAACCCGCCTGATTGGCGGGCTCTGCGTTTTACAGCGCTCCGTTTATCAGGCCACAACCTTACAAATCAGGATGGTTCTTCTCAGGTCGCTCCAGCGCCAGATATCATTTTGTAGCTTATCCAGCTTATAGAAGAAGATAGATTGGGAAGAAATCAGCAGTTTAGCGACAGCATCTGGCATGGTGTCTGCCGGATTTTTGTCGGTGCCTTCCCGATGAACCTCAGAAAAACCATTCTTTTTACTTTCAGAAAAAAGCAGGCGTACATTGCGATCGATAATGTATTTTTTACCGTCCGCGACCACGTAACCGTACTCTGAAACATAACTTCTTTTTTTAGCAAAAGGGACGATGTGCGCGGTAATCTGAATATCGCCGCTTAACGCCTCATTTCCAGACTGCATAACGCGAATATCGACATTCCCGGAGCAATTCAGCTCATCCGGCACAGATAAACTCTGAAACATTGCATTGATTGCCAGCCCAATGATAGCAATCAAGAGACTAACCACTATAAATATCGACGTAATTCTTACAGTCATTCACCTGTCCATCCGAATTCAATTTGCAAATTGAAACTATACTTTCAGCAATACCTCCGCTCTGCCCCTTGTTATTATCATCGTAGTAGATAATCGCAGGAGTATCACATTGCGAAAGCACCTCTTCACCCCGCGCACTGGAAAAATAGTGTTCAACTTTTTCTATATTCACATCGCCAAAAAAATAGACGTTACATTTTTTGACATGTGCATACAGTTGATAACTGTGGGTTCTCTCTTTGAAGAAAACAAAAAGAAATATAACAATCGCCAAAATGGACAATCCAATCGCTGCGAGCGGGAAAATTCTCAATAACAGATCATGATAAGTTGTTAATGCAGACCGTTTTACCGATGATGCATTTTCAATATTATGTGTAAGATAATCACCAGGAAGATTCTCAAGTTTAACGTCATCAAGATGCAGTATGAATCCTTTTTTAGGTACGGTCTCAAGAACATTATCCACCCCGACGTCACTCAAACCACGCCGCAAACTACTAATGCTATTATTCAAACTGCTTTCAGATGAAACCAGTCCAAAATCTTCCCAGACTTTTGTCAACAATTCTTCACGGCTCACCTGTAATTGATTATTTTCCAGGAGGACCAGAAGCAGCCTACAGGCAGGGTTAGAGAGGGTCACTTCCTTATCATTACCGTACAATTTCCGTTCGGCAACAATAAAATTGACCGAGTTATTTATTATGTATTTCATATACCTGTATCATCAAACTCACAATCTGGCTGTGGAATATTTCACCACAGCGGGGATATTATAGATCACGCGGGTAGGCATAACAAAAATAATTAGATAACAATTACACATGTAAATAATAGGGCTATTTATTTAACCCTATTTTCTTCAGGTATATTTCAAGCTCGTCATAATTGAGCGGGGCTGAATGCAAGAACCCCTGTTGAAGCTGACCGCCATTTGCACAGAGATATTCGCATTGTGCCTGTTCTTCTATTCCTTCGACAATAATATCGAGGTTTAAGGCTGAAGCGAGAGTCAGCGTATGCTGAATAATGACATCTGCCCGCTCAACCTGATACTCCTGAATGAAGCGACGATCCAGTTTAATGCCATCAACATCCAGCATTAACAGATAGTCGAGATTGGAATATGAGGTGCCAAAATCATCGAGGAAAATCTTCGCATTCGCAAATTTCAGAAGCTGCAATACCGTACGGGAAATACGGTTAAGACTTTGCGTCTCTGTGACTTCGATAACAAAAGCATACTTTTGTGCAGGAATAGCCGCCTGAAAAGCGAGATATTCCGCGACAAAGCCGGAAGCCTGAATAGAAGCGGCATTGAAGTTCAGCGCCAGATGTAGCCCGTCAGGTAGCAGGGTATCAAGTCTTGAGATATCCCGACCAACCACGGCCATCAGGTAGCGGGAAAACTCCAGCGCCAGCCCCGCCCTTTCGAACTCCGGGATGAAGTTCGAAGGTGAGTAAATATAGCCGCTCTTTCCCCGCCAGCGGGTGAGAACTTCCAGTCCATAGAGTTCCCCGGTCACCGCGTTGATTATCGGCTGGTAACAAGGATAAATAGCGTTGTCACTCAGCGCCTGACGCAGTTCACTTTGAAAAAAATAAAACCTGGACATTCTCGCCTCTTAATCATATCAAATCCTTTTGAAATTAATTCAACAAACCATTATGGATAATAAAAATGCACGCCTGGTTGTAGCTTTCGAAGCCTAAGTCCCGGTAGAAACGTTCACGGTGAAAATAGACTCGTTTAACGGGCATTCTGAACTGCTTTGCGATCAGCGCCAGGCTCTCCCCGGCCTGAATCAATCGCATCAGCTCAAGATCAATGCCCCTGATAAAGCGCTTTTGCCAGGCAAGATTCTTAATCTCAGAGAAATTACCGCCATGCAGGCACGCGGCGATCACGTCAAGACATAAACTGACGCAGCCACGCATATCAATCTTCTTGTATTTCTCATATCCTTTTCTGAAATAGATAGCCCCTTTCATCTCCAGAACAATAAGCTCAACCTTTACTTTTTTATCAAGCAGACATGCGCGGAATTGTTCTATGAAATTAAATGGCATGCGATTATCCACTAAAAGATAACACTCATCCCCTTGCCAGAAGGCATCCAGATCTAACCCATTATTACCATCAACGCTCATATGTTGCAGGTTGGGGATAAGTTCTTCTAATGCATGATACAGAAAACGATCGTGGCTAATTAAAATTTTGCTATTCATGATTAAATTTGAGTAATTTCCTACTCGACAGTAATCAACATAATTGTTGATCCTGAGAATTCTCCTGCTTCAGGTGTGCCATTGGTACGCAGACGAGACTTCACGCTGACCTCTGTCTGGCTATTTACATCAAGAGTGAAACCGGTCGTCCCCAGTACATTGTCATTAAGATAGAGCTCAGAATAGAGGCTGCCATCGGCGCGCAAATCCACTTCATTTGCGGAATAGATGTAGAGTTTTAACGTCTGCGCCGTCGTGCAGCTAATGCTGACATTCTCGCTGGCTTCATGACCTTCAAGTTCACGTCTTGAAAGCGTGCCATGATCGAGCGTCAGGACATCCTGATCAAAATCGCAGGAACCGCTGGGTGCAGGGGCTACGCCGCAGATACTGCCAGGGAGCATTGGGTGTCCCTGAAATGCGGTCTGATTAACCTCTGAAGTGTTGGTCCCAAGGTTTTTGCCCGCGGCATAAAATATCCCCACACACTCTTCCGTTGCGACTGTATTCGCCTTGTGGTTGGTTGTTGAAGAAAATGGAAGTGAGAATATTGCTTTAAACTCTTTGGCTACCTCCCCCATTGTTTCTGACTCGATCAGAAATGGATAAGCTCCCGCCCCCCAGGAACGAACAATCCCACTTCCTGATGTGCCAGCAGCATCATGTCGATGCCCGATAAAAAAGGTACAGGCGGTTAAGCCGTAGCAAGGGTTTGGCGTTGAATCAGTCTCATCCCAGTCAGCAATAGTAAAGGTGTAGTCATAACAATAGGTTTGCGTAGCAGAGCAGGTGCTCAAACTATCAATCCAGCTCCAAATCGACGCCGAAGTGACATGACTAAAAGAAAGCCCACCCAGTAAAATCACAATGTAAATCAATCGTTTCATCGGATACTTCCTTTACTGGTATTGAATTTTTAGCGTGGCGGACGCTGAGAAAACGCCTGTTTCCACCTCGCTATCGTCACTTTTTACCGGAGCCGCCTGTAATTGCGGGATCTCCGGCCATGTGAAGGGAGTCCAGGATTTCAACGGCATCGCCTCGCCGTTCATGTAGATCTTGATCCCCAGCCCTTCCCGGTCCGTTGCCAGATAATCGTCGCTAAAGGAGGTGGCGGTACCTTCAAACTGCATTTCGAGATCGTTCGACACGAGATCTTCACACGACAGGGTGTAATCAATACTTTTCATAAAGTTCTCCCCGTTTATCTCACGCGATTGTAGGTTGCTGCCGAAGTCGACGTTGATCGTCTCGCCGTTATTAATTTCACAGACGCCATCCACCAGCACACCGGTCACATTCACCGTCAACGCCGCCTGAGCAGATGGCATCAACAACGCTGCCGCCAGCAGAGCTAAAAAGTATCTAGTCATAATTAAGCCTGAAGTGAATAAGCGCATGCCAGGCTCCCGCCACCAGTGGCGAAGCCGTGCGTTCCGGCGCGATATAGTAGAAGAGCTGATTGTCGCCAGACTCCAGCAATAACGGCTGACCCTCACCGCCCAAACGAATGTCACGGTGATAACGATCCGTCATCCGCAACGCCATACCCTGCGTCCCATTAACCCGAATCAGACCGGGATTCATCGGTTCTGAGGGCGCAACAAACGTCGCGGTGACGGAAGGTTGATCGCGGCTCCACAACAGGTTTCCGCTCCACGCATCACGCAGCGAACTCGGCGATGGCAGACAATCTTCCAGCCGAATTTCAACGCGGACAGGTGTGCCCTGATCGCCTGGCTTTTTCAGCGACGCGGTCGGGATCGTCCCCATATCCACTTCCTGCCAGCTCGAGGCCATCGCCAGGCGACAAGCGCTCTCGGTAAGCGCTCCGTGTACATGCAGCAGCCCGTATTCGCCATCAACCAGCTGCGGTTCCTGCGCATGAACCAGGCCCGCGGCCATCATCCATGCCAGAACGCCACCGACGGTGAAGATTGCAGTTTTCATCCAGCCTCCTCTTTCCGCTTACTTTTTCTTTTCCTGAGGCACCGCTTTGCACGCGCCGCCGTTGCAGTTAAAGACCAGCTTTGCCCTGCCACCGAAATCATTCACGTAGGTCAGAACCGGCGCACCGCCCAGTTCCGATGCTGATGGCGCCAAATCAATCTGCCCTTTCGGTTCGACCATCACCGGCTTAAAGCCCGCTGCCGCTTTCCCCGTTAACGTCGAAGACGCATTAACCAGCGAAATGTAATAAGGGGTTGGGTTATTGACGCGATACTTATCGCCAGCGCGCGTCAGCGTCACCTGCTCCTGGAACGGCGTCGCATAGTCCGCGCGTTTCACTTCGATAGCTTCCGGGCGGTAAAACAGTTTGATACGTGTCTGTAGCGCCAGTTGAAGCGTGTTCGGCTTGCTACTCTTCGGAGGGATCTCACGCAGGTTGAAATAGAACAGCGATTCGCGATCCTGCGGCAAACGATGGACAGACGCCGTCGACTGCACTTTCAACTGGCTCTGCTCGCCAGGCTCAATGCGTTGTACGGGGGGCAACAGCACCAGCGGATCGGTGATCTTTTTCCCCTGAGGATCCTCAATCCATCCCTGCGCCAGATAAGGCAAGGTTTTGTTCTCGTTAGTAATGCGCAGGCTGACCGATTTGGCCGCGCCGTCAAAAATAACGCGGGTACGATCCAGGGAGACCGCCGCCGTTGCGCTTTGCGTCAGGCCAGCCAGTATCAGCGTCGTGATGGCGATTGCAGAAGATCGAACAATAGTCATGTCAGTAAACTCGTCTCTTAGTCAGGCCGATTCATTCCGGCGCACAGGTTAAAAGCAGGTTATCCAGCACCTGCGGCAGAACAGGCGGCATCTGCACTACGCAGCGGGTTTTGCCATCCCATTTCACACTCATTTTTCCGTTCGGGCTGATGCCACTCAGCCAGACGCTACCTTCGTCATTGACCACCCCAGTCTCCTGATTTTTGTCATTCACCACGGACGCGCCAAACGGCGGGAAACTGCCATTCGCTTTGCGAATAAAGGCCATCGCTTTACCCCCGGCAATCACATCAAACTGGCGGTAGCCAATCGCGCCCTCGGTCAGCGTGGCCTGAGACACAGAGCGCGTCACATCGGCGTTTTCCGCGAGCTTATCGACATCAATACGAATCGGATTTCGGTAGTAGCTGTTCACATCGGCAATCACCGCCTTACCAAAACGGTTGGTTTTCACCGACGCGCCAAACCCTTTCACCGGCACGTCGCTGACGCCTGAGGTGTCCACGAGCACGCGGCTGCCGCCACGGGCGTTGGAGCGGTGCGCGGCGGCACCTTCCGTTGTTGCCGTCAGGCCGCCGGTTACCGTCATTCCCAGCCCGCTGTAGCTGCCGGACTGATAGCTGGCATTGGCCTGAACCTGCGCGCTGTCACCCTGCCAGGTGTAATAGCCATAAGCCGTTGGGCCGCTGCGCGATAAGCCGCTGCTGACCTGGTAACTGTTATGCTCATCAAGGCGACCGTAATAGCTCACGCGGTGAGTGTTGTCGGTGCGGTTAACCGTCGCGCCGTAGCTGATGGACGCACCATCGCCAAACGGCATCGACAGGGAGATGTAAGCGCCATCATCTTTCTGCGAGTAGTATTCGCTGCGATAGACGGACAGAGAGACGCTCATGTTTTTGATCGGGCCAATATCGACATAGCGTGACAGCGACAAACTCAGGCGATCGTTATCGGCGCTATTCCAGTAAGTCTGGTGGCTGTAGTTGAGGTAGGCCGTTAACCCCACATCGCGAAAACGCTGATTAAAGGAGACGGTGTATTTCTCTTTGGGGCTATGCGTCACGCCGCTGCCATAGCGGGCATCGAGATACTCCGACATGCTCATAAAGTCGCGCTCAGAGAAGCGATACCCGGCGAAGGTGACCTGGCTGTCGTAGTCATCAAACGTTTTCGAGTAGCTGACGCGGTATGAGGTTCCGGTCATCACGCCATCCGAAGGCAGCGAGGCGCGTGATTGCGTGACATCCGCCGCGATCGCTCCCAGCAGATAGAGATCGCGACCGATCCCCATCGACAGCGCGTTATAGTCGCCGCCAATGATTGAACCGCCATAGAGGGTCCAGCCGTTGGCAATCCCCCACGAGGCTTCACCCGACGAGAAGAGCGGCCCCTGCATACTATGTTCCCATTCGGACGGTTTCCCCATCGCCAGCTTATAGCGCACCGCGCCCGGACGCGTCAGATAGGGAACGGAAGCCGTGCTGACCTGGAAAACCTGCACGCTGCCGTCGAGTTCTTCAACGCGTACATCCAGCGTACCGGAGACGGCATCATTGAGCTCCTGAATACGAAATGGCCCGGCGGCAACCTGCGTTTCATACAACACGCGGCCCTGCTGGCTGATAACCACCTTCCCGCCCGAGCGCGACACGCCGGTCACTTCCGGCGCATAACCGCGCAGGCTGGGCGGCAGCATGCTCAGATCAGAGTTGAGACTGACGCCGCTGAAGCGGAAGGTGTCAAAAATATCCGAGCTGAGGTAATCCTCGCCCATGGTGAGTTTTGCTTTCAGCGATGGAATGGCACGATAGAGGTAATAGCGGCTAAAGGTAAAATCTTTATCCGTGTAGCCGCTACGGCGATTCCAGTTCATCTGCCAGTCGGCGCGCGCGCGCCACGGCCCGAGGTTGGCGCCAAAGACGCCGGTTCCGCTCAGGTTCTGGCTATCGGCACTATTATTTGAGTGCTGGGTCTGGAAATTGAGATTGTAGTCGGCAATCAGCCCGGCGATCCCGTCATCCCAGCGCGAAGGCGGATCCCAGTTTGGCGCGGTAAATTCGATATACGCCTGCGGAATAGAGAGATAGAGTGTGTCCTTAGAAAGGTCGACGCGAATTTCCATCCCGTGCAGGCTGTTTGTATCCAGGCACTGCCCTTCGCGTAACCAGCGCAGTTCACTGAGCGTGCTGCTTTTAAGGTTAAGGCGCGAAACCTGATCTGGCGTCAGGCAAATCAGGCTGTTTTTTCCGTCGTCGCCGTCGGCATACACCACAATCGACTCTTCACGCAGAATGTCCTTATTCACCATAATCGTGAAGGTGTATTCCCCTGGCATCACGTAGCCACGACGTGAAAAGTGGCTCAGATCGATATTGTTTTTATCCTGAGTATCCAGCACGTCAGTATTAAACTGAATCTCATCTTCCGCCCAGACAGAAACCGGGATCATCAGTAAAAATATGGCGGCACTGAGCGCTGAACGCTTAAAAGGCTTTTTTCTAATAAAAGGTGTCTTCATCTCAGTAATAATCCATTCTGAACCGAATTAGGGTCTGATAACTGCCGGACTTCAACGGCTGTCCATTACTGACCAGACGTAGGGTGTAATTCAGATCCATCATTCCGGGCGTAACTTCCCTGGCCGGAAGCGCAATTCTTGGCTCGGCGAAATGACCTTCACTATCGTGAATAGCAAGTTCAATACCCTCAGCATCACCGCTAACAGAAAAACGATCGTTTCCGGCCATAGGATCGAACGTAATCTGGTAATACTCAGACTCATATTGGGTTTGCCCTGGTGCAGGCAAAAGAAGGCAGTTAATCAGACGAACCGTAAATTTTCGTGTCGGTCCATAACCTTTGACGGCAATTTCAGAGACCGGCGTTTCACCCATATCAATAGTTTGATCGCGGCTATCGAGATCAATCGCGCAAGGGGTATATAACACCTCACCGCGAATAAATACGGTGCCCTCGCCCTGGTTCGCCGCCATCGCCGTGGAACAAAAACCGGATAAGAGAAAAAGGAGCGCTTTTGTCGCTGGCTGTAGTGACTGTGTATTTAAATAAATCATTACGCTCCCTTTTCTCATATTCAGCTGAAACTCATTTCAGGTGGCCCGTTAAGGCCACCTGCTGGTTCCAAATTATTCGTAAGCCAGAGTCCAGTTGGTTACGCCGGTGAAATCACCTTCGGTCGGCGCTTCGCCACCGATGATGTAAGCGGAGTAAGAGAGGGTGTTATCACCGTTGGTGATGGTCTGGCCGGTCGTTGCTTCGCCCAGGGTAATGGTGTTGCTGTCGCCATCGGTCATCACGATACCGACATCCGTTGCGTTACCGGTTACGCCCAGTACCGCGCCGTCAACGCTGGAGGAAGCGCCGCTGAAGGTGGTAGTAACGGTGTTAGCCGTATCAACAGAGCAGTTTTCCAGATGGATGTAGAAAGGAACTGGCGTAGAGGTACCGCCGTTTGCTACTGCAGAGCTGGAAACCTGGCCCAGGCTGATAGTCTGATCTTCATCACCCGCAGCGATTGAGCACGGCGCATCAATAACGGAACCGGTGAAGGTGACTACGCCGCTACCCTGATCTGCCTGAGCACCAAATACCATTACGCCAGAAGCCAGAACGAAAGCAGAAACAATTTTATTAAGTTTCATAAATAACAATCCTTTTGATTGATCGACACACGAATAAAAGCATTAATAAATCGTTCAGAATCTTTCACTCAAACAATTCAACAGCAAGATTCACTCTCCCTGATAAAGTTAAAAGGCTCCCTGCCAATAGATGAAAATATCAGCCTTAACCCATATGAAAGATTCGCAAACCACAATTGATTAGCGATTTACTAATACATAAACATCATTGATTCGGGTTCACATTAATATCGACAGCCCCGTCTCGCTGACGTAATAAATTATCGATTAATCTCCAGAAAAAGAAAGGTCAAAAAACACGCAGATTTAAAATGAAATAACAACTCTAAAAAAAGAACTATTGTTAGAGTTAAAAACTGAAATATCGCCATAATTATATTTATTTACTTAACAAACACGATTTGTTAGATTTTTATACTTACAATCAATAAAAATGCAGCATCTAACACTTACAAAATCCACATTTTTTTGCCACGAAAAGTACTCAATGTCATCCAGTCCTCCTGCGTATGCACATGGCAGTAGAATGCAAATGACATTTTTTTAGAATGGAATTTAACATTGAGAGTGGATAGCTTAAGAGGAATATAACGCGGCACGGCATTTAACTTAACAACATATAAACATCATTAACTAATTTTCATAACGCGCTATCTAATCACTTGCCATGAAATATAACAACAGAAAGAGGATGTGAAGGTTCTGAAAAAGTGCCGAATTCGGTTACCTTGCATCGATTGTTTATCACTTTTAAGAAAAAACACTCGGGTTGATGCAGGGATAATCTCGTTCTTAACGATGCCAGTGTGAAAAGGTCATCGAGCGACGTCTGCCATGCTATTTGTCATGCAAATTAAATCTCGCTGATAAAAGAGATGTAGCGCACTTTACATACCGTCATTCATTATCATCAGCCCTGGGTTTCACTCATTAAAATTGCCGCCAGTTCAATAGAGTCATACTATTTTGTCACCAAATCCGGCGGAAAATACGAAAAAGGTAGTAGATGCAATACCGCTTCGGTTGCCCACTATTACCGGGCAGCATTCATCGCCGGAGAGATTAAACAATCCTGAACGGTTATTTAATCCCTGAAGAGAGGAAGCTGTGCACGTCTTTATCATTGTAATTCGAATGTCCTACTAAACAACACAGTAACAGGATACGCACATGAAAAAGATATATCTGGGTTTGATGGTTACCGCGGCTTTATTGGGTGGCAGTGTGGCAGCATATGCAGGCGATGATGTAGTGGAGTCAGCGGGTTATCACCCAGGTGGTGGTGGTGATGACACAACCACCGGCACGGGTGGGACGCTGTTATTTGATGGTGATGTATATACCGGATCGTGCAAAATTAAAGTCGTTGGCGTGAAAGATGGCAGTAATACTATTTATCTGAACTCTGTTCGTACTTCAGCCCTTTCGACAAAAGGCGATCTGGTAAACCGTACTGACTTCAGCATCAACCTGAAAGACTGTGGTGACCCGGATGGAAAACACGGTACCTTCACACGTAAAGTGAAATGGACGGGTTCTTCCGGCCTTTACGGCTCTGGCAACCCTGGCTATCTGAAAAATACAGACAATACTGGCGCCGCTAACGTAGCCTTCGCGCTGACCAATCCAGGTAGTAATTCAATTATCAAACCCGGGTCTGACGCAGGTAAAGCTCGTGATCTAAACGATGGCACCTGGGATGTCTACAAATACCAGGTTAGCTACGTGAGCCCAGCTGGCAGCGGCAACCCAACGGGTGGTCATGTTTCTGCAAACGCAACCTATCAGATTTTCTACGAGTAATATCCCAAAAAGTGGCGGCACGCCGCCACTTTTATTTCATGTACAAAAGTAATGAAAATAAAATGATTTAAAATGCATGAGGGTAATTATGAAACTCGTTGCTGCGCTCAGTGGATTATTATTATCAATTCCTGTCTTCGCCGATAGTATTATCGTCAATGGAACACGCTTCATTTATAAAGAGAATGATAAAGAAGTCACCGTTCAATTATCTAATACTGCTGACCGCCCCTCTTTGGCCCAGGTTTGGCTCGATGATGGGGATCCTGAAGCCACTCCTGATAAAATATCTACACCATTTATTATTAATCCCCCAGTATCACGCATCGACCCACATAGCGGTCAGGTTATTCGTATTAAACTGAGCCCAGGTAGCCGCCTCTCGCAAACAAAAGAATCGATCTGGTGGCTTAATGTGCTGGATATACCTGGCTCATCTAAGGCAGATAAAGCCCCAGAAGGCGCAGGCCTTTTTAAAATGGCAGTCCGTTCCCGGTTTAAGCTCATTTATCGTCCAGACTCACTCTCCGGTCGGTCATCAGCAATAGAAAAAATCAAACTGCAACCTGCTGGCAGTTCATTAACTATGACGAATCCAACGCCATTCTATATTACGGTCGCCACTATCAGTCCAGACGGTGGTGAACCTATTAATTCAGATGCCGTCATGCTTGCACCACAATCATCACAAACCATTTCTTTGCGGCAAACTGTCCATACCGGTGAAAAGTTGATGCTGGAAGAGATTAATGACTACGGTGCACTAGCAAAAAGCAAAGCTACTGCGGGTTAATGCCAACGTTTTATAACAAACAGGCACCGGCAGCAGCCGGAGAATTCTCTTTTTTCAGGGCGGAATCTCATGGAGCATTGGCGAGTCACAGCCTGGCAGGTTGGCGGTCTGATGACCCTATTCTGCCTTGGGTCCGGCTTTTGTCGTGCTGAACAATCAGGCACAGGTGAGGGCACGACAGATTATGAATTCGATAATAGTTTCATCGTGGGTAGCCAACAGCAAGCCAGCCTGAAACGATTTGATGCGCTGGCCTTCAAACCAGGCGTTTACTCAGTGGACGTTTACACCAATGAAAGCTGGAAAGGCCGTTATGACGTTCACGTTGATCGTACCAGCGATGGTAAGCCATTGATTTGCTACACCAAAGAAATGCTTGAAAACTTCGGTCTCTCGCCTGAAAAACTCAACTCAACGAAAAGTAATGATGAGAAATTTTGTGGCACTCTTGCCGATTGGAATAGCGAACCTGCGCTTAAGGATACCTTCAGCGCATCGGCCATGCGTCTCGATTTTAGCGTGCCGCAGCAACTCACCGACGGTAGCGGCGGCAGCTATATTCCGCCCCAATTCTGGGATCAAGGAGTGCCGGGCCTCAATCTGGGCTATACCGCTAACTATTATAATATTCTTAAATCAGATAGTGACGATAAGGGGGCCAGCGCTTATCTCGGGATCAACGCAGGTCTTTCAGCTCTGGGATGGCAACTACGCCATTCAGGAAATTATACCTGGGATGAAAATAGCGGTGAAAATAAATGGACCAGCAACCAAACTTATTTACGCCGCCCAATAGCACCGATGAAATCCGTATTAACAATGGGGCAATTCAATACTAACGGAACTTTCTTTGACACCATTCGTCTGCTGGGTGGAAGCTTACAGACTGACGATTTAATGTTCTCTGATAATATGCGCAGCTACGCCCCGGTAGTAAATGGTGTCGCACAAACTAACGCCCTCGTCACGGTCCGTCAGGATGGCAATATCATTTATCAAAACACGGTCACACCCGGCCCCTTTAGCTTAACGGATGTCTATCCAGCAGGAACAGGTAACGATCTTATTGTAACCTTGCAGGAAGCAGATGGTCGAACATCAACCTGGTCAATCCCTTACGATTCCGTTGTTCAACTGCTACATCCCGGGATGGCATTGTATGGTGTTGCCGCAGGTCAGGTAGACGAAGATGACCTGCGCGACAAACCGACACTCGGCCAGGCGAATTTCCAGTACGGATTAAATAATACGCTTACCCTATATTCCGCATTAACTGGATTTAATGACTATCAGGCAGGACAAATTGGGACAGGTATTAATACCGGAATCGGTGCACTGGGTTTCGATATCACTCAAGCCCGAACAAAATTACCAAATGGTTCCAGCTCAGGGCAAGAATATCGCGCAACATTTAGCCGTATGTTCGGAGTGTCACAAACCAGTGTAAACATTCAGGGATGGATTAATAGTTCCGATAACTACTACTCACTGCGCGACGCCATCTATGCACGGGATGATCAGATGCGGGGAATTATTAGCAGCAATATTCGGCAAAAAAGCGGGGTGAGTTACTCTATCAATCAGCAATTCCCGGATCCCTGGGGATCGCTCTATCTTAATGGCTCAATCACCCGTTACTGGAACTACTCCGGTAAAGAGCAGCAATACTCACTAGGCTACAGCAACAACTGGGGGAATCTTAGCTGGTCTGTCACGGTGCAACGCACCTATTCCAATGAAACGGACAGCACGGATGATAACGGCACCACATCATCCCGACGAATCAAAGAGGATATGATTTTTCTGAGCTTTAGTTATCCGCTGTTCCAGAGCGAAAACAGTTCAGTCGCCCTTTCTTCAAACACGCAATTTAAAGATTCCTCCTTTGATCGCAGCCAGTTAGGGGTCAATGGTTCCGTTGGTGAGGATCATGCGCTTACCTGGGGGGTCAACAGTAACGTCGATAAAGATGGAAGCTATACCACCAGCGTTAACGGTGGATATATCTTCCCTAAAATCGATCTCTCCGGCAGTTATAGCTACGGGCGACGCTACCAGCAAACGTCAGCGTCTGCCGAAGGTTCTATCGTAGCAATTCCTGGAGAAGTGATTTTAACATCGACAACCGGCACGACACTGGCCGTTGTCGAGGCGAAAGATGCCGCGGGGGCCAGCATTGTAGGCGCCCCAACATGGGTTGATAACGATGGCTATGCTGTTGTCTCCTCACTGCAACCCTATCGTGTGAACAACATTGAAATCGACCCGAAAGGGATTGATGAAGATGTCCAATTCTCCAGCACCGAGGCGCGAACGGTACCTTATGAAGGCAGTATCGTAAAAGTCGTCTTCAATACCCGTCGCGAAAAAACGCGTATCTTCATTGCCCGACAGGGTAATGGTATGCCGCTGCCGTTCGGGTCTGAAATCACCGATGGACGAGGAAAATCACTCGGTTTCGTCGGCCAGGGCAGCACCCTTTATATCACCGGGGATAATGTGAAAAACGCCTGGGTGCGCTGGGATGGAGGGCAGTGCCAGGTGGTACTGCCGGTCAGTGGCTCACAACAGTTGAGGTGCTTATGAATCGGCACAAACAATGGTGGCTGGCGGGATTACTACTCACATGCGGCGTTGCTCACGCCAACTGTCAATTGAGTTCCGGGAACACCACCGCTACACCGTTCTACATGGATGTCGGTCGGGTGATGGTACAGCCTCAAACGCCGCCAGGAACCGTTATTGCCAGCCGTAGCTGGCCACTTCGTGATAACCGTGCACAACTGTTGTGTAATGGGTCTCAAACATTAGAAGCGCAAGTCATCGCAGCGGGCAGTCGTCAGAATGGTAATCAAATCTGGTCGACTAACATTCCAGGGATCGGACTACGTTTTACCCTACAACGTCAGGCTCAACAGGTTGTCTATCCGGGTAAACTCAATGTCGGAGGTAAAGGGGACAGCAGCATTTCGTTGCGGGATTTAACGTTCAAACTAGATGTCATTAAAACTGCCGATCTTGTCGGCAGTGGAGCCGTGAGTGCCGGACAATATACGACCTTCGGCAGTGGCAAGAATGTATTGTTAAATACATGGATGCGAGATAACTCACTGATCGTGGTTGCGCCGTCTTGTCGCATTATGAGCAATAATAACTTTCGTATAAATTTAGGCACCATTCCACTTACCGCCCTCAAGGGGCAAGGAACCGGTGCGGGAGGCAGAAATTTTGCGATCCGTATGCAATGTGCGGGCAGCGTTAGCATCTCTGGTACACATGTGAACATGACTTTTGACGGAAATACTCCCGATGGCATCTCGCCAGCACTGGGGGTGATTCGTAATGAAAGTCGCAGTAATAGCGCAGCCGTGGGAATTGGTGTTCAATTAATGGACGAAACTCGTCGCCCGGTTCCTTTCCGCCAGGCAAGCCATGTCGCTACGCTGAACAGTTCGCCGCTTCAATTCCTGAACTTGCGCTATTTCGCTCGCTTTTATCAGTATCAACAAAAAGCCTCTGCCGGGAGCGTCACCGGGCACATGGTATTTCGTGTGAGTTATAACTAACTCACTCCTCCGGCAGGCACTGCAAATGCCCGTGCCGCACGCCGCGCTGGGCGATAACATCATCGGCAAAATGCTGCACGTCGCCCATGTCGCCCTTCAGCACGGCGATTTCCAGACAGTCGTCGTGGTTGATGTGGACATGCAGCGTGGCAACGGAGAGATCGTGGTGATGATGTTGTGTGGAGACAATGCGGCTGGCTAAGTCGCGTTTTTCGTGTTCATACACATAGGAGAGGACCGCAAAGCCCTGGGTACCATGCTCCTGCGTCGTTTCCTGCGCCAGCGCATCTCGCAAAATATCGCGGATAGCCTCGGAACGGTTGTTATAACCACGACGCTGGCTCAGGCTGTCCAGCGTCTCCAGTAAATCGTCATCAAGCGTGATAGTGACTCGTTGCATTGACTTAAACCTTTTCTGCGGCGCGACGGCGCACGGGGAATGCGGGTAATACCGCGTTTTGTAGCACACGTCCGGCGTCAGAGGAAAAAGTTAATTTCTCTCCCACCGCCTGGGTTTCGACGATTTGTCCGTTGTCCATCACCATCACCCGCTGGCAAAAGCGTTCCACCAGGCGTAAGTCGTGGGTGATGAACAGGCAGGCGGTGCCAAACTGTTGTTGCAGCATTTTCAGCAGGCGAATGACGCCCGCCTGTAACACGAGATCAAGGTTAGAAACCGCTTCATCCAGAATCAGCAGTTTCGGTTCGACCGCCAGCGCGCGTGCCAGGCAGACGCGCTGGAGCTGGCCGCCGCTTAACTGCGGTGGGCGCTTGTCGAGCACGCTGTCATCGAGATCGACCGCGCGCAACATTTCGCTGGCGCGCGCCAGTTGTTCCGATTTTTTCAGCGATAGCAGGTGGCGCATCGGTTCACGCAGGATCTCGCGCACGGTTTTGCGCGGATTCACGGCGCTGATAGAGTCCTGAAACACCATCTGAATATCGCGACGGAATGCTTTACGTTGCGCGCGATTAAGTTTCGCCAGCGATTCGCCGCGCCAGCTAATATTCCCTTGTGAGGGCGATTCTAAGCCTACCAGCAGCCGCGCGAGGGTGCTTTTTCCGCAGCCGCTGCGCCCCAGCAGAGCGACGGTTTCACCGCTTTTCAGGGTCAAAGAAACGTTATTCAGCACCGCCTGGTGTTGATGTTTTCCGCTGAATCCACCGTGCGCATAGTGATGTGAAAGGTCGCAGACGTTAAGTAAGGTCATGATGCCAGCTCCATTCCATAAAGGGCGAGATGAGCGGAAACCAGGCTGCGCGTCACCGCATGTTGAGGGGCGTTAAACAGCGTTTCGACATCGCCCTGCTCGACAATCTTACCCTCAGACATCACTGCCACGTCATCCGCCAGACGCGCCACCACGCCCATATCATGAGTGACCAGCAGCATCCCCGGCGCTTGTTTTTGCATAATGCTTTCCAGCAGATCGAGAATGCGTGCCTGCGCTACCACGTCGAGGTCGGTGGTCGGTTCATCGGCGATGATAAACGGCGACTCGCACAGCACCGCCATCGCAATCATCATGCGTTGCAACATGCCGCCGCTCATCTCGAACGGGTACAGCTTCAGCACACGCGGAGCGTTTTCCAGCCCCACCGCTTCTAAGGCAGCGGTAAGCGTGGCATCGTCGGCGGGTTTCCCTAACGCCAGGCAGGTTTCCCGCGCGTGGGTGTGCATGGTGTGCAGCGGATTAAAGGCGCTGCGCGGGTTCTGCATGATGGTGGCAATTTTGATCCCGCGCAGGGCGCAAGGCGAAACCGGTTTGCCATCGGCTAAAATTTCCCCCGCCGTCTGGCGAACGCCTGCGGGCAAAATGCCCAGCGCCGCGGCGCAGGTTAATGATTTCCCGCTGCCGCTACCGCCGACTAACGCCAGCACGCGCCCGCGTTGCAGGGTTAACGATACGCCGTGCACCAGCGGCTGCGCGGCCTGTAGCGCGATATCGCGCAGTTCAATCTGTTGCGGCATTAGTGTGCGTGCTCCGTCACCAGATGAGGATCCAGATGATCGCGCAGTGCGTCACCCACCAGGTTAAAGGCCATCACGCTGATAAACAGTGCCAGCCCCGGCCAGAACATTTGCAGCGGCTGAGTCCAGATATACTGGCGCGCGTCGTTAATCATCACGCCCCATTCGGCGGTCGGCGCGGTCACGCCGAGGCCGAGGAAGGACATCCCGGCGACGTGCAGCATCATATGACCGATATCCAGCGTCGCCAGCACCAGCAGCGAAGGGATCACCGCGCCCGCCAGATGATCGACAAACACTCGCACATGGCCCGCGCCAGAAAGCCGTGATGCCAGCACAAACTCGCGCTGGCGCAGTGAAATCACCAGGCTTCGCACCATTCGCGCGTACCACGCCCAGTGCGACAGGGCGATGGCGATAATTACGTTGGTCAACCCGATGCCGAGCACGCCGACCATAAAGAACGACAGAATCGAGGTCGGGAAGGTCATAAACATATCCGCGACGCGCATAGTCGCCTGATCAACGCGCCCGCCAATCAGCCCGGCGCTGCCGCCAATAATCAGCCCTAACGCCAGCACCAATAGCAGGCAGGCAAACACGGAACCAAGCGACACGCGGGTCGCTGCCATCAGCCGCGAGAAAATATCGCGACCTAAGTGATCGGTGCCGAGCCAGTGCTGCGCATTCGGCGAAAGCAGGCGCGACGGCAAATCAATCGCCTGGGGGTCATACGGCAGCCACCACTGGCTGGTGAGCGCAATCAGCGCCAGCAGGGCGATAATGATCAGTGCCAGGCGTACCGACCAGCGGGAAGAGAGGAAAAAGTTCACGCGTGCGCTCCTTCATGACGACGAATGCGCGGGTCCAGCGCGGCGTTAAGCAAATCGACAATCAAATTACAGACCACAAAAACCACCACCATCATCAGCGTAAAGCACTGGATCACCGGATAATCACGGTTGAAAATCGCCGACACCGCATAGCGCCCGACGCCCGGCCAGGCAAAGATGTTTTCGATAATCATCGTCCCGCCAATCAGTTCGCCGATGTGCATCCCCACGGCAGTAATCATCGGCAGCGAGGCATTGCGCAGAATATGGCGGCGTTCGGTCTGTTTGTCGTTCAGGCCGCGCAGCCGCGCCCAGGTCACATGACGCTGACCAGCCACGTCCAGCATACTGGCGCGCAGCAGACGCGCGTTAATCGCCAGAGACATAAAGGCGATAGAAACCGCAGGCAAAATAATGTGCTGCCAGCCGCCATAGCCCATCGCGGGTAGCCATTGCAGATAGACGGAGAAGAACATCACCAGCAAAAACGCCAGCCAGAAGTTGGGCATCGACACGCCGAGAAACGCAATGAAACGCACGGCAAAATCCGGCAGACGATCGCGGTGGCGCGCAGCCCAAATACCGAGCGGTACGGAAGTGAGCAGAATTAATACCAGCGCGGCACCTGCAAGTTCCAGTGTGGCGGGCAGGAAGTTCAGCATATCGTCCAGCACCGGGCGCTGCGTGGCAAACGAGATGCCGAAATCGAGATGCAGCGCCTTCCACAACCAGGTTCCGTACTGCACGTACAGCGGCTGATCCAGCCCGAGCATGGTGCGGGTAGAGGCCAGCATATCCGGCGTCGGCGGCAGGTTAGACAGACGCAGATAATCGAGCGCCGGGTCTCCGGTGCCGAGGCGCAGCATCAGAAAAATAATCACCGAGGCGGCAAACAGCATCGGGATCAGCAGCAGCACGCGGCGGAATACGTAACGCAACATCAGGGTTTCACCGGGTTAATCTGTTCAAAAGGAATATCACTGGCGATGGGCGCGTAAGGGATTTTGCCCAGTTCAGGTTTCGCCACCACCATCATCGACACGTAGCTAATCGGCAGATACACCGCGTCGCTATGCAGGCGCGTCAAAATATCGCGGTAAAGCGCCTGGCGTTTTGTCTCGTCGGTGGTTTCCAGCACTTCGCCAATCTCTTTATCAATCAGCGGCTTGTCGGCTAATCCTTGTTGCGCCTGGAAATCAGCGTGAGATGGCACGCGCATCGAACTTAAAAACGCATGCGGATCGTAAGGTGCGCCCCAGGTGCGGTTGAAGATCATGCCAAAGCGACCGTCGCGCTGGCGGGCGTAAATACTGCTCTCTTCTTCGCCGATCAGGGCGACATCGACGCCAATCTGGCGCATATCGGCCTGAATAATCTCCGCCATCGATTTACTTAACGCATCGGTGCCGATGAACGACAGTTCAATGCGCAACGGCAGGCCGTTTTTCTCACGGATAGTTTTCCCGGCAGGCAGCGTCCAGCCTGCTTTTTCCAGAAGATTTTTCGCCAGTAGCGGATCGTACTGGCGCGGTTTCAGTTTGAGATCGGCATAAGGTACGGTCGGCGCAAACAGCGTATCCGCCACCTGCTGCGTGCCGTAAAGCACGTTGTCGATCAGGGATTTTTTATTCACCGCATGATTGAGCGCTTCGCGCACCGCCAGCTCGTTGGTGGGCGCTTTGGCGGAGTTCAGTGCCAGCATTATCGTCTCAATCGGCTGGGAAAGTTGAGTACGGTAAGCCGGGT
This sequence comes from uncultured Pseudocitrobacter sp., assembly GCA_913778145.1. Taxonomy (GTDB): domain Bacteria; phylum Pseudomonadota; class Gammaproteobacteria; order Enterobacterales; family Enterobacteriaceae; genus Pseudocitrobacter. The sequence goes on from CAJYVI010000062.1 coordinate 24,167, forward strand.
TATGGCTGAAACGCTCGAAAGTGTCGAGCGGCAGCAAGCCTTCGTTGCCGTACAGCAGGTCGATATCGCCGGTTTCAAACGCCACCGCGCGGGTGGTCGGGTCCGGGATCACTTTAATGGTGATCGTTTTAATCGCTGGCTTTTCGCCCCAGTAGTTTTCGTTACGGACGAAGACGTCGTACTGATTGAGTTTCGACTCTTTCAGCACCCACGGGCCGGTGCCGATGGGCGCTTTGATCCCGCGCAGAGTCTCGTTATCTTTAAACTGCGACGGGGCGATAAAGCGGAAAGGCCGGGGTAACGCCAGCTCTTGCAGGAAAGGGTAATAGGCGCTTTTCAGCGTGATTTGCAGCTCGGTTTTGTTCAGCGCTTTCACATCGACAATCTGATTTACCAGTTCAAGCCAGGCATGACGCTGACGGTTATCAAGCACCGCGCGGAAGTTCTCTGCCGCCGCCTGGGCATTAAATGGTTCGCCGTTGGAGAAGGTCACGTCATCGCGCAGAGTGAAGGTCCAGGTTTTGCCATCTTCGGAATGGGTCCAGCTTTTTGCCAGCCAGGGTTTCACCGAGCCATCGGCCTGATATTTCACCAGCGGTTCATAGACCATGCTCTGGGCAAACATCTGGTTTGGGGTGTAGAGGTGTGGGTTTAGCGGCCCGACATTAACCGGCCAGGCGGTGGTGATTTCATCTGGCGCAGCGGCGTGTGCAAAAAACGAGGCACAGGTCAGCAGCGCAATGAGCGTGCGACGGAGAATGGACAAAACGATGACCTTCAGTGAAAAGGAGTAAGACTAAGTGAGTATGATGATTTTAAGGATTCATCATACGTTTGGGCTGTGCTGGATCAATTTATGCGCCGAATTGACGGAAGGGTTCAATATTGTGTCGTGATGTTCGCAGGTAAAAAAAGCGGAGCCCGTTGCAGGCTCCGCCTCAGAGGTTTACCGCTCAATCACCACCAGCGGTTCGATATCGCTCTCTTTCTTAATCACCAGCGACGTATCGCCGCGCAGGCAGGTCCCGCCGTAGTTACCGCCGACGGTAAAGGTACACACCTGAATGTATTTCCCGGCGACGTTTGGCAGACACCACAGCTGCTGGTAGATATTTTTGCGGTCGACAAACTTACCGCTGGTTTGATCGAGAAGCTGATCGTGGCCGCTTACCAGGTCAATGTTGCTGCCGCAGCGCCCGGAGATCGGTTTCACCGCATAACCGGTTTTCGCCAGCGCATCGGTCACTTCAAAATCGGTGTCGAGCAGATACGGATGATTCGGGAACAGCGACCACAGCACCGGCAGAATCGCTTTGTTGCCCGGAATCACCGTCCACAGCGGTTCGAAGACCATCACTTCCGGGCGCAGCAGCACGTCAATCAAACGCACCTCGCCCGCCGGGCTGCCGGTGCGGATCGGCACGGCGGCGTACTCGGCATCACTCACTTCACGCACCTGTTCAATGGCGGTTTCCCACGCCCAGGTTTTCCATACGCAATTGACCAGTCGCCCTTCGTCGTCCACCAGCTGCCCGGCGGCATCCCAGTGCACCTCTTCCAGGCCGTGGAGAATTTTGCACTCGAACCCGGCCTGCGTAATGGCGCGCTGCATAAACTGCGCGTGGTAATCTTCTTCCAGATCTTTATCCTGCATGATGTGAACAAACGGACGCGCCGAGCTGTGTTTCCACGCGCCAATCAGTTCGCTGAGCAGTTCATCTGAAGGGTTATGGCCTTTGCCGGTAAAGCCGGTTTTCAGCCATTGTTCGAGGATTAACCCGCCTTCCGTATGGCAGGATGCGGAATCGGCGTTGTATTCGTACACCTTCAGGCCGCGCTCATCCATGCAGAAATCCATACGCCCGGTGATCATGTCGTGGCGGCGGCGCTGCCAGGAGAGACGCAGACGCGGCCAGAGGATTTTCGGAATATCAAACAGCGCCAGCAGGTTATCGTCACGCATCACTTTATCGGTGGCGTGCAGATACATCAGGTGCATTTCATTGGTGGCTTTAATCAGTTCCTGTTCAGCGCTTTCCGTCATAGTGAAATACTGATACGGGTCCTGATTGATCACGTGACCGTTCGCGGCGACGTACGCTTTCTGCAAAGGATCCTGTTCGTTGAGCCATTTGCCCTCGAACTGACCGCGATTTTCCAGCCGCGCGCCCTGCAAATTCAGCGCCTTGCTGGCAATCGTCGGTTGCGGCAGGCTGTATTCGGTATCGGCGGTTTGGATCATCCAGCCCAGAATGGTGGTGTCGTCAAACGTATCGTGAAGGATGTAATGGCCGTCTTTCACTTCCAGCGTCAGCTCGCGCGTCCACTGCTGGCCCGCTGGCAGCGGCGAATGGATAACGTTCTGTTCTGCAATGCGCACTTTATTGCCGACCAGTTGGGTGATGACCGCGACGTGACCAGTTTCATGGAATTCACCGCCCTTCTGCCAGATGAGCAGCGATCCGGCTTTTGGCGCGCGACGCGAACCGTTGGCAAACGCCTGCAACGGCAGAATGTCGTCATTCACCACCTGACGCAAAAAGCGCAGAGAGAAGATTTCATAGGCCATGCCAACGTCGGTGAAAACAAAACCGTAGGTAAGGAACAGGAAGCGGCGCGCGAATTCGACGCACTGCCACTTGTAGCCCATGTACTCGTTATCAATATAGCTACGGAACGAGACATCATCCGCCCGCTCTTCGGGCTTCAGGCTGCTGTAATTTGAAGAATAGATGGCGACGCCACCCGGTGCATATCCCAACAACGTGCCAAACGGCGCGTCACTACTCGAACAACTCATGTGTCTTCCTCAGAGCATGCAGGCGGCGAGTACTGACGGATGTGGTCGTCCCTGCACGTTGTTATTTATCCAACAGGTGTCGGTTAATCATACACCTGTTGTGCGCGCTGTCACACTGTGCGGTCTGATGCCCTCACCCTAGCCCTCTCCCACAGGGAGAGGGGACCGATCTGTGCGGTTTTTCTCCCTCTCCCTCAGGGAGAGGGCCGGAGTGAGGGTGATCATTTCTCCCATCAACTGCTACACTGCCTCAACACATCATCAAAAAGGCAGGCCAACATGTCAGACAACACCTATCAGCCTCCCAAAGTCTGGGAGTGGAAGAAAAACGGCGGCGGTGCGTTCGCTAATATTAATCGCCCGGTTTCCGGCGCGACGCATGAGAAGGAACTGCCGGTTGGGCATCACCCGCTTCAGCTCTATTCACTGGGTACGCCAAACGGCCAGAAAGTCACCATTATGCTCGAAGAACTGCTGGCGCTGGGCGTGACGGGCGCGGAGTATGACGCATGGCTGATTCGCATTGGCGAGGGCGATCAATTCTCCAGCGGTTTTGTTGAAGTGAATCCGAACTCGAAAATTCCGGCCCTGCGCGATCGCTCCACCACGCCGCCGACCCGCGTGTTTGAGTCCGGCAATATCCTGCTATATCTGGCGGAAAAATTTGGCCACTTCCTGCCTAAAGATCCGGCTGGCCGCGTGGAAACCCTGAACTGGCTATTCTGGCTGCAAGGCTCCGCACCGTTCCTCGGCGGCGGTTTTGGTCACTTCTATAACTATGCGCCGGTGAAAATTGAGTACGCGATCGACCGTTTCACCATGGAAGCGAAACGTCTGCTGGATGTGCTGGACAAACAGCTGGCGCGTGGTCGCTATGTCGCAGGCGAGGAATACACCATTGCCGACATGGCGGTGTGGCCGTGGTTCGGCAACGTGGTGCTGGGTCAGGTTTATGGCGCGGATGAATTCCTTGATGCCCAAAGCTACAAAAACGTGCAGCGCTGGGCGAAGGATATCGCCAGCCGGCCGGCGGTACAGCGCGGACGCATTGTTAACCGTACCAACGGCCCGTTGAATGAGCAGTTGCATGAGCGCCATGCCGCCAGCGATTTCGACACCCAGACGGAAGATAAACGTCAGGGTTAAGCGACGGAAACCGGGTGCACTCCACCCGGTTTATCTGCCTTCCAGGCGATAGCCCGCCATAAAGTAGCGCACCGTGGTGCTGGATTCGTGCTCTTTAAAGAAATCCATCACCATCTCTTTATCCAGCCCATAACGCCGCGTCAGGATGCCCGCTTCCCATGCGCTGAGCTGCCGGTCGCCCGTCTTCTCAAACATGCGATGGGAAAACCCCAGCACAAACCCGCGTTTATAGTCAGAACAAAAGCCGAGAACCTTCTGCGCACTGTCGGCGTAAGGTGCTTTCAGCCCGGCCATCAGGCCTTTACCAAAATGGTTATCCATCGCACAATCCTCAATCGTTATATACAAAATTATATAGCGACTTTTTGAGCGATATCCAGTGCTATTTGCAGCCTTTACTTTTAGCGCAAATATTTCTCAAACCACGCCAGCGTTCGCTGCCAGGCTAGCTCCGCTGCGGCCTTGTCGTAGCGCGGGGTGGAGTCATTGTGGAAACCATGATTCACGCCCGGATAAATATAGGCTTCGTACACTTTTTTATGCGCCTTTAAGGCCTCTTCCATCGCTGGCCAACCTTCGTTAATGCGCGTATCCAGCGCCGCGTAATGCAGCAATAAAGGGGCGCTGATTTTTTCCACATCCGCGACCGGTGCCTGACGCCCGTAGAACGGCACCGCGCAGGCCAGCTCAGGGTAAGCCACCGCCGCCGCATTCGACACACCGCCGCCGTAGCAAAAACCAGTAATTCCCACTTTACCCGTCGCCTGTGGATGCACCTGCATAAACTCAATTGCGGCGAAGAAATCATTCATCAGTTTGGTGGGATCAACTTTTTGCTGTAACTCGCGCCCTTCATCATCGTTACCAGGATAACCGCCCACGGAAGAGAGGCCATCCGGCGCAAGGGCGATATAGCCCGCCTTCGCCACTCGCCTGGCAACGTCCTCGATATACGGGTTAAGGCCGCGATTTTCATGCACCACCACCACTGCGGGCACCTTACCGGCGGCTTTCGTCGGCGTGACAAGATAACCCCGAACCTCGCCGTGGCCGTTGGGCGACGGGTAGCGAATATATTCCGGTTTTATATCCGGGTCGGTGAACTCGACCTGTTCCGCCAGCGCGTAGTTGGGCTTGAGCAGATTAAACAGCGCCAGCGCGGTCATGCCGCCGACGGCGTACCGCCCCGCCAGTTGCAGAAACTCGCGCTTGGAAATTTTGCCGTGTGCATAGTAGTCGTAGTAATCGAGCAACGCTTGCGGAAAGTCTTTGGCGGTCAGTCGGGTCATCGAGGGATCTCCATTAACAGGCATTAACTAAGAAAAGCACATGACGGGCTTATTGCCCATAAATCATCAGCATTGTGATCCCGCCGACGGGTTGGCTGTGACAAAAACGTTAATCTGGAAACGGCGTTTCAAAAATCAGACAATCAAGGAGACATTATGACCTGGTCCGCCAATCCTGCCCGTTACGAGCAGATGCAATATCGCTATTGCGGCAACAGCGGCCTGCAACTGCCCGCGCTGTCACTCGGGTTATGGCACAGTTTTGGTCATATCCAGTCGCTCGACAGCCAGCGCGCGCTACTGCGTAAAGCGTTCGACTGTGGCATTACTCACCTCGACCTCGCCAATAACTACGGCCCGCCTCCGGGCAGTGCGGAAGAGAACTTTGGCCGCCTGCTGCGGGAAGATTTCGCCGCCTATCGCGATGAGCTGATCATCTCGACCAAAGCCGGATACGACATGTGGCCGGGGCCATATGGCAAGGGCGGTTCGCGCAAATACCTGCTCGCCAGCCTCGACCAGAGCCTGAAGCGCATGGGGCTGGATTACGTCGATATCTTCTACTCGCATCGCGTGGATGAAAACACGCCGATGGAAGAAACCGCCGCCGCGCTGGCGCAGGCAGTGCAGAGCGGCAAAGCGCTGTACGTCGGCATCTCGTCCTATTCGCCAGAGCGCACGCAAAAGATGGCTGAGTTATTGCGCGAGTGGAAAATCCCGCTACTCATCCACCAGCCGTCCTATAACCTGCTCAACCGCTGGGTGGATAAAAGCGGCCTGTTGAACACGCTGGAAGAGAACGGCGTCGGCTGCATCGCCTTTACCCCGCTGGCGCAGGGGCTGCTGACCGGTAAATACCTCAATGGCATACCCGAAGGTTCGCGTATGCAGACTGAAGGGAAAAAAGCGCGCGGCCTGACGGAAAACATGTTGAGCGAAAGCAACCTCAACAGCCTGCGTCTGCTGAACGACATGGCGCAAAGCCGCGGCCAAAGCATGGCACAAATGGCGCTGAGCTGGCTGCTGAAAGACAACCGCGTGACGTCAGTGCTGATTGGCGCGAGCCGACCGGAGCAAATTGAGGAGAACGTGAAAGCGCTGGATAACCTGAACTTCACCGCAGAAGAGCTGGCGCAAATTGATAAGCATGTTGCCGATGGGCAACTGAATTTGTGGCAGGCGTCGTCGGATAAATAACACACTCTTTGCCCGGTGGCACATCGCTACCGGGCATGGGTATCGTTTTAATGCTTCTGGCCGCGCGTTAAGCGGTCCAGATACCCCATCACAAATGCCGACAGCACAAACGTCAGGTGGATAATCACATACCACATCAGCTTGTTATCCGGCACATTTTTGGCATCCATAAACACGCGCAACAGATGAATAGAGGAAATAGCCACGATAGAAGCCGCGACCTTATTCTTTAGCGAAGTAGCATCCATTTTCCCCAGCCAGTTCAGCTTCTCTTTGTGAGTGCTGATATCCAGCTGCGAGACAAAGTTTTCATAGCCCGAGAACATCACCATGACCAGCAGGCCGCCCACCAGCGTCATATCCACCAACGATAACAACGTCAGGATAAGATCGGCTTCTGCCAGCTCAAAGATGTTGGGCAGGACGTGAAAAATCTCCTGGAAAAACTTCACCATTAACGCCAACAGCGCCAGTGAAAGGCCAAAATAAACCGGCGCTAAAATCCAGCGCGACGCGTACATCGCATTCTCAAAAAAACGTTCCATAGTGTCCTGTCGATAAGCCAAATTCGGCTTAGTATATCGCAACTATGCAACATCATTTCAACAATTAACCCTGAGGAATTAGGGGGTAGCTAAACCAGCCGGAACACCGAAATAGCCGTTTTCAGTTCGCCGGTATAGCGCTGCTGCTGCTGCGCCACCTGCATGGTCTGCGCCACATGCTGAACGTTCTCCTGCACGCTGGCGTCAATGCTGGCGATACTGCCCTTCATTTGTATCACACTGGCGCACTGTTGTTCGCTCATTGAAGAAAGGATCTCCAGTGAATCCTGCAAGCCTTCAATGTGCGTAATGATTGCCTCCATGGTATTTCCTGCCAGCTCGACCTGTTCGGTGCCCTGATGCGTGCTTTTCACCGACGCGGCGATAAGTTGACGAATATCCTTCGCGGCTTCTTCGCAGCGCAGCGCCAGGGATCGCACTTCCGCGGCGACAACCGCAAACCCTCGCCCATGCTCGCCCGCCCGCGCCGCTTCAACGGAGGCGTTTAACGACAGAATATGGGTCTGGAATGCGATACCGTCGATTAACTCCAGAATGCTATTAATCTGCTGCGACTCATCACGAATATGCATCATTGAATCGGTAGCGGCGCGGATATTTTCACCGCCCCGTCTTGCGACATCGCACGCCTGTAACACGCGCTTGCGCGCCTCGCTGGCTTGTTCACTGGTAAGCGATGCAGCACTGGCCAGTTGTTCCATCGCGCTGGCAGCGATGGCAAGAGAATTTGCCTGATTGTCGGTTCGCTCAGATAACGCAGTATTGCGCTGCAAAATCGTTTGCGAGGCATCAAGCAGTTGGCCGACGGTGCCGCTCACCTGCTCCAGGGTGTTACGCATCGCACCAAGCGTACGGCTGAACGTGCGGGCGAACGGCGAATGGTTAACGTTAGACTCTCGTGCAAGCGTCAGGCTTCCTGGTTCACGATTAATGATTGCAGCCAGTTTCGCTACCTCACTGGCAGATACCGCATCGTGTTCCATACGCACCGCCAGAACCACCAGGAAGAGGGTCTGCGCTACCACAAACGCACCATGCATCATCACCATATGCAGGCCTGTGTGCATAAAGATAACGATGTGATAGAGGTTATATTCCTGCAAATAGTTAAAAACTAAATGATGTACCGCGATAACGGCAGCACCCAATACTAATGGGCGCCAGTCGCGCCAGGCGAGCAACGCGGATAAAAGCACAAATACAGAGAAGTGATATTCTGTTTCGCCCTCGCCAAGCTGAATAAGCAATGCGGAAAAAGCCATCAGGATAAACGCAAAAACCAACCTTGAAATTAAGCGTCCACGGTAAAAAGAGGCCACAAGCGTTGCCAAAATAGCTAACGGCGTTGCGAAAGAAAATGCCACGAGAGCGTCAGACGCCAACCAGCCTATCCCCTGCGAGATGGCCCAAAGCAGCCATACCAGCGCCAGCATCTGGCCGTCGGCCCGCTGGCGAATAGACGAAACAGTGATACTTTCACGCAGCGATTCGCCAGCATCTGAATTGTTTGATTTATCCATATTGTTCCGCACTGTACAGGTAATGTTATTCGTACGTTTAGCGCCATTAATAAGCGTAGAGAGTTTAT
>CAJYVI010000063.1 GCA_913778145.1 uncultured Pseudocitrobacter sp.
GCTAATCATGGTGAACGGTACTTCGCCCACGCCTGCAACGTTAAGCACCGGAGAGCTGCCGTCGAGCGGGATGCGCACATCTTCCACTTCGCCGGAGACTTCAATCGGCACCTCTTCTTCCCCGGTATTGGTGACCACCGAGACGTCGTAATCGCCCGGCGGGATACCGTAATCAGCCGGATTCACCGAGAAATCCACCTGGCCTGGCCCAACGGACGAACTGCCTTCCGGGATCAGCGACACCGTATAGTCATCGCCTGCGGCATCGGTAAAGTGGAGATCGGCGGTGGTACAGGCGTCGTCCAGCGTAGCGCGACCGTTAATGGTCTGGTCGCTCACCTGCAAGGCGGTGGTCTGCACCATAATGTCGTCACCCACCAGGTTGCCGAGCGCCATTACCTGAATGTTGCTCATCAGCACCGCGTTGGTGTTGGCCTGCACGCTCATCTCTTCCATCATCGCCACCTGCGCCATCGACGAAAGCTGGTCGATATATTCGGTGGCGTCGGTCGGGTCGGTCGGATCCTGGTTTTGGATCTCGGCGACAAACAGCGTCAGGAAGGTATCGACGGGTGACGAATCTGTTGATGACGTGCTGGTATCCGTCGTGTCATCCACCGTGCTGTTTTGCGCCACCGCGCTACTTCCCACCGACGAAGATTGCGGCTGTTGCTGCGCATTAAGCGCGAGGGTATTCATCAGGCTTCTCCCAGTTTCAGCAGGCTTTGCTGCATACTTTTCACGTTGTTGAGCACATCGACGTTGGTTTCAAAATCGCGCGAAGCCGACATCATGTCCGCCATCTGTTCCACCACGTTGACGTCGGGATACCAGACGTCGCCGTTGGCATCGGCGAGCGGCGAATGCGGTTCATAGCGTTTCACCGCCCCGCCGGTTTGCAGCACGTCCTGCACCTGCACGCTGGCGCCGTCGATCGCATGGCGATGCGTTCCCGCCAGCAGGCTGTGGTGATACACCGCCGCAAACACCGGGCTGCGCGCTTTATATGCCTGCGCCTCGCTACCGGCAGGCGCCTCGGCGTTCGCCAGGTTACTGGCGACGGTATTCAGGCGAATGGTTTGCGCCGTCATCGCCGAGCCGGAAATCTGATAGATATCAGTAAAAGACATGCTTATTTCCCTTCAATGGCCTCTCTGATGCCGCTGATTTGCAGATTCAGAAAGGTCAGACTGCTTTGATAATCCATACTATTTTGTGAAAACCGCGCCTGTTCGCTGTTCAGTTCCACGGTGTTGCCATCTTCGGAAGGCTGCATCGGCACGCGGTACTGGACATCCACCGCCGCGTTATTTGCCCGTTGCATCTCCCTGGCAAAATCAATATCTTTAGCCTTGAAATTTGGCGTATCGACGTTCGCCAGATTCGCAGTCAGTAGCTCGGTCCTCTCAAGACGTAACTTCACTGCCTGCGGATGTACTCCCAATGCCTGCTGAAAACTGATCCCCATTTCCTGCGTCACTCCTGCTTCAATCCGCATACGCTAAGCAATCGCCGTGCCATTTTTTAAGTGACTGATGAGAAAGGGTTTATGAGTTTTCAATTTTGCAGGCGGAAGTTTTATTTCCTCCTGGCGCTGGCCTTACCGGGCTACGCCGCCGTCCACCCCGTGCAACACAGCGCGCGGGAACAAGTCAACGCCCAGGTGCTGAATGCCGCGAGCCAGGAAATTGAATCGCTGGCGCAACAGCGGCGGTGGCATGACTATCGCTACATCTTTAAGGTCTATATTCCGTCGCAGATTGCGACCGCCGCGCCCTGTACTAATACACCCGGCGTCACGCTGACTTCGCCTGCGGAAATCGCCCTCAACCGGATGAACTTCACCGTTAGTTGCCCGCAAAGCTGGCAGATGAACGTGGCGGTGCGCCCGGATGTACTGGTGCCGGTGGTGATGGCAAAGTCAGTGGTTGCCCGCGACACGCCGCTCACGGCAAATGATGTGGAGTTGAAGCCCTACAACGTCAGCGCCCAGCGCCGGGATGTGTTGATGGAGCTCGATGACGCGATTGGTTTAAGCAGTAAGCACGCGCTGCAACCGGGCAGGCCGCTCACCAAAGAAGAACTGGTTTCGCCAGTGCTGGTCGAACGCGATCAGCCGGTGATGATTGTTTACCAGAACGCGGGGATCACCGCCTCGATGCCCGGCGTGGCGCTGAAAAATGGTCGCAAAGGCGAGATGGTGAAAGTGCGCAATGCCAGCAGTCAGCGGATCATCAGCGCGATGGTGGCAGAAAGCGGCGTGGTAACGACAGTAAGCGCGGAGTAATTTGCGCAGGCGATTAAAGTTTTGCCGCCTGTTAACCGCTTTACCGGAGTAACCCACCCAAATACCGAGACGAGGTTGCGATGAAAATCACCCCGACTATGCCAGGCAATCGCCCGACAGCCACGACGGCAAGCTCCAGCCAGCCGCGTAAAAGCACGGCGACCACCACCACGACGCTGAGCGCCGACGACATTACTCTGGCGGGATTGCAGTCTGCCCAACAAACGCTGAACGACCAGCAAGAGAGCGATATCGACAGCGACAAAGTGGCGCAAATGCAGGCGATGCTGGCCTCCGGTAGCCCGCAAGTGGACACCGAACAGTTAGCCAGCGACATGCTGAGTTTTTTCCACAACTAAGAGGCCGATGAAGTGAGTATCCGGTTACAACAGGTGAAGGCGTTGTTGCAGGGAATTCGTGACGACGACGCGCTGTATGATTCCCTGCGCGAACTTCTCCAGCGTCAGCGGCTCTGCATGATTCGCCGCGCCAGCGAAGAGTTGCTGGCGGTAAACGATGAGATAACGCATCACTATGAGCAGTTGCATGGGCATAGCCATCAGCGACACAGCCTGCTGAAAATGCTCAACGTCAGTGTAAATCGTGACGGTCTGGCGCAGGTTTTTGCCTGGCTTCCGGCGGTACAAAAAGCGGCAGCACAACAGTTATGGCAACGCCTTGAGCAAAAAGCGGAACGCTGCAAAGCCTACAACGACAAAAACGGCGAACTGTTGATTCGCCAGTATGAATTTATCCAGTCTTTTTTAGGCGGCGAAGCGGATTTTTTATATCAGGAATAACGACAATACCTTCCCCCAATAGCGGAAACGGATTTTCCGCCCGATTCACAATCCTTTGTTTTTGATTACAAAAAATCCCGGCACGCTTATTGCGTATCCTGCACAGCATTAAAGACTGGAAGCCACCTATGAGTTTTATTGAATGTTACGAACCGGAATACGTGCGCAATTTTATGACGCAGCATCCCGATTCACCTTTATACGTCCGCAAGGTGTGGAAAAACGAGATCCGCCTGAGCCTGATGCTCACAGAGCCAGAAAGCTGCGAAGCGGTGCTCAACGATGCCAGGGCCTTTGATTTACAGCTCACCTACCGCCCTGTGGAAGAAAATGCCGCAGAGCTCTCCGCGCGCGATGCGATAGTAAACCAGGCCATTTTGAGCACCCTTACGCTCCCCGATTTAACCCCGGAGCTTTCTCTGTATGCCGTCGGGATTTTGCTCTCCCGCGCCAGCAAAATGCCGGGCAGAGACGGCGACATCCTGGCCCGCCTGACGACGCTGCCACAGGCGCTGGCCGATCATGCGCAAAAAGGCACGCTACAGGCACAGTTCGCCCAACTCCCGCCGGTGCCACAACTGGCGCGCCGGTTGATGACGCTGCTCGGGAGTTGTGCGTTTGACTGGTCGATTCTGCCGGAAAGCCCGCGCAAAGCCTCGCTGCCGTTGCAGGTTACCTTGCTGACGCTACATGACGCCAACAGCGAAGCCCTGTTGCAACAGCAGCTACAGACGCAGTGGCAAACCACCTGGCAACAGCATTTTGCCACCGCGCCGTGGATGATGCGTAACTGGCTGATTTACCGCGTTTACCATGATGTGATTGGGCAGACTGACGGGGCAGATTATTGCCCGCTGGCGTGCGATTTTTATCTCATCCGCACATTAATCAGTTTATGGACGCTGGACGGATCGCCACTGCGACAGGAGGATATTTTTGCGCTCTTCGCTGTATTTGAACGCTGGCGGACCAGTGAAAATGCGCAGCTGATTCGCCAGCAAATTCAGTCGTTATGTGCCGCAGAGCCGCTGCTTTCAGCGTTTTCGCTGCTGACGTGAAGAGGCACCGTGCGCGCTGATGCCCACACCCCCGCCCTCTCCCACAGGGAGAGGGAGAAAACCTGCGCCCTGGCCAACACCGCGCTCGATCAGTCCCCTCTCCCTGCGGGAGAGGGTTAGGGTGAGGGGGCAAACCTGCACCCTGGTCAACACCGCGCTCGATCGGTTCCCTCTCCCTCCGGGAGAGGGTTAGGGTGAGGGGCAAAGCGCGCACAGCTCCCCCTTACCCATCACATTCACCCACTAACTCACCCAGACACCATGCCAACACCAACCATCATCAAAACACTCGCCACCCACCGCGAAAAACCGTTCGTCAGCGTCGTCACGCCCACCTGGAACCGCGGCGCATTCCTGCCGTACCTGCTCTATATGTACCGCTATCAGGACTACCCGGCAGACCGCCGTGAACTGGTTATCCTCGACGACTCGCCGCAAAGCCATCAACACATTATCGACCGCCTGACCAATGGCACGCCGGAAGCCTTCAACATCCGCTACATCTATCACCCGGAAAAACTGCCGCTGGGCAAAAAACGTAATATGCTCAACGAACTGGCGCGCGGCGAATACATCCTCTGCATGGACGATGACGACTACTACCCGGCAGATAAAATCTCTTACACCATCGCCATGATGCAAAAACACCGGGCGCTCATCTCCGGTTCCGACCAGATCCCCATCTGGTACAGCCATATCAACCGCATCTTTCAAAGCCGCAGCTTTGGCCCACATAACATCCTCAATGGCACCTTTTGCTATCACCGTAACTACCTGAAAAAGCACCGTTACGACGATGATTGCAATTTAGGCGAAGAGAAAAGTTTCACCGACAATTTCAGCGTTAACCCGCTACAACTGCCCGGCGAGCGCACGATTCTGTGTATCTCGCATAGTCACAACACCTTTGATAAAGACTTTATTCTCGGAGCCAGCACGCCAGTAAACGCGGCGCTTACCGATATCGTCCGCGATCCGCTGCTCCGCAACGCTTATCTGAGTCTGCATAACGCCACTCATCATCAGGCGATCAACCATCAGGCGATCGATCAGGTGATCATCGTGAATCTGGATAAACGCCCGGATCGCTTACAGCAAATCCGTGAAGAACTGGCATTGCTGCATATTCCGCCTGAGAAGATCACCCGCCTTGCCGCCTGTGAAGATGAAAACGGTCAACGGGGCCGCCGCCAGTCGCACTTGCAGGCGCTGCGCCTGGCGCAACAGCACGGCTGGCAAAACTACCTGCTGCTGGAAGATGACGCGGTTATTCTCAAGCAGGAGAAACATATTCAGGTGCTGAACACGCTGCTGGCGAGCCTGGCGAAAATTCCCTGGCAGGTGATGATCCTCGGTGGCGAAATTTCGCAGGGAACGACGCTAAAAAGTTTGCCGGGGCTGGTGCACGCGCGGGACTGCCGCAAAGTGTGTGCTTATCTGGTGAACAGCCGCTACTACCCGCAGCTGGCACAGCAGATGAGCAACGATGAGCACTCGCTGGAAGAGTGCTGGCAGCCGCTGCTGCGCGCCGACAAATGGCTGGCCTGTTACCCGAGCCTTAGTTATCAGCGACCGGGCTTCAGTGATATCGTGAAAAAAACGACTGATAACATTAATCACTATTTCAATAAGTTACCCGTAGCCACCAAGCCATCCGCATTACCCATCGCCGACACCATCGGCTTTTTTATGGAAACCTCCTTCCACTACGCGCTGTATCGTCCAATCATCACCGCCCTACAGGCACAGGGGCAGAGCTGCACGCTGGTGATCAACGACCGCGTATTTAAACCGTTTCTGGATGAAATGCTGGCGACGCTAAAAAGCATCGACGATCCGCAGCTTAAAGGAATGCGTTTGTCTGAAATGCAGGCACATGGTCAGCGGGTGAAATGCCTGGTCAGCCCCTACCACACACCCGCGCTCAATGGCCTGGCAGCGGTGAACGTCCGCGCCATGTACGGCTTAGCCAAAGAAACGTGGAACCACGCCGACTGGAACCGTTTTTACCAACGCATTTTGTGTTACAGCCACTACAGCCAGCAGGCGCTGGCGCATTTCGGCAGCGCAAAAGTGGTCGGCAACCCACGCTTCGATGCCTGGCATAACGGCACATTCGACCGCGCCCTGCCGGGAAATATCAAACTGGACGAGCGTAAACCTACACTGCTCTACGCCCCCACGTTTGGCGCATTAAGCTCCCTGCCCCACTGGGCAGAAAAATTGGGCCGCTTAAGCGTTGATGTGAACCTGATTTGTAAACTGCATCACGGCACCTGCTCACGCCCGGAAGAAGCTGCATCGCTGACCCTGGCGCGCAGGCACTTAAAACAGCGCACCGACTCCGCCCGTCACACGATGGCGCTACTGGCAAAGGCCGATTACGTGCTGACCGATAACAGCGGCTTTATTTTCGATGCTATCCACGTTGATAAGCGGGTGATCCTGCTCGACTTCCCAGGCATGACGGAACTGCTCGACGGTGAGAAAAGTTATTCCACGCCCGAAAGCGCCGACCAGCGGATTCGCGAAATATTGCCGGTGGCTCATGACATGGCAGAGCTGCGTTACTTATTGTCAGAGGCGTTTGACTGGGGGGCTTTACAGGCGAAACTGGCGGAGATTCGCCATCACTATTGCGATGCGTTTATGGATGGCAAAGCGGGCGAACGGGCGGCGGTGGTGATTGTCGAGGCGCTGGGTTAAACCGCGAAAGTGCCTGATGCGCTTCGCTTATCAGGCCTACGTGCCGCTGCAGTGTATTGAATTGGTGAGGTTTTGTAGGCCGGATAAGGCGTTTACGCCGCATCCGGCACGAACAGCGCACTGATCTACCCTTGGATTTCAAATACAACTCTTTATGGCTGGTGAATCGGTAAAAGTTGCATATTTTGATAGCGGGATGAGCTGTCTTTATGGATTTGAATCGCAGTGCATATGTCGATAAAATGCATTTTTCTAAACATATCGCCAGAATATGTCCATGCCATCGACATGTTTTGGCGTTATGTCGAAAAAACGCGATTTTTTGAACATATTACAGTGACATGTTTATGGTATCGACATATGCTGACTATATGTCGATAAAACGCGATTTTTTAAACATATGAAATGGAACCCTGAAATCCCCTACAACGATCTGCCGGGTTTACCCCCAGATTTAGAACGCATAGAAACACGTAACGTCCTGAAAGCGTGTATCAGTGCGCGGGCCGCCATTGCAGAGCTGAAAACAGCGGGTGAGTTGCTTCCAGATCAGGGGCTACTAATCAACATTCTTCCGATGCTGGAAGCGAAAGATTCTTCGCGAATTGAAAACATCGTAACCACCAGCGATCGACTGTTTCAGTATGCCAATCGTGAAGAAGGCGCCGATCCGGCGACCAAAGAGGCGTTGCGCTATCGCACAGCCCTGAATGATGGTTTTACCCATCTCGAGGCCTGGCCGCTTTGTACGAATACTGCAATCGCGATCTGTACAAAGTTACGCGCTGTGCAAACCGATATCCGTAAAACGCCAGGTACCGTATTGCGCGATCAGGATAATAACACCGTCTACACGCCCCCCGTTGGTGAAGATGCTATCCGCAACTTACTGGCGAACTGGGAACGGTTTATTCATGGCGATGATGATTTAGATCCGCTGGTAAAAATGGCCATTGCGCACTATCAGTTTGAATGCATTCATCCCTTCCCGGACGGTAACGGACGAACGGGTCGTATTCTGAATATCTTGTATCTGATTCAGACTGAGTTACTTTCTCTACCAATTCTGTATCTGTCGCGTTACATTCTCGAAAATCGCACGGCTTACTACACCCATCTGCGCAGAGTGACGGAAGAAGGAGATTGGGAGTCGTGGATTTTATTTATGCTGGCGGCGGTTGAAAACACCTCCCGATGGACAACAACAAAAATAAAGGTTGTTCGGCAATTGATTACTGAAACAACGGAATATGTCCGCGAGAATCTGCCAAAAATCTACAGCCATGAGTTAGTGCAGACGCTTTTTGCCCAGCCCTACTGCCGGATCGAAAACCTTGTCGAACGCGACATAGCCAAACGGCAGACAGCATCATCTTATCTCAAGCAATTGACAGAAGCGGGCGTACTGGAGGAGATGAGCGTGGGCCGGGAAAAACTGTATCTCAACACCAGACTACTGCGGGAATTAAATCAGTAGGTGGCTGATTTACCCCTAATCACCTCAATGATCCCCGTCGTCGACACCGACGGCGTACGGGGGAAATACACCACCTCACAAATATACGCGAAGCTATCAAACTTCCCAGCCCAGTCATCCCCCATCACTAAAATATCCGCACCGTACCCCCGCAAATATTCCGCTTTCTGCTCCAGCGATTCCTCCAGAAATACGCCATCTACGCACGCCAGCCCGGCGATGATCGCCATGCGGTCATCCTGATGGTAAACCGGCGCCCTGCCCTTTTTGGCGATATTTAACGCGTCGGACGATACGCCGACCAGCAGCCGTTCGCCCAGCATGCGGGCGCGTTGTAAAAGGCGCAGATGACCGACATGAAACACATCGAAGGTGCCAAAGGTGATGACCGTTTTCATGGCTACTCCGCTAATTTGTGCCGCAGCCAGCACTGAACGGCGATGTCATCCACCGCTTTCTGCGCTTTCGCGGTGGCGCTTTCCAGCTGCTCGCGGCGTTTGTCGTCCAGCGTCAGGGCCACCACTTTCTCTTCGCACGCCGCAGCCGTCAGGTTTTTCTGCATTCGCGTGGCTTTGATGTTGGCCAGCGTTTTTTCCTGCTCCTGCCAGGCGATCACCTTGCGCAATGTGCCTTTGTAGCCGCTGACGTTTTTCAGCGATTCCACCGAAGCCGCCGCGCCCGCAGAGGTTTTCTCGACCAGGTAGCCTAACGCCTTGATATTGTTGTCATAACCCGCGCAGATCTGTTTTTGCTTTGCCAGTTCGACGGTTTTGTCTTTGACCGATTTATCCCGCAGGCGCTGTAACTGCGCCAGGGTGTCGATGATTTGTCGCATGGTTACTGTTCTGCCTTTTTGACACCAGGAAAGAGGATTTGCAGGCGGCTTTGCACCAGTTCGAGGGAGGCGGGTTCGCGCATCTCCTGGCGCAAAAATCGCTCGATAGCCGGGAACATTTTCACCGCTTTGTCGACGCTGGCGTCCGCGCCTGCCACGTAGCCACCGAGCGGGATCAGCGGTTTGATCTCCATATAGGCGGCGTAGTTTTGCTTTAACGCGCGGGCGGATTGCTGATGTTCCAGGCTGGTGACCTGGTTCATGCAGCGGCTGATCGACTGGCCGATATCAATGGCCGGATAGTGCCCCGCTTCCGCCAGTTTGCGGGTTAATACGATATGCCCGTCCAGCACCGCGCGGGCACAGTCAACGATGGGATCTTGCTGGTCGTCGCCTTCCGCCAGCACGGTGTAGATGGCGGTCATCGATCCCGCGCTTTCGCTGTTGCCTGCGCTCTCGACCAGTTTGGGGATCATGCCGAATGCCGATGGCGGATAGCCTTTGGTGGCGGGCGGTTCGCCGAGCGAGAGAGCAATTTCCCGCTGGGCCATCGCGTAGCGGGTCAGGGAATCCACTAGCAGTAAAACGTGATGCCCGCGGTCGCGAAACCAGGCGGCGATGGAGTGGCACAGTTCGGTGGCTTTCAGGCGCATCAGCGGCGATTCATCGGCAGGCGCGACAACGACGATAGACTTTGCCAGCCCGTCCGCGCCCAGCGAATGGTCAATAAACTCTTTCACTTCGCGCCCGCGTTCGCCAATCAGCCCGACCACCACAATATCGGCTTTGGTCTGGCGGGTGATCATCCCCAGCAGCACGCTTTTCCCGACGCCGCTGCCCGCCATCAGCCCGACGCGCTGGCCTTTGCCGATGGTCAGCAGGCCGTTAATCGCTTTCACGCCCACGTCCAGCGGTTCGTCCACCGAACGACGGGTTAAGGGGTTGACCGAGGGCGGCAACGGCGGCAGAAGGTCGTTGCCGTTCAGGCGGCCTTTGCCATCCAGCGGTTCGCCAAGGCCGTTCACCACGCGGCCTAACCAGCTTTCACCTATCAGGATGTCGTGGGCTTTTTCTTCCGGGAAGACGCGCGCGCCCGCCATCAGGCCGACCGGCTGTTTAAAGGGCATTAAGTAGGTGATGTCACGATTAAAGCCCACGGCCTGCGCGTCGATCAGCGTGTGATTGGCGCTTTCGATGCGGCACAGCTGCCCGGTCATTAGCGGGCAGCCGACGCTCTCCAGCAGGATGCCGTTAAGGCGCACCAGCCGCCCGGCGACGCGGGCCAGCGGGATCGACTCCAGCGAGCGCAGGGCGTTATCGAACGCAGAAAAATCACTCACCCTGCGACTCCGGCGTGAGGGTTTCTTTCAGCGCGGTCATGCATTGTTCCAGGCGATGCTCGCAGCCGATATCCAGTTCGGATTTATCGGTGATCACCCGGCATTCGCCCGGCGGTAAATCTGGCGAAGGCGTCAGCCCCCATTCGCTGACCTTTTCCGGCACCGCGTCGCGCAGGCGGTTAAACTCTTCCGTACTCAGCATCACTTGCAGGGTTTCCGGCATCGCCGGGAAGGCCGCCAGCGCCTCTTCCACCAGCGCCAGCAACTGCGTGGGTTGCAGCGCCAGTTCACAACGGATCACCTGGCGGGTGACTTTTTCCACCAGTTGCAGCAAATCTTCCCGCTGTTTACGTTCGATATGGGCGAGGAAGTCGTTCACTTTACCGGTGATGGCTTCCAGCGGCTGCGCCGCCTCAACAAACTGTTTGCGCCCTTCCTGCTGCCCGGCGAGGCTACCTTCGGTGTAGCCCTGGCGTCGCCCCTCGGCAAAACCTTGTTGATGGCCTTCGCTAAAGCCCTGCTCCTGACCTTCGGTCATTCCCTGAGCAAACCCTTTTTGCAGCCCTTCCTGAAAACCGTCCATCAACTGGCGCTGGTAATCGGCGGCGCTGATGCTGGCGGTGAGCGGTTCTCCGGTCACCGCACGCTGGCGCGGCGGGAAGCGGTGCAGGCGATAGCGCGCGCGCAGTGTTTCAATGGTCATGGGTTACTCCGCCGTCTGTTCTGCAAAGAGCTGTAGCTGAATTTCGCCCGCCTCTTCCAGTTCACGGGCAATGCCCATGATTTCGCGGCGGATCTGTTCGATACGGCTGACCGGCACCGGCCCCAGACGCGCGGTGATGGCTTCCAGTTGCTGCGCCTGCCGTTTTGGCATTACCGCGTAAATCGAGCGGCGCAGCAGAGCTTCGGTGCCTTTCAGCGCCACCGCCCAGTCTTCCATCGGCACTTCGTCGAGCAGGCGACGGCGCACCTCTTCGTTCTGGCGGCTGAGGATAAAGAAGTCGTACATCTCATCCTGGAGCTGCTCCAGCACGTCCTCGTCGCGCTCGCGCATCTGGTCGAGGATCACCTGCTGGTTGCCCTGGAAGCGGTTGACGATATCCGCCGCCTGTTTAATGCCTTTCACCTTCGAACCGTGTTCCGAAAGCACCGACAGGCCGCGTTCGATCAGGCGGTCCAGTTCATCCACCACGTCGCGGTTAACGTCGTTGAGTTTCGCCACCCGGTAGAGAATTTCGTTTTGCACCGATTCGTTGAGATAAGAGAGCACCGCTGCCGAGATTTCCGGCGTCAGAAACGCGAGGAATACCGCCTGCAATTGCAGATGTTCTTCGGAGATCAGCATCGCCAACTGGCGCGGTTCCACCCATTGCAGGCGTGCCATCCGCGAGCGGATCTCATCGCCGTAGATGCCGTTGATCACGCTGCTGGCGATCTCGGTGCCGAGGGCTTTGTTGAGAATGCCCTGCAACATGGATCGCGACGCGCCGTTGATCCCGCTCTGTTCGCGGAACTCATCAAAGAAGTTGTTGATCACTTTGCGCGCCATGCTGGTTTTCACGCCGGAAAGCCGCGCCATGTTTTCGCTCAGGCGCACCACTTCTTCGCGGCTGAGTTTTTGCATCACCGTCGCCGCTGCCTCTTCGCCCAGGCACAGTAGCAGGATCGCCGCCTGTTCCAGGTAGCTGTTGCTCTTATTTATTGTCAATTCGCTCATTGCTGGTAATCCATTGTCTGAGAACTTCGGCAACGCGATCGGTGTCGCTCATGGCCAGTTTTTGCAGGAATTCGAGTTTCACTTCGAGGCCGGAGCTCTGCGAAGGCAGGCTGTCATCGCCAGGTAGCGACGGCAGGTCGACGTTTTTGCGATCCTCCTCCGGCGTGGCGATCCACGGTTCGCTGACGGCTTCCGGTTCTGGTGTGATAACCGGCGCACGTACCGCCGTCAGTCGTTTCATCAGCGGGCGCACCACGAAGAACAGCAGCAACAGCGCCAGCAGGCCGCAGCCAATCAGCCGCACCCAGGCCAGCACGCTGTCATCTTTCCACAGCGGGATCACCGGTTCGACCGGGGCCACCTGCGGCACAAAGTTGAGCAGCGATAAAGTGAGATTGTCACCGCGCTGGGCGTCGATCCCGGCGGCATTGTTCAGCAAAGCGGTAAGCTGCGCGGTCTGCTCCGGCTTCCAGTTTTTCAGCGCCGGGGCGTTATGATTGAGCACCACCGCCACGTTGAGGCGTTTCACCGCAAAGCCGGGATGCTGAATATGCTGGACGCTACGGTCGTAAGAGTAATCGCGCTTGCTTTCGCTGTGTTTGGATAACGCTTCCGGCGAGCGGTTTTCGTCGGCGGGCGTCACGCCGTTGGTGACCTGGTTAGGCGCAACGGGCGGACGGTTGCTGAGCGAGCCGGGCACGCCCATCGCCACCTGATTGGTGTCGCTGTCCAGCACGCTCTCTTCGCGGTTGATTTTCGGCGCGTCGCCGTAGTGTTCCTGGGTTTCGTCGATGGTGCTGAGATCGAGATCCGGCATCACGCTGACGCGGTAATTCCCGCTGCCAACCAGAGAATCCAGCACGTTCGCCACGCTGGCGCGGGTTTTGTCCTGGATGTCTTTAAGGATCTGATCGCGTTTACGGGTAGCGGCAGAAACCGCCTCGCCCGCGCCGATGCCGTCGGTCAGCAGATTTCCCGCCTGATCGACGACGCTGACTTTGCTGGCGTGCAGCCCCGGAATACTGCCGGAAACCAGATGCACGATGGCGTTCACCTGGTCCATATTCAGCTTCGCGCCGTAGTGCAGGCGCACCACTACCGAGGCGCTGTTTTGCGGCACATCGCTGACCACAAACGAGCTTTCTTCGTTGAGCGCCAGATGCACCCGCGCGCTCTCCACCGCATCCAGCGACATGATGCTCTGCGCCAGCTCCCCTTCGAGGCTGCGTTTGTAGCGCACGTTCTGCACGAACTGGCTGCTGCCGAGCACTTCGTCTTTGTCCATCAGCTCGTAGCCGCTGGGCAAGATCGCCTGCACGCCTTTGGCGGCGAGGGTCATGCGCGTTTTCGACAGTTCATCTTCCGGCACCAGTATCTGCCCGCTTTGCGGGTCGATGCGATAGGTGAGCTTTTCGCCGTCCAGCACGGTGACAATCTGCGACACGGGCAGATTTTCCTGGCGTCCGTAGAGCGAGACGTAGCCGCGATTACCGGTCCACAGGACGCTAACGATAATCGCCGTCGCCGCCACGGCAAACCCCACTCCCGCCATCAGCGCCCAGCGTTTGTTATCTGCGAGACGCAGTCGAAACGCCGGAAACGCCTGAGTTAATTTCTTTATTTGTGCATTCATAGGGTTAGATCGACATACTCATCAGGTCATTAAACCCGGTGGCGATTTTGTTGCGCACCTGAACCAGCGCGGAGAAAGAGAGCGATGCCTGCTGGCTGGCGATCATCGCACCTGCCAGGTCATCGCTTTTACCCAGGTCGATTGCCGTTTGCTGCTGCCCCGCCACCTGCTGGAACTGGTCAACGTGACCGAGCGCACCCTGCATAATGCGGTTGAACGAAACGTCCGGGTCGGTGGAACTGAAGGTCATGGCGGGCAGCACCGGCGCCTGGGCGTTGGCCTGCATCCGCTGCACGTCCTGCATGATTTGCGCCTGCATGGGGCTGTTGATTGTGGTAATGCTCATTTTTAACTTCCGGGTCAGGAGAAAACTTCGATACCTTGCTTGCGCATGGAGGCCAGTCGATAGCGCAGTGCGCGCGGGGTAATGCCTAACAGGTCGGCAATTTTGCTGCGATTGCCCTGATATTTACGCATCAGATCGGCGATATATTGATATTGCGCGCTTCGTCCGTGCTGGCCTAAATCGCTGGTTTCGGCAATGTGGACGGCGGGCTGAGCAGGCCATTGCAGTTCGCTGCGGTCGGCAACGTCATTTTCCGGCAGGCCTAACGCGTCCGGGTAAATCACGCCATCGCGGTTTAAAATCATTCCCCGCTGAATGGCGTTCTCCAGCTGGCGCACGTTGCCGGGCCAGCGGTAATTAAGCAGCGCCCGGCGGGTGGATTCTGAAAGGGTGATATTTTTCACCAGTACCGTGGAGTATTTTTTAATAAATGACTCTGCCAGCGGAATAATATCGTTCAGACGTTCACGCAGCGGCGGCATGGTAATAGGAATAACCGCCAGACGATAATAGAGATCTTCACGAAAACGCCCGGCGGCAACTTCCTGTTCAAGGTTTTTATTGGTGCAGGCAATCAGACGAAAATTGAGTTTAATTTGTCGGTTGCTGCCTAATCGCTCAACCTGCTGTTCCTGCAATACGCGTAATA
The DNA here is from genome assembly GCA_913778145.1 of uncultured Pseudocitrobacter sp. Lineage (GTDB taxonomy): Bacteria > Pseudomonadota > Gammaproteobacteria > Enterobacterales > Enterobacteriaceae > Pseudocitrobacter. Next base: position 14,849 of record CAJYVI010000063.1, read on the forward strand.
TTTTGGCCTGTAACGCCAGCGGCATATCGCCAATTTCATCGAGCAATAAGGTGCCGTTATTCGCCAGTTCCATTTTTCCAGGCACGCTGGCAATTGCGCCGGTAAATGCGCCTTTGTCGTAGCCAAATAACGTGGCTTCCAGCATGTTTTCCGGGATCGCCGCGCAGTTCACGCCGATATAGGGTGCGTTATCATTTTCACCAAAGGCGACGGTGTGAATATATTTCGCCACGCACTCTTTGCCCGCACCGGTTTCGCCCTGAATGAGCACCGGCACGTTAAATGCGGCGACACGCTTTGCCAGAGTAAAAGCGTTAATGCTGGAAGCGGCAGTTGCAATAAGTTCAGACATAGGGTGAACGATATCAGTAGCGACAGAAAACAGGATGTTCTGAAGCGTATCACCGGCGGGATTAACAAGTTCGAATTAAACGATAATAAAAATATTATTTGTTGAAGAACAATGAG
>CAJYVI010000064.1 GCA_913778145.1 uncultured Pseudocitrobacter sp.
GTGCGCCAGACAATCCGTGACTACGCCTTTCAGCAGGACAGCAATGAGCTGACTACTGATAAAGCCCGTAAAGCGCGCTTTCATGCCGAGGCCATCGATCCGGATAAGGGCAGCGCTACGGGCTATGTGGCTAAATACATTTCCAAGAATATCGACGGCTACGCGCTGGATGGCGAACTGGACGACGAAAGCGGCAAAGAGCTAAAAGAAACCGCACCCGCCGTTTCTGCATGGGCGGCCCGCTGGCACATCCGACAGTTTCAGTTTATCGGTGGTGCGCCTGTCACGGTATACCGCGAACTGCGCCGCATGGATGACACCGAAACCGCCCACGGCCTCAGCGTGGAGTTTGCCGCTGCGCATGACGCGGCAGACGTGGGTGACTGGGCGGCATACGTTAATGCACAGGGCGGCCCCTTTGTGCGTCGTGATGAGCTGGCCGTGCGTACATGGTATGAGTCCGGTGATGAGCTGAACGAATACGGCGAGGAAACGGTACGTATCAAGGGCGTCTACGCAACTGAGGTTGGCGCAGATACCCCGATTTTAACCCGTCTGGCACAGTGGAAGATCGTTCCGAAACGTGCCGTTGATTTTGATTTTGACCTACAGGGCGCGCCCGCGCCCTCTCGGAGTTCTGTCAATAACTGTACGGGGCGTTTGAGATCCAAGGATTCAAACCCGCCGGAAAGTGTGGAAGAAATCGATCTCAAAGGGATGAGCCCTAAAGAACGGCGACGAATGCTGGCTCGACTGAGAGCTGAAAAGCCGGATAAAAAACACCTTGTGCTGCGGCGGCCAGACAAGATAGAGACGGCGTGTGATAACGTGATCGGCCAGGTCAGAGATTTAAGCGGCGAAACCATCAGTCGCGGTCTGGCCGTGCGCCTGATAGGTGGTACACAGACAGTAATTGCGGGAAAAATGTTCCGCAGCACCTGTTACGGCGACTTAGTTCGGCCGTTCAGGAACAAAAATGGCACTTCACGCAAAGACGAAATACTGAGCCGTTTCAACAGCCTTGCTGAAAGTGTTAAAGCGGCCAACTTACTCAAAGCAGAAAGCAAAGCGCACAAAAAGGAAGGCTAAAAGTAAAAAAACATTTCACTTTAAGAACTCTCTAATATACTGTGTTTATGTACAGTTGTTTGTAGGGAGAAAATGTAATGCAGGATTATTTTTTTGAGTCTTTGAAGTTACAACGAATTGATTTATTTATTAAATTAGTCGCATCTAGTGATTGTAGTGAAGATGAAAAGAGTTTAGCGATCCAGTGGGTGTCTGAGCTGACCGACGAGCTCATGAAAAAGGTCAGAACCCACGAATATGCCCGCTCTATGGAAGTTTCTGAGTAAAAACGTTATGAGAATGGATATAGCCATCAAATCAACTCAGTTAATGCCGATAAGATAGTAAAGAGGCCGCCGCGCTTTTTTAAATATCAAGGCTCTTGAAAATGAAACTTCATGTAGTGCCTACTTTTATAAAGGGGCACTACATGTGCTCATCAGTATGCGTTAAGACAGAAACATCTTGCGCAATTGATGTCAATGAACTTAAGTTAAGTAACGCAACCAACACGCAGAATGATTGTCCTATTCGTAAGGCATTTGCCGTTGTTGTTGCTGGTGTCGAAGTGTACACTTCCGCGCCATCTAGAAGGAGGGTGGGTTATGTCAGGCATCACCGCATTTACTTTGGGTAATCCCGTTGAACGTTTGGCTAGAGTTCTGAAAGAGAACCAAGACAAGCTCAACTTGAGTCGAGATGGGTTTGTGACCGTTGATTTGTCAAACGAGGAGACACTAAAAGCTATCAAAAATCAGGTAGATAAGCTTGAAGGTGTCAAAACGAGCACTGTTAAAACAAGAAGTTTCAGAAACAGATAATGGCTACGTTACTTTTAGCTGTCATTCTTGTTAGTGGTTTTGTGTACGTTAACCTCTCACTTTCAACGCGTTACAGATATAAGCGTTCCAATGGTTGGGACGCTTATTTTTTTGTCGCTGCGTGGGGGATTGTCTTTTTTCTAGCTGGTGGACTCCTGACTTTCATACTAAATTTTAGTGGTGGATTCCGTTTCGTTTCCAATCTGTTAAAACTTACTCCAGAAAGTTTCAGTGGGATGCTATCCACCACAACCGAAAAAGCCCAGAGAATCAATGAAATCAAACAGATAGCGTGGGTTGTGATTTCTATTTTGCTGGCGGCTCTTTTTGGCTGGTTGAATAAAAGGCGTACGTCGAAAGGTGATCGCCGATGGGATGCGCTAGCAAAAGCTGTAGGAAACAACGTTTTTGAATCACTGCTAATGGAAGCATCGGCAAGACAATTCCCTATTATAGTTACGCTGTCTTCTAGAAAAATTTATGTAGGATTGGTTACTTGTCCAGCGCTTGAGAATGGTTCATCAGAGCATCTTGCAATACTCCCTATGCTCAGTGGATACCGGGATAAAGATGACCTAACAATTAGTATCACAACTAATTACTATCAACATTACCTCGACAGCGGTGTGATTGGTGGTATGTCTCGCCTAAATATACAAGATTTTCGTGTGTTAATACCCAAAGATGAGGTAGAAACGATTTCGTTCTTCGATACAGACACATACAACAAATTTAAAGAAGATGAAGAGCGCGATAAGAAAGACTCAAGTAAATTAGGTAATAAAAAACCATTTGTACGTAGGAAAAGAGCCCAAAGCGGATCAGATGATAGTAGTGCATGACTAAGCTGCATGAATTCGCATGATCCCAAAAGGATCGTTTACCCTCTGGCCCGCCAATACTGGCGGGCTTTTCCATAGGTCATGCACCTGCATGAAAACCACTACTTAAAGCGGGCAGGCGTGGCGGGGCTACGAGCGCGCGCCACTAAGCTTAGGTCATGACCATGCGGCCCAATTTCCGGCCCGCTGCAGTGTGATGGGGTTTCGGATGCCACCTGCGACGGTCGAGGGCACAGGTGCGACAGGATGCGTTACAGGCCCTGTGGTAGGGTGCTGGAAATTGAAAGTCGTTGCGGTTAAAGTTTCATCATGTTGGTGACTGCTAGGTGTAGGTATGGATACAACCGAACAACTTAACGGAACATATTTTTATGGCGGACTTTCGGACCTGTCTGCCGGTGAGCTTTTTTTCTGGATTATGGTTGATGTAACAGCTGAGCATTTTACGGGTGCAAAGGATGTTATCGCCGGAGCTGCGGTGTACGCGGGTAGTAACCAGATTACAGTCAGAGGTAAGCCTGGAGACGCAACGCCAGGCACAAGCTATGCGTCTCGATACTCACGACGCTTACTAAAAAATATTCATCTGCCTTTCAGGCTGCCAACGTTCGTTCATTCGCCAGTACCCGGTAATCAATTAAGAATCAAGATGTTGATGACTCACAAGCTGGCAACTTTTACGGGGCGTGCAATACCCGTTGTGGGCTGGATAGTTCTGGCCGCTGATGTGGCGCAGATAAGCTACGAGGCAACATTAAGATATAACAGAATTGCCAGTAAGGAGGACAGGTTATGGTAAGGGACGAAACAGAAAAAGCCGTTTTTGAACTCGTTGAGGCTTATAACGCGCCGAGCATATTCACCTTTAAGCGGTATCAGTTAAAGCATGACACTGACCTTAATGAAGATTTTAAAATGGATCCGATAGACGCTTATGATTTAATGCAAGAGTTTGCTGATAAGTTTTTCATAAATCCAAGTGAAATAAACTTCGAGCGTTATTTTCCGGCTGATAACGGCAAAGCGGAAAAGCCGCTGACTATTCAACTGCTGATTGATTCAGCGCGCTCCGGTCGATGGGTTGATACATAAAAAACGCCCGTATGCACTATGATGTTCCGCTGCATCTTAGTTTTCATCTATCCTGAACATGTTTGAATACGTTAAATTTTTAGTGTCGTTCTAAGTGTGTATTAAATTTAAATGCATGAAAAATATGACAAAAAAAACAGAGGTGGTGCAGTAATATGCACGCGAGATGCCGTATAGCATTAAAAATGTTGATGTGTTTATGTGGAATTGCTAGTTTAGGAGCTTTCCTAAAAGGGACGTTAAAATGGCAAAAGATGAATCTTCTCAGCTTAGACTTAATCAGGTAGATGACTTAATCATACTATGCGATGAGGCTATGAGGGCAACTCCTGAAAACGTAAAAAGATTTATAGAACCTGCTCCTGGCGTACTAGCACAATCAAAAGCTAAACAGCATAGTATCATTTTCGGGCGAAGGGGCTCTGGAAAATCATCATTATTAAGAAAAGTTGTAGCTGACCTTACAGTTGATAGAACCCCTATATCGTTTGTGGATATGGAAACCTTTAAAGGGCATTCGTATCCAGATGTGCTGATAAGCGTATTAATAAAAAGTCTACAGGAATTCCAGACCTGGCTAGAAACGGCAGCTTTAACACCCGCAACTAAAACCACATTTTGGAATAGGCTTTTTGGAAGGGCTCCTGTTAAGAAGCCATTCAAAAAAAATGAAACACAAGAGTTAACTAAAGAATTAAAGAAAATCATTGAAGATTTAGAGAATAAGCTTTTGCAACCAGAGGTGGTCGATGTTCAGAATAAACAAACTTCGACAGGAAGCTACGAGGTTTCAGGAAATACCACAGTAAAAATTTCACCTTTAGAGATAGGGGGTGCTGCAAAAAAAGGGGGGGTTGAAACTAATGAGAAAAGTGAGGGTTATAAATCTGTTAAAACTGAATATTTGCATCAAAATATATTGAGATTTCAGCGTTTTTTTAACAAATTAGCCGCATTGTCTGCAGGTCCGGCCTATTTGATTTTAGATGATCTATATCATATTAGAAGAAGTGATCAGGCTAAAGTTATAGATTACTTCCATAGAGTGGCTAAAGGTAATGGGTTGTGGTTAAAAATTGGCACTATAAAGCATCGCAGCGAGTGGTACATTCATACTGACCCGCCTACGGGTGTTAAAATTGGAGATGACGCTAAGGAAATCAATATTGATATCTCTTTAGAGAAATTTTCAACTTTAAAAGCATTTATGCAGAAAATACTTACTAACTTAATGAATGAAACTCCTCCTATAAATGTGAATGGGTTGCTTAATGCTACTGCTATAGATAGGTTGATTATTGCTTCTGGCGGAGTCACTAGGGACTTTATAGGCATCTTCACTAAAGCCATCAATCATGCGCGAGAGAGGCCAGAGAACCATCCAAGAGGACCACGTATTGGAGCGGAAGATGTTAATCTTGCTACAGGTGAATATGGGGATATTAAGAGAGAGGAGTTCAAGCTAGATGCAGATGATGATAGGAATGCACTTGAAGAGGCTTTTGATAGATTAGTTTCATTTTGTATAAATAACGCAAAGTGTAACATCTTTCTCATAGATAAAAAAATGAGCGGTCCAGAAAGAGAGTCGATAAATCAGTTAATTGATTTGCGACTAGTGCACTTAGTGCAATCCAGAGTAACCCTCAAAAAGGGTGCGGACGGGCTTGTTTTTGAAGCTTATATGCTTGATACAAGTCAATATACTGCATCTAGGAAGAACAGAGATTTAAATTTAATAGATCTGAACTCGAAAAAATTTAGCGAAGAAATCAGAAAGAAAAGCCTTTTATATACAGGGTAGGAATAAATGGCGTCCTTTACTGGACGCCATTAACAAGGGTTTTAAATTAAGTCGTAACTTCCAAATCTGATAACATCTTCGCCAATGAAACCATTCACTTCTTCAAATCGCTTCTGCAGCGGGATAAGTTCGTTTCGCACAAAAACGCGGCTGGCCTTTTCAATGTCACCAAACCCACCGGTATTGTTGGGGATGATCCCCATCAGTTGCGGTGGCACGCGGTGAACGGCCAGCATGTCATCGCGTGACACGTTTTTGATATTCAGAAACTCATCTTTGGCCGCCACTTCTGACAGCGGGATGATCTGAATGCCGTCTTTTTTCCCGTTCGGACTGTACATAAACAGGTTGCGGAAGTTGCCAGGGCCCTTAGCGCTTTTCATTGCGCTGCGGATGTTATCAACATCCTGCTGGCTCTGCGCCGGGTCGGTCATGTACATGATAAAGCCCGCATGACTGCCGTTGATGTAGTACTTACGGCGAAACAGCGTGGCCGATTCATTCAGCAGCGCGGACGGGACAGCCGACAGGTAGCCCGGCACACCGTAGATTTCCTGATTAATGTCCGGCTCCATCAGGTGAAACACGCTACCCTTTGTAAATTCATACGGCTCCGAGTTAAGGCCGTAATGCGCATACCAGTAGGTGTCCAGGTCAAGCCCGCGCCGTGTGTATTTGGCAAGCGATGGCTCCAGTTTCAGCGTGGTGCCGAGGCGGCTGGTGCGCTTCTCCAGGTACGCGTTGGCAAAGATCAGGTAATCCATCGCAAAGCGGGTAAAAGCCTGCTGACTCAAAAGCGGGTGCGGGATAAAGGTGCTCGCCAGAATGTTGCATTTCACGCTGATAGGTGAGCTGTGATGCACGGCGGCGCGGAACGTGCGCGCCAGCCCGTCAACGCTTACGGGCGGCTCATACCAGCGGTCATTGATGACGCACTCCACGTAGTCCAGCAGTTCGCGCCGGTCGAGTACCGGGATCGGGTCGCCAAACGTAAACGCCTCGGAAGCGGCTGAGCTGGTCATCTGTTCCGGCTGTTGCACGGGCTGCGTGCGCGTGCGGTTCCTGCGTTTGCTCATTAATACATCTCCACAATGTTCTGCGTGTGTGCCGCCTGCCCCTGCAGCGGCTCATTTGCCAGCGCGTGCATGGTCGCCCAGGCTAAATCGCCGTGGCTCACTTCCTCGCTGCGGCTGGTTTCATAGGTCGGGCGGTTGCCGCTGGCCGTGGTGGCCTTACGGATGGACATAAAAGACTGCGCGATATCGAGGTGGCTGGCGTCAAACTCCATGCGCCCGCTGCTGATGGTGTCGTAGGCTTTCAGCACCAGGGCATTTTTCACCGTCGGGTTATAGACAAACTCTTTCACCTGCGGGAAAAAAGCTTTCACGTTCTCATAGACGCCGAGGCCGACGCCGGTCGAGTCGATGCCGATATAGGTCACGTTGTACTGCTGCGTAAGGGTTTTAATGGCGTCGGCCTGTGCGCGGAAATCCATACCGCGCCACTGGTGCCGCTCAAGGATGCGGAACTTACCGCCCGGCACGGCAGGCGGGGCAATCACCACGCAGCCTGCGCTGTCGCCGTTCTGCGTGCCTTTTGCTGGGTCGTAACCAATCCAGACCTCCTTCCAGCCGAACGGGCGCAGCGCCAGCGCTTCGAAGTCGTCCCACACTTCCCAGCTGTCCACCATGCACTTCTGCAGCATGGCAAGCTGGAACACCGAGGCGAGGTCATCCATAAACACGCACATCAGCAGGTTTTGGTAGTCCTCGGGGCTGTAGCGCGTGCGCAGCTGCTCCAGGTCGAACAGGTCACAGCCGCCGCGCACGGCATCCTCAACGGTGACAATCTGGCGAAACTGCCCGTCGGCACAGAGGCGGCCGGCGGCAAGCGACGCGTGGCTTAAATCAATATCAACCCGGTCAGCTTTGGCGCGGCCCTTGTTAAACTGCGCGCCTGACCAGAACGGATAGGCGCTGTGCGTGAGGCTGGACGGCGTGGAAAAGTAGGTTTCACGCCATTTCTTGTGCAGCGCCATGCCGGAGGCGACTTTCTGCAGTTCCTGAAATTTTGGTATCCAGAAATATTCGTCCAGGTACAGGTTGCCGTGATAACTCTGCGCGGTGCGGGCGTTGGTGCCAAGGAAGTACAGGCACGCGCCGTTAGCCAGCGTCATCGGGTCGCCTTTCAGGTCTACGTCGGCCTCGCGGGCAAACTCCACGATGTACTGCTTGAACACGTGCGCCTGCGCCTTGCTGGCTGAAAGGAAAATCTGGTTGCGGCCGGTGGTGAGCGCATCAAGCAGCGCCTCGCGGGCAAAAAAGAACGTCGCCCCTATCTGGCGCGATTTCAGCAGGTTGCGGACGGCGTATTTATTGCCCGCTTCCCACCACTGGCGCTGGTAGCCGAACATCGTGCTGTGAAAAATGTCCTGCAGCTTTTCGATCTGCGCGTCGCTGAATACGTTTTTTTCAGGCGGTTTGCGCGGGCCTCTGTTGCGGTTTTCGACGTTGGGGTTTAAATCCGCCTCATTGCCGCCGTTGTTAAATTTCCCGATGCGCGCGTGGCGCTCTGACTGTCGGGCCAGCAGGTCAATTTCTTTGTAGTCCTTTCCTTCCTTCACCTCTTTCATGACCAGCTGACAGTAGCGCGCGGCGGTGGTGAGCTGCATCTGGTCAAGCGGGCCATAGTCGCCCCACCTGTCGCGCTTTTTCCAGCTGTGAACGGTTGCGGGTTTCTCTCCCAGCATTTCAGCAATGCGGGCGATGCGGTATCCCTGAAAGTACAGCAGCAAAGCCTGCCTGCGGGGATCGAGGTCTGAGGGGGCGATTGTCGTTGTCATGGCCCCAAAATACGGCCCGCCCGTTTCCTTTTCCGCCGCCCGTGATTGTGTGAATTACGGTACAACGTCGCCGCGTTGTTTCAGTACCCCCCTCGCCGCAAACATAGGGACTCACAGAGTTTTTACTTTACCGGAGCCTGGACAATGGCAAAGAAAGCAAAGCGTTTCCGTATCGGGGTGGAAGGTGCCACCACGGACGGTCGCACCATCGAGCGCAGCTGGCTGGAACAGATGGCGGCCAATTACGATCCGGCCGTTTACACCGCCGTGATCAACATGGAGCACATCAAGGGTTACACGCCTGACAGCGCGTTTCGCCGTTTTGGTGTGGTCGATGCGCTGGACACCGAAGAAATCAGTGACGGCCTCCTGAAAGGCAAGCTGGGGCTTTACGCGGTAATTAACCCGACGGATGAGCTGGTCACTATGACCGGCAACATGCAGAAGCTTTTCACCTCAATGGAGATTCGCCCGGAGTTCGCCGACACCGGCGAGGCGTATCTGATTGGCCTGGCCGTGACCGACGATCCGGCCAGCCTCGGCACCGAAATGCTGCAGTTCAGCGCAAGCGCAGGCGCAAACCCGCTGGCTAACCGCAAGCAGCATCCTGACAACCTGTTTACCGCCGCCACCGAAACCGTGATCGAGTTTGAGGACGTGGCCGACGAAAAACCGTCCCTTTTCAGCCGTGTATCCACGCTTTTCAGCAATAAAAAGAAATCGGATGACGCACGTTTCAGCGACGTTCACCAGGCCGTCGAGCTGGTCGCCACCGAGCAGCAGGAATTCAGCCAGCGCATTGAAACCGCCCTGAGCGAGCAGGCCAGCAGCCTGCAGGTGCAGCTGAGCGCAGAAGCTGCAGCCCGTGAGCAGCTGCAGGCGGATTTCAGCCAGCTGCAGGCACAGCTGAGCCGTGAAGACGGGCGCCAGGACTTCCGCCCGCGCACGCCCGGTAACGGCAACAGCAACAGCCAGGACGTGCGCACCGACTGCTGATGCAGGTGCGGCCAACCCTCTTAACGAACAGAGAACACGAAACGATGAAAAACAACACCCGCTTTAAGTTAAACGCCTACATGTCGGTACTGGCGGAAATCAACAACATCAACCTGTCGGCACTCAACAGCAAATTTACCGTTGAGCCATCCGTCGCGCAGACGCTGGAAACAAAAATTCAGGAGTCATCTGACTTTCTGACGCGCATCAACATCGTGCCGGTCGCCGAGCAGAGCGGCGAGCGTCTGGGGCTGGGGATCGGCGGCACGATTGCCGGTACAACCGACACCGCGCAGAAAGAGCGTGAGCCAACCGATCCGACCTACATCGACGGCGAAGGTTACAAATGTACGCAGACCAACTTTGACACGGCGCTGCCCTACGCGAAGCTGGATATGTGGGCGAAGTTTGCCGACTTTCAGGTGCGCATCCGCGACATGATTGTGAAACGCCAGGCGCTGGACCGCATCATGATCGGGTTTAACGGTATCAAGCGCGAGAAAACCTCTAACCGCGACCAGAATCCGCTGCTGCAGGACGTCAACATCGGCTGGCTGGAAAAAATCCGCCAGGAGAAACCGTTGCAGGTGCTGGGCCAGCACATCGACAGCAGCGGAAAAGTTATCGCCGATAAAATCACCATCGGAAAAGCGGGTGTGTTCCGCAATCTGGATGCCGTGGTAATGGGGGCCGTAACCGAAAAAATCGCCGTGCAGTATCAGGATGATACCGAGCTGGTTGTGATCTGCGGTCGCCAGCTGCTGGCCGACAAGTATTTCCCGATCGTCAACAAAGACCAGCCCAACACCGAAGCGCTGGCCGCTGATTTGATTATCAGCCAGAAGCGCATCGGCGGTCTGCCTGCGGTGCGTGCGCCGTTCTTCCCGGCAGACGCGTTGCTGATTACGCGCCTTGATAACCTGTCGATTTATGTCCAGGACGACACCCGCCGCCGCTCCATCATCGACAACCCGAAACGGGATCGCGTTGAAAACCTTGAATCGGTCAACGAGGCGTATGTGGTCGAAGACTACGACTGCACCTGCCTGATCGAAAACATCGAAATGCTGGAGCAGGAGCCAGAGCCGGAAGCGGGTCAGATGAGCGACGCCGAAATCGCGCGTATTGCTTCCGTGGCGGCAAGCGTCGTTAAGGCCATGAGCGAATCGGGCACGGCGCAGGCGCAGGCTGAATCTGGCACCGGTACTGGCGCTGACACCGGCAGCGCAGGAGCGTAACCCGTGACCAATCCTTTCCGCGCACACACGCGCTTCATTCAGGGACAGGAGGCCGCCCGCACGGGCGGCAATGGCCGCCATGCGAAAGGCTATGACCTGATGCTGCTGCAGCTGAACGAAGACCGCCGCCGCCTCAAGGGCATTCAGTCCACCGTCACCAAAGCGCAGGTAAAAATTGAGGTGCTGCCGAAGTATGCCGCCTGGGTAGAGGGCGTGCTGAGCGCCGACGGGGCACAGCAGGATGACGTGATCATGTACGTCATGCTGTGGCGTATCGATGCCGGTGACTATGCCGGTGCGCTGACCATTGGCCGCCATGCGATTAAGCACGGCTGGGTGATGCCGGTCGGCAAGCGCAACACGGCGACGGTGTTGACTGAGGAAATGGCCGACGCCGCAAAGGCCGCCATTCTGGCCGGAACCCCGTTTGACGCTGACCTGCTGCTGCAGACGCTGGACGCGGTGGACGGGGAGGACATGCCGGATCAGTCGCGCGCGCGCCTGCATAAATCCATCGGCTGGGTGCAGACCGAAAGCAACCCGGTATCCGCGCTGAATCACCTTAAGCACGCCCTGCAGCTGGACGAAAGATGCGGAGTGAAAAAAGACATTGAGCAGCTTGAGCGGAAACTCCGCAAAGACAGCTGATAACCGAACGTGCCCACGCGCGGGGCGGCACGGGGTGGCGAAAGGCAGCGCCGCATCAAAACCCCGTCCACCGCCCACCTATTCAGGAGCAGTAACGATGGAATTTGTAGCACCCGAACAGCCAAAGGTTGCGGCAGTGCAGTGGCACGTTGCGCCGGTGATTATCCCGAATAACTCATTCTGGCCGGACATGGATTTGCAAAAATTCCGCAGCGCAATGCGCGTTGACGGCACCGTGACGCCTGACCGGCTTAAACAGGTGGTGCTGACCGCCATTGCAGAAATTAACGCTGAGCTTTACCCGTGGCGTGAACAGCAGGAATTGAAAGGCTATAACGCACTGGCCGACGTTCCCGCCGAGAAGCTGGCAGGGCTGAGCGTGCGCCTGCACCACTATGAGAGCGCCGTGTGGTGCTGGACGCGCGCGGTGCTCAACGAGCGATACAGCGACTTTGACGCCACCGCGTCCGGCGCGAAGCGCGGCGAGACGCTGGAGGATGCCAGCGGCGATTTATGGCGCGATGCGCGCTGGGCCATCAGCCGCGTGCAGGATCTGCCGCATATTACCGTCGAGCTTATCTGATGAAAGTGCGTGCGCAGCAGTATGACACGGTAGACGCACTTTGCTGGCGTCACTACGGGCGCACGCAGGGGCTGTCCGAACGTGTGTTACAGGCCAATCCGGGGCTGGCGGAATACGGCCCCACCTTACCCCACGGTTTAGAGGTCGAGCTGCCGGACGTTGCGCCCGCAGCCACGGCGCAGACCGTGCAGCTATGGGACTAAATCATGTGGGAAAGAATCAGCACGTTTATCACCTGGTCGATGGCCGTTTTTATGGCATGGCTGGGTGACTTATCGGTTAAAGACGTTTCAACGTGGGCCGGGCTGATCATCGG
>CAJYVI010000065.1 GCA_913778145.1 uncultured Pseudocitrobacter sp.
TAAAACGTCGTGCAATGACGCGATGAAGTAAAGAAGCCTTGTGAAGCAGTAACATATTGGTCCATCAAAGGGAGTCGTCATGTCATTACGTCAATTGTCCGCACCGCGTCTGCGTCGTTCGTTATTACTGAGCACTCTGTTACTGGCAGGTAGCTTCAGCGCCCATGCCGCCGACGAGATGCTGCGCAAAGCGGTCGGCAAAGGGGCTTATGAAATGGCCTATAGCCAGCAGGAAAATGCGCTCTGGCTGGCTACATCACAGAGCCGTAAACTCGATAAAGGCGGCATTGTTTACCGTCTTGACCCGGTGACGCTGGAAGTTACCCAGATTATTCATAACGATTTAAAACCGTTTGGCGCCACGATTAATAACCAGACCCAGACCCTGTGGTTTGGCAATACCACTAACAGCACCGTGACGGCGATTGACGCGAAAACCGGTGATGTGAAGGGCCGTCTGGTTCTGGATAACCGCAAGCGCAGCGAAACCGTGCGCCCGCTGGCAACACGTGAACTGGCTATGGATGAGAAAACCAACACCGTTTACGTGACCGGGCTAGGTAAAGAGAGCGTTGTTTGGGCGATTGACGGCGAGAAACTGGCGCTGAAAGCGACCATCGAAAATACCGGTAAAATGGGCACTGGCCTGGCGGTGGATGCAGACAAGCAGCGTCTGTATGTGACCAACGGTGACGGCGAGCTGGTGACTATCGACACCGCGAGCAACAAAGTGCTGGAGCGTAAGAAACTTCAGGACGATGGCAAAGAACACTTCTATATCAACATCAGCCTGGATACCGCAGGTCAGCGTGCGTTTATCACCGACTCTAAAGCACCGCAGGTGCTGGCGGTTGATCTGAAATCTGGCAAGGTACTGGCGACTATCGATACGCCAGAATCCCTGGGCGTACTCTACAACCCAGCCCGTAATGAAGTTTACGTGACGCAACGTAAAGCGGGTACCGTGACGGTGATTGATGCGAAAACCTACAAGGTGACCAAAACCATCAAGACGCCAACCTTCCCGAACAGCCTGGCGCTTTCTGGCGATGGCAAAACCCTGTACGTGAGCGTGAAGCAGGAATCGACTCGCGAGAAAGAAGCGACTCAGCCGGACGACGTGATTCGTATCGCGCTGTAAAATAAAAAAAAGCGGCTAATCAGCCGCTTTTTTACTCTCTTATCTCAATTATGGTGCCGAGCGATGAATCTCATGCACGCGCTTACGCACGCCAAACCAGCCCGCAACCAGCAGTATCGCAATCACCGGAATTGAGCCAATGGTGTAGGTACCGTTTGGATAATCAAACGCCATCAGCACCAGCACGCTGAACAGGAACAGCAGCGTCAGCCAGGAGGTGAACGGTGCGCCCGGTAGCTTAAAGCTGATATCCGCCGCTTTACCTTCTTTAATCGCTTTGCGCAGACGCATCTGGCAGACCACGATAAAGGCCCAGGACGCAATAATCCCCAGCGATGCGACGTTAAGGACAATCTCAAACACCTGAGACGGCACCAGATAGTTAAGGAATACGCCAATCACATAGACGCCCAGCGTCGCCAGGATACCGGCATAAGGCACGTGCTGGCGGCTCATTTTGGACATAAACTTCGGTGCGGAACCGCCCATCGACATCGAACGCAGAATACGCCCGGTTGAATAGAGGCCTGAGTTAAGGCTGGAGAGCGCCGCAGTCAGGACCACCACGTTCATCACATCGCCCATGTACGGCACGCCGAGTTTTGAGAAGAATGTGACAAACGGGCTTTGACCTGCCTGATAGGCGTTCCACGGAAGCAGCAGAACCAGCAGCACGACAGAACCGACGTAGAACAGACCAATACGCCAGATAACGCTGTTGATGGCGCGTGGCACCGTGTTCTCCGGGTCTTTCGCTTCACCGGCGGCGGTGCCGACTAACTCAATCGACGCAAAGGCAAAAACCACGCCCTGAACCAGTACCAGCGCAGGTAGCAGGCCATGCGGGAAGAAGCCGCCATTATCGGTGATGAGATGGAAGCCGGTGGCGTTGCCATCAAGCGGTTTGCCGCTGCCGAGGAAAATGGTGCCGACCACCAGGAAGGCAACGATCGCCAGCACTTTCACCAGCGCAAACCAGAACTCCATTTCAGCGAACCATTTCACGCCAATCATATTCATGGTGCCGACGATCGCCAATGCGCCCAGCGCGAACACCCATTGCGGCACATCGCCAAACGCGCCCCAGTAGTGCATATAGAGTGCAACGGCGGTGATGTCGACAATCCCGGTCATCGCCCAGTTGACGAAATACATCCAGCCAGCGACGTAGGCGGCTTTTTCGCCAAGGAATTCACGGGCATATGAAACAAAACTGCCGCTGGAAGGGCGGTGTAATACCAGTTCACCCAACGCGCGGAGTATAAAGAAAGAAAAGATCCCGCAGACCAGATAGACGATAGCCAGCGACGGCCCCGCCATCTGCAAACGAGCGCCCGCACCGAGAAACAGGCCGGTACCAATCGCGCCGCCGATAGCAATCATCTGGATCTGACGATTGCCCATCGCTTTGTGATAACCCTCTTCGTGGGAGTTTAGCCAACGGCGTTTCGCCGCACGCTGCTCCTCGGTGGTGTTGTGCTTTGTATTCATTAATTTTATACCTGCTTACCTGTCTAAATCCTTCACGGATGTCCTGTTACCCCGCGCAATAACAAACGATTGCGTGGATAGCAAATTATGCTGTCTTTCTCACGTTTCTGATGCAGAGATAAGACAAACATGGCGCTGCATCCTACACAAAACGCCATATTGACGCAAAATATAGATGCAGGATCTCAGCGCTGCTCACAGCCTGGTTGTCGTCGATTCAGCAAACTTAACGATTTATGAATTCTGCTCATGGCTCCTTTCACATTTGCCTGGCTAATACTTGTCGCCAGGATGCGCTACGGTATAAAGCACAACGTAAGGAGAAACCGATGAAAATTATTCGTAGTGGGTCGCTGCCGTCAGTCAAAGGCCCGGACAGCTGGTTTACCGGTACCGTCAGAATCGATGCGCCTTTTCAGGCTGAAGCCCCCGCGAAAGTGGGTGGGGCAACGGTGACGTTTGAACCCGGCGCACGCACCGCCTGGCATACGCATCCATTGGGCCAGACGTTAATTGTGACTCAGGGCCGAGGCTGGCTACAGGAGTGGGGGAAAGCGCCTGAAGTGCTGAACCAGGGCGATATTGCGTGGATCCCACCGGAGGTAAAACACTGGCACGGCGCAAGTGCCGAAACGGCAATGACCCATATCGCCATTGCCGAAGCCGAAAATGGCAGCCCGGTCACCTGGCTTGAGCAGGTGACAGAGGAACAGTATAAAGAGTGTTAATATTAGCCTGAGCATTTCAGATTGCTGATAACGTGCGCTTTGTTCTTGCCGGATGCGGCGTAAACGCCTTATCCGGCCTACAAAATAAATTATATTCAATAAGTTGCAGAAATCAGAAAATATCGCGATGGGGATTGATTGCGTTTGGCGATCGTTAAATGGTCATGGTGGGCCATCTATTTTTTTGATGAAGAGGGTGATTGATCATTAAAAAACGCCACCCCGGCGGAGTACAATCATACCGGAGCAGCGGCAGCGATATATTGCCAGATTCGGTTACGCTGCTGACGGCGTCAGAGTGATACGGTCCAGCGGCCCTACAATAAACAAATAGGAAGCCAGGCCAATAAGCCCCATTGAGCCGACATACAGAATTGCATAGTCAAAAGATTGGGTATTTGCGAGGATCACGCCAATCACCAGCGGCGTGACAATGCTCGCGAGATTACCGCACATATTGAAAACGCCCCCTGCAATACCTAAAACCTCTTTTGGTGAGGTATCGCTTAACACGCACCAGCCCAGATTGCCGAATCCTTTGGCAAAAAAGGCAAGGCTCATAGCTGCAATCACCACAAATTCCGAAGAGGTGTAGTTGGCGACAATAATGACGCATGAAAGCAGCATGCCGCATATCACCGGGAATTTCCGCGCGGTCGTCAGGCTGTAACCACGTTTAAGCAGCCAGTCGGAGACGACGCCGCCCATTAATCCGCCAATAAATCCTGCGATAGCGGGAATACTGGCAACAAATCCGACTTTAAGAATCGACATTCCCTTCGCCTGATACAAATAGGTCGGAAACCAGGTCAGGAAAAACCAGGTAATGGATGTCACGCAGAACTGGCCGATATAAACGCCAATCATCATACGGTTTACGCACACGCTTTTGATTTGCGCCAGTGTCAGTTTGTGCTGTTCTTTCTTACTACCAAGCGTCGGCTCGCCGCCTCCCTCACGAATATAATCCAGCTCCTGTTGATTTACCTTTGGATGTTGAAGCGGATCTTTCACTTTTACCAGCCAGAATATGCCCAGCAAAACGCCGATCGCCCCTATGTAATAGAAGACATAATGCCAGCTCAGGTTATGCAGAATAATGGTCATTAACGGCGTGATAATACCCAGTGAAATATACTGCGCTGCCTGATATACCGAAGTGACGAACCCGCGTTCATTGTTTGGGAACCACTGCACGCTTAGACGACTGTTTGCCGGAAAGGCAGGTGCTTCAATTGCGCCCATAAGTAAACGCAGCACCACCAGTATAATAAGCGGGCTGGCGTAGAGATAAATAGTGCCCTGAAACATTGTCACCAAAGACCAGCCGATTAAGGCGCAGCCGTAAACCAGACGAGAGCCGTACCGATCTAACAGCCAGCCGCCGGGCAGTTGCATAATGACGTAGGAAATACCAAATACGGAAAATGCGAGGCCCATTGCTTCCGGGTCGAATCCCAGCTCTTTACTCATAATCGGCGCGACAACGGAAAGTGTCGCGCGGTCCGCGTAGTTAAATACGGTGGCTAAAAACAGAAATATCAAAATGCTATAACGGACATTAGTACGTGTTATTATTGTATTCATCACCCACTCCTTTTTCAGGGTTGCGAGAGAATGTTGTAGGGTAAGAGGGCGGGTTAACCCGCCCGAAGATTATGGGCGTTTGCCAAACTCACAAGAAAGCTGCGTCCAGCGGCGGGCCTGCTCGCTGAGGCTGAAACCCAGGCCATGGCGATCGGAAATCCACATCCGGCCATCGCGCAGTTCCAGTTGTTCATTAAACAGCGGGTTCAACCACTCGAAATGCTCCAGCCATGGCTCCAGCGGGTAGGCTGCAGAGAGATGTAAATGCACTTCCATCGCGAAGTGCGGGGCGAGTTTACGACCATGTTTCGCGGCAAGATCCATGATCTTCAGGAATGGAGATATTCCCCCTACGCGCGGCGCATCCGGCTGAACAAAATCACTGGCATTGCCCAGAATCAGCTGTTCATGCTCGCGGAAGCTGGTCAACATTTCACCGGTGGCGATAGGCGTATCCAGTGCGGCGGCAAGCTGAGCGTGGCCTTCCACGTCATAGGCATCGAGCGGCTCTTCAATCCAGATTAAATTGAACTGCTCCATTTTGCGGCCCATGCGAATGGCGGTTTCGCGATCCCACTGCTGATTGGCATCGACCATTAGCGGGAAATCATCGCCCAACGCTTCACGTACGGCGGTCAGGCGGCGAATATCCTCCGCGCAGTTTGGCTGGCCGACTTTTAGCTTGATGCCGCCAATGCCGTTTTCACGCGAAATCACCACGTTCTTAAGTACCTGATCCAGCGGCGTATGCAGGAAACCACCCGAGGTGTTGTAGCACTGCACAGAATCGCGATGTGCGCCCAAAAGTTTCGCCAGCGGTAAGCCTGCTCGTTTTGCTTTCATATCCCACAGCGCTATATCAATGGGCGAGATGGCCTGAACGGCCATGCCGCTACGGCCAACGGATGCTCCGGCCCACAATAGTTTGGTGTAAATCTTATCGATATCATTAGGATCTTCGCCCAGCAGGTTGTCGGCTATTTCTTTGGCATGTGCATAAATACCCTGGCCGCCTGCGCGTTTGGAATAACTAAACCCGACGCCCTCAAAACCATCGCGGCTGCGAATTTCGGCGATGATGATTGCCACCTCGGTCAGCGGCTTCTGGCGTCCAGTGAGTACTTTTGCATCGCTCACTGGGGTGGC
>CAJYVI010000066.1 GCA_913778145.1 uncultured Pseudocitrobacter sp.
AATCATTATGTGGAAACGCTGAAGCTGCGCGATACCCATTTTGAAACGGTTCACGGCCTGGATGCGCCGGGGCAGCACAGCTCGGCGTACGATCTTGCCGTGTTGTCACGCGCAATCATTCACGGTGAGCCTGATTTTTATCACATGTACAGTGAGAAAAGCCTGACGTGGAACGGCATCACGCAGCAGAACCGTAACGGCCTGCTATGGGATAAAACCATGAACGTTGATGGCCTGAAAACCGGGCATACCTCCGGCGCGGGCTTTAACCTCATCGCCTCGGCGGTTGACGGTAAACGTCGCCTGATTGCGGTGGTGATGGGCGCAGATAGCCCGAAAGGGCGTGAAGAACAGGCGCGTACACTATTGCACTGGGGGCAACAGAATTTCGACACCGTGCAGGTGCTGCAAAACGGCAAGAAAGTCGGTACCGAACGCATCTGGTACGGTGATAAAGAGACTATTGATCTTGGCACCGATCAGGATTTCTGGCTGGCGTTGCCGAAGAAGGAAATTCCCAACATTAAGGCGAAATACGTGCTGGACGGCAAAGAACTGGAAGCGCCTATCGCCGCACATCAGCGCGTGGGGGAAATTCAGCTTTACGACCGCGACAAAATTGTCGCTCACTGGCCGCTGGTCACGCTGGAAAGTGTTAATAAGGGCGGAATGTTCTCGCGCCTGAGCGACTATTTCCACCACAAAGCGTAACGCTGTTACCTCCGTCATTCCCTGGCGATAATGTGAAGCAGTGCACATACTATCAGGTAAGGCACTGCTATATTTTACTGTATCTATATACAGTAATTTCCGTCTCAGGGGGATCTATGCACTACAGTATTGAATACGTTCACGCCCGAACCGTTGCCGGTTTCCATATGGTTGGCCCGTGGGAAGAAACCGTTAAGCAAGGTTTTGAGCAACTGATGATGTGGGTAGACGGCCAGGCGATTCCGGCGAAAGAGTGGATAGCGGTCTATTTTGATAACCCCGATGAAGTGCCGCCTGAAAAATTGCGCTGCAATACGGTGGTGACGGTGGCTGACGACTTCACATTGCCGCCCAATAGCGAGGGCGTCATCCTCACTCACATTGATGGCGGCGAGTATGCGGTTGCCAGCGTGCGGGTTCTTGAGCACGACTTTTCTACGCCGTGGCTGCAATTCTTTGACGCATTGCTGAAAGACAGCACGTATCACATTGACGGCAAACCCTGTTTTGAACGCTATCTGAACGACGGCAATCAGGACGGCTACTGGGATATCCAAATGTACGTGGCCGTAACGCGCAACACGGACTGAAAACAGGGGGAAAAGATTTTTTCCGCCCCATGATGCGTGCCGGGCAAAAGCAGGTACAATTGCGCTCTTTAGTTCTGCCGGAGAACCGGTGTGCGTCCTGACAAGTCACTCAGTCCTTTTGAAATTCGGCTATACCGTAATTACCGTGTCGCCCACGGCATCCGTATAGCCCTGGCATTTGTGCTGGCCTTTCTGATTGTGCGTATTTTTGACATTCCGGAAGGGTCGTGGCCGCTGATTACTCTCGTGGTCATTATGGGGCCCATCTCGTTCTGGGGAAACGTGGTGCCGCGCGCCTTTCAGCGAATTGGCGGCACCATCCTCGGCTCGGCGTTGGGTCTGATTGCGCTTAAACTTGAACTGATTTCTTTACCGCTGATGCTGCTGTGGTGCGCCGCGGCCATGTTCCTGTGCGGCTGGCTGACGCTCGGGAAGCGGCCTTATCAGGCGCTGCTGATTGGCATTACGCTGGGCGTGGTGGTCGGTGCGCCGCCGGGCGATATGCACACCGCGCTGTGGCGAAGCGGCGACGTTATTTTCGGTTCGCTGCTGGCGATGCTTTTCACCGGCGTCTGGCCGCAGCGGGCATTTATCCACTGGCGCATTCAAATGGCGACCTTCGTCACACAGTTTAATCGCCTCTATCAGGCCGGTTTTTCCCCCAACCTGGTGGAGCGGCCGCATCTGGAAAAACATCTGCAAACGGTGCTGAACGATGTGGTTAAAATCCGTGGCCTGATTACGCCTGCCAGCAAAGAAACGCATATCCAGAAATCGGTATTCGAAGGCATCCAGACCGTGAGCCGCAACCTCGTGTGTATGCTCGAGCTGCAAATCAACGCGCACTGGGCGTCTCGCGAAAGCCACTTCCTGATGCTTAATGCCCATACCTTGCGCGAAACGCAGCAGATGACGCAGCAAACGCTGTTAACCATCGCCCACGCGCTGTACGAAGGCAACCCGCAGCCGGTAAAAGCAAACACCGAAAAACTCAACGAGATCGTCGATGAGCTACGCCAGCTGCTGACGGAGCATAAAAGCAATCATCTGGTAGAAACGCCCATTCATGGCTACGTTTGGCTAAGCATGGAGCTGGCGCGTCAGTTAGAGCTATTATCCTTGCTTATCTGCCGCGCGCTGCGTAAATAAGCGACGAATGCAACACCTTTGACCTTGGGTTGTTTCGATTCAGCAGCGTTTAGGGTTATGATGAGGGACAGGTAAAAACCATTGTCATTGGCAACGCCTATACGTATATATAGTCTTATAGCCGTTGTATTTACGAATCCGAGTCTCAAATATCAGGGGTGTAAAAATGGAAACAACTAAGCCTTCATTTCAGGATGTACTGGAGTTTGTTCGTCTGTTCCGCCGTAAAAACAAACTGCAGCGTGAAATTCAGGACGTTGAGAAAAAGATCCGTGACAACCAGAAGCGTGTTCTGCTGCTGGACAACCTTAGCGACTACATCAAACCGGGCATGAGCGTTGAAGCGATTCAGGGCATCATCGCCAGCATGAAGAGCGATTATGAAGATCGCGTTGATGATTACATCATCAAAAATGCCGAAATTTCCAAAGAACGTCGCGACATCTCTAAAAAGCTGAAAGCGATGGGCGAACAGAAGGTTACTGAGCCGAAAGCTGAGTAATTTTTCCTCAGGCGGCCTCCGTGCCGCCTGATTGCTATCTGACGCCGCCTTCCACCATGGGCAGCAAATATTTTTGCGGCCACAACGTATTGCCTTCGTTTCTCTCCAGTTCCGCTATCACCGCATCCATATCGTGTTTTGTTCTGTCGAGCATTAACCCCATCACGCTACCGCTGTGTGCGATGCTCACGCCATACAGTGAAAAACGATCCACAATATCCAGCACGCGCTGAAAACCCGGTTTTGGCAGAATCAGCTGGCTGGCGATAGCGCTGAGCGTCGCGGCTTCCCCCAGCAGGCTGGCGCAGCCTGTTTCACACGCCAGACGGGCTTTTTGCCAGGCGCGTTCCAGCTGCGGTGCGCTGGAAAGCAGCGCAGCCTGTCTGTCGAGGCGGTGATAGTCTGCGGTTTGTAGCGTTTGTGGGCTTTCCAGTACCAGAATATCGAGCTTTGGTTGCTGTGAACCGGCGGTTTGCGCATTTCCCTGATTATGATCGAACAGCGTCAACTGGCGAAAAGGCGTGCTATCGGTGGGCTCAAGGTTAACGCAAAGCTGTGCCAGCGCCTGTTCAGTGAGGGTTTTATCAAAATAGCGCGCGGTGGCGATGGCGGTGGCGGCGATATCTGCGGTGCTGCTCGCCATGCCTTTGGCAACCGGAATGGGGGAGTGCTGATTAATACGCAGCTGCTGGCTCCACTCTGGCGGAAAATCCCACAGTGCCAGCAATTGATTTACCATTGCACGCGTCAGCGGACGTTCATCGTCAGCCGGTTTACCCGCTTTTACTTCCACGGTGCTGTATAGGCCGACCGGGCAGGAAATCAATTTTTCACTTCCCTCGATCCAACCCTGAATCAGTTCTCCGCAGGATGCGGGGCATTGTGCAACGGCCACGCTGTCACCTTATAAGCCTTATTTTTGAGGCCAGTATTATAAATTGAATAAACCGCTGCGGCGCAATAGATTGTTTTAGCGCAAAAAGGCAACGGAGTATGAGCGCTACACTGACTCCGTCATTAAGCCGACAGGTCAGACACGTAATGTGTCAGGGAAGAGGGTGTAAATCCCTCGCAGCCCCCGCTGCTGTAATGCTGACGACCCCGTAAACACCACTGATCGTAAGATTGGGAAGGGCGGGCGAGGACGACGCTAAGCCAGAAGACCTGCCTGTCGGTACATCTCAACAACTTCGGTGGGAAGTGGGTTGCTCAGAAGCGTGCGGTCAACAGACCGGGAACACGCGCATCTCGACGTACCCCTACCACCCTGATCAGGATCAGGGCATGGCGGCAAAGCATCACGCATTTATTCTCGCAGGCACCGGTAGCGGCTGTGGCAAAACCACGGTAACGCTCGGCTTGCTGAAGGTGCTGAAACAGCGCGGATGGCAAGTGCAGCCGTGGAAAGTCGGGCCAGATTACCTCGACACCGGCTGGCATACAGCCATTTCCGGCGTGGCGTCGCGCAATCTCGATGGTTTTATGTTGCCACCCTCCACGCTTAATGCCCTCTTCAGCGAGCAGATGCAGCAGGCCGATATCGCGGTGATTGAAGGCGTGATGGGGCTGTACGATGGCCTCGGAACCGACCCTAATCATTGCAGCACCGCCGCGATGGCAAAACAGCTCGGTTGCCCGGTCATTTTGCTGGTGGACGGCAAAGCGGTTTCAACCTCGATTGCTGCAACGGTGTTGGGTTTTCAGCACTTCGATCCTTCTTTAAATATCGCGGGCGTTATCGTCAATCGCGTCAACAGCGAAAGCCACTTCCAGCTTCTGAAATCTGCCATTGAACGTTACTGCGCATTGCCGGTCATTGGTTATGTACCCACCGTGGCGGGCGTTGCGTTGCCGGAACGGCATCTCGGGCTGGTAACGGCGCGGGAGTCGGTTGTTGAACAGCAACCGTGGCAAGATTTTGCCGACACCCTGGGGCGCACGCTCGATATCGAAAAACTGCTGACACTGAGCGAGATGAAAACCCTGCCGCAGGGCGAATGGCCGCCAATGCCGTCAACTGACGAAGG
>CAJYVI010000067.1 GCA_913778145.1 uncultured Pseudocitrobacter sp.
TTTTAACATAGTCGGCGTGGCCTGGGCAGTCTACGTGTGCGTAGTGGCGAGTCGGGGTGTCATATTCAACGTGGGAAGTGTTGATGGTGATACCACGAGCTTTTTCTTCCGGCGCGTTATCGATCTGGTCGAAAGCACGAGCAGCACCGCCGTAGGTTTTAGCCAGTACGGTGGTGATTGCAGCGGTCAGAGTAGTTTTACCGTGGTCGACGTGGCCGATAGTACCAACGTTGACGTGCGGTTTTGTACGTTCAAATTTTTCTTTAGACACGGCTATATTCCTTACTATAGTGCTCTCCCCTTCAGGAGAGAGCACGGGACTTAGGTTTTAACCCCGGGGATTATTTACCACGGGCTTCGATTACGGCCTGAGCAACGTTGTTCGGCGCATCATCATACTTCAGGAATTCCATGGTGTATGATGCACGACCTTTGGTCAGAGAACGCAGCTGAGTTGCATATCCGAACATTTCAGACAGCGGAACTTCAGCGTGGATCTTAACGCCAGTTACTTCAGATTCCTGACCGCGCAGCATACCGCGACGACGGCTCAAGTCACCGATAACATCACCAGTGTTCTCTTCCGGAGTTTCTACTTCAACCTTCATGATAGGCTCAAGCAGAACAGGTTTTGCTTTCTTAAAGCCTTCTTTAAAGGCAATAGAAGCAGCCAGTTTAAACGCCAGTTCAGAGGAGTCAACGTCGTGGTAAGAACCGAAGTGCAGACGAATACCCATGTCTACAACCGGATAACCAGCCAGCGGACCAGACTTCAGCTGTTCCTGGATGCCTTTATCAACGGCCGGGATGTATTCGCCAGGAATTACACCACCTTTGATGTCGTTGATGAACTCGTAACCTTTCGGGTTAGAGCCCGGCTCCAGCGGGTACATGTCGATAACGACGTGACCATACTGACCGCGACCACCAGACTGTTTCGCGTGTTTACCTTCGATATCGGTAACTTTCGCGCGAATTGCTTCGCGGTAAGCAACCTGAGGTTTACCGACGTTCGCTTCAACGTTGAATTCACGTTTCATACGGTCAACGATGATGTCGAGGTGCAGCTCACCCATACCAGCGATGATGGTCTGGTTAGATTCTTCGTCAGTCCATACGCGGAATGACGGGTCTTCTTTAGCCAGACGACCCAGAGCCAGACCCATTTTTTCCTGGTCAGCTTTGGTTTTCGGTTCTACTGCGATGGAGATTACCGGCTCAGGGAATTCCATACGTTCCAGAATGATCGGCGCATCTTGATCACACAGAGTGTCACCAGTGGTTACGTCCTTCAGACCGATTGCAGCAGCGATATCGCCCGCGCGAACTTCTTTGATCTCTTCACGTTTGTTAGCGTGCATCTGAACGATACGACCGAAACGCTCACGTGCAGCTTTCACGGAGTTCAGTACGGTATCACCAGAGTTAACCACACCGGAGTACACGCGGAAGAAGGTCAGGTTACCTACGAACGGGTCGGTAGCGATTTTGAACGCCAGAGCAGCGAACGGCTCGTCATCACTTGCGTGACGCTCAGCCGGCGTGTCTTTACCGTCGTCCAGGATACCATTGATCGCCGGAACATCGATTGGGGATGGCAGGTAATCAATTACCGCATCCAGCATCGCCTGAACACCTTTGTTCTTGAACGCAGAACCACAGGTTACCAGGATGATTTCGTTGTTCAGAACGCGCTGACGCAGAGCACCTTTGATTTCTGCTTCAGTCAGTTCTTCACCACCCAGGTATTTCTCCATCAGCTCTTCAGAAGCTTCAGCAGCGGATTCCAGCAGGTTCTGGTGCCATTCGTTGGCCAGTTCAACCATGTCAGCCGGGATATCTTCGTATTCGAAGGTAACGCCCTGGTCTGCATCGTTCCAGTTGATGGCTTTCATTTTCACCAGGTCAACAACACCGGTGAAATGTTCTTCAGCACCAATCGCCAGCTGCAGCGGAACCGGGTTCGCGCCCAGACGGGTTTTGATCTGACCAACAACTTTCAGGAAGTTAGCGCCCATGCGGTCCATTTTGTTAACGAACGCAATGCGCGGAACTTTGTATTTGTTAGCCTGACGCCATACGGTTTCAGACTGTGGCTGAACACCACCGACTGCGCAGTAAACCATTACCGCACCATCAAGAACACGCATGGAACGTTCTACTTCGATTGTGAAGTCAACGTGCCCCGGGGTGTCGATGATGTTTACGCGATGCGGTTCATACTGCTTAGCCATACCAGACCAGAATGCAGTAGTCGCTGCGGAAGTGATGGTAATACCACGTTCCTGCTCCTGCTCCATCCAGTCCATGGTTGCCGCGCCGTCGTGAACTTCACCGATTTTGTGGTTTACACCGGTGTAGAACAGAATACGTTCGGTAGTAGTGGTTTTACCGGCGTCGATGTGCGCACTGATACCGATGTTACGGTAGCGTGCGATGGGTGTTGTACGAGCCATTTGATTCCTCGTTTATCTTTTTAGGCGTTCAGTTAAGTAACCCAAAGCGGGCTGCTTCGCTGAAGCGCCCGCCTGGTGACTAATACTCCGAAGGGATTACCAACGGTAGTGTGCGAACGCCTTGTTGGCTTCGGCCATACGGTGAACGTCTTCACGTTTCTTAACTGCAGTACCTTTGTTGTCTGCAGCATCAGTGAGTTCGTTCGCCAGGCGCAGAGCCATGGATTTATCACCGCGTTTACGAGCAGCTTCAACGATCCAACGCATTGCCAGAGCATTACGACGGACCGGACGGACTTCAACTGGTACCTGATAAGTAGAACCACCAACGCGGCGAGACTTAACTTCGACAGTCGGGCGCACGTTTTCGAGGGCTACTTCGAAAGCTTCCAGTTCATTTTTACCAGAGCGCTGAGCCAGGGTCTCCAGCGCGCTGTATACGATAGTTTCTGCAGTAGATTTTTTACCATCTACCATCAGGATGTTGACAAATTTAGCCAGCAGTTCTGATCCGAACTTAGGATCCGGCAGGATTTTACGCTGACCAATGACGCGACGACGTGGCATGGAAATACTCCGTTGTTAATTCAGGATTGTCCAAAACTCAAAGAGTTTAGTTTGACATTAATATAAAACGTTTGGCCTTACTTAACGGAGAACCATTAAGCCTTAGGACGCTTCACGCCATACTTGGAGCGAGCTTGCTTACGGTCTTTAACGCCGGAGCAGTCAAGCGCACCACGAACGGTGTGGTAACGAACACCCGGAAGGTCTTTTACACGACCGCCACGGATCAGGATCACGGAGTGCTCCTGCAGGTTATGACCTTCACCACCGATGTAGGAGGTAACTTCAAAACCGTTAGTCAGGCGAACACGGCAAACTTTACGCAGTGCGGAGTTCGGTTTTTTAGGAGTGGTAGTATATACACGAGTACATACGCCACGTTTCTGCGGGCAGGCTTCCAGTGCCGGCACGTTGCTTTTTGCAACTTTGCGAGCACGTGGTTTGCGAACCAGCTGGTTAACTGTTGCCATTAAATAGCTCCTGGTTTTAGCTTTTGCTTCGTAAACACGTAATAAATCGCCTCATATAATATGAGGACGCAGAATTTTAGGGCGGTGTCGAAAAGGTGTCAAGAAATATACAACAACCTGGCATCTACCAGGCCATCTGAGACGCATGTTTTACCGCCAGCCTGACGAAGTCAGTATAGCCAACCCTGACGACACTGTTCGAAATTCGACCGCATAGCCCACGCGCTTCAACATCTTCATTCAGCACGTGGAGGGATATGGGGGCGGAACGGAGAATATCAAGAAAATGGCTACCTTCAATTGCCGCCACGACGCCATCAGAACGAAGTAGCAGGTCATCCCCCGCTTTCACCACGCGCAGAAGCGCGGTGATATCCGTATGCCAGGGAGAAGTGCTTAGGGTATGCAGCATAGACGCCTCAGAAGCGGAGAATCACATCATAGCCATCAAGCTGCTGACAAAGCGCGTCCGGCTCCAGCAGCTCAACGTCTGTCACAAAGGCCGTGTCCGCACTTAAGCCACGTTCACGCAGCGATGCCGCGCACAGCCAGACGTTCTCAATATCGTAGAGCGACATCAGCTTAAAGGTGGCAATATAATCACGCGCCAGCACCGCTGACGGCTTTTGATCGCGCAACAGCTGAAACACTCCATCGCCGATGAAAAAGACGCCGAGGTCTTCGCTTAGCGCAGAAGCCGCCAGCAGGGCATCAAGTCCTTCACGCCCGGAGGTGCTTCCGTGCGGCGCCGTCGAAAAAACAAAAGCGACACGTTTCATCAAAACTGCACCATACGATCGCAGGTCAACGCGGCTTGCGCCAGCGCACCCAACCCACTCAGAGAGAAACCCGGCTGAAGATTAAAACCCGGCAGCGACAAATTTTTCGCCTCGGTTTCATCCGCTACGCCACGGCGCAGCGCCGCCGCCACGCAAATATGCAAATCTACGCCCTGCTCATCATGCAGGCGCTGCCAGCCGCGCACCACGTCGAACTCATCGCTGGCGGGCGCAGTCAACTGGTTGGCGTTATAGACGCCCTCGCGATAGAAGAACACGCAGGCCAGCTCATGACCTTCACTCAGCACCGCCTGCGCAAACTGCAGCGCGCTGCTGGCGTGTTGCGTCCCGTATGCCGGGCCGGTCACCATGATGGCAAAACGCATTACTTATCTTGCCCCACAAAATCGCCGCTTTTGAACTGGCGAATGTAGAGATACACCGTGTGCTTGGAGATGTTCAGGCGGTCAGCTACCTGATTAATCGCATCCTTGATATCAAAGATTCCTTTCTCGTAAAGGTTGAGCACGATTTGGCGATTTTTAGCGTTATTAGAAACGTTGCGATCGGCATTTACCTCTTCAATCGTGAACTCCAGCGTCTGGGTGACCAGGTCTTCAACCGATGAGGCAAAGTTAACCTGCGAGTTCACTTCCGGCGTTTCCGGCGGAATAAAGGTATTCATGATTTGCGAGAAAGGCACATCAAGGTTCATGTTGATGCACAACAGCCCAATGACGCGTTGTTCGCGGTTGCGAATCGCAATGGTCACGGACTTCATCAGCACGCCACTTTTGGCACGAGTAAAATAGCATTTGGAAACGCTGCTATCTGCGCCGGTCATATCGTGCAGCATGCGCAGGGCCAGGTCGGTAATCGGCGAACCGATTTTCCGTCCGGTATGTTCGCCGTTAGCGATTCTAATAGCCGAGCACTTCAGGTCCTGCAAAGAATGCAGCACAATTTCACAATGGGAACCAATGAGCATCGCTAACCCGTCCACGACCGCTTCGTAGGACTTCAGGATCTCGAAATCGGTTTTATCGAAAGGACGTTGATCCAGTAAATCGAGTTCACTGGTTTCGTTGGTTAAAAGCGACCTGGACATGTAAAAAAGCACTCCTTTTCAGGAGCCTGTCGTTATGTTGTCAGGGCAGGCTCATCACTAATAGGGGGATCTAAAGTAATACGCGCACCAGGCGCTTTCCAGCATTAATTATATCAGGCAGGTAATAAAAAGCCGCCGCCCAATGGGCGGCGGCTATCAGACTCTTATTTTTTGTCTGCGGTTGCAGCTTTCTCAGCTGGCGCAGCGTCAGCTTTCGCGTCCGCTTTTGGTGCTGGCTTAACGTCTAACAGTTCAACGTCGAAGACCAGGGTGGAGTTAGCCGGGATGCCCGGAACGCCGGTTTTACCGTAAGCCAGGTCCGGTGGGATAACCAGCTTGATTTTGCCGCCTTTCTTGATGTTTTTCAGGCCTTCAGTCCAGCCAGGGATCACGCCATCAAGACGGAAGGAGAGCGGTTCGCCACGGGTGTAAGAGTTGTCAAACTCTTTACCGTCGATCAGTGTACCTTTGTAGTTCACCACAACGGTGTCGCTATCGGTCGGCGCGCTACCTGTACCTGCTTTCTCTACTTTGTACAGCAGGCCAGTAGAAGAGGTTTTCACATCTTTCTCTTTGGCGAATTTCGCGCGGTACTCTTTACCTTTTGCTTCGTTATCGGCAGCGTCTTTCTCAATCTTCGCCTGAGCGGAAGATTTCACGCGCGCTTCGAACGCCTGCAGGGTTTGCTCGATTTCCTGATCGGAAAGTTTGCTCTTATCAGCAAACGCGTCCTGAACACCGGCAATCAGCTGATCTTTATCCAGTTTAATGCCCAGTTTTTCCTGTTCTTTCAGGGAATTTTCCATGTAACGACCCAGCGATGCACCCAGTGCATAAGCAGATTTCTGGTCGTCGTTTTTGAAAGCGGATGTGCTTTCTGCGGCGGCGGTCTTAGCGGCGAACGCCAGCGGCGCATTCAGTGCAACGGCCATCGTGGTTGCCAGAAGCGTTACTTTAAACAATGATTTCATCCATCTCTCCAGGGCCGGGGCCTCTCGCCCCAAGATTTACTAATTGAGAAGCGTACTATATAGCCTTGCGGAACAAATCTACATACGAACGCTCCTGATTCTCGACACTTTTCAGACTATTTTTGTTTAAATTAGTTTCCCCCGTGACGAAGGAATGCTGCGTGGGGGCCGAAAGTTAAGTAGAATCCGCGGCACCGGGAAGCACGCCGGAACTAACAGCGAAGAGGTTAATGATGCAAGAAATGAGTATTGAAGCGCGGATGGAAGAACTTGAAAGCCGCCTGGCGTTTCAGGAGGTCACCATTGAAGATCTTAACCAGACGGTCACCCAACATGAGCTGGAAATGTCGAAGCTGCGTGAACATCTGCGGTTACTGACGGAAAAACTCAAGGCCAGCCAGCCATCGCACATCGCGTCTCAGTCCGAAGAGACGCCGCCGCCTCACTATTGAGACGTAAAAAAAGCGGGATTTCTCCCGCTTTTTTGTTGCCGGATGGCGCTTCGCTTATCCGGCCTACAAGATAATCTTATGTAGGCCGGATAAGGCAACGCCGCCATCCGGCGAAGGCTGAATTAATGGCAACCGCAACCGCCGTTACCACAACCGCCTTTACCGTGTTCGTGGCCATGGTCGTGACCGTTCGCACCGTGAACGTGACCATGAGCCAGTTCTTCTTCGGTTGCTTCACGGATTGCCACAACTTCCACGTTAAATTTCAGATTCTGACCCGCCAGCATGTGGTTACCATCAACCACAACGTGATCGTCTTCAACTTCGGTGATTTCAACCGGAACCGGACCCTGGTCGGTTTCTGCCAGGAAGCGCATGCCAACCTGCAGTTCGTCAACGCCCATGAACACGTCTTTAGGAACGCGCTGCACCAGGTTTTCGTCATACTGACCGTAAGCGTCGTTCGCGCCAACAGCCACATCGAATTTATCGCCAACTTCATGACCGTCCAGCGCTGTTTCCAGGCCAGAGATCAGGGAACCGTGACCATGCAGGTAGTCCAGCGGCGCACTTACCGGAGACTCATCAACCAACACACCGTCTTCTGTACGTACCTGATAGGCCAGGCTGACCACCAGGTCTTTTGCTACTTTCATGATATCTCCTGAGCAAGGGAAGAATAGTGGCGCAGATTGTAGCGGAATTCTGCACCCGTGTACTCCTTAGCTTAAAAAAAGGCGAGCGATAACGCTAGTCGGGATGAAAAATGCCAATCACTTGCTCATCTTTGCGGACGTGATCGCGGGCTTCTTTATCCGCTTCCCGCATCTGATGACCACACTTAACGCATTCAACAATATCAACATTATTTTCACGCCACATGGCCATGGAATCCTGCGCCTGACACGCCGGGCATTTCGCACCCGCGATAAACCGTTTACGTACCGCCATACTTCACCTTTTATTCAAATTCATCCCAGCCATCCAGCTGACGTCGCTCCTGTTGCATCTCGCGCTGGAAGATCTCTTCCAGCTCGCGCCGCGCTTCCCGCACGCGCGAAATCTGTTGCGTATCGCTGTGCACAGGCATCAGTTCACGCAGCATCCGCATATCGAGGCGACGGAAGTGCAGTTGTGCCCGCTGCGCCTGATGCGGGTGCATTCCCGTCGAAATAAGCGCCTTACGCCCCAGTTCCAGCGCGCTGGAGAAAGTCTCACGGGAAAACTGTAACACGCCCGCCTGCAGCAGTTCGTGCGCTTCCACACGTCCCCGGGCACGCGCCATAATATTGAGATGCGGAAAGTGCTGCTGGCAGATTTCCACCAGCTTCATGGTGTCTTCCGGATCGTTACAGGTGATGACAATCGACTGCGCCTGCTCCGCCCCGGCGGAGCGCAACAGCTCAACTTGTGTCGCATCACCGTAATAAACCTTGTAGCCATATTTACGCATCAGGTTAACCGCGCTGATATCCCGCTCCAGTACGGTGATGCGCAGCTTGTTCGCCATCAGCAAACGGCCAATTACCTGACCAAAACGGCCAAAGCCAACCACAATTACCTGCGGCTTATCGTCTTCCACCCACGGCGCTTCCTCTTCTTCTTCCGGGCCGTTAAAGCGGCGCGACAGCACGCGATCGACCGCTTTCATCAGCAGCGGCGTGGTCATCATCGACAACGTTACCGTCACCAGCAGCAGCGCCATCTGATCGCCTTTAAACAGCTTTGCGCTCGATGCGGCAGAAAAGAGCACAAACGCAAACTCACCGCCCTGGCTGAGCACACCCGCAAACTGCATCCGCTCCGAGCTACGCAGGCCATGCAGCCGCGCCAGCACGTACAGCACCAGCGTTTTCACCGCCACCAGCACCACCACGCTGCCCACTACCCACAAGATATGGGTGTAGAGCACCCCAAGATTCAGCGCCATGCCGACGGAAATAAAGAACAGCCCCAGCAGCAGCCCCTTAAAAGGCTCGATAGCCGTCTCCAGCTCGTGGCGATATTCACTTTCCGCCAGCAGCACCCCGGCGATAAACGTTCCGAGCGCCATCGACAGCCCCAGCGCATCCATAAATAGCGCGGAACCTAGCACCAGCAGCAGCGTCGCCGCCGTAAACACTTCGCGCACGCCGGAGGCGGCGATAAAGCGGAAAACCGGGCGCAGCAAATAACGCCCGCCAATCAGCGCGCCGCCAAACACCAGCACCTTCATGCCGATCGACATCCAGTCGACGCGATCGTCGCCGGATCCCGCCAGCAGCGGAACCAACGCCAGTGCGGGGATGACCGCTAAATCCTGGAACAGCAGTACCGAAAAGCCGAGTTGCCCCGATTCACTGCGGTTCATTCCCTTCTCGCGCATCAGTTGCAGCGCCATCGCCGTCGATGACATCGCCAGGCCAATCCCGCCAATTACCGCCGTCTGCCAGGAAAAATCGGTCAGCATCAGCAGGCCGCCGAGGATAAGCGCACTGAAAATAACCTGCGCCGCGCCGATACCGAAGATAGGCCGCCGCAATTGCCAGAGCTTGGCCGGATTCAGTTCAAGCCCAATGATGAACATCAGGAAGACGACGCCCAGTTCAGAAAAGTGGAGTATTTCATCGACGTCGCTGATAAACCCCAGTCCCCACGGGCCGATAGCAATTCCCGCCAGCAGGTAACCCAACACTGCACCAATCCCCAAACGGGCAGCCAGCGGCACCGCCACTACGGCGGCAAACAGAAACAGCACGCCGGCCAGTAACAAATCGGAACCTTCCATCAGCGGCCTCCCGGTGCAATCGGCGAGGCCAGCCACTCACCGTAGGCTTTCGCATGGCTCGCCAGCTCTTCCGGCGATTGACGGCGCGCCCAGTAGATAATCATCGGGTTCATCCAGTGCATGCGGCACATCGCCGCCGTCAGCTCAAAGGGGCGTAAAATATCGCTCATGGGATAGCGGTTCAGGGCGTCATAACGGTAAGCACTTTCTGGCTCGCCGGTGGTGATGACGCTACGCCAGTACTTTCCCGCCAGTTGGTTGCCCCCCACCCCGCTGGCAAAGCCGCGGCTAAGCACCCGGTCGAGCCACTCTTTGAGCAGCGCAGGGCAACTGTAGGTATAAAGCGGATGCTGGAACACAATCACCTCGTGCTCGCGCAGCAGCGCCTGTTCACGCGGGATATCAATAAAAAAATCAGGATAGTTTGCATACAAGTCATGCACGGTCACGTTGCTCAGCTGCGTGGCAGGCTTGAGCAAAACCCGGTTCGCCACCGAGTCCTGTGATTCCGGATGGGCATACAGCAGCAATACTTTCGGCGTCTGCGACATCATTCCCCTCCGTTTATCATTTCCGGGCGCACGCGCAGCAGGAATGATTTTGTGTATCGTCATCATTTTGGGCTACCATTGCGGCCCGGTGTGGCGATTCGCTCACCACATTACATTATCACAATGACAATTTAACATACCCAGAACATACGGCGCCTTATGATTGTTTTCTCCTCGTTACAAATTCGA
This sequence comes from uncultured Pseudocitrobacter sp., assembly GCA_913778145.1. Classification (GTDB taxonomy): domain Bacteria; phylum Pseudomonadota; class Gammaproteobacteria; order Enterobacterales; family Enterobacteriaceae; genus Pseudocitrobacter. The sequence goes on from CAJYVI010000067.1 coordinate 10,311, forward strand.
CGCGGCGTGCGCGTCCTGCTGGACAACGCAACAGCCACCATTAACCCAGGGCAGAAAGTCGGCCTGGTGGGGAAAAACGGCTGCGGCAAATCCACGTTGCTGGCGTTATTGAAGAACGAGTTAAGCGCCGATGGCGGTAGCTTTACCTTCCCCGGCAACTGGCAACTGGCCTGGGTGAATCAGGAAACGCCTGCCCTGGCGGAGCCTGCGCTGGAGTATGTTATTGACGGCGATCGCGAATATCGCCAGCTTGAAGCACAACTCAACGCTGCCAACGAACGCAACGACGGCCACGCCATTGCCACCGTGCACGGTAAACTCGACGCCATCGATGCCTGGACCATTCGCTCGCGTGCGTCCAGCCTGCTACACGGTCTTGGCTTCAGTAATGAACAACTTAATAATCCGGTGAGCGACTTCTCCGGCGGCTGGCGGATGCGTTTAAACCTGGCGCAGGCGCTGATTTGCCGCTCCGATTTACTGCTGCTCGATGAACCGACCAACCACCTCGATCTCGATGCGGTTATCTGGCTGGAAAAATGGCTGAAGAGCTATCAGGGCACGCTGATCCTGATTTCGCACGACCGCGACTTCCTCGATCCGATCGTCGACAAAATTATTCATATCGAACAGCAGTCTATGTTCGAGTACACCGGCAACTACAGCTCCTTTGAGCGTCAGCGTGCGATGCGTCTGGCCCAGCAGCAGGCAACCTATGAAAGCCAGCAGCAGCGCGTGGCGCATTTGCAAAGCTTTATCGACCGCTTCAAAGCCAAAGCTAGCAAAGCCAAACAGGCGCAGAGCCGCGTGAAAATGCTGGAGCGTATGGAGCTTATCGCCCCGGCACACGTCGATAACCCGTTCCACTTTAGCTTCCGCGCGCCGGAAAGCCTGCCGAGCCCGCTCCTTAAAATGGAGAAAGTCAGTGCAGGCTACGGTGAGCGCATTATTCTCGACTCGATTAAACTGAACCTGGTACCCGGTTCGCGCATCGGCCTGCTGGGGCGCAACGGCGCGGGTAAATCGACGCTGATTAAAATGCTGGCCGGGGAACTTAACCCAATAAGCGGCGAGATTGGCCTGGCGAAAGGCATCAAGCTGGGTTACTTCGCTCAGCATCAGCTGGAGTTCCTGCGTGCCGATGAGTCACCGATTCAGCATCTGGCGCGCTTAGCGCCGCAGGAGTTAGAACAAAAGCTGCGTGACTACCTCGGCGGTTTTGGTTTCCAGGGCGATAAAGTCAGCGAGCCAACGGGGCGTTTTTCCGGCGGCGAAAAAGCGCGTCTGGTGCTGGCGTTAATCGTCTGGCAGCGACCTAATTTGCTGCTGCTCGATGAACCGACCAACCACCTTGACCTCGACATGCGTCAGGCACTGACCGAAGCATTGATTGAGTTTGAAGGCGCGCTGGTTGTCGTCTCGCACGACCGTCACCTGCTGCGCTCCACCACCGATGATCTCTATCTGGTCCACGACGGCAAAGTCGAACCGTTCGATGGCGACCTTGAGGATTACCAGAAGTGGCTGAGCGATTCGCAGAAACAGGAAGCGCAGGCGGACGACGCCCCGAAAGATAACGTCAACAGCGCTCAGGCGCGTAAAGATCAGAAGCGTCGCGAAGCGGAACTGCGTACGCTCACGCAGCCGCTGCGTAAAGAGATCGCCCGGCTGGAAAAAGAGATGGAGAAGCTCAACGCGCAGCTTGCCAGCGCGGAAGAAAAGCTCGGCGACAGTGGCCTGTACGACCAAAGCCGCAAAGCGGAGCTGACCGAATGCCTGCAACAGCAGGCGCAGGCAAAATCCGGGCTGGAAGATGCAGAGATGGCCTGGCTGGACGCGCAGGAACAACTGGAAGCCATGCTGCAAAGCGAATAAAGGCGATACACCATGAATCCGGTAACGACCAACGACATCACCTTCCGCAAGCTGGCCATCTTCATGACCTTTATGGAGAAGGGCAACATCGCCCGTACCGCCGAGGCGCTGGAACTCAGCGGCGTGAGCGTGCACCGCGCGCTGCATACGCTGGAAGAAAACGTCCGTTGTCCGTTGTTCATCCATAAAGGCCGCAATCTTGTGGCGCTTCCGGCGGCCTGGACGCTGTTGGAATATTGCCAGGAAGTCACGCAACTGATGGCGCGCGGACTGGAAGAGGCGCGCAAAACGGCGGGTGTCGGTCAGGGGCGTCTGCGCGTCGGCACGCTCTATTCGCTGACGCTGGAAACCGTGCCGCGCCTGATTATGGGTATGAAGCTGCGGCGTCCGGATCTGGAGCTTGACCTCACCATGGGCTCCAACGACACCCTGCTAAATATGCTGGAAGACGGCACGCTGGACGCTATCATCATCTCTATTTCTGAGAGCGATATCGACCGCAATAATATGGAAGTGCTGCCGCTGTTCCACGACGACATCTTCCTCGCCGCGCCTGCGTCAGCCTCGCTGAATACTGACTCGCTTGCCGATCTACGCGACTATCGCGATCAAAAGTTTGTCTCGCTGGCGGAAGGGTTTGCCACCTATGCCGGTTTTCAGGAAGCATTTCATATCGCCGGGTTTGAACCGGAGATCGTGACAAGGGTGAATGATATTTTCTCGATGCTGAGTTTAGTGCAGGCAGGCGTGGGTTTTACCCTGATGCCGGGGCGTATGAAGAAGGTGTATGAGAGTTCGGTACAGTTACTGAAGCTGTCGCAGCCGTACCAGATGCAGCAGCTCATCGCGATTGTGTTCAGCCGCAACCGCGAGCAGGACCCGAACCTCCGCGCGCTCGCCGCCGAAGGGCGTATGTACGCGCGAAGCCTGGAAGAGAACGCCTGAGCTGTCGCCGGATGGCGGCGGCCTAAAGATGACCGCGACCTGTAGGCCCGATAAGCGCAGCGCCATCGGGCAAATCACCGCAACCGCTGCGCCAGATGCACGGCCACATCCACGCCGCTGCGCTCCAGCGAAATCGACTCTCCTTCCCACGCCGCCTGACGCGTTAAACAGGTCAAAATGCCGCCCGGCGGCATCTCAATCGCCAGCCGCGCTTCGCGTTCATTGGCGGAAATCACGGCCTCCTGCCAGCGCACGGTACGTGCCATGTTCATCGCCAAATCATCGGCGATGCGTTCCGGCTGCCACAATACACGCCCGGTGCTGCCGCTCAGATATGCATAACGCGGACGCGAAAGCGTGACCTGGCTAAATGCCTGCACCAGTTTCTGCGCCGGTTGCGCCAGCAGTTCACAGTGCGACGGCACGCTCACCGCCAACCTCGGCGCTTTCGTCGCGCCTTTCGCCATCGCGCGTTTTGCAACGATAGCCATGCCGTCGTCCGGCCCGGCAATCACCGTCTGGGTTTCCGCATTGAGATTGGCGATATACGTTCCCGTACCTTCCAGCAGCGGCTCAACCTGGCTCAGGGTTAATCCCATTATCGCCGTTAACCCATAACCTTGCGGATACGCCTGCTCCATCAAATCACCACGCAGCGCTACCAGCTTCAGGGCATCGCGGAAATCGAGCGCCTCTGCTACTACGGCGGCGGGATACGCCCCAATCGACAAACCGCTGACGATATCCGGCGTCACACCACGTCGCTCCAGCTCTCGCGCCCAGGCAACACCCGCTATCAACAGCGACAGCTGCACCGCGCGCGTATGTTTCAGCGCTTCCGGCGTGTCCAGCGTCAGCGCTTCATCGCCCAGCACCTCGCGGGCCTGCGCCAGTTCATCGCCGGGCAGATTTTGCAGCATGCCAGGGTGTTGCGTGCCCTGGCCGGGAAAGGTAAACAGAATTTTCATTATTCCTCCCTGCTCCAGGGGGAGCGAACCAGTCGCGGCCCCTGGCTGGTTTTTAGCAACGCTTTGCCATCGCGCAGCCACTCCGCCAGCGCAAACGCGCCTTCCGGCGTTTCCACCTGTGTATCGGCGCGACACAGCGCGCCCGTCAGTTGCTGCTGCCAGCGTTGGAGTGCCTCGCGGGTTAACGGTTCGGGCGCGCGAATCAACAAATCCAGATCGCTTTCAGCGTGGATCACCGGGATACCCGTTGCCAGTGCGTAACCGGTGCTGCCGGTGACGCCCCATGTCCACGGCCAGCGTTGCTGGGCCAGCATTAATGCCAGTTGAACGGGAGGCTGTGAGACAAATGGAGAGCGGAGTAATTCGAGGGGATTGACCAGCGATTCAGGCGAGCACACGCGAACGACAGATTCACGTTTAACCCAGCCTGCGGCGCGCTGGTCTCGACGCATTCCGCGCACCCCAACCGGGATGCGCCCCTGCGCATCGACATCACGCCGCACCACCACCGGCAGGCCGGTATGCCAGATACCGTCTACCCAATCTTCTGTTACCGATTCCAGCGCATCGCGGGAATTGAGCCAGATAAGGTCATGTGGGCGTAATGTCGTGGTCATAACTTAGATTCCTGAAGTCAGCGAGATAAACAGCGGCAGCGACAGGATACACAGAACCGAGCTCAGCAGCAGCACCGCTTCCGCATCCGGCGATTGCACGCCGAAACGGTTACCGAATACCACGCCGAAGAAACCGGCAGAAAGCGCAATCATCAGAATGGCGGTGATGGCGACAGAACCATGCAGGCCAAACGCCAGCACGATACCCCATGCGATAAACGGCTGAATCAGCAGTTTGGCGATAGTTGCGCTGATAACCATGGTGTTGATTTGCAGTTTACGCGCAGAGAGGATCACCCCGGTCAGGAACAGCGCCGCAGCGGTTGCCGACAGGCCCAGCGGTTTAATCGACGCCAACAGCATTTCCGGCATTTTGATGCCAATTGCGGAGAGGATCACGCCCAGCAACGGGCCCATGACGATCGGTTTTTTCAGCGAGCGCCACATCAGCACCGGCAGCATTGAAAGGGTATTACCGCTGTTGCCGCCTTCGGCACGCGCTTTTTCACGTTCCAGAATCAGCAGGCAGAACGGCGTCATCAACACGGAACCACAGGCAATAGAGACTGCCACAGAGAGCGAGGTCGCCGGGGTTTCACCCAGCACGCTGCCCAGAATTGGCAGACCCAGCGCGGCATAGTTCGGCAGTGCGACGGTCAGCGTCAGCACGGCGGCGTCCTGCGGCGATTTATTGAAAACTTTCACGGCCAGGAAGTAGATAGCCGCATAGATAATCCACATCGCCAGCGTCAGCACCACAATCAGCGGCGACTGGGCGACAATTCCGGCCCACGGAGTTTGTACGGTTGCGCTGAACAGCGCGGCAGGCAGTGCGAAATCCATGACAAAAATATTAAGCAGGGAAACGTTCTTGTTATCGACCATTTTGGCCTTACCGGCCCAGAATCCCAGTAGCATGATCACGAAAATCGGTGCCAGGGCATGAATAATTACGTAAGTCATAAATCACCTGTAGTTAAAAAGAAAAGTCACTGACGCGATGGTTATTATTTTCAGAGTGCAGACTCCCGGTGGGCGCAGCAGCTGTGCCCACGGGGTTGACTCTGGCAGGTCTCTTTTTACTTACCAGCTGGCGCGCATACGTTCGCGTACAAGCGCCGAACTGCGGCGGTTGTCAGCACCCAGGCGATTTTTCAGCGAGGTGTCCTGACGAGCGTCTTTGATGGCCTGTTGCAGCGTGCTGTTCACCTGCGTCAGATCGTTATCGGTTGGGGCATCCGGGTTGCTGATATCCAGCAGTTTCGCCAGCAGGCCCAGCGTGGCGTAGTTGCTGATGTCGTACGCCATTGGCGGAATGGTTGCCGCCAGTTTTTCCAGCGCTTCAACAGTACGCAGGGTAATACGTGCGGCAGATTCTTTGCCCATCGCATGAATCAACACGCCGGAATCGTTGAAGGCAATCAGTTGGTTGGCCTGATAACCGTGCGCCAGAAACGCACCGGACATCGCTTTACCAACAATCAAACCAATCACCGGGTGACCGGCCAGACGGGCATTGGCATACGCCCCGGCAGCACCGGCCAGCGCCTGGTGAATACCGAACGCTTCTTCACGACGGCCATAGGCCTGGCTCGGCACATCAATCACCGCGATGATCGGGCGTTTAACGGCTTTATCGGCATCGGCGGCGACGGTTTCGCTTACCACTTTCGCCAGCGTCCAGCCTTCAAGCAGGCCCACTTCACCTTTTGCCGCGCGTGGGAAGTGGTTATTGGCATCGGGAACAACAGCCACAAAACGCACCGCTTCCCCGTTAATTTCGCCATCAGCCGCCTGGACTGACGGGCAAAGACCTTGCACGCGCTGTGCGTTCGGGGCCAGTTTTTCCAGCCACAATGCCCCACGGCTTACTGAGTTACTCATCATTTCACCTCCCGGGCAAAAAGCGCTTTAATCTGTTCAGAATCAGCCTGTTTGCGGGTGTCGAAATTCGTCAGGCGATCCAGATACCAGTCGTAATTATCGGTGCGATGTTTTGCAGGAACGCCTTTGGCAATCGCGTCGTTCATCGCCGCTTTCACCGCGTTAACGCCATCACCCACCAGCGCATCGACCAGCCCGCTTTCATAACGCACTTCGCCACCGGTCATGCTCCAGATAAACGGACGGTCGCGGGAATCATATTCGGCAATCCCGGCTTCCTGTTCGATAACCTGCGGGCCATTCAGGCCGAGACGTGCTTCGCGGGTGACAATCAAATAGCTGCACAGCGCGGCAGCGATAGACATCCCGCCGAAGCAGCCCACCGTACCGGCGACAATCCCAACCACTGGGGTATAGCGGCGCAGATCAACAATCGCGGCATGGATATCGGCAATCGCCGCCAGGCCGAGGTTAGCTTCCTGTAAACGCACACCACCGGTTTCGAGGCAAAGTACAGCCTGCGTCGGGATACCGTTACGGTTATCTTCCGCCGCCAGTTCAAGCGCCGCCGCCATTTTCGCGCCGGAAACTTCGCCCATGCTGCCGCCCTGGAACGCACCTTCAATCGCCACCACCACGGCAGGTTGACCGTTGATGGTGCCTTTGGCGACAACCATGCCGTCATCGGCCTGCGGCACGATGCCCTGCGGCCCAAGCCACGGAGAAATAATGCCTTCAAACGGGTCCAGCAGTTCACGGTAGCTCCCGTCATCCAGCAGCGCGTGCGCACGCTGACGTGCTTTTAATTCGATAAAACTGCGGTCATCACGCATAGCTCACCTCCTCAAAGACCTGTTCGATACGAATGCGAGCCACGCCTGGGGTTGCGCCAAAGTCGTGGACAACCAGCTTGCCAGACGGCAGTTCGCTCACAAGGCTCAGGCGGTTGAACAGCGCTTCCCAGCGGGCGCGGCTGTTGTCCACCGAGGTGGTGATATCAATGGTCAGGGTTTTCTCCTGGTCGGCGGTGAATAACACCTCCATATCCCCGGAGCCCACAACGCCTGCCAGTGCTTTGCCGCTTAATGTGCGGCTGGCAGGCAAAGAGATCGTAATGTGTTCCATAACATCCTCTTAATTCGGTAAATAAGGCGCGGAAGACGCGTCAATACGGTCGAGAAACAGCGTGGCGGCCAGCAGGTCGGCGGCGCCGCCCGGTGAAGCGTTAAGCGCCAGCATTTGTGCATCTAGCGTTGCCAGCGCCTCGCGGCCTTCCGGCTGTGCGGTACCGCCAGCCAGCAGGACAGCGCGCGCGCCGTTTTGCATGGTTTCAAGACCGTGCATTCCGCTGCGCGAGAGCACGCAGGTGTCGCTGAGCGAGGTCATAATCGCCATCAGCGCATCCAGTCTGGCGTGCGTTTCGCTGCTGCCGTTCAGGCGGCTTAAGCGAAGCTGCGGCAATGCGCGCTGCATTACATGCGGGAAAGCCTGCTGCGCTTCTTCTCTCGCCCCTGGCACGCGGTAGCGGTGCGTGGCGCGAAGCCCTTTGCTGAACACTTTCGGTGCGACGGCATCCGGCAACATCGCCAGCTTCGCCGCCGTGGTGCTGATGGCTTTCGCCGAACCGGCACCGCCGAGCATCGCCACCGCGCTGACCAGCAGGCCCAGCGCCCAAATCGCGCCGCGGTGGGTATTCACGCCGTCAGTGGCGGCCATCATCTGTTGCTCGCCTTCGCGTCCCAGTCGCCCAATGGTTTGTCTGAGCGCAACATCCGCCGGACGCTGCCAGCTTTGCTGCGCCAGGGCATGAAACGTTGGGGTCAGGCTGTGGGCGGAACGCTCCATCAGCGCCAGCGTCAGGTCGTGATGCGCCCCGCTGCCCCGGCTGTCCACCAGACCGGGTTTCGGGCTTAAACGTGCTTCGTCGACAAGACATTGCGTGGCGGTTCGCGCCAGCCATTCGGCACCGCCTTCAACCTGAATCTGTGGCAGAAGTTTCATTACCAGCTCCGGAATTTCGCAGGTGGGTTGTACAAACCACCGGACCATTCCACCAGGTCGGACACGCTGCTGGCAGCCAGCAGGGAACGGGTGGCGTCGGTACGGCGAATGCCCATATCTTCCGGATAAACCACTTTGCCGCTCTTACGCAGCTCAGCAACGCGTTTGGCGTCTACGCCGAGGCCAATATCGGTAATACCGGCTACAGCAGCGACCATCGCGCGACGCTCTTCCAGGCTTTCCGCACGGTAGAGATAAGCAATACCCTCTTCGGTCAGCACGTGAGTCACGTCATCGCCGTAAATCATGACTGGCGCCAGCGGCATCCCGGAGGATTTCGCCACGTCAACGGCATCCAGCGTTTCGACGAAGGTCGGTTTCACGCCGGCCTGGAAGGTTTCCACCATCTGGACGACGAGTTTTTTACCGCGCTGCATCGGGTCTGGTTCGGTGATCATGTTCAGCCAGGCAGGCGTAGCATGACGACGACCGTGTGGGTCATGGCCCATATTTGGCGCACCGCCGAAACCGGAGAGACGACCACGGGTGACGGTCGAAGAGTTGGCGAGGCCATCAACCTGTAACGTTGAACCGATAAACATATCCACCGCGTACTGACCTGCTAACTGGCAGAACGCACGGTTAGAACGCATAGAACCGTCGGCACCGGTAAAGAACACATCAGGACGGGCGCGGATGTACTCTTCCATCCCCAGTTCGCCACCGAAGCAGTGCACGCTTTCTACCCAACCGCTCTCAATCGCCGGGATCAGCGTCGGATGCGGGTTAAGCGTCCAGTGTTTACAGATTTTGCCTTTCAGGCCGAGCTGTTCGCCGTAGGTTGGCAGCAGCAGTTCAATCGCGGCGGTGTTAAACCCGATACCGTGGTTGAGTGACTGCACCTGATGCTCTGCGTAGATGCCTTTAATCGCCATCATCGCCATCAGGATGTGTTCTTGTTTAATCAGACGTGGGTCGCGGGTGAACAGCGGTTCGATAAAGAACGGTTTGTCCGCAACGACCACGAAATCGATCCACGAGCCTGGAATATCCACGCGCGGCAGGTCGCACTCGTCGTCCACCAGTTCGTTCACCTGTGCGATGACGATACCGTCGTGGAAGGCGGCTGCTTCAACCAGCGCTGGCGTATCTTCGGTACTGGCGCCGGTGTAAAGGTTGCCTTTGCTGTCGGCTTTAAAACCGGCAATCAGCGCCACGTTCGGGGCCAGGTCAACATAGAGGCGGGAGTAGAGCTCGATGTAGGTGTGAATCGCACCGATTTCCAGCTGACCATCTTCCAGCAGTTGCGAAATACGCAGGCTCTGCGTGCCGGAGAAAGAGAAGTCCAGCTTGCGGGCGATACCTTTCTCGAAGATATCGAGGTGTTCACTGCGACCAACACTTGGCATGATCATATGCAGGTCGTGAACAATCTGCGGGTTCACTTCAGCAAGGGAACGAGACAGGAAATCTGCCTGTTTTTGGTTATTCCCTTCTAATACCACTCTGTCGCCAGGGGCGATCAGTTTTTCCAGCATTGCGACAAGGTCTGCCGTCGGTAGCACCTTGCCCTGCACCGGTACAGACGCCAGGCGGCGCTGTTTCTCAGTGCGTCGCGTGTTCCATACCCGTGCGGGTGTTTGCCCAGATAACATTATTAACCTCCTGATTCAGCGAATCATTTTGATTTGCTTAACACTAAGAAGAGTCTGAACCCTGGCGAGAAAGTCATCAATTAAGCTTAGGAAGAAATCATTAGCCTGAGAGTAATAATCACATTAAAGTTTTGTGACGCAGATCAACTCAGAAAGGGGTAAAAGAAGCTACCACCGCCCATTTTCTTAAACACAATCAAAAAGTGACGGTATAGTAGTCAGCAGATTAAAAGAGACATCGCAAAGATATGGCCCAAATTACTCCCGCAGAGTTTGCAGTCCCGCCGGACGATTCTTCCACGTTTCGCCCGATGCCCGGCGTCAGCAACCCCCATCTGCAAACGATGCTGCCGAGGCTCATCCGCCGTCGGCTACACTTTACGCCGCACTGGCAGCGCCTCGATTTACCGGACGGCGACTTTCTGGATATCGCCTGGAGCGAAGACCCAATGCAGGCGAAGCACAAGCCGCGTCTGGTCGTATTCCACGGCCTGGAAGGCAGCCTGCACAGCCCCTATGCACACGGTCTGATTCAGGCGGCGAAAGAACGCGGCTGGCTCGGTGTGGTGATGCACTTTCGCGGCTGCAGCGGCGAACCTAATCGCCTTAACCGTATTTATCATTCCGGTGAAACAGAAGACGGCACCTGGTTTTTAAACTGGCTGAAGCAGGAACTGGGCGATGCGCCCACGGCGGCGGTTGGGTATTCGCTCGGCGGCAATATGCTCGCCTGCCTGCTGGCGAAAGAAGGCCCTACGGTTCCGCTGGACGCCGCAGTGATTGTCTCCGCGCCATTCGTGCTGGAAGCCTGTAGCTATCATATGGAAAAAGGCTTTTCGCGGGTGTACCAGCGCTATTTGCTGAACCTGTTAAAAGGCAACGCTTCACGCAAACTGGCGGCGTATCCCGGCACGCTGCCGGTCGATTTGCGCCAGCTTAAGCGCGTGCGCAAAATCCGCGAATTTGATGACCTGATCACCGCCAAAATTCACGGTTTCGCCGACGCTATAGACTATTATCGTCAATGTAGCGCCATGCCGTTGCTCAATCAGATAGCCATTCCGACACTGATTATTCACGCGAAGGACGATCCGTTTATGGATCACCACGTTATCCCCGACGCCGACTCGCTTCCCGCCTGCGTCGAATACCAGTTAACGGAACATGGCGGCCACGTCGGCTTTATCGGCGGCACTTTCCGCCGTCCGAAAATGTGGCTGGAGCAACGCATACCTGACTGGCTGAAACCATGGCTTGGAGGTGGAGTATGATTATCCCTTGGCAGAATATCGACCCTGAAACGCTCGATAACCTGATTGAAAGCTTTGTGTTGCGTGAAGGCACCGATTATGGTGAATATGAACGTTCACTTGCGCAAAAGGTCGCCGACGTAAAACAGCAACTACAACGCGGCGAAGCGGTACTGGTGTGGTCGGAACTTCATGAAACCGTCAACATCATGCCTCGCAGCCAGTTTCGCGGTTAATCTTACCGACTCGGGAGTTGTTCGCTATGTCTGCCAAACATCCGGTTATCGCCGTCACGGGTTCCAGCGGGGCGGGAACCACCACCACCAGCCTCGCGTTCCGCAAGATTTTTGCCCAGCTCAAACTTCGCGCCGCGGAAGTGGAAGGCGACAGCTTTCATCGCTACACGCGCCCGGAAATGGACTTAGCCATTCGTAAAGCGCGTGATATGGGGCGACACATCAGCTATTTCGGCCCGGATGCCAACGACTTCAGCCTGCTGGAACAGACGTTTCGCGAGTACGGGCACAGCGGCACCGGACAGTCGCGAAAATATCTGCATACCTATGATGAAGCGGTGCCGTGGAATCAGGTGCCGGGAACATTTACCCCCTGGCAGCCGCTGCCCGAACCGACCGACGTGTTGTTTTATGAAGGTTTGCACGGTGGCGTGGTCACCCCGCATCACGATGTGGCAAAGCATGTCGATTTACTGGTAGGCGTCGTGCCAATCGTTAACCTGGAGTGGATCCAGAAGATGATCCGCGACACCAGCGAGCGCGGTCACTCCCGCGAGGCGGTGATGGATTCCGTGGTGCGCTCGATGGAAGATTACATCAACTACATCACCCCGCAGTTCTCGCGCACGCATCTTAACTTCCAACGCGTGCCAACGGTCGACACCTCCGACCCGTTCGCCGCCAAAGGCATTCCGTCGCTGGATGAAAGCTTTGTGGTGATCCACTTCCGCAATCTCGACAACATCGATTTCCCCTGGCTGCTGGCAATGCTGCAGGGCTCGTTTATCTCGCATATGAATACGCTGGTAGTGCCCGGCGGCAAGATGGGGCTGGCGATGGAATTGATCATGACGCCGCTGGTGCAGCGCTTGATGGAAGGGAAGACGATTGGGTAAACGGTGCGGGCTGGGGCCCTCACCCTAACCCTCTCCCGCAGGGAGAGGGGACCGATTGTGCCAATGGTTAACTGTGTGCGGTTTTCTCCCTCTCCCTCCGGGAGAGGGCGGGGTGAGGGCCGTCAACCTACCCTTCCACCACCTCATAAGAATGGGTAATGTTCACCGCTTTGCCCAACATCAGCGCCACGGAACAATATTTCTCAGCCGACAAATCCACCGCGCGGGACACCGCCGCATCTTTCAGTTCTTTGCCGGTCACAATGAAGTGCAGATTGATGTGCGTGAACAGACGTGGCGCCTCTTCACGGCGTTCAGAGGTCAGTTTCACTTCACAATCGGTCACATCGTAACGGCCCTTTTGCAGGATTGATACGACGTCAATAGCGCTACAACCGCCCGCTGCCATCAGCACGACTTCCATCGGGCTTGGCGCTTTATCACCGGAGTTGCCATCCATCAAAATCTGGTGCCCGGAAGCCGACTCACCCAGGAAGGTTAACCCTTCAACCCATTTCACACGCGCTTGCATATTCGTCACTCCAGAGTTGCAAATTTATTGTCAGATTACGCGCACATAACAAATCTCGCAACGGAAGTAGACCTGGGTCATGCTGAAGCGAGACACCAGGAGACACACGGCGAAAGCTATGCTAAAACAGTCGGGATGCTACAGAGATACATAAACGTACTGCATGTATGCAGAGGACATCACATACTGGCTGCGACAATCTTTGACGGCCAACTTCCCAGGTAGAGGGAAGGACATTATTTCCACCAGTGGTAGCCTGATTTGCCGCTGGCGATAGCTTATAACAGAGGATAACCGCGCATGGTGCTTGGCAAACCGCAAACAGACCCGACACTCGAATGGTTCTTGTCTCATTGCCACATTCATAAGTACCCATCGAAGAGCACGCTGATTCACCAGGGTGAAAAAGCGGAAACGCTGTACTACATCGTTAAAGGCTCCGTGGCAGTACTCATCAAGGATGAGGAAGGCAAAGAGATGATCCTTTCCTACCTCAACCAGGGCGATTTCATCGGTGAACTGGGCCTGTTTGAAGAAGGCCAGGAACGTAGCGCCTGGGTTCGGGCGAAAACCGCCTGTGAAGTGGCTGAAATCTCCTATAAGAAATTCCGTCAGCTCATCCAGGTTAACCCGGATATCCTGATGCGTCTCTCCTCTCAGATGGCGCGCCGTCTGCAGGTTACCTCTGAAAAAGTGGGCAACCTGGCGTTCCTCGACGTGACCGGTCGTATCGCACAGACGCTGCTGAATCTGGCAAAACAGCCGGATGCCATGACCCACCCGGACGGCATGCAGATCAAAATCACCCGTCAGGAAATCGGTCAGATCGTCGGTTGCTCTCGTGAAACCGTGGGCCGCATTCTGAAGATGCTGGAAGATCAGAACCTGATCTCTGCACACGGTAAAACGATCGTCGTTTACGGCACGCGTTAATTCCGTCTGACGGCGTATTGTTCGCGCAATACGCCGTTTTTGTCTCTTATGTGGCGCAGGCTGATTTACCACCCGGAAGTCAACTATGCACTGCGGCAAACGCTGGTGTTATGTCTGCCGGTCGCCGTCGGCCTGATCCTCGGCCAGCTTCAACACGGCTTACTCTTTTCTTTAGTGCCTGCCTGCTGCAACATCGCCGGGCTGGATACTCCCCATAAACGTTTCTTCAAACGCCTGATTATCGGTGGGTCGCTGTTCGCCGGTTGTAGCCTGATTGTGCAACTGCTGCTGGCCGATGATATCCCGCTGCCGTTTATCCTTACCGGTCTGGCGATGGTGCTGGGCGTTACCGCCGAAATCAGCGCTCTGCACGGGCGGTTGCTTCCGGCCTCGCTGATTGCCGCCATTTTTACCCTGAGCCTGGCGGGCAATATGCCCATCTGGGAACCGCTGCTTATCTACGCGCTCGGCACGCTATGGTACGGGCTGTTTAACTGGTTCTGGTTCTGGCTGTGGCGCGAACAGCCGCTGCGTGAGTCGTTGAGCCTGCTTTATCGCCAGCTGGCGGAGTACTGCGAAGCCAAATATAGCCTGCTGACGCAACATACCGACCCGAACACCGCCCTGCCGCCGTTGCTTAATCGTCAGCAGAAAGTGGTCGATCTGATTTCCCAGTGTTACCAGCAGATGCACATGCTGGCGGCCAATCAGCACAATGATTACAAGCGCCTGCTGCGCGCCTTCCAGATGGGGCTGGATCTGCAGGAACACATTTCAGTGAGCCTGCATCAGCCGGAAGAGGTGCAAAAGTTGGTTGAGCGCAGCCACGCCGAAGCGGTGATACGCTGGAACGCGCAAACCGTCGCCGCGCGCCTGCGGGTAATGGCCGATGACATTCTTTATCACCGCTTCCCAACGCGCTTCAATATGGATAAACAAATTGGCGCGCTGGAGAAAATTGCCCGCCAGCATCCGGATAACCCGGTCGGGCAGTTCTGCGCCTGGCACTTCAGCCGCATCGCCAAAGTCCTGCGCGCGCAGCGTCCGCTTTATCCGCGTAACCTGATGGCCGATAAAGAGCGCCGTCTGCCGCTGTTCCCGGCGCTGAAAAGCTATCTGTCGCTGAAATCGCCCGCCCTGCGTAATGCCGCACGTTTAAGCGTAATGTTAAGCATCGCCAGCCTGATGGGCGCGGCGCTGCATCTGCCGAAACCTTACTGGATATTAATGACCGTCTTGCTGGTGACGCAAAACGGCTACGGTGCGACGCGCGTGCGTATCTTCCACCGAGCGGCGGGCACGCTGGCGGGGTTGGTCATCGCCGCCGTCACGCTGCACTACCATTTCCCGGAGGGATTCGCGCTGACCGCCATGCTGGTCATCACCCTGATAAGCTATCTTATCATTCGTAAAAGCTACGGCTGGGCGACCGTGGGTTTCACCATTACGGCGGTATATACCCTGCAATTACTGACGCTCAACGGTGAGCAGTTTATCGTCGCGCGTTTCGCCGACACCATTATTGGCTGCCTGATTGCCTTTGGCGGCATGCTATGGCTGTGGCCGCAGTGGCAAAGCGGCTTGCTGCGGAAAAATGCGCACTCCGCGCTTGAGGCGGATCAGGAAGCGATACAGTTAATTTTGAGTGACGATCCTTCCGCTGAAAAACTGGCGTATCAACGCATGCGCGTCAACCAGGCGCATAACGCCCTGTTTAACTCGCTTAATCAGGCGATGCAGGAACCGGGATTTAATACGCACTATCTGGAAGATATGAAACTGTGGGTGACGCACAGTCAGTTCATCGTCGAACATATCAACGCCATGACCACGCTGGCGCGTGAACACGACACACTCTCGCCGGAACTGATGCAGCGTTATCTGGAATCCTGTGAAGTCGCCCTGCAACGCTGTCAGCAGCGCCTGGAGTATGATGAATCGGGCAGCAGTGGGGATGTGAACATCATGGAGTCGCCGGATACGCTCTCCCATGGGCCACTCAGCACCATGGAACAGCATCTCCAGCGTATTCTGGGCCACCTCAACACCATGCACACCATTTCGTCGGTGGCATGGCGTCAGCGGCCACGGCACGGTATCTGGCTAAATCGCCATATCAACTGACAACTTTCTCCACCGCCAGTGCAAAGCGCGCCATACCGTCATCGATCTCTTTCTCTGCCACCACCAGCGACGGCGCAAAACGCATCACGTCTGGCCCGGCGTTCAGCACCATCACGCCCGCATCAGCGGCCGCGTAAAGGAATTCACGTGCGCGGCCCTTGTACGGTTCTTTCAGCTCGGCGCCAATCAGCAGCCCCATTCCGCGAATATCGCTAAACACGTCATATTTCGCGTCGATATCCTGCAAATGCTTCACGAAACGCTCGCGTTTGGCATGAACACCATCAAGCACTTCCGGCGTATTGATAATATCGAATGCCGCGCCTGCCACCGCGCAGGCCAGCGGGTTACCGCCGTAGGTTGAACCGTGGGAACCGACGTGGAATGCGCTGGCAATCTCTTCGGTGGTGAGCATGGCGCTAATCGGGAAACCACCGCCCAATGCTTTCGCGCTGGTGAGAATATCCGGCGTCACGCCATAGTGCATATAGGCGAACAGCGAACCGGTACGGCCCATCCCGCTTTGCACTTCATCAAACACCAACAGCGCCTGATGTTTATCGCACAGGTCACGCAGCCCCTGTAAAAATTCCGGCGTCGCGGCCAGCACGCCGCCTTCGCCCTGTACGGGTTCGACCACAATCGCGCAGGTATGATCGTCAATGACTGCTTCAACCGCGTGCAAATCGTTAAACGGCACGTGGACGATATCCGCCGGTTTTGGGCCAAAGCCATCGGAATATTTCGGCTGACCGCCGACGGAAACGGTAAACAGCGAGCGACCATGGAAGGCGTTGTGGAAGGCAATAATCTTACTTTTGTACGGGCTATGACGCGTAGAGGCGTAGTATCGCGCGAGTTTGAACGCGGTTTCGTTGGCTTCGGTGCCGGAGTTCATAAACACCACGCGCTCGGCAAAGGTGGCGTCCACCAGCTTTTGACCCAGACGCAGCGCCGGTTCATTGGTAAACACGTTACTGGTGTGCCACAGGGTTTCGCCCTGCGACTTCAGCGCCTCAACCAGCGCCGGATGACAATGCCCCAGCGCCGTTACCGCAATCCCGCCCGCGAAATCGACGTACTCTTTCCCCTGCTGATCCCACACGCGGCTGCCCTGTCCTTTTACCGGAATAAACTCCGCCGGTGCATAAATTGGCAAAATCACCTGATCGAACGTCGCGCGGGTAATTGCAGGTTGTTTGGTTGTCATGTCATGCCCTTCTGTGATTATGCAGCAATGATTATGAAATTATAATCACAAAATATGCATAAAAAATCACTCAATGGCAATGACTAAATTAACGATTCAGGAAGTTTGCCAGCAGCGCATGCCCCTGTTCGCTGAGAATACTTTCCGGGTGAAACTGCACGCCTTCGAGATCCCACTGACGATGGCGAATGCCCATAATCTCGCCGCTTTCACTGCGGGCGGTCACCTCGAAGGTTTCCGGTAGCGTATCCGGGTCGATCAGCAGAGAGTGATAACGAGTGACGGTGAGCGGGTTATTCAGCCCCTGAAAAACGCCCTGGCCGTTATGCGTGATGGGCGAGGTTTTACCATGCATCACTTTATGCGCCCGCACGATGCGCGCACCGAACGCCTGCGCGATCGCCTGATGCCCCAGGCACACGCCCAGCAGCGGCACTTTCCCGGCATAATGACGAATGACTTCCAGCGAAATCCCTGCGTCATCCGGCGTACAGGGGCCAGGGGAGATAACGATCTTCGCCGGGTTGAGCGCATCGATTTGCGCGAGAGTGATGTCGTCGTTGCGCTTCACAAGCACCTCTGCACCCAGTTCGCAGAAATACTGGTAAAGGTTCCAGGTAAAAGAATCGTAGTTATCAATTAGCAGGATCATGGCGGCTCCGGTTACAGCAAACCGGAGCATTCTACCGTTTGTGCCGCGTCTGGACGATGAAAAGGTGCGTTTAGATGCCCCTCACCCCGGCCCTCTCCCGCAGGGAGTGGGAGAAGGGCTCGATCGGTTCCCTCTCCCTGCGGGAGA
>CAJYVI010000068.1 GCA_913778145.1 uncultured Pseudocitrobacter sp.
CGTAAGAAAAGGAGAGGCTGCCGACATGATGTCGGCAGCTTTATGTGACACTGTCACTTATCGCTGAGATCGCTCAACAGTACGGCAATACTTCTGCCGCCGATGGTTTGCTCAAGGGCAATCTTGACCACAATGGTGAGCGGTACCGAAAGCAGCATTCCCACTGGCCCAAGCAACCATCCCCAGAAAATCAAGGACAGAAACACCACCAGTGTCGACAGCCCCAGCCCGCGTCCCATGATGCGAGGTTCGAGAATATTACCGAACAGCAGGTTAATCAGCAGATAACCCCCCAGGACAATCAGCGCCTGATAAAACCCACCAAACACCAACACCTGTAAAATTGGCGGGATCGCCGCCAGCACGGAACCGATATTAGGGATATAGTTAAGCGCAAAGGCGAGCAGACCCCAAACAAACGCAAAGCGCACCCCGAGTGCCTCCAGCATGCCCCACGCAACCAAACCCGTCACCAGGCTTATTGCCGTTTTCAGCACCAGATAATGTGACACGCTTTGAATGGCGCGCTGGATAGCCGCCATTCCTTCATTAGGCTTGACCATTAGCTGCTGAAGTTTCGCAGGCAATTGCGGCACTTCCAGCAGCATAAACACCACGGTGAGCAGCAGCAGGAAAATCGAGGACATTGCATTAGAGAGCTGTGTCAACAGGCTGGTAACAAAGGTCATTGCGGCGTTTGGGTCGATATATTTAATCAACTCATCCGCTGAGACCGTCACGCCAAAACGCTCCAACCAGGGTTGGATATTCTGTAGCGGCACTTGTAAAGAGGAACGGTACTGCGGCAGCGTTCGCCCCAGCTCGTTGAGCGAAGTGCCGAGAGATGCCAGCAGCAGCACCGCGACCATAATAATCAGGCAGATCAGTAAAGAGATCGCCAGCACGCGGGGAATGCGCCAGCGGGTCATCAGCTGTACAACCGGGTTAAGCACCACGGCGATAAACAGCGCCAGCACGAAGGGAACGATGATATCTGCCGCAAAGCGGATACCCGTCAAAATGATGACCAGCATGCCCAGCATGATGACAATTTTTAATCCATTAAGCGTAATGATGGGCTTGGCCATAAGGTTTCCTGGAGAAGTGTACAACAAGCCTGAATATCATAATTGCGAACGCGCTGAGAAGGAACTCACTTAGATCTAATATTTATGGTAAAGATCTGAAAATATTTTGAGTTAATCAGACGGTTGTGCTAAAAATTAGCTGTGTTTAACTACCGAGGACAATTTTTTTCCGCAACGAAGAGAAGCAATACCGCGGATAATTGTATTTTTATGGACAATCAGTTCAAAACTTTCATTTCTACTCACACTGCTGTTTTACCTTTCTCCAGCTCGCTTTGTGCCGAGCAGCACTGGCGCAACGCGCTTTAGTCTATTTCTTCTGCCTGATCTGACGCCCGCCGTCAGGACTCATTACAACCTGGATTTTACGGTTTGCACTTCGCTGTGAGCCGCAACGGAATATATTCTCAAGCAGGAGAAATAACATGTTTTACTGGATTCTTTTATCCCTTGCGATCGTCGCTGAAATTATCGGCACGCTGTCTATGAAATGGGCTGCCGTCAGCAATGGCTCGACTGGTTTTATTTTGATGTTGGTGATGATTGCCATTTCTTATATTTTCCTTGCCTTCGCGGTGAAAAAAATCGCGCTGGGTGTGGCCTATGCCTTGTGGGAAGGCATCGGTATTTTGCTCATCACATTGTTCAGCGTTATGTTGTTTGGTGAATCGCTGTCAGCGATGAAGATTGCCGGTCTGGTGACGCTGGTAGCAGGGATAGTGTTAATTAAATCGGGCACCCGTAAAGTGAAATCTCAGCCGGTGGAGGCTCACCATGCAACAGTTTGAGTGGATTCACGCCGCCTGGCTGGGGCTGGCAATTGTGCTGGAAATTATCGCTAACATCTTTTTGAAGTTCTCGGATGGTTTTCGCCGCAAATTCTATGGCGTGCTCTCTATTACCGCTGTACTGGCGGCGTTTAGTGCGCTGTCGCAGGCGGTAAAGGGTATCGATTTATCCGTGGCGTATGCGTTATGGGGCGCCTTCGGGATTATGGCTACGCTGGCGGCGGGCTGGATCCTGTTTGGTCAACGTCTGAATAACAAAGGCTGGATGGGCCTCGGCCTGCTGATAGTCGGGATGGTGCTGATTAAAATGGCCTGATGGATGGGCGCTGCGCTTGTCAGGCCTACCAATGCAGACGCATTGTAGGCCAGGTAAGCGTAGCGCCTCCTGTCGCAAAGGCTACTCAGTCGCCAGCGCTTCCAGCTTATCGCGAAAACCCGTCACCGAAATGGCCCGGTTATCCGCGCGCCAGCGATCTTTCGGCCCCGGTGCAGAACTCTGTACCGCAATCAACTGCCAACCATTGTCAGTTTTTAGCATCAACGGTGAACCGCTGTCGCCCGGCAGCGTATCACACTGATGCGATAGCACAGAGGTTTGCGCCCAGCCGGTCACCACGCAGTCGCGATGACTATAAAGCGAATCAAGATGATCTTCCGGATAGCCTGATTGCGTCACTTTACGGTCCGCCGCCTTCAATGCGGCAGTGAGGGCGGCTTTATCACCCTCAAACAGCGGCAGCGGCGTAATTCCCCCCGGCGGATAACGCAAAATAATTAAGCCAAAATCCCACGGCGCGGCGGCGGAAGGCACAATCCAGCCATCGCCATCCGGTTTTAAACGTTTGCCAAGCGAGGGATCAACGCGGCCTTCAATACCGTGAATTTCATAGCGCCAGATACCTTTCTGTGACACAAAACGTAGCGCGACGGCTTTATCCGGCTTGCCGCTCGGCGGCGTCAGCAAACAATGTCCGGCGGTTAACGCCAGATGTGAAGAGATGAGGGTGGCGGTGCACAAATTCCCGCTGGCGGTCTCCAGCTGGCCGATGGCATCCCAGGGGGATTCTGTCGCATCGGTCACAAGGGTGCGATCGTCCTGACCGAAAAACAACGTTTTGACATCTTTCGCGCTCATGCCGCTATCGCCGTCATCCGCATGTACAGCCATAGACAGCGCGCTCAACGATCCCAGTAAAACGAAAACAGCTCTACGCATATCACTCTCTGGTGGGGTAATTATGATTATAAAAAGTTAAACCCAATGTGAATACTATAGACGGGACAAATAAAAAGGGGGAGTAAAATCAGCGAACTACGCTCAGTAAAGGAAAAACCTTGTCGCAATCAGTGCGCAGACGATGAGTAAAGCCAGGATGAGCTCGAAACGATAGCGTCGCAACATCATTGCTCTCCAGGAAAAAATCGGCGCTGAAACAGCGCCGATTTGTCATCAGAACGATACGAACGGTGACGATTACGCAGCAGGCTGAGAAGCAGGTTTAGCGGCTTCGTGTTTTACTGCTTTTTTATGATGTTTTTTTGCTGCCTGCGCTTTCTGCTCAGCAGCTGCCGGTTTTGCGGCTTCATGTTTTTTGTGTTTTTTAGCGGCTTGCGCTTTCTGTTCTACCGGTTTGGTCGCTTCAGTTTTAGCGGCTTTTTTATGGTGTTTTTTTGCAGCCTGCGCTTTTTGTTCTGCGGCGGCTTTCTGATGTTTTTTGTGATGCATGGTTTTTGCCGGTGCAGCTTTAGTGGTCGCGCTAGCAGCCGGTGCCGGAGCAGCGGTAGTTTCAGCAGCGAACGCAGCAGATGACAGACCCATAGCAGCGGCAACAACCAGAGCTAATACTTTTTTCATTCTCATACCCTCGAATTGGTTTTTTCATTCAACCCCACTGCGGGGCCGTTGAAAGAACTATATCCCTGAGTTATCTGGCTTTCCGTGAGTGATTGGTATCGGCGTGTAACGTAATGTACGACGCCGGAGGCACGCGACCTCCGGCGTGAGAAGCGTTACAGATAGCGGGCGGTTAAATGTTCACGGAAATAGCGGCTGTTCAGGTCCTCGCCCGTCGCCTGCTGAATAAGCTGTGAAGTGCCAAAGCGGCTACCGTGCTGCCAGATATTCTGGCGCAACCACTCAAACAGCGTGCTGAAATCGCCGCTGGCAATGCGCGATTCGAGATCCGGCATTGCATTACGCGCGGCGTGCATCAGTTGAGCCGCATACATCGCGCCCAGCGTGTAGGACGGGAAGTAGCCAAAGCCGCCATCCGTCCAGTGAATATCCTGCATGCAGCCATCGCGGTAATTACCTTCAGTAGAAAGCCCCAGCCAGTGACGCATTTTTTCATCCCACAGGGCGGGAATGTCATCCACTTCAATCTCGCCGTCAATCAATGCGCGTTCAATTTCATAACGCAGGATCACGTGCGCCGGATAACTTACTTCATCGGCATCAATACGGATAAAGCCCGGTTTTACGCGCTGATTCCAGGCAACAAAGTTTGAAGCCTCAAACGCGGGCTGTGGGCCAAACTGTTCAACAACCGCCGGAAGCAAATGCTGAAGGAAGGCGTCGCTGCGCGCCAGCTGCATCTCAAAGAACAGACTTTGTGATTCGTGGATGGCGGTAGAGCGCGCATACGATACCGGTTGGCCCAGCCAGTTACGCGGCAGATTTTGCTCATAGCGCGCATGCCCGGTTTCGTGGATCACGCCGAACAGGGCGCTTAAAAGATCCTGCTCGTTATAACGGGTAGTGATACGCACATCTTCCGGTACGCCGCCGCAGAATGGATGGGCGCTGACATCCAGACGACCCGCGTTAAAATCAAATCCCAGACGTTTCATGGTTTCCAGCCCCAACTGGCGCTGATGCTCCACCGGGAACGGCCCCTGCGGGGCGACCAGCGTTTTGCTGGCCTGCTTTTCTACCGCGTTGGTTAACAGTTCTGGCAACCAGGATTTAAGATCGCCAAACAATACGTCCAAGCGTGCGCTGGTCATATCTGGCTCAAAAATATCCAGCAGCGCATCATAAGGTGAACAGCCTTTAGCCTGCGCACGGATACGCGCTTCTTCCCGGCTGAGTTTAACCACTTCTTTTAGATTTTCCGCGAAGCCCTGCCAGTCGTTGTTCGGGCGCTGCGTGCGCCAGGCGTGCTCACAACGGCTACCGGCCAGCGATTTGGCTTCGACCAGGCTTTCCGGCAGCAGGGCGGCCTGCTGATAATGACGCGCCATTTCGCGCAGATTGGCCTGTTCGAGGTCGTTAAGATTTTCCTGTTCCGCATTGCGCAGCCATTCGCCAACCTGTTTATCGGTCAGGATCTGATGCTGCAACACGCCGAGTTCTGCCAGCGCTTCGCTACGCGCGTTGCTGCCGCCCGGCGGCATCATGGCAAACATATCCCAGCCTGCGATGGCGGAAAGGTGTGAAAAACGGGAGAGACGCTGGAAGGTGCGGGTGAGGTGTTGGTAGTTTTTGTTTTCCATTTTTCATTCTCTACGGGTTACGTTTCTGGCTGAAAATCATACCGTGGTTCACACCATTAAAACACAAGGTTATGAACTGATGAAAATGGCTTTTCATGGGAAATCTCATAAAAATGTACAGAGATTTCCCAAACGTTTTTTATTCGACGAAATCGTGCTTTGCATGGCATATCTGTATTGATAGCCTATGCTAATTACGGGTTGAGATAAATCGGCCATTAGAAGAATAGCGAAAGTGGCAGGATTTATTTCTGGGTTTTTGTGTCGAATAAATAATATAAAAAAAGATATTGCTTATCGCTTAATTGCCACACCAACCACCTTTGTGGTGAGAACCGGTTCCGCCATAGGGATGTTCACCCTTAGGGCAAGCCATAACGGAGAAAGTAATACATAAAAGCAAACCCGATATAAAAAGTTTCATCATTTTACCTTAGTTTTTTAGTGATTAGCGTGATAAACAGCTGCCCCAGCACCGACAAGAGCAAGCACACCGACTAATGCTTTACCTGCTGCCACATGCTGGTTATGCGTAATTTCCTGATTATGCAGATTGACTGCATTAGGGTTCAGCGTCAGTGCTTTTTCAAAGTGTGAATAACATTTATCATCCACAGTGCCAACAAGATTAGCGGCTTTGACTTTGTCGTCGATGTTATTGACCAGAACCGTAAGCGCGCACGCATGAGTCTCTATGTTTGCAGATGTCGCTCCCGCAGTATGGCTGACCCCCATGCCAAAAGTTTGCACGCCACATCCGAGACAATCCGTTCCTGAGTTGGCAGAGCCGGTTGCCAGTGTATGCGTATCGAAATTCCCCGATGACGTTGAGCCGTTATCAGAATTCCACTGATATGCAGTAGTATTCTTATCAACTGAAATAGCTGAGCTCGGTATACCCCAGTCAGCTATGACGGTTGCCTTTGTTGCCCCCTCGTTAGCGTACTTTACTACAGCGCCGTTATATTGACTTGGTACTG
>CAJYVI010000069.1 GCA_913778145.1 uncultured Pseudocitrobacter sp.
CACAGACGCCAGCCGGTGATATTCCCAGCCGGATAGCGCATCAGGCGCGAAGCATCCTGAATGTTGACCAGCATTTGATAGCCATCGACTTCGCTGCTTGCGGCGAAGGTGCCGATGACATTAAACAGACGCTGGCTCGGGACGCGGCCCATCGGCGTAAACTGGCTGGCCGACGGCACCATCACGCGCAGCTGATCGCCACGGTTAACGCCCAGTTGCTCCGCCAGCTTTTCACCGAGAATGACATTATATTTGCCCGCTTCCAGCGCACTCTGTTTGACGTTGACCAGATACGGCGTCAGCGGATCTTTCTGTGCGGGATCAATACCCAGCATCACGCCAACCGAGACGTTGCGCGCGCTTTGCAGCACCACATCGCCGGTGGTTAGTGGTGCAACCCGCGTAACGCCCTGTAGCTTAACGTCTTTCTCAGGCAGCGTTTGGGGATTGAGCGAACCGTTTTCAGCGGTCAGGATGGCCTGAGGCATCAGCCCCAGAATGTTGTTTTGCAGCTCACGTTCAAAGCCGTTCATCACCGAAAGTACGGTAACCAGCGCCATTACGCCAAGCGTAATGCCGATTGTCGACAGCCAGGAAACAAAGCGACCGAAGCGGTCCGCTGCGCGCCCACGCATATAACGCAGGCCAATGAATAGTGCGACAGGTTGATACATGTAATCCGTCTTTGCTGATAGCAGAGGCATGAGTATATAAGCGAAAGCAAAGAGCGTAAATGAGTGAAACAGTAAGTTTTCGTCATCGTTGGGTTAAAAAAATCCTAAAAATCAATCAACTGGTTGCAGATTCGCAGATAAAACAGGCGATTGATTTTCGTCGTTAGCGCCGAAAAATCGCGCGCTTGTGACCTGATCCTTTTCTGAAAATGGTCTGAATACAGACTGTTACCCATTACATCCCTTTTGATGATCTTCAGGATAACGCCTTATTTTTTGGCAACAAAGGCAGTGGCGACATGCAAAAAAAGACATTATGGATCAATCAGATAAAAGGGCTATGCATCTGTCTGGTGGTGGTGTACCACTCGGTAATTACGTTCTATCCTCATCTCTTAGCGTTCCAGCATCCCTGGTCAGAGACGCTCTCGAAATGCTGGATCTACTTTAATTTATACCTCGCCCCGTTCCGCATGCCGGTCTTTTTCTTTATCTCAGGCTTTCTCATTCAACGCTATATTGCCGAAGTGCCGTGGCAAGGCTGCGTTGATAAGCGCATCTGGAACATTGTTTATGTGCTAGCGCTGTGGGGCCTGTTGCAATGGCTGGCGCTGCGTCAGCTAAACGGCTGGCTGGCGCCTGAGCGCGACCTGGGTAATACTGCCAACGCCGCCTACGCCGATAACCCCGGCGAGTTTCTATATGGCATGCTCACCGCCAGCACCAGCCTGTGGTATCTCTACGCGCTGGTCGTCTACTTCATATTCTGCAAACTGTTTGTGCGAGTGAAGGCGCCGCTCATCGTCGCGTTAGCCGTGCTCAGCGTGGCGATCAACTTCCTGCCGCTGCCGTGGTGGGGAATGAATAGCGTGCTGCGTAACGTTATCTATTATGCACTCGGCGCATGGTACGGCACGGCGGTGATGACCTGGCTGACAACAGCCCTGTCGCGCAAAACGTTTGTTCCGCTTCTGGTTTTCGCACTTGCCGCCGTGGCGCTCTACTTCAAAGGCATTCCGCTGTTGATGGCGCTGCTGTCAATTTTCGTCATCATGAAACTGTTCTGGCGTGCCAGTCACTTTATTCAACCACGCGAAAATAACTGGCTGAACGTGGTGGGTTCAAACACCATTGCCATCTACACCACGCACCGCATTCTGGTCGAAGGCGCAAGCCTGGTGCTCATCAAACAGGTCAACGGACATGCTCTCACGGCGACCAGCGAACTGGCGCTGCTGCTGACTTATCCGCTGCTAAGCCTGGTCGTGTGTACGCTGTTTGGCCTTGTCGTGCGCCAGATTTCACGCCGTCTGACGGACGACCTGTTGTTTAGTCCACCGGCTAAACGCACGCTGGCGACGTCATAACCCGTCACGCCAGGCTTCCGGGCCTGGCGTTTTCTTTCCTCTACTTTCCACAGTTGCACTCCCGCCGCCATCACGGATAATAAGCGTAATAAATTGATATTTTTACCGTGTCACAATGCGGTTTCTGGAGAACGTGCCCCGCTATGCCTGAACTAGCCCGTTACGCCCTACCCACCAAAGCTGGCGATCAGCGTCAACTGGGGGAACTGACCGGCGCAGCCTGCGCCACGCTGGTCGCGGAGATTTCCGAACGCCATGCAGGCCCCGTCATCCTGATTGCGCCGGACATGCAAAATGCCCTGCGACTGCACGATGAAATCAGCCAGTTTACCGATAATCTGGTGATGAACCTCGCCGACTGGGAAACGCTGCCTTACGACAGTTTCTCGCCGCACCAGGACATAATTTCGTCTCGTCTTTCAACGCTTTACCAATTGCCGATGATGCAGCGTGGCGTGTTGATTGTTCCGGTGAGCACGCTGATGCAGCGCGTTTGCCCGCACAGTTATCTGCACGGCCATGCATTGATGATGCAAAAAGGGCAGCGTCTGTCACGCGATGCCCTGCGTGCGCAGCTCGACAGCGCGGGTTATCGTCACGTCGATCAGGTAATGGAGCACGGCGAGTATGCCACGCGCGGCGCATTGCTCGATCTCTTCCCGATGGGCAGCGAGCAGCCCTATCGTCTCGATTTCTTCGATGATGAAATCGACAGCCTGCGCGTGTTCGACCCGGACAGCCAGCGCACGCTGGAAGAAGTGGGCTCCATTAATCTTCTGCCTGCACACGAGTTTCCGACGGATAAAACCGCCATCGAACTGTTCCGCAGCCAGTGGCGCGATAAGTTCGATGTCAAACGCGACGCCGAGCATATCTATCAACAGGTCAGTAAGGGGACGCTGCCTGCGGGGATCGAGTACTGGCAGCCGCTGTTCTTTAGCGAAACGTTGCCGCCGCTGTTCAGCTATTTCCCGGCCAATACGCTGCTGGTCAATACCGGTGACCTCGACGCCAGCGCCACGCGCTTCCAGGCCGATGCACAGGCACGATTTGAGAATCGCGGCGTTGATCCCATGCGCCCGCTGCTGGAACCTGAAAAGCTTTGGCTGCGTCCCGATGAACTGAATAGCGAGCTGAAAAAATGGCCGCGCATTCAGCTTAAAACGGAGCATCTGCCGGAGAAAGCCGCCAATACCAATCTGGGCTTCCAGCCGCTGCCAGAGCTGGCGATTCAGGCGCAAAACAAAGCGCCGCTGGATAACCTGCGCCGCTTCCTGGAATCCTTCACCGGCCCGGTGATTTTCTCCGTAGAGAGTGAAGGCCGCCGTGAAGCGTTGAGCGAGCTGTTGGCGCGCATTAAGCTGTCGCCAAAACGCATCCTGCGGCTGGATGAAGCCACGGATACCGGGCGCTATCTGATGATTGGCGCGGCGGAACACGGGTTTATCGATACCATAAACAACCGGGCGCTGATTTGTGAAAGCGACCTGCTCGGCGAGCGCGTGGCGCGACGTCGTCAGGACTCCCGCCGCACCATTAATCCGGATACCTTAATCCGCAACCTGGCCGAACTGCATATCGGCCAGCCAGTGGTGCATCTGGAACACGGGGTTGGGCGCTATGCGGGGATGACCACGCTGGAGGCCGGCGGCATCAAAGGCGAATATCTGATGCTGACCTACGCCAACGAGGCCAAACTGTATGTGCCGGTTTCCTCGCTGCACCTGATTAGCCGCTATGCGGGCGGTGCAGAAGAAAACGCGCCTCTGCATAAACTGGGCGGCGATGCCTGGGCGCGCGCCCGACAGAAAGCTTCAGAGAAAGTGCGCGATGTCGCAGCAGAATTGCTTGATATCTACGCTCAGCGTGCGGCGAAAGAAGGCTTTGCCTTTAAACACGATCGTGAGCAGTATCAGCTTTTCTGCGATAGCTTCCCGTTCGAAACCACGCCGGATCAGGCGCAGGCCATTAATGCCGTGTTAAGCGATATGTGCCAGCCGCTGGCAATGGACCGTCTGGTGTGTGGCGACGTGGGCTTTGGTAAAACCGAAGTGGCGATGCGCGCTGCATTCCTCGCTGTTGAAAACAACAAACAGGTCGCGGTGCTGGTGCCGACCACCCTGCTGGCGCAACAGCACTACGATAACTTCCGCGACCGCTTCGCCAACTGGCCGGTACGCATTGAAATGCTCTCCCGCTTCCGTAGCGCCAAAGAGCAGACGCAGATTCTGGAACAAGCTGCCGAGGGAAAAATCGATATTCTCATCGGTACCCATAAACTGCTGCAAAGCGACGTAAAGTTGAAAGATTTGGGTCTGCTGATTGTCGATGAAGAGCACCGCTTCGGCGTGCGTCACAAAGAGCGCATTAAGGCGATGCGCGCCGATGTGGATATCCTGACGCTCACCGCTACGCCAATTCCGCGAACGCTGAATATGGCGATGAGCGGCATGCGCGATTTGTCGATTATTGCCACGCCGCCGGCGCGCCGACTGGCGGTGAAAACCTTCGTGCGTGAATACGATAACCTGGTGGTACGCGAAGCCATTCTGCGTGAAATTCTGCGTGGCGGTCAGGTCTATTACCTGTTCAATGACGTCGAAAATATCCAGAAAACAGCGGATAAACTGGCAGAACTGGTGCCGGAAGCGCGTATCGCGATTGGCCATGGTCAGATGCGCGAACGCGAACTGGAACGGGTGATGAACGATTTCCACCATCAGCGGTTTAACGTGCTGGTGTGTACCACCATCATCGAAACCGGGATCGACATTCCAACCGCCAACACCATTATCATTGAACGGGCGGATCACTTCGGTCTGGCGCAGCTGCACCAGCTGCGTGGCCGTGTGGGGCGTTCGCATCACCAGGCCTATGCCTGGCTGTTGACACCGCATCCGAAGGCGATGACCACCGATGCGCAGAAACGTCTGGAAGCGATTGCTTCTCTGGAAGATCTCGGCGCAGGTTTTGCGCTAGCAACGCACGATCTTGAAATTCGCGGCGCGGGTGAACTGCTTGGCGAAGATCAGAGCGGTTCAATGGAAACCATCGGTTTCTCACTCTATATGGAGCTTTTAGAAAACGCCGTTGATGCCCTGAAAGAAGGCCGTGAGCCGTCGCTGGAAGATCTCACCAGCCAGCAAACGGAAGTGGAGTTGCGTATGCCATCGCTGTTGCCGGATGATTTCATTCCTGATGTGAATACGCGTCTCTCCTTCTACAAACGTATCGCCAGCGCGAAAAGCGAAAGCGAGCTGGATGAAATCAAAGTGGAACTGATTGACCGCTTCGGCCTGCTGCCGGATGCAGCGCGTACGCTGCTGGATATCGCGCGTCTGCGTCAACAGGCG
Source organism: uncultured Pseudocitrobacter sp. (assembly GCA_913778145.1). Classification (GTDB taxonomy): domain Bacteria; phylum Pseudomonadota; class Gammaproteobacteria; order Enterobacterales; family Enterobacteriaceae; genus Pseudocitrobacter. The sequence goes on from CAJYVI010000069.1 coordinate 5,395, forward strand.
CAGAAACTGGGTATTCGGAAGCTGGAAGGCAATGAGAAAGGCGGCGTGATTGAGTTCGCCGAGAAAAACCACGTCAACCCGAGCTGGCTGATTGGTCTGTTGCAGAAACAGCCGCAGCACTTTCGCCTGGACGGCCCAACGCGGCTAAAGTTCTTCCAGGAACTGAGCGAACGTAAAACACGTATGGAATGGGTTCGACAGTTTATGCGTCAGTTAGAAGAGAATGCCATCGCGTAATGCCAGGAACAGTAAATTGTAGATACTGATAAGCGCAGTGCATCAGACAATCTCAGGTAGCAAAAAGGGGAGCCATTCGGCTCCCCTTTTCTTCTCCCCAACTTCGCTCAACCGAGCTTAGTTATTGCGGATGTATTCATCCATTTCGGTTTTCAGGTTATCGGATTTAGTACCGAAAATCGCCTGAACGCCGGAACCTGCAACAACCACACCTGCCGCGCCCAGTTTCTTCAGCCCAGGCTGGTCAACTTTCGCGACATCAGCCACGCTGACGCGCAGACGGGTGATGCAGGCATCAAGGTTAGTGATGTTTTCTTTACCGCCGAAAGCCGCCACCAGAGCCGGTGCCATTTCGCTGGTTGCGCCAGCTTTGCTGTCTTCGGATGCATCTTCACGGCCCGGCGTTTTCAGGTCCAGTGCTTTAATCAGCACGCGGAAGATGGTGTAGTAAACGATCGCATAGCAGATACCGACAATCGGGAACAGCCACAGTTTGCTGCTGTTACCAGACAGAACGATAAAGTCGATCAGGCCGTGAGAGAACGACGTACCGTCACGCATACCCAGCAGGATACAGATTGGGAATGCAAGACCCGCCAGAATCGCGTGGATGATGTACAGGATCGGCGCAACGAACATGAAGGAGAACTCGATCGGCTCGGTAATACCGGTCAGGAACGAGGTCAGCGCCGCGGAGATCATGATACCGCCCACTTTTGCACGGTTTTCCGGTTTAGCAGAGTGCCAGATAGCAATCGCCGCAGCCGGCAGGCCGTACATTTTGAACAGGAAACCACCGGACAGTTTGCCCGCAGTCGGGTCACCGGCCATATAACGCGGGATATCGCCGTGGAACACCTGGCCTGCGGCGTTGGTGAATTCACCAATCTGCATCTGGAAAGGTACGTTCCAGATGTGGTGCAGACCGAACGGCACCAGGCAGCGCTCGATGAAGCCGTAGATACCAAACGCGACAACCGGGTTCTGGTACGCAGCCCACTGAGAGAAGGTCTGGATAGCAGTACCAATCGGCGGCCAAATGAAGGAGAGCACGATGCCCATAAAGATTGCGGTCAGACCAGAGATGATCGGAACGAATCGTTTACCGGCAAAGAAGCCCAGATACTCAGGCAGCTTGATACGGTAGAAGCGGTTGAACATGTACGCGGCGATCGCACCGGCGATGATACCGCCGAGAACACCGGTATCCGCCAGGTGCTTCGCGGTGATTTCTTCAGCCGGGAGATGCAGCACCAGTGGCGCAACCACAGCCATGGTTTTTACCATGATGCCGTAGGCTACAACGGAAGCCAGAGCGGAAACACCGTCGTTATTGGTGAAGCCCAGCGCAACACCGATAGCGAAGATGAGCGGCATGTTGGCAAAAACGGAACCGCCCGCTTCCGCCATAACATGGGAAACGACGGCTGGCAGCCAGCTGAAGTTTGCAGAACCGACGCCCAGCAGGATACCTGCGATAGGCAGTACGGATACTGGCAACATCAGTGATTTACCGACCTTTTGCAGGTTAGCAAATGCATTCTTAAACATAATTGAGAGTGCTCCTGAGTATTTGTGCTTTTACACATCACCTTTCGGGCTACGTCTGCGTGAGTGGCAGTTACGGTGCCTGCTGACGCAACAAGAATGATGTTGTGTATTTTTTCTACGTTTTCACGCATTAGCGAGGGGGGAGTAACCTCGCGATGTAACGGGCATCTGAGCGCCCTTTATTTATTACACAGAGTAAAATAAATACCCTGAACTTTGTTTGACGGCTATCACGTTTCAATGAGCGACAGATGAAATACTTATGAAAATTTACATAACTGATTGCCAAATGTTACAAAAAGGCCATCCACCGCCATTTTAATGGCGGTGAACTTTACTCGCTTTGCCTATTAATTACGAGCTTTAAAATAAGCAGAGAAATCAGGGAAGTTGCAGGCGGGCAGGGTCAATATGGAAGAGGCTGGCGAAGTTTTGTGTCGTCTGATGCGCCAGTTCTTCAATAGAAACGCCCTTCAGAACGGCCATGTAATCCGCAACATCCCGCGTCATTGCAGGCTGGTTCTCTTTACCGCGGTGCGGTACAGGCGCCAGGTATGGCGAATCCGTCTCAACCAGCAGACGATCCAGCGGCACATAACGCGCTGCATCACGCAGCTGTTCGGCATTACGGAAGGTCACAATTCCCGAGAAAGAGATATAGAAGCCCATATCCAGCAGCTTACCTGCGGTTTCTCTGTCTTCTGTGAAACAGTGTAGTACGCCACCGCAATCCGTCACTTTTTCTTCGCGAAGAATCGCCAGCGTGTCAGCACGTGCATCGCGCGTATGAACGATGACCGGTTTGTTCAACTCGCGACCAATCTGGATATGCTGGCGGAAGGAGAGCTGCTGGCGGGGCTTCGTTTCCGGCGTGTAATAGTAGTCAAGCCCGGTTTCACCCATCGCGACCACACCCTCTTCTGCCGCCAGACGGCGCAGTTCTTCTACGTCGTACTCTTCATCCTGATTGAGGGGGTGCACGCCGCAGGAGAAAACTACGTTAGAGCGCTGGCCGACCAAATCGCGCATGCCACGATAACCGGGCAAGGTAGTGGCCACAGCCAGACAAAACTTCACATCGCGCGCGGCGGCTTTGGCCAGCACGTCATCTACATCTTTATGCAGGTTTTCATAATCGAGGCCATCAAGATGGCAGTGCGAGTCGACTAAAAACATAATGTCTCTCTTAGAGATGCGATACCGGCAGTACCGCACCAGGTTGCAAGTAATGTTCCCAGCGCAGAAGGCGCTCGGTGAGGATTAATTCGCGGTTCAATCCCGTCACGTTCAGCAGTTGTTCGCGGCAGGAACAGATATCCGCCACGATCGCTTGTAGGCGCGCTGGCGTTACCGCATGGGCAATCTGATGCACTAACACGCCGTAATCGACGTTCACGATAGCGCTAATACCCTGCTGCTGTTTAAGCGCGTCCAGCAGCAGCGAAGCCAGCCAGTGCAGACGCTGGGCGACCGATTCATGGTTCAGCAGCGGCAGCAGTGCCAGCCAGTCACCGCTGCTAAGGGTAGCAGAGAGCCCCTGACACAGTTTTGCGCGAGATGCCCAGCTCTCTTCCTGAAGCAGCGTTTGCGCCGCCGCAGGCGCGCTGGCGCTGAGGCGTAACGCCGCCAGCAGCTCATTTTGTGACATTGTCACTTCACGCCCCAGCCAGGCCAGTCCGTACTGTTCCGACGGCGGAGCGAGGTGAAAAAGACGGCATCGGCTGCGTAAAGTGGCCAGCAAACGCGCGGGCTCCTGGCAGGCCAGGAAGAACCAGGTATTTTTCGGCGGCTCTTCCAGCGTTTTCAACAACGCGTTGGCAGCCGCTTCTGTGAGGATCGCCGCATCGGCAATCCTCACCACTTTCGCACCACCGAGTCGGGCATGCTCGTACAGCTTCTCGCTAACCTCACGCACCGCATCAATACCCAATGTGCTCTTGCCTTTTTCCGGCGCAAGCGCGTAATAGTCAGGATGCGTACCGGCCTGCATTAACTGGCAGCTATGACATTTTCCGCAGCTTTTATGTCCATCAGGCTGCTGGCACATCAGGTAACGCGTCAGAGCATAGACTAGCGCTTCATCGCCCATGCCTGCGCGCGCCTGAACCAGCAGCGCATGATGGCCTCGACCAGCCTGATAGCTGGTAATCAGCTGTTCAAAAGCGGGACGCAGCCACGGATACCATTTCATGCCTGCTGCTCCGCAACCCAGTCAATAACCGTTTGGCGGATATCACGCATCACCTTCTCCAGCGGCTGCGTCGCATCTACTGTACGGATACTGTCATCCGCCGCCGCCAGCTCAAGATAACGCGCGCGGGTACGGTTGAAGAAGTTCAGCGACTCCTGTTCGATGCGATCGAGATCGCCACGCGCACGGGCGCGTTTCAGGCCCACTTCCGGCGTAACGTCGAGATAGAGCGTCAGATTCGGGCGGAAATCGCCCAGCACCGCATTACGCAGCGTGGCCAGCATCTGCTGATCGATACCACGGCCACCGCCCTGATACGCCTGGGTAGAGAGATCGTGGCGATCGCCAATCACCCACTCGCCCTTCGCGAGCGCAGGTTTAATGACCGTCTCAACCAGTTGTACGCGCGCGGCGTAGAACATTAAAACTTCAGCTTTATCGGTAATCACTTCATCACCGACGGATTTGATATCGAGCACCAGGCTACGCAGTTTTTCAGCAAGGACGGTCCCACCCGGCTCACGGGTAAAAACCAGATCCGTGATGCCCAGTTCCTGTAGGGTGTTTACCACCACATCACGCGCGGTCGTTTTCCCTGCGCCCTCCAGACCTTCGATGACGATATAGTTACTGCGCATTTTTTTCCTTAAGGGCTTTTAAGTAGTCCTGCACTGAGCGGTTATGGCTGACCAGGTTGGTATTAAAGGTGTGACCGCCCTTTCCGTCAGCAACAAAATAGAGATACGGCGTTTTGGCCGGATGCGCCGCGGCTTTTAGCGACGCTTCGCCAGGTGCCGCGATTGGACCCGGTGGCATACCGGCAATCACATAGGTATTGTAAGCCGTCGGCGTCTCCAGATCGTTGCGCGTCAATTTACCATTATAACGCTCACCCATGCCGTAAATCACGGTCGGGTCAGTTTGCAGACGCATACCGATACGCAGACGGTTGATAAAGACAGAAGCCACGCGATCGCGCTCATCGGCAACGGCGGTCTCTTTTTCAATAATCGACGCCATCGTCACCAATTCATTCTTGTCTTTATAGGGCAGCCCCTCCATGCGACCTTCCCAGATCTTATCGACCTCGGTGACCATCTTCTGATGCGCACGTTTGAGGATCGCCACATCGCTGGTATTGGCGGTGTACATCCAGGTATCCGGCCACAGCCAGCCTTCCACCCAAT
>CAJYVI010000070.1 GCA_913778145.1 uncultured Pseudocitrobacter sp.
CGGAAGATCCGCGTTACAAAGATCTGATTGGCAAATATGTCATTCTGCCGCTGGTTAACCGTCGTATTCCGATCGTGGGCGACGAACACGCCGACATGGAAAAAGGCACCGGCTGCGTGAAAATCACCCCGGCGCATGACTTTAACGACTATGAAGTGGGTCGTCGCCATCAACTTCCGATGATCAACATTCTGACCTTTGACGGTGATATCCGTGAAACGGCGGAAGTGTACGACACCAAAGGCAACGAATCTGACGTTTACTCCAATGAGATCCCGGCAGAGTTCCAGAAACTGGAGCGTTTTGCCGCGCGTAAAGCGATCGTAGCCGCCGTAGACGCCCTCGGCCTGCTGGAAGAGATCAAACCGCACGACCTGACCGTTCCTTACGGCGACCGTGGCGGCGTAGTTATCGAACCGATGCTGACCGACCAGTGGTACGTGCGTGCCGACGTGCTGGCGAAACCGGCGGTTGAAGCGGTTGAGAACGGCGACATTCAGTTTGTGCCGAAGCAGTACGAAAACATGTACTTCTCCTGGATGCGTGATATTCAGGACTGGTGTATCTCTCGTCAACTGTGGTGGGGTCACCGCATCCCGGCATGGTACGACAACGACGGCAACGTCTACGTTGGCCGCACCGAAGAAGAAGTGCGTCAGGAAAACAACCTGAGCGCGGACGTTGCGCTGCGTCAGGACGAAGACGTTCTCGACACCTGGTTCTCCTCCGCGCTGTGGACCTTCTCCACGCTCGGCTGGCCGGAAAACACCGACGCCCTGCGTCAGTTCCACCCGACCAGCGTGATGGTTTCCGGCTTCGACATTATCTTCTTCTGGATTGCCCGCATGATCATGATGACCATGCACTTCATCAAAGATGAAAATGGCAAGCCGCAGGTGCCGTTCCACACCGTCTACATGACCGGTCTGATTCGTGACGACGAAGGTCAGAAGATGTCCAAATCCAAGGGTAACGTTATCGACCCGCTGGATATGGTTGACGGGATTTCGCTGGCAGACCTGCTGGAGAAACGCACCGGCAATATGATGCAGCCGCAGATGGCGGAGAAAATCCGCAAGCGTACCGAGAAACAGTTCCCGAACGGCATTGAGCCACACGGTACTGATGCCCTGCGCTTCACCCTGGCGGCGCTGGCCTCTACCGGCCGCGATATCAACTGGGATATGAAGCGCCTGGAAGGTTACCGTAACTTCTGTAACAAGCTGTGGAACGCCAGCCGCTTTGTGCTGATGAACACTGAAGGAAATGATTGCGGCTTCAACGGCGGCGAAATGACGCTGTCGCTGGCCGACCGCTGGATTCTGGCCGAATTCAACCAGACCGTGAAAGCATACCGCGAAGCGCTGGATAGCTACCGTTTCGATATCGCCGCGGGCATTCTGTATGAGTTCACCTGGAACCAGTTCTGCGACTGGTATCTGGAGCTGACCAAGCCAGTAATGACCGGGGGTTCTGAGTCTGAACTGCGTGGTACTCGCCATACGTTGGTTACGGTTCTGGAAGGTCTGCTGCGCCTCGCGCATCCGATCATTCCGTTTATCACCGAAACCATCTGGCAGCGTGTGAAAGTGATTTGCGGTATCACCGCCGACACCATCATGTTGCAGCCGTTCCCGGAATACGATGCGTCTCAGGTTGATGAAGCCGCACTGGCCGACACCGAGTGGCTGAAACAGGCGATCGTTGCTGTACGTAACATCCGTGCGGAAATGAACATCGCCCCGGGCAAACCGCTGGAGCTACTGCTGCGCGGTTGCAGTGCGGATGCAGAGCGTCGTGTGAACGACAACCGTAGCTTCCTGCTGAACCTGGCGCGTCTGGAAAGCATCACCGTGCTGCCAACCGATGACAAAGGCCCGGTATCCGTGACCAAAATCATCGACGGCGCTGAGCTGCTGATCCCGATGGCGGGCCTCATCAACAAAGACGATGAGCTGGCGCGTCTGGCGAAAGAAGTGGCGAAGATTGAAGGTGAAATCAGCCGCATCGAGAACAAGCTGTCCAATGAAGGCTTTGTGGCGCGCGCACCGGAAGCGGTGATCGCCAAAGAGCGTGAGAAGCTGGACGGTTATGCAGAAGCGAAAGCGAAGTTGATTGAGCAGCAAGCGGTGATCGCCGCGCTGTAATGCCCTGAGGTTGTGCCTGTTTGTTTGCCGGATGACACGGCTCGCATGCAGGCACACCTGATTTTCCTCCCTGAATTATCCTCGCTTGCACTCACCCGCCCAGGGTGTTATTAACTGCATATCTCCGTCACTATTTATTTCGAGTTTCGCTATGAGTGTTATATCTCCTGTCGCCGCCACGCTGCGCCCGCTCGCCGCTGACGACAATTCTGCTATTGCCCGCGTTATTCGCCAGGTCTCTGCTGAATACGGCCTGACCGCCGACAAAGGCTATACCGTTGCCGATCCGAATCTGGACGAACTGTATCAAGTCTACAGCCAGCCGGGTGCGGCGTATTGGGTCGTTGAGCAGAATGGTCAGGTGGTTGGCGGCGGCGGCGTCGCGCCGTTAGGCTGTAGCGAGCCGGATATCTGCGAATTGCAGAAGATGTATTTTCTCCCCTCCGTGCGCGGCCAGGGGCTGGCTAAGAAGTTAGCGCTGATGGCGCTCGATCACGCACGCGAACAGGGTTTCAAGCACTGCTATCTTGAAACCACCGAGTTTCTGCGCGAAGCCATTGGTCTGTATGAACACTTAGGCTTCGAGCACATCAGCGAACCGTTGGGCTGCACCGGGCACGTGGATTGTGAAGTGCGGATGCTGAAAGCATTGTAAGATTATCTCTCACATCGGCACACCACTATGAAAACGAAACTCCGCATCTGGCGTGCTAATTAATGCCGCTTCAACCTCACCAAAGAAACGTACGCGCGGGGTAATATCCGTTTTCGATACCTGCTGCGCCAGCGCCAGGTAATCCTGATAATGGCGGGCTTCAGAGCGTAGCAGGGAGAGATAAAACTTCTGTAATGGCTCATCGAGATACGGTGCCAGCGCGGCAAAACGCTCGCAGGAACGCGCTTCGATATAAGCCCCGCAAATCAGTTTATCAATCAGCGTCAACGGCTCGTGCGTGCGCACCTCTTTGAGCATGCCCTTCGCGTAGCGGCTGGCGGTGATCTTCACATAGGGGATCTGACGCGCGGCCATGGCTTCGCGTACCTGCCAGAAGTGATGCAACTCCTCTTTGATCAACAGCACCATGCTGTCGATCAGCGCCTGCCCCCACGGATCGTCGGTCTGCGGCATTACGCTTTTACCGATCTGCTTGTGCAGCGCGACAAAATCCGGCTCCGGCCCGTCGCGAAACGCAAACGCTTCATACGGTTGTAGCCACGCCAGCAATGAGTCCGCGCCCTGCTTATCGGCAACATATTTACGCACCAGCAGCATGGCGGTTTGCGCGGCTTTGAGCTCGCACACCAGATGGTCGGTTAACAAAAGCGGCAGATTCGCCGAGTCACGGGCTTTATCAAGCCAGGCCTGTGGCGTGGTGCAGTGAAGAAAATTGAGAACAGGGGAGAGAATGTGCGGGTAATCCATGCTTTATCCTTGCCCCACGGCAGCGGGCGCTGCCGTGGGTGAATGATGCTTAGTGACGAACACCATCATCATCTTCGTCGACGTCATCTTCGTCGTCATCACCTTCTTCGCCGTTAGGATCTTCGTAATAAGTGCCCCAACCGTCATACTCAACTTCAAATTTCTCGGCCAGCGTCATCAGTTGCTCAACCTGCGCGTCAATCAGATCGGCATTCAGGGCAGATTCACTAAGGATATCGCAGCAGATGACGGTGTCGCCCTCTTCCACTTCCAGCTCTTCCGGCTCAGTCACTTCGTAACCCATTTTGAAGGCTTCAACCGCGAACTTCTCCAGCGCGTCAAAATCGTCGGCAGAGAGGTGGTGTTCAATGGTATACAGCGCATCAGGATCGCTGCCGTCTTCCAGCAGTTCTTCGATGATCAGGCGCGTCTCTTCACGCTGCTCTTCCAGTAATTCCGGGTTTGCCATGGCTCGTTCCTCGTAATGTGGCGTTACTCTTATTGTCACATACCGCAAGCATTGCCTCCACCTTTGTGAGAAAGATTTGTGCATCGGGGTTGCAATTGCATATTCATACATATAAATTGAATTTTAATTCAATAAGTGGCCTAAGCCATGCGAGGACAAGATGCCAAATTTTTATCAGAAGCACTTTTTAAAATTACTCGATTTCACCCCTGCCGAGCTGAACGCGCTGCTACAACTCGCCGCCCAGCTGAAAGCCGATAAAAAAAGCGGCAACGAGACGCCAAAACTGACCGGTAAAAACATCGCGCTCATCTTCGAAAAAGACTCAACCCGCACACGATGCTCTTTCGAAGTTGCCGCATACGATCAGGGCGCTCGCGTCACTTATCTCGGCCCAAGCGGCAGCCAGATTGGCCACAAAGAATCGATTAAAGACACCGCTCGCGTGCTGGGCCGCATGTATGACGGTATTCAGTATCGCGGTTACGGCCAGGAGATTGTCGAAACGCTGGCGCAGTTCGCGGGTGTGCCGGTCTGGAACGGTTTGACCAACGAATTTCATCCGACACAATTGCTGGCTGATTTGCTCACCATGCAGGAGCATTTGCCGGGTAAAGCGTTCAATGAGATGACGCTGGTTTATGCAGGCGACGCGCGTAACAACATGGGCAATTCGATGCTGGAAGCCGCCGCGTTAACCGGGCTGGATTTACGTCTGGTCGCCCCGCAGGCCTGCTGGCCGGAAGAGAGCCTGGTAACCGAATGCAAGGCGCTGGCGCAGAAGAACGGCGGCAATATCACTCTCACCGAAGATATCGCGGCGGGCGTCAAAGGCGCTGACTTTATCTACACCGACGTGTGGGTATCGATGGGCGAAGCCAAAGAGAAATGGGCGGAACGTATTGCGCTGCTGCGTGATTATCAGGTGAATAGTCAAATGATGGCGCTCACTGGCAACCCGCAGGTGAAATTCCTCCACTGCCTGCCTGCGTTCCATGACGATCAGACCACGCTCGGCCAAAAAATGGCGGAAGAATATGGTATGCACGGCGGAATGGAAGTTACCGACGAGGTATTTGAATCCCCGGCAAGCATCGTTTTCGACCAGGCCGAAAACCGCATGCACACCATCAAAGCGGTGATGGTGGCGACGTTAAGCCAGTAACAACGCATATCCGGCCTGGATGCACGCAGCATACAGGCCGGAAAAAGGCTTACGCCATCAGCATTTTCACAACAATCTTACGTACTTTCGCAGGCGCACCGACCGCACAAAGCGGTTTATGCACTTCCCCCGGATAGAACACCACGAAATCGCCTTCGTTCAGAATAACGGTTTTCTCTTCTTTTCCTTCCGGCAGGAAAGCGATGTCTTTATCTGCAAGCCAGTCGGTCTCCGGCGCGCCCGCAGGCAGCGTGCTGAAGGTCATCCCCTCCTGCCCCTTCACCAAAATCTGGATATCCAGATAACGCGCGTGATACTCGGCACGGCGCTGTTCACACGGCTCGGTCATATCTTCCGCCACCAGATAAAAGGCGCGGTCGCCGTCGATGGGATGTTTGCCCAACGCGGTCGCATCGGTCACTTCGGCTTTAACATGCGCGATGGCCTGGCGCAGCGCTTCCGGCAGCCACGGCTGCACATTATGGATGTTGCCAACAATCATGGTAATACCTCAATTAAAACATTGTTTCATTTTTAGTTGTTATACGAGAATTCTGGCTGCCATACCACTACTTTTTCTGGCGCTTCAGCGGAACTATGATCGACAGCAATATGTTTCACCAATGTTAAATTTGTTATCTAATAGAAAAACAACACCACGCAAAAAATGAAACGTCCCTTTTGACGCCTCTCAAAAACATCAGAATATTCGATATACAGAATTTTTCATTGCTGGCGTTGAATAGTTCCCCCCTGCATCCGCTATTGCAAATGACGCTGATTTAAGATTTTTCCTTAACTTTCGCGAGATATAAATTGATGCAAATAAAAAAAACGGAATTTAAATTCGCACTTAATGCATACAGTTTGTGATGCTTTTACGCAAAAATTATTTTTGCTAGTATCCTCACCAGTTCCAAGGAGGGGCATTAATTGAATCGAAGAATTAAATTTCTTTAATTATTGCCAGGGACTTTATTGGAACAAACAAAGTGCTTTGACTCTATCACCGGTTAATTTCGGAGAATCGAGCACTCTATTAATTAGGGTACGAGTATAACGAGGATGTTGTTATGAAAATGAATAAAGTTGCTATGGCTGTAGCGTTCACCGCTGCAATGAGCTCCATGTCTGTATTAGCTGACACCACCAATGGTCAGATTGAATTTCAGGGTGAGTTGGTAAATACCGCTTGTGGCCTGGCTGCTAATTCAAGCCCGGTAAGCGTTGATTTCGGTCAGATTCCAGTATCTGCGCTGGCTAACGGTGCTCGTGCCGGTAATGTGCAGAAAAATATTGAACTGCAGGATTGCGATACTACTGTCGCAACCAGCGCAGTGGTTTCCTACACCCCAACCACCATCAACCCGTCTGACGATACGCTGGCAGCCTTCACTTCTGGCACCGCTTCTGGCGCAGGTATTGGTCTGCGTGACAGCGCAAGCCAGGATGTTGTTTGGGGCCAGGGTACCAGCGCAGTTCAACTGGTAGACGGTACTAACACGATTCCTTTCGTGGCCTATCTGAAAGCTGACAACGACGCGAACACCGTTACTGCTGGTGCTTTCCAGTCCACCGTTAACTTCCAGATCGATTACCAGTAATCATAAGGAAGTGCCTGGTGCGGGGAGCATTCCCCGCACTGTGCGCAGATAACACTGACAGGGGAGCCACATGAAAATAAGTCAATCGCTCTTATTACCGTTTGTGTCATGTGTGCTACTGAGTGCCTCATTCACTCAGGCCTCAACAATGACCCCAGGGAAATTGGCAATGAACGGCGAACTCATTGAGGCGGCCTGCAGTATTAACCCTAATAGTCGCGATATTGGGATTGAATTTGGCGATATTTCTGCCCATTCGTTGAATATGAACGACGAAGGTATATTGACGCATCCTTTTTTTGTGCAATTGATGGGATGCTCCATTGTAATAAAAGGAAATGCGCAGAATCAGTATCCCTTTGCCAATGTGACGTTCATTGGTGATACATCTGCAAGCGATCCCACTGCCCTGCTCACTAACGGTGATGCAGATGGCGTAGGTATTCGTTTACGCGATCAGCATGGTGAAATTCTCACATTGGGAAAGCCATCACCAGGATACGAATTGAGCGATGAAGACAATATTCTGAAATTTACAGCATCGCTTATCCCCGTAAAACAACATATTAAAACGGGTGAATTTTATGCTACAGCGCGTTTTTTCATTGATTACAACTAATTCGTGATTAATCCGTAGCGGGATACTTCGTATTTCAATGGTTTATTCAGGACGAAAAACATGTCGGTAAAATTAAAAACAAGAATATCGATAATTGCTATCAAGGTGATTATGTTCTGCTATTGCTCCACCGGATATGCAGACGACAGCGTTGAATTTAATACCGACGTCCTGGATGCTGCCGATCGTACGCATGTTGATCTCACGCGCTTCTCGACAGACAACTACGTGACGCCTGGAACCTACCTGCTCGATATCCGCATAAACAGCCAACCGGTCGGGCAAGAAAAGATCCAGTACGTTGCCGTATCTGAAGGTAAGAGCAGTCAGCCCTGCATCAGTGGCGATCTGCTGGCCAAACTCGCTCTAAAAGAGGATGCGCTGCTGCAGGTTAAGCAGGTCTATGAGAATTGCTATTCACTACAAAGTCTGGCTGGCGCCAAATTAACTAACTATGCCGGGGTACTGGATATCACCGTCCCACAGGCATGGATGAAATATAACGATCCAAACTGGACTCCACCAGAGCGCTGGGACCAGGGCATTGCCGGCGCAATTTTCGACTACAGCCTGAGCGGACAGCTGACTCGCCAGTTTGATGGTAGTGAAAACTACAACTCGGTATCGGGTTATGGTCAGGCCGGCGTCAACGTCGGGGCCTGGCGCGTTCGGGGCGAATATCAGACCAACTACTCAAGTAGTAATCACCAGTTTGATTTCGACTGGAACCAGTTTTACGCCTATCGCCCGCTACCAACCATGGCCGCGAAGCTTACCGTCGGCGAAATCTACCTTAACTCTCAGGTTTTCGACACGCTGCGCTTTACCGGTGCCAACCTTGCGAGCGACGAGCGCATGCTGCCGCCAGCATTGCAGGGTTATGCACCTGAAATTCACGGAATAGCCAAAAGCAGTGCCCGGGTGACTGTTAGCCAAAGCGGCCGTGTTATTTATGAAACGACCGTTCCGGCTGGGCCATTTAATATTCAGGATCTTCGTAGTTCCGTGCGCGGGACGCTGGACGTGCGTGTTGAAGAGCAGGATGGCTCCGTCTCGTCATTTCAGGTTAATACGGCCAACATCCCGTATCTGACCCGCCCAGGCTACGTACGCTACAACATCTCAGGCGGGACGCCATCGCGCTATAACCATAAGTTTCAGGGGCCGTCTTTTGTCTCAGGTGATTTTTCCTGGGGGATAAGTAATGCATGGTCGCTGTATGGCGGCTTACAAACATCCGGCGAAGAGTACACCGCATCTTCCGTAGGTATTGGCCGTGACCTGAGCATACTGGGCGCCATTTCTGTCGATGCGACAGAATCCTGGAGCCGTCAGCGTGATGGACAGCGCTTAAAAGGCACGTCATGGAAGCTGAGCTACGCCAAAACATTTGATGAATACAACAGTGCCATCACCTTTGCGGGCTATCGCTTCTCTGAAGAGAACTTCCGCTCAATGGCCCAGTATCTGGATGACCGCTATCAGGGTTTTGACAATCTGGGACGAGAGAAAGAGATCTATACCATCACCGGTAATAAAACATTCTGGGCAGGAGAAGCCGGAAAATCGACCACGCTGTTTCTGACCTATACCCACCAAAATTATTGGGATAAGCGCAGCCAGGATCGTTACGGCGTATCCGTTGGCCGTTCTTTCCGTATCGGCGAGATAAGCGGTATCAGTGCCAACCTCTCCGCCTATCGTACGGATTACCAAGGCCGCCGTGATGATTCCATCGCATTCTCGCTATCGGTACCGATTGGCGACAACAAATGGGCGGGTCTGGATATTCAAAGCAATAACGGCAAAACCAGCCCCATGGCGTCCTACACCGATAACAGCGATTACAACAATTTGTGGCGCATTCGTGCCGGTGCCAGCCAAAGCGGATATGCCAACGTTGATGGCTACTACCAGCATCGTTCACAACTTGCAGAAATCAATACGAATGCCAGCTATCAGCAAGGCCATTACATGGCGCTTAGCAGCACGTTGCGCGGTGGATTTACGGCCACACGTCACGGCGCAGCCATGCATAACAGCGGCGCAACGCTTAATACGGCCCGCATGATGGTCGACACCAATGGTATCGCTGGCGTCCCGCTCAACGGCCAAAAAGCGCGTACCAATCTCTTTGGTATCGCCGTGGTACCGGACGTCGTGAGCTACAACAGCTTTGACACGCGTGTGGACGTCGATGCGATGGATAGCGATATCGAACCCTCAAAAGCCATCAGCACGACCACGCTTACGGAAGGTGCAATTGGTTATCAGGCCTTTGGTATGGCGAAGGGGATGAAAATGATGGGGAATATTCGACTGGCCGATAACAGCACTCCGCCATTTGGCGCAGAAGTCTATAACGCCGATGGCGTCAGCGTTGCGATGGTGCTGGAAGATGGAAAAGCCTGGCTGGCTGGCGTTAACCCGGATGAAACACTGCGTGTGAATTGGGGCGGTAAGGATCAGTGCAAGGTCAGCATACCGGCATTGTCCGGCAGCAACAGCACGCTATCAGGCGCACTGCTGCCGTGCCGCTAAAACGCTTAAATATAGTTATCTCATTGTATAAAAGGCTAAAAATGAGCATGAAAAGAAATAATGGCCGCTGGATAGCAGGCATGATGCTGGGCGTTCTCAGCAGCTACGCGCAGGCTGGCGTCTCACTTGATCGCACACGCGTCATCATTACCGAAAAAGACGCTTCAGCGAGCGCGAATTTATCCAATACCAGCCCGGATATTCCTTTTCTGGCGCAGTCATGGGTAGAAGATGAAAAAGGCAACCGGATCACCTCTCCACTGGTTGTGCTTCCCCCTTTGCAGCGCATCAATGGCGGACAAAAAGGGATTGCCCGCGTCACCAAAACCGATGGGGTAGAAAAACTGCCGCAGGACAGAGAGAGCCTTTTTTATCTCAACGTTCGGGAAATTCCACCTAAGCCGGATAAACCTAACGTGCTGCAACTGGCCATGCAATCGCGCATCAAGCTGTTTTATCGGCCAGCGGCGATCATTCCCAAAAGCAAGAGTGAAATCTGGCAAGACCAGGTGACATTCCAGAAAAACGGCACACAGATGACGGCACAGAACCCGACGCCGTATTACGTCACCATCATCGGACTTTCTAAAGCGGGTCAGAAAATTACCCGTTTCCCGGGAATTATGATCGCACCGAAATCAAGCCAGCAATTTGCCATTACGGATGCGGGTGTCGGTGAGTTTTCAATGATGTACGTGAATGACTACGGCGGCCATCCCGAGCTGAAATACCGTTGCGATGGCAGTACCTGTAAAGCGTTACCCGCAGCTCAACAGGATTAACACAAAAGGAAACTGGCAATGCGAAATCGATATTCCTTAATTGCGCTTCTGACCTTAAGCATCGCGGCAAATGCCTGGGCAAGTACGCCGTTGTTGCCTCAGCATAACGATCAGGATCATAGCGGTGAAGATAGCGGCATTGTCCGGTTCCATGGCTCCGTTTTCGCTTCACCTTGTGTGATGGCGATGCAAAGCCGTATCCAGGATGTTGAGATGGGTGAAATTAGCGCGCGCCGTTTCCATCAGGCAGGAGATCGCAGCCAACCGGTACTGATAAAAGTCTATTTAAAAGATTGTCTGAAAGGGGCATCGATGGTTAGGGGAAGCGTCGCGTCTAAAACCACCGGCAACAACTGGCGGGCCTGGACCACCGGTGAACAAGCGGTTCAGCTGACGTTTATTGGCGAGTCTGACGACATCAACACTCAATTATTACACACCGAAGGCAGCACGCGTGGCGCAGGCATTCGACTGCTTGATGCGGATGGTAAACCGCTCGAACTCAATCAGACGGAGCGCCCCTATCTGGTAAAAACAGGCGATAGCGAATTGACCTTTATGGCCGCGCTGGAAGCAACAACAACCCGCGTTAGCGCCGGGGATTTCCGCGGTTTGATTCGCCTGAAAATGGAGTACTTATGATGAAGTTCGCGGCTTTTTTTCCGTGTTGCAGCAGCCTGGCACTGGCGCTCATGTCTTTTAGTGCTCAAGCGGCGCTGGATGGCGAGATCGTTCCGGTCAACGGTACATATCAATACCTGATTAATGTTGAAAATCAGGATATCACCTCTAACCAGGCCGGAGTGACAATCCCCAACGAATTCGATCTCGATGGCATGTTTCAGGGAAGGGCGTATTGCAGCCAGTCGATGACGAATCAACCGGTTTACTACATGTCGGAAGCGACACTGACGCAATCAGGTAGCAGCGCGGGTTATCTGAAGCTAAACGACTATATGGATGTCAAAATTGAGATCTATATCGGCGGGGAACTCCGGGAGTACAAAACCGTTCCGTTTAGCGCTATTTCCAACAATGCTTATCAGAACAATTGCACACCACCTTCCACCGTTCTGGCGAACAGCTTTACGTCGGGCGCAAAAGGCCGGGTGACCTTTATGATAACCAAACCAATCATCAATGGCGTTAACCTACAGGGCGCGGAGATCGCACGCTTATATGGCCGTCTGGGCGCAGGTGCGATGGGCCAAACGGCACTGTCTCAGATTACCATCGCCTCTGGCGTAATAACCGTACCGGATAAATGCACGGTAAACCAGGGGACGCCAATCGTGGTCGACTTTGGCACCATACCGGGAACCGGTAACATGCTTAATGGTTCCAATTACAGCCAAAACGTTCCTATTCACGTGAAATGTGAAGGCGGCAGTTTCTCTTCAGGTGCGCTCAATATCAAGCTCGGGATCCAACAAGCAGACCCCGCCTTTGACGACGGAAAATACCTGAGCACAACAGGATCGGTCGATCGCTCTGAACTGGGTATTTCGCTTAAGGACACATCCGGCAATGCGGTTGCACCAAACACGTTTTACAACGTGCCGGGCTTCTCTAACAACGAGGGCGACTGGAATCTTATTGCCGCGCCCATTGCCAAAAGCAGCACCTCCGTGATTCCTGAAGGAGAATTCCACTCATCAGCGACCGTCGTCGCCGAGTTCCAGTAGGGGGAATGATGCGAAAGTTAATCGTAAGCGCACTGGCACTGCTGGCTATTTCCCCTTCTTTTTCTGTGCTGGCAATGGGGGAGCTGATTGGTGGAGACCTGAGCTTCAAAGGGGTCGTTGTCGCCTACCCGTGCAGTATTGCACCTGAATCGGAGCGTGTACCGGTAGATTTCGGTGAAATCTCCACAAAATCACTCTATGCCACAGGCAAAAGCACCCCGGTACCGTTTTCCATTAAATTGCAAAACTGTAACCCCGGCGTTTTTAACGCCGTTACCGTGACATTTAGCGGAACGGAAAATAGCAATATGACCGATCGATTAGCGATAAAAGCCGTCACGCCTGGCAATGCCGGGGGAATCGGAATCGGGTTACTGGAAAGCGACCAGACGCCCATTAAGTTGGATGTACCGACCAATGCGACGGCAATTACCGACACGGCACTGCAGCTTAATTTTTTAGCCTTTGTCGAAGGTGAACCGGATGCGTTATCCGGGGGCACGCTCACCACAGGGCCCTTTACCGCCACAGCAAACTATACGTTGAATTATCAGTAATTGCCCATCAAAGGATTTTGGGAATGATGCATCAATATTTCCTTTACGACAAGAATGTCTTTTTCACAGAAGGAATGAAAACGGTACTGTGTGATTTTATTGATCAGCAAAGCGCTATTTCCTGCTCTGATAACTTTTCACAACTGGTTAATGTACTGGAAGATGTGAATAATGATAAACACATCAATTGGATCCTTTGCGACCTGGACAGTTTGCCGTCAGATCGTTTTACAGTATTGAGCACACTGAAAAAGCATTATCAGGAAAGGCATAAAAAGTTGGTTATCTTGCTAAATAAAAGCAGTTTACCGTTCTTTTTTGCACTCTATTCTTTGCTGCCGAATGCAAACTGGCTATTGAAAAGTGAGTCGATAAAAAGCATCACCACTTTTTTCAAAGAGTTATTAAACAGCAAACAGGAAAACAATTGTTTTAGTGATACGTTGACCTGGTACATTCGGAAAGAGCTGCGAAATAATAATGCCGACAGAATCATATCCAGTGATGAACTATGGCTGATAGAAGAAATATTCAAAGGCAAATCACTTTCACAGATAGCCCATGAAGTCAGCGTTGATGTGCGTCGATTAAGTCTCATCAAACGCCATTTAATGCGAAAGTTAAAAATAGAGAACAACATTGCGTTATTTAATGCATTTAAAGTTCTTATCGCACCTTCGCCGTAACCCTGGTACGCGAAGATAAAGAATTTACCGGTGAATTAATTGACTGGTATGTCAATGCAAGTGATTGCATAAATTAAACCTAATGTAAGGAAATTACAGATGAAAAAAATTAACTCTATCGAAGCTGCAAAAATTGTTGGCGGTTGCTGCAAAACTTGCGAAAGCACCTATGAGAACGTGACTGTTGGCGGGGTGACCTCCTGCAAATTGATCACAACTTGCACCGACAAACACGGCTCCACCACCACGGTGCAAAATGCTGACTCCAGCAAATGTGGCGGTGTACCGAACCGTTAATTTCTGAATGGTAACACGATACACAGAGGGGCTTCCCCTCTGTGTATTTTGCTAGTTAACTTCGAGGCTGATATGACCTACCGTTACAAACGCATTAGCATCATTGGTTACTCTTTATTATTGATCATTACTTCATCACTGATGACGGTTTTATGTTATCACCTGTTTGTATTTAACACCTTTAAGTCGGACGACAATCAAACATTACCGTTTCGTGAGATAAGTGCAGCTCAGGTAGCAAACAGTCCAATAACAGAAGAGAACAGCATTATCGAAGTCATGTCTTATGGCTGCCACTACTGTGCTGCGAACGAGGAAAACCTCTCTAATTTTGCCAAAGTTCTGCCTGCTGGATATGAATTTAAGTCTATTCATATTGCTGATGACGACAATGGACTGGCAGCCTTTGCCTCTGTTTTCGCCACGCTTGAAGAAATGGGCATTGAGGAAAAAATGCGTGATAGCGCATATAACGCCGTGATTACGCGTGGCATAAACATCTCAAATGAAAAAGCACTGGAAGACTGGCTGAAAAAAAATAACATCAGCGTTTCTGACTATAAACATGCGCATGATAGTAACGCGGTCAAACAACGCCTTCAGAAAATGGCTGAGATCACTAAATTCTATAACATCAACGCGACCCCTATGTTCATTATCAATAAACGCTATGTTGTCGCTCAGGACCGTGATTTCCCGGAGTTTGCACAGCGCATGATGCAGTTGCTCGAAAAGGATAAATAATCACAGTGATCCGCTTTCTGATTATCTGGGGGGTGTTCAGCGTTAAAAATAGCGCTGAATATTTCCACACAATACGCCGCCGCATTTTCAACGTCGGTGTATTTCTTTTGCGTAAGCTCATGCGCCATTGTCCGATTTTTATTCTGATGGGTATCGCGCGCGTATTGTGTGTCATCGGCCTTATCGGACGTCCATTTCGCCATCAACGCGCGGTAGCCACAGAAAACTACCGTTGTCTGACAGGTAAAAATGGCCATATTAACGCCGCCTGGATTGCCGTGCGCCGTCGACTACTGGAAGAAGCGGCAACATGGGGGCAAAACAGAGCCGTTCGCCAGCAAATTGCCCGCTGCGCCAGTGAACTCGACGCGGTTGTCGCACCGCTCCATCAAAAACGGATCCCGATTATTCTTGCGCCGCTGCATTGCGTATCCGATGTATTAGCAGCAATGGTCGGCGCCAGCGTAACGCCGGGAAAGGCTGGCGTTATTGTCTCTTCAAGTGCAGAACTTTATGACCAGCAGGCGCGTGAGATGGGCGGAATTGCCCTCTCCTACTACTCAATCCATCAGGACAGTAAAGCCCTGGCGTCAGGCCTGACCGCTTTGCTGACCGATGTGGTGAAGGGTGAGCAAAATATGATTCTGTTTCCCGACATCTCCCCCGATTACACGTCACAGGCCGAAGGCGCACTGAGCGCAAAATTACCCTGCCACCTGTTTGGCCGCGCGGCGCGTCTGCATAACGGTATTGTTCGTCTTGCCGGGGCGATGTCAGCTCAGGTCGTGTTCTATCACCTCTCTTACGAGGGGGCGTTGCAGATCCATATTCATCCACCGGTGAATGCCGCTGATACCGCCCGCGTTTTACCGCATGTCATTGAACAGACTCTGCAAGAGCATCCCCATGAATGGCTGCTTTGGCATAGCCATTCTCTCTATTTTATCAATCACTAAACATAATAATGAAAAACACGATCCCCACGCTTATTTTTCAGGAAGAGACCAACGAATGCGGGCTTGCCTGTGCGGCAATGCTGGCGCAAACACAGGGGCGAAACGTCTCTCTGGAAACACTGCGTACGCTTTTCCCCGCTTCCGATCACGGCACATCGTTGAATAAGTTGATGTCTATTATGGGGCGCCTGGGAATTGCGACAACGCCAGTTCTCTTCGAACATCATGAGCTGGACGAGCTTCCTCTGCCCGCCATTCTGCACTATGGCGCAAGCCACTATGTGCTACTAGCATGGCGTAAAGGGAATCAGGTTTGCGTAATGAATCCCGCAGTAGGCGAGCAATGGCTGCCTTTTAGCGCACTAAAACAGGAAATCAGCGGCTATGCGCTGATTGTCGATCCTGATAATAGTCAGTTTGCCGGGCCAGTTTTACCCCTGACAACAGACACCCGCACCACGCCGCGCGCCATGAGCTTCCGGGAAACGTCTACTGTACCGGGCATTTATCGGCTGATGATCCTGACGTTTCTGGTCTCTTTAACGCTGTTCCTGATGCCGACCATGGTCAGCAATGCCATCAATCAGGCCTTTTCCAGCACGGAGAAAAGTACCTTCGCCTACGGCTGGTTTATTGTCGCATTCATTGTTTCCACGCTTATGGCGTTAGCGGTAAGGGTGATAAGCGAACGTGTCATCAAGCGTTTCGTTCTGGTGAACGGCAGCAAAGGGTTTGCACGTTTACTCAGCAACCCTCTGCGCTTTTTTGAAAAACGTGCGCCGGGGGAAATTTTCAGCCGCTTTACCGCCTGGCAAGCCGGGCTGCTGCAAAAAATTGAGCTGGATAACGCGCTGCGATCCGACTGGATCATCTGCACCATTGCCATCGGCATTATGTTCTGGATTGCCCCCGTTCTGGCGGCCATTTCTGCCATTGGCGTTACCGTAATGGGGCTGATTAGCGTCTGGGCAGTCTTGCGTGACCGCTGGTACACCCAGCAATTACAGCTAAAAAGTGCCGCACTCAATGACTTTTTTATGGAGACGTTGCAGGGCGTGCTCACCATCAAGAGCGCGGGGCTGGAAGGTCACCGTAAAGCGCTGTTCGCATGGTATAGCCGCGATCTCTTCTCCTGCCTGCAGCGCCAGAAGATTTACCAGCAAGTGAAGGATGGGCTGTATCAGCTTACCGGAAGCCTTGAGATGGTGGTGTTTATGGTGGTGGTACTGCCGATGGTGCACAGCAAACTGATCTCACTGGGTGATTTCTTTGCTTATAGCTTCCTGCGACAAATTTTCACCTCTTACGTGACGCGGATCTTCTTCTCCATTATTCAAAAATCTCAGCTTCATATTATTGATACCCGCGCCCATAGCCTGTTTGCACAAACCGTTAACGACGCGATGCCTGATGCCGAATTACCACAACCGACAGACGGCACTCCTGATTTGCATTTTACCGATATCACCTACGCCTACGATCCGGAAATAGCGATCCTGAAATCCCTTTCGCTCTCCTTACCTGCGGGTGAACACATCGCCATTATTGGTGAGTCCGGGGCGGGGAAAAGTACGCTTCTGAGGCTGATAGCCGGGCTGTTTTCACCGCAAGAAGGAACGTGCAGCACGCATAACCACTCAGTCCCCCGTCAACTGCTGGCGCAATGGGTCTGTCTGCAAAGCCAGGAAGATATTCTGTTTAATGCCTCCGTCAGAGAAAACATTACCCTGTTTGATAGCCAGTATCGTGAGCGCGACCGTGGGCGTATTGAGGCTTTGCTGGAATCGCTGGCGCTGAACGACGTCGTACAGCAGCTCCCCGGGGGAATTGATGCGTTGATTCGTGAAAGTCACGCTGCGCTCTCATTGGGACAACGTCAGCGCTTGTTACTCGCCAGAGCGCTTTATAGCGCAAGGCCCCTATTGTTGCTGGACGAACCCACCGCCAACCTTGATGACGCCACCGCCAGCATTGTGATGAAGGCCATCCATCACCACTGCCGCACAACCGGTAAGTCACTGATTGTCGTCACCCACAGTGAGCCGCTGCTGACGGAATTTCAGCATATTTATCGGCTCAACGCGGGGCAGCTAACCCAAATCGCGCCTCGTACTCCCTCCAGCACGTTAACAGAGAAATAAATAGATGAACATCTGGCGCGCAGTGACCTCCCGCACCCGAAAAATCATGCTTTGTGTCGGCACAGGCGCGATCTTCGCTTTTGCTTTCGCGATGTTTTATCTCGCTACGCCTTCGCCCCAGGAAACATGGCAGGTTGAAAAAATCGATAAAGGCGATATCGAAAAAGTTGTGCTGGTGACTGGCACTCTCAAACCTGCACTCCAGGTTAACGTCGGGGCGCAGGTCAATGGTCAGCTCCGCAAACTTTATGTGCGCCAGGGCGAACGGGTGAAAAAGGGCCAGCTGCTTGCAGAGATTGATCCCACGTTGCAGGAGTCCGATCTCAACAATGCACAAGCGCAGTTAGCCAGCGCAAAAGCTCAGAAGCTCTCTACTCAGGCCACCCTCACGCAGTATCGTCTGGAGTTTGACCGACAACGCAGGATGCTGCGTGACGGCTCGGCAGTTCGCAGCGACTATGAGCAGGCAAAAGCGCAGTATGAGGCTCAGTTGCAGCAGGTTGATGTGAACAACGCGCAGATCGTCCAGGCCGAGATGGCGGTAAAAACCGCCAGCGCTAACCTGGGGTATACGCGAATCCTCGCCCCTATTGACGGCGAGGTTCTGGGTATTGTCACCCGCGAAGGACAAACTATCGTCTCTTCACAAACGGCCCCGACGATTCTGGTTCTTGCGGAACTGGACCACATGCGCGTCGAAACGCGAATTTCCGAAGCGGATATCCAGAAAATCCATGCAGGACAACCACTCTGGTTCTATGTCATTGCAAATCCGGATAAACGCTATCACGGCGAAATGGGCAGCGTGCAACCCGCACCAAAGGAAGCGCTGGAAGAGCAAAGCACCGGCAGTAGCACAAGTACTCAACAAACCAGCGCGGTGTACTACATTGGCGCTTTTGATGTCGCTAACACGCAGCGCGAGCTGAAAACATTCATGACGGCCCAGGTCTTCGTCCGCGTAGCGAAAGCAAAAAACGTCTCACGTATTCCGATTGCCGCCCTGGGGCATGCCCTCAATGCCGATCATTACAAAGTCTCCGTGCTGAAAGATGGCAAACGCCACGAAACCACCGTTCGTATCGGCATCAATGACCGTCAGTATGCCGAAGTGCTGGAAGGTCTGAATGCGGGCGACCAGGTCATTGTTCAACAGGAAATGGCGCGGGGATAACACATGCAACCCATCATTGAACTGCATCGTGTTTCCCGCGAATTCACTGCCGGAACACAGAAAATCCGCGTTCTGAATGCGGTATCGCTCTCTATCGAACAGGGTGAGATGGTGGCGATTGTGGGTGCATCGGGCTCAGGAAAATCGACGCTGATGAATATCATTGGTTGCCTCGATAAGCCGACGACGGGCGAGGTCTACATCGCAGGAACCCCGGTTCACGATGCAGACAGTGCGCTGCTAGCCGAGCTGCGCAGCCGCTATTTGGGTTTTATTTTCCAGCGCTATCACCTGATGCCTTATCTGACCGCGCAAGAGAATATCGCCATTCCCGCGCTTTACACCGCAATGCCCGAAGATGAACGGATTGCTCGTACGCAGGCGCTGGCTGAAAAACTGGGGCTTGGCAACCGGCTACATCATCGTCCTGCTCAACTTTCGGGTGGCCAGCAACAGCGTGTGAGTATCTGCCGGGCCCTGATCAATGGCGCAAAAGTGATTCTCGCGGATGAACCCACTGGCGCGCTCGATAGCGTAAGCGGCAAAGCGCTGATGGATGTCCTCCATCAACTGCATGCGACCGGGCATACCGTCATTATCGTGACTCACGACCTGAAGATTGCTCAACAGGCACAGCGGATCGTTGAAATTAGCGACGGAAAAATCATCGCTGACACACGAAGCACCTCTTCGAACAACGATGGACCAACATATTTACCCACACCGGAACGCGACAATGGTCGCGCCTCATTAGGTCGTAGTCTTTACGAGTCTGTTCGCATGGCGTGGCGCTCATTGCTGGGTCATCGGCTGCGTGCATTTCTCTCTATGCTGGGGATCATTATCGGCATCTCCTCCGTTGTCTCTTCAATGGCCGTCGGCGAAGGCGCACGTCAGGCAATCATGAGTGAAATAGGTAAGCTGGGAACAACTACACTCGAGATTCGTCCCGGTACCGGATGGGGTGAAAAACGCCCCGAAATGGAACGGGCGCTTTCTCTGGACGATATTCACACCCTACAACAACAGTCCTGGATCCTCGGCGTATCTCCCATTGTCAGCAGCATGAATATCATCGTGCGCAAAGGTTATGACTCATCGACGATGTTCTCAGGGGTATCACAGGACTACTTCACCTTACAGGGATTACGCTTCGTGCAAGGCAATGGATTCACGCGCCGTGACGTCGCGGAAGGTGAACCGGTTCTGGTGATTGATGAGACGGGCCGGGACACGCTCTTTCCTGAGGGTGACGATCCTTTAGGGCAGATAGTCCAGATTGCCGGTGCCCCCTGGCGAATTATCGGCGTCGCCAGCAAACCTGGCCCTAAAGTGGTTGGCGGTTTCATGTCGGCCTGGATCCCTTATACCGCGCTGCAACAGCGCATTACCGGTGAAAAACCATTAGAGGCCATTACGCTGCGTTTCGCCGATACGTTAACGCCGCAGGAAGCCGCCTCCCGAACGGAACGCTTGCTGTTGCGCGAGCATGGTAAAAAAGATTTCTTCACCCAGACCGACGATCAGCTGGCTAGCGCATTACAAAAAACCTCCGACTCCATGTCGTTATTAATCACCGCGATTGCCGCCATTTCGCTGTTGGTTGGCGGAGTCGGGGTGATGAACATCATGCTTGTATCGGTCACGAAACGAACACATGAGATAGGCATTCGTTTATCCGTTGGCGCGCGCCCTTCAGACATCATGAATCAGTTTCTGATAGAGGCCGTCATGATTTGTACCCTCGGCGGCATAACCGGGGTGCTGGGGTCATGGCTTTTCGGCTCATTGTTTTCTCTGTTCACAGATGAATTTTCCATGGTTTTCACCGCCTCGCCGGTAGTGATGGCGTGTGGTTTTTCTGCTCTGATTGGCCTGACATTTGGCTATTTTCCCGCGCGTCGAGCAGCCCGACTCAACCCAACCGAGGCATTAGCCCGCGAATGAAAACGCTCTACTTACTGCCCCTTTTCCTGCTACTTAACGGCTGCGGGCAACTCACCCGCAGCGATTATCAGCGTCCCCTGCTGTCGCTGCCTGTGCAATGGCAGAAGAACGCCCCGCAGGATGTAAAAACGCATCAGCCCTCCTCAGCACAATGGTGGCAGGGTTTTAACGATCCCAAAATGTCTCGCATCATCGATCAGGTGCTGGAAAGTAATAACGATCTGGCCGCCGCCGCGATCACGCTACAGCAGGCACGGGTCGCCGCAGGGTTAACCCGAACCAACCTGACACCGGATGTTTCTCTGACTAACTCGGTCAGCAACAGCAAATCTCTGCGCAACGGCCAGGCGTCGCAGGAGAGTTACAGCAGTGGGTTATCGCTGAGCTATGAGATCGATCTGTGGGGAAAACTTGCACGCACGCGTGAGCAAAGCGTATGGGAAGCCATCGCCAGCCAGCAGGACTATGACGCAACCGTGCTTTCAACGATCGGCACAACGGCGCAACTCTACTGGAGTATCGCGCTTTATAACCAACAGATCAGCAATCAGAAAGCGGGACTCACGATTTCAAAGCAAACTGTCGAGCAGGTTACGTCCTGGTTTAATGCCGGAAAAGTGGGCCAACTGGATCTTCTGCAATCGCAACAAACGCTGATAAGCCGTCAGAATCAACTTCGAACCCTGGAACAACAGCGTGAAAACGCACGCAATGCCCTCGCGCTGCTACTCAACCGTCCGGCAGAGCAACATACCGATGAGGCTCAGTCTCTTGACACATATCAGCAAGTACCGGTTGCACAACGCGTGCCGTTGCAGGTTATTGCGCGTCGTCCCGATATTCAGGCCGCGGAGTCTCGGCTTCGCGCGGCGCTGGCGGGTTACGATGCCTCACGTCTGGGTTTTTATCCTTCGCTATCGCTTGAGGCAAGCCTGAGCGCGGGCAGTCAGGTTTTCCACCAATGGTTTCGCGATCCCATTCGCACCATCGGAAGCTCGTTGGCGTTGCCCTTTATTCAGTGGAATACCACGCAGCTCACTATCGAACAGGCCAATCTACAGGTGAAACAAGCCGCTATCTCGTTTCGCAGTACGGCCTATACCGCGCTTTCGGAAGTCGATAACGCTCTGGAGCAGCGCGTAAGTGCGGATGAGCAACGTACTCGGTTACATCAATCACTGGCGATCAGCCAGCGGCGGTTAGCGCTCACGCAAAGCCGCTATCAGGCCGGTGCGGTGGACTTCCAGACGCTACTAAATGCGCAGGATGATCTGCTGACACTGGAGAATACGCTGGCGCAAACCCAATACGATTATCTCTATGCCACGCTGCAGTTCTGGCTGGCACAGGGAGGCGGTGAAACGCAAAAACAGGATGGAAAATCATGAAGTTGAATAACGAATTTAAGCGCGTCGTCGTCACCGGTTATGGCGCAGTCACGCCGCTCGGTGCAACGGCTCAGGAGAGTTGGCAGGCTATTATGGCGAACCGTTTAGGCTATCGCTATATCGATAAAACCGCGCTAAACATCAATACGCATTTTCTCGGGCTAATTGATAACGAACCGAATCTGAAAGGCGTTCCGGCCGCGATCCGCCGCCGCCTTCCACGTTTTGCCCGCCTGACGCTGGGAGCAGCGCGTCAGGCGATGGACATGGCATTTTCCGGCCTTCAGCCGGCGGCGTTTTATGATCCCCTTGCCTGTGGCGTCATCATGGGGACGGGTTGGGCGGGCCTTGACGAAAGCTATCACGCTGCGGGCGAGTTTGAAAAAACGGGCGTTACATCTCCCTTTAACTGCTTTTTCTCCATGCCAAATGCGGCCACAGCGGCCTGTAGTCAGTACTGGAATTTGCGTGGTTACCAAAATACCGTCGTTGCCGCCTGCGCCACCGGCACGATGGCTATCGGGGATGCATTCGAGGTGATTCGTAGTGGTAAAACACAAATGATGCTGGCAGGCGCGGGCGAATCACTCACCAGCGACTGTGCAATATGGAATATTGATGTCCTGGGTGCGCTGAGTAAAGAAACAGACGATCCCCATCGAGCGAGCTGCCCGTTTAGTCTTTTGCGTAATGGTTTTGTCCTTTCTGAGGGTGCAGCTGTGCTTTGCCTGGAAGAGCGCGAAAGCGCGCTGGCAAGAGGCGCTAACATACTTGGTGAAATTACCGGATATGCCAACTTCTCTGATGCGTATGACTTCACCTCGCCCGCCGAAGATTGCCTGGCACGAGTGGCAACCATCACACATGCGCTGAAACAGGCCGGGCTTCCTCCCGAGGCCGTGG
Organism: uncultured Pseudocitrobacter sp.; assembly: GCA_913778145.1. Lineage (GTDB taxonomy): Bacteria > Pseudomonadota > Gammaproteobacteria > Enterobacterales > Enterobacteriaceae > Pseudocitrobacter. The sequence continues at coordinate 23,229 of CAJYVI010000070.1, forward strand.
ACTATATCAACGCGCATGGCACATCAACACCACTTAACGATCTCAATGAAACCGACGCGTTGAAGCTGGCGCTGGGTCAGGCGGCTTACACCACACCGATCTCCAGTACTAAATCCTGGTCCGGTCACTTGATTGCCGCAGCGGGAAGCTTCGAGAGCATTATTTGCCTCCAGGCAATCGCCTCCGGGATCATGCCTGCAACAGCCAATCTGACCAAACCCGACGCGAACTGCGATCTCGACTATATCGCTGAAGGCCACCGAAAGGGCAACGTGAGGCGAACCCTGAACCTTAGCTTTGGTTTTGGTGGTGCCAACGCGGCATTGATTCTGGAGAAACACGCCTAATGCATCTCCAGTACAGCCTTCAGGATGCCTGGCAGTGGGCCGCATTTTCCGGCGATTTTAATCCAATTCATTTTGATAAACAGTGCGTTGAAAATCGCGGTGGAGAAAAACTCAGCGTGCATGGGATGCGGGCACTGCTCGATGTGAAGCAATTTATGGCTTCAGGGTACCACCCTTTGCCCTTTGTGAAGTGCGCAGTACGTCTGCGTAAACCGCTATGGTGCGACACGCGCTACGCACTACAGCGCGATAACAGTAAAACGAATGCCGCGACGGTTATCGATTTGGCCGATGCGCATCCGGCAATAACCTGTCAGCTTACCCCCGCGATGGCGCTACCCACATCCAGTCTGGCGGGCAGTACGGAGTTAAGTCAGTCAGCGCAATACACATTACAGCAGGCATTCGCCCCCCTGTTACCTAATGCTCAGCAGTGGCATTACCTTGACGCCCTGCTTTTTCGTCATGTGTTACATGATGATTCTTTACTGCGCCAGAAGGTGATATCTCCGCTTCTTCCTGGCGGAACCACGCTGGAAGGCATATTTACACGCTACCCCGTCGTGCAAACCCATCAGGAAACCATCTTTGATGCACATCTTTTCGCTCAATGGTCACCTGACATACCCCAGGAAACCTTAACAATACATACGCACGACGCGTTCGTCATTGGTGACATCTCAATGGGTGCAATCGTCCGCATTGCGGCCAGTACACATTATCAAAACAAAGGTATCTGGAGCGCGATTACCTTAAAAATCGGCCCTCACACTTAACCGGCAATGAGAAGGAATAAAGCTATGAGTCAATATGATCTGATTTACAACAAAGTGAGTGACATGATTTGCGACGCTAAAGATCTGGAAGCTGGGACATTCAACCCAGAATCCACGCTGGCGGAGCTTGAACTGGACAGCCTTGACTACGTCGAGCTCATGGTCCTGGCAAAGCGGGAATTTGACGTCACGCTACGCCCGGAAACATTTATTCAAAACCCGCTCATGACACTCGACGAACTGTGTCAGCATATCATGCAGGAAATGGCGGCCTGATATGACTCAAAAATGGATGCTTATCACTGGCGGTAGCCGCGGGATTGGTCAGGCTCTGGTGACGCACCTGCAATCACGCTGGAACATTGTCTTCACAGGAAGAAATGAGGACGCGATCAACCACACTATGCTGAAAGCGCAGGCCCTCAACACATCAACCTGGGTGAGAGGATTTTGCTGTGATGGCAGCGACGAGGCTGAGGTTTCGACCCTCGCCGCGCGGCTGCTTGCTGATTACGGTGCGCCATCAGCCATTGTTCATAACGCAGGGATGACCAAAGACGCACTTCACATTCACCAGACTGCGAATGAGTGGCGCGAGATTATGGATAATAATCTGATTTCTATCGTTAACTGGAATCATCAATTACTGCCAGCCATGATGACTGAAGGACACGGTTCTCTGGTTTTGATGTCGTCAGTCAGCGCCGTGATGGGCAATAGTGGTCAAACTGCTTATGCAGCCAGCAAAGCGGCGATGATGGGGCTGACGCGTTCGCTGGCACGTGAAGTTGGGCGTTTCGGTATTCGGGTAAACTGCCTGGCACCAGGGTTGATTGAAAGTGACATGATTCAGGCTATACCCGAGCAAAAGCTCAAAGCATTGCGGCAAAACATACCGCTACGCCGACTCGGGCACCCACAGGAGGTGGCGCAGGCCGTCGCATTTTTGACGGGTGAAGGGAGCCGTTATATGACCGGGCAAACGCTCATCCTGGACGGAGGCTTGTCTGCCTGACAGCCGGAACCGCGAGAATTATCGCTTCTCGCGGTTTAATGCTTTATTAAGCTGCGTAATCCGCGTTACCAGTTCTCGCCGTTCCTTCCCTGACTCCTGCGCAATTTGCATCAGAGCCGCACTTCGCTGACGAGCCAAATGCGCCAGCACCGGCGGTATATCCGCTATGGTCGTGATGTGATCCTGAAACAACATCAAAGAAGAGGTCTTACCCAGCAACGTCGCCAGACTATGGCTGGCCAGCAAAATGTCGGCTTCGAAAGGATAGGGTTTTTCTCTGACCGAAACATGGAGTAAACGGCACCAATCAGCAATCTCACCCATACCTTCAATAGGCGCTAGCGCCTGCCAGGTTTGATCCTCAACACCGTATGAATCGGGTTTTGCGTAGCGGTCCAGGCTCCTGATGTTGTGTAACAGCCCTGCTATCTCGACCTTCAGACACTGTTCCGGCGCAATGCCAATTTCATTTGCCAGGTAGCCTGAAATACGCCCAACCATCAGCGAATGCTGAACATTTTCCTGGCTAAATTCATCAATAACAAACGCCAGGAGGCTTGAGATATCGCGAAAATTATGAAGAGAGAGAGAATCATTATAAATTCGAGGGATCTCCTGAATATAATCCTGATAGCGGGTTGATTGCATCACCGTCCAAAAATGATCTCTCTTAGCCATCTTCCTGAATGCCTGTACATACTCTGGTTTATAAAGAGTGTGTGAACCATCCAGTATGATTTCGATGAGTACCTCACGCATCGTCGAAATATTTTCACTACGATAGTTCGCTAATAAAACATCGATGCGATCGGCAAGGTAGATGACATGGCTTTCTTCTGGAACGTAGTCAGCATCGATCATCTTTCCTTTACCATTATCCCAATGCGTATGGTGATAGCGGACAATATCGCTAAGGGGATTAAGAAGAGGAATGCCAGCAAGGAGTTCCCCACCAATAAGCGCATGATTATTAAGTTCGTTATCACAATAGCTTAACGGTTCAAGTCGTGATTCTTCATTTAACCCTCCAATGTCATGAAGCAACGCAGCCAGTAGCGTTTTACGACATTGTGCAGGTGCAAAGTTCGCTTCACGGGCCAAATTCCATGCGATGAAGGCCGTTCTGACGTGATGCAGATTCAATTTTGGATGAATTAAGTCCACTATCCTTGAAACGCAACTCAATGTTTCTATTAAATTTATTTTCATAGTCGTTTCGAAAATCTACCTGACATCAGGCAAGAATGAGGTGAGCGCTACACTGGCTATTGCCGTCTACATCCATATTGCGGAAATGTATGATTACCAATCAACAATAGGTTATTATTTAGCTTGTTAAGATAAATAATTTTATCCTCTACAATCTTATCTGTTGTGATCTTATCTTCAGAACGCGTTCCAAACAATAAGTCATTAGCAATATTTTCATTTAAATTATCTGATTCATCTTTAAATTGCTTTATTTTAGATAATTTATACCAATGTAAACCAGTACTAGCTCTTTTATAATCCGCTTTTAGTTTTCGCGAGATTATATACTTATTATCATTGTAAGTTAACAAACCATCAATACTGATAAAAATATTATTTTTTGTCATTTCTAAAGAGATGATTCCCTCAGAGTGAACATTTTCATTGTTGATATTCTGAACAATTGAGAAATCTGACTCACAAGAAAAAGAGGTTGATGAATCATAGCTGATTAAGAGACATACTGAGATAATAGATATGACAAGAATTAACAGTGCTATTTTATTAAGCATTTTTCTTTTCTCTAACATAGTAACTCTTGCATTTATTTTTATTGATATCACATTCAATGATAAGAAGTTGTCTGTTAATACCTAAGCGGCTATTCACGATTTGCTTATAGATATGCAGTTCTTTAGTCGTTGTGCAGTCAAACTGATGTGTCATACCGAACTCATTCGACAGTTCATCCAGCGTCTGTGATGATGGCATGTAGACGACACATTTATCCTGTATGAATTTTTGTAAAAACAAATCTGGTGTGACTTTTTCTATCGCTATGACTATCAAAGAAGCAAGAGCGACCATTAAGAAAAGCACCATCAAGATGATTAAATAAAATGAATAGCCATTTTTATCTTTTTTATCTTCCAGATTTACATTTTCATACACCGGAGTCTGATACTCGCTGTCACTGGTAATGAGGACGGTATCAGAGATTCTAAAACCTACTCTGGGAACGGTTATAATGACATCTTTCTCAATCCCCAGTTCACTCAATCCTTTACGCAGTGTTGAGATATATTGATTCAGATTACTATTTGACGCTCTGGCACCAAATCTATCAAAAACGGATTGAAAAATCTCTCCACGCGACAGAATGTCACCACGATGAAATAACAGTTCTTTCAATAATCGATTGGAGGTTTGAGATAACTCAATGCTATCTCCAGTCAACAGGTTTACAAGTGAGGCGTTTTCAGTATCAAATGTAACAAATCCCTCTATGTCGAACCTCATTCTTATCTCCATCACTACCGAAATCAAACATCACCACTGACAAATCGAATTTACTCTTAAATAAATCGTGAATTTCAGATAAAAACTCTGTATTAACCTTTATTCAAGGCTAATGTTGCTGCCAACGCCACTCGGAAGCATACTTAACATATCTTCACGAACACGGGGTAACGTCAGATGAAATTAGCCTTACACTCCTGTGACTCAGAAGTTTTAAAGAAAAGTCACAACGCGTTTCTCAGTAGTCTACGGGTATTAGCAACGGAGATGGGCGTTACAAGCCATGCTGTTGTAAAAGCTCCAGAGCAAGAGTTCATTTTGCATGTATTAAAGAAACATAGCGCTGAGGGACTGTCTACAAGAGAACTTGCCGACTACTGTGGCATTTCAATCTATAAAGTAAGACATTTACTTCTTCCGTTAGAAAAACAGGGTCAGGTTAATAGAGATAAAATGCTAAAACATCATCGATGGTTCTTATCAAAAAACCCTACGGAAACCACGAGATATTCTAGCAAGGGGTATTTTTGTTTGCAACAAAGATAGCTAACATCAGAACTATCATTATAAAAACCTGGTAGCAATTAAATAATATCTCGCATCAGATTTGGAAAATTCCTAAAACCAGATAAAGGGTGGTTAGTTTTTAAAAAAATCTAGCCGCTCGTTAACTAATAATGTAGAAATCATGACAAAAAGACTAATTTTATATACAGAACCTATAAATGAAGAGCTCACGTTCATTTCATAGTAAAAACATGTTGAATAGTTGACATTTAAAACTATTCAACATTAATTAAATGCAGATATAAATTACACATACCTCCCGTTCTGGACACGCGATGATATGCAACGAAGTGAACTGCTTGCCGCATTGAAGCAATATGGTTTTATTGAGACCAGCGAAGCTATTATCTTCTTATCCATTATTGCTGAAAATAAATTACGGACCGAGGACAAACAGTTTGTCCATGCAAAGATAGTTCAATGCCTGGCGCATCACGAAGATGGAAGTGACTACTTTGCTCAACTCCGGGATCTAAAGTTAGGGCTCGAACAGGTATTTGATGCTACAGCGCAAGATTAAGGTTCCCTACATTGCAGTACATACATACCCGATAGAAAACTGCAATCCAGTCGATTTTTTTGAATATCCATGCATCGACAAACGTTTACTATGGTTAAAATGTGAATTTGTCTCTTGATTCAAAAACAGACCTGCGTATAATCCCGTCCCGTTTGCCGGGAGGAATTATGGTTCAGTGTGTACGACATCGCGTCTTACCGCGTCTGAAAACAGACGCTGGCCTGCCGTTTTCTTTCCGTTGCTCACTCATTCTCGAAGCCCCTTATTTAAGGGGCTTTTTTTTTGCGCAGGCGTCAGGAGAAAAACATGGCTAATCCGCTGTATCAAAAACATATCATTTCCATCAACGACCTCAGTCGCGACGATCTGGAACTGGTACTGGCTACCGCTGCAAAGCTGAAAGCAAACCCACAACCGGAGCTGCTGAAGCACAAAGTGATTGCCAGCTGTTTCTTCGAGGCGTCAACCCGTACCCGCTTATCGTTTGAAACGTCGATGCATCGCCTGGGCGCGAGCGTGGTTGGTTTCTCCGACAGCAACAACACCTCGCTGGGTAAAAAAGGCGAAACGCTGGCGGATACCATTTCGGTCATTAGCACCTACGTCGACGCCATCGTGATGCGTCATCCGCAGGAAGGTGCGTCGCGTCTGGCGACCGAATTCTCCGGCGGCATTCCGGTGTTGAACGCCGGTGACGGTGCCAACCAGCATCCGACGCAAACGCTGCTCGACCTCTTCACCATTAAGGAAACGCAGGGCCGCCTGGAAAATCTCAACGTGGCGATGGTCGGCGACCTGAAATATGGCCGTACCGTTCACTCCCTGACCCAGGCGCTGGCGAAATTTAACGGCAACCGCTTCTACTTTATCGCCCCTGACGCGCTGGCGATGCCACAGTACATTCTGGATATGCTCGATGAGAAAGGCATTGCCTGGAGCCTGCACAGTGCCATTGAAGAAGTGATGGCGGAAGTGGATATCCTTTATATGACGCGCGTACAGAAAGAGCGTCTGGACCCGTCAGAATACGCCAACGTGAAGGCGCAGTTCGTGCTGCGCGCCGCCGACCTTGAAGGCGCGCGCGACAATATGAAAGTGCTGCACCCGCTGCCGCGTATTGACGAAATCACCACGGATGTCGATAAAACGCCGCACGCCTGGTACTTCCAGCAGGCTGGCAACGGCATCTTCGCTCGCCAGGCGTTACTGGCACTGGTTCTGACTCGCGACCTGGATCTGTAAGGGGAAATGACTATGACACACGATAACAAACTTCAGGTAGAAGCCATCAAACGTGGCACGGTAATCGACCATATCCCGGCGCAGGTGGGCTTTAAGCTGCTGACCCTGTTCAAACTGACCGAGACGGACCAGCGCATCACCATCGGCCTGAATCTGCCTTCCGGCGAGATGGGCCGCAAGGACCTGATTAAAATCGAAAATACCTTCCTGACCGACGAGCAGGTCAACCAGCTTTCCCTGTATGCCCCGCAGGCAACAGTGAACCGTATTGAAGAGTATGAAGTGGTTGGGAAATCACGCCCTAGCCTGCCGGAACGCATCAACAACGTACTGGTATGCCCGAACAGTAACTGCATTAGCCACGCCGAGCCGGTTTCATCCAGCTTTGCAGTGAAAAAACGCGCCGATGATATCGCACTCAAATGTAAATACTGCGAAAAAGAGTTTTCCCATTATGTGGTGCTGGCCAACTAATTGAGGTTGGTAATGAAATCCCGGCTGCTATAATGGCCGGGAACATTCTTAACGCTGTAATTCTGGAGAAAACATGAGCAAAGTACTCGCGACGGAAAATGCACCAGCCGCTATCGGCCCATACGTTCAGGGCGTTGATCTGGGTAGCATGATCATCACTTCTGGTCAGATCCCGGTGAATCCGAAAACCGGTGAAGTGCCGGAAGACGTCGCCGCTCAGGCGCGTCAGTCGCTGGATAACGTAAAAGCGATCGTTGAATCTGCAGGCCTGAAAGTCGGCGACATCGTGAAAACTACCGTTTTCGTGAAAGATCTGAATGATTTCGCGACCGTTAACGCTACGTATGAAGCATTCTTTACCGAGCACAACGCTACCTTCCCGGCACGTTCTTGTGTGGAAGTGGCGCGTCTGCCGAAAGACGTGAAGATTGAAATTGAAGCGATTGCGGTACGTCGCTAATCGCGACGCGGCAAGCGCCTGATGGCGCTACGCTTATCAGGCCTACGGCATATCGCGCGTAGGCCGGGTAAGCATCAGCGCCACCCGGCATCGTTTTACTGCCAGCCGTACCGACGGCTAAAGAACCCTTTCACCATCTGCGTCAGCGTCATATACCCCGCCAGAATCGCAATCAGCCACGGGAAGTAGGAGAGCGGCAGCGCCTGCAGCTGCAAATACCCCGCCAGCGGCGAGAACGGCAGCGCGATACCGACAACCATCACCACCAGCGTCATGAAAATCAGCGGCCAGGCGGCGCGGCTCTGGATGAACGGAATGCGGCGCGTACGGATCATATGCACAATCAGCGTCTGCGACAGTAACCCCACCACGAACCAGCCGGACTGGAACAGCGTCTGCGCTTCCGGCACGTTGGCGTGGAAGACAAACCACATTACGCAGAAGGTCAGAATGTCGAAAATGGAGCTGATCGGTCCGAAGAAGATCATAAAGCGCCCCAGTTCAGCTGGCTGCCAGCGCTGTGGTTTCTGAATCTGCTCGTCGTCGACGTTATCAAACGGGATCGCCACCTGGGATACATCGTACAGCAGGTTCTGAATCAACAGGTGTAACGGCAACATCGGCAGGAACGGCAGGAAGGCGCTCGCCACCAGGACGCTGAAGACGTTACCGAAGTTAGAGCTGGCCGTCATCTTGATGTATTTCAACATGTTGGCAAACGTCCGGCGGCCTTCGATAACCCCCTCTTCGAGCACCATCAGGCTTTTTTCCAGCAAGATGATATCGGCGGCTTCACGGGCGATATCTACCGCGCCATCGACTGAAATCCCGATATCTGCTGCACGCAATGCAGGGGCATCGTTGATACCGTCACCCATAAAGCCGACCACGTGGCCTTCGCGGCGCAGCAGCGTTACGATGCGCTCTTTATGCATCGGCGTCAGGCGAGCAAACAGCGTGGTGCGCAGCGCCAGCGCCGCCAGTTCGTCGTCGCTCAGCGTTTCAATATCGCTGCCGACCACCACGTCACCGACTTCAAGACCTACTTCATGGCACACTTTCGCGGCCACCAGCTCGCTGTCGCCAGTGAGGATTTTCACAGTGATACCGCTCTCTTTCAGCGCTTTCAGCGCCGGTGCGGTGGTCTCTTTCGGCGGATCGAGGAACGCGATGTAGCCTTCCAGAATCAGGTCAGACTCATCAATACGCTGGTAATCGCCAACACGCGCGGGCAGGTATTTGCTCGCCACCGCCACTACGCGCAATCCCTGGCGATTTAGCGTGTCGGTGACGCGTTTGATGCGGCGCAGCATGGTCTCATCCAGTGGGACGATTTCACCGTTATGGCGCACCTGCGTTGAGACGTTGAGGATCTCCTGCAATGCGCCTTTGCAAATCAGCTTGTGTACAGATGGCTGCTCACTCACGACCACCGACATGCGGCGACGCTCGAAATCAAACGGGATTTCATCCACTTTCTGCCACTGTTCGGAAAGCTCGCGTGCGGCGTTTTCATCCACGCCCTCCAGCACGGCGGTATCCAGCAGGTTCTTTAGCCCGGTTTGATAGTGGCTGTTGAGCCAGGCGGTATGCAGCACGCGCTCACTGGCTTTACCAGAGATATCAGTATGATTTTCCAGCACGATTTTATCCTGCGTCAGGGTGCCGGTTTTATCAGTACAAAGGATATCCATCGCGCCGAAGTTCTGAATCGCGTCGAGATGCTTAACGATAACTTTCTGTTTAGAGAGTTTCACCGCCCCGCGCGCCAGCGTTGAGGTGACGATCATCGGCAGCATTTCCGGCGTTAAGCCGACGGCAACCGACAGCGCAAACAGCGCCGCTTCCCACCAGTCGCCTTTGGTGTAGCCGTTGATCAGCAGCACGATTGGCGTCATCACCAGCATAAAGCGAATCAGCAACATACTGACGCGGCTGATGCCTTTCTGGAACGCATTCGGCTCACTTTCCTGCTCGCTGACGCGCCCGGCCAGTTGACCAAACCAGGTGTGACCGCCCGTCGCCGTGACGATAGCCTGCGCCGAGCCGCTCACCACGGTGGTGCCCATAAAGCAGAGGGTATCGCACTCAAGCGGGTTCGCCTGATGCGGGTCACGACTGCGCGCCACTTTTTCAACGGGCAGCGACTCGCCGGTGAGCGAGGCCTGGGCGACGAACAGATCGCGTGCCTGCACGATGCGCAGATCTGCGGGGATCATATCCCCTGCCGACAGTTTGACAATATCGCCCGGCACAAGCTGATCGAGCGGTATTTCACACCAGCGGCTTTCGCCCTGAATATTCACCACGCGCAGCACAGTGGCAGTGTTGCTCACCATTGCTTTTAACGCGTCGGCGGCTTTCGTGGAACGTGCTTCCTGCACAAAGTTAAGCAGCGTAGAGATTGCCACCATCAGCGCAATCACCCCGGCGGCGAAGAGATCTTCCGTCGAGTAAGAGACGATGCCAAGCACCGTCAGCAGCAGGTTGAACGGGTTACGGTAGCAGCTCCACAGGTGAACCCACCACGGCGCGGGCTTCTGCGCCGGGATCTGGTTATCACCGTAGCGCTCGCGTTTTGCCGCCACTTCGGCCTCGTTAAGCCCTTCCGGATGCGTACCAAAAGCGTGCCAGACGGCTTCTTCTTCCATCATTGCCACGTTCAGGCAGTGCTGGCTCAGAGAATCCGGCATTGGAACGCCAGAGAGGTTTTTGCCATCCGGCATTGGATCGCGCTGGACTAAACGGCGTGGCAGATGGCGGCTGAGCTGTGCAAGCAGCTGCCGGGTCATATTTTTCAGCATAAAACGTCCCCCGCATCCGTAAGATACGGACGCAGCTCGGCTGACAGACGCAACAAATTCTTGCCTGTCAGGCACTTAATTTTTCTACAGGGACATCGAGGATGTCACTGCCTCACATGTTCGGTAAGGCAGCGAAAACTGACTTACCGGAAAATTACGCTCCCGTGCGGGAGAGGGGTGGGATCGGGATCCATACGGCCTCCGGTAAGATGAATGATTAATAGCGCCGCACATTATACCTATAAAACCATAATGTTTGTGCCAGTTCGGGCGGTATAATACCTCCCGGCAACTAAACCGAACGTAAACCAGACTTTGCTCATTGCGAATTGTTTGCGTAGGATGAGACTCTTATTTGCAAATAACATTTTGTTAACACGGAAAACGAGATGCAGAACCGGCTGACCATTAAAGATATCGCCCGCCTGAGCGGAGTGGGGAAATCGACCGTTTCCCGCGTGCTGAATAATGAAAGCGGCGTCAGCGATCGCACCCGTGAACGTGTTGAAGCGGTGATGAACCAGCACGGTTTCTCCCCTTCCCGCTCCGCGCGTGCGATGCGTGGGCAGAGCGATAAAGTCGTCGCCATTATTGTCACGCGCCTCGATTCCCTTTCAGAAAACCTTGCGGTACAAACCATGCTGCCGGTGTTTTATGAGCAGGGCTACGACCCGATTATGATGGAAAGCCAGTTCTCGCCGGAAAAAGTGGAAGAGCATCTGGGCATGTTGAAGCGACGTAATATCGACGGCGTGGTGCTGTTCGGCTTCACCGGCGTAACGGAAAAGATGCTGACAAACTGGCAGTCGTCGCTGGTCCTGGTGGCGCGCGATGCCAAAGGTTTTGCTTCCGTTTGCTATGACGACAAAGGTGCCATCAATGTTTTGATGCAGCGCCTCTACGACCAGGGCCATCGCCATATCAGCTACCTTGGCGTACCCCACAGCGACGTTACCACCGGCAAGCGCCGCCACGATGCGTATCTCGCCTTCTGTAAAAAACACAAACTCAACCCGGTCGCCGCACTGCCCGGCCTTGCCATGAAGCAGGGCTTTGAATACGCCAGCAAAGTGATGACGCCGGACACTACCGCTCTGCTGTGTGCCACCGATACGCTGGCGCTGGGGGCGAGCAAATATTTTCAGCAGGAACGCATGGATAACGTGCAGCTCGCAAGCGTCGGTAATACGCCGCTGATGAAGTTCCTGCATCCGGAAATTATCACCGTCGATCCCGGCTATGCCGACGCGGGACGCCAGGCCGCAGAACAGCTGGTAGGCCAGGCAACCGGACGCGCCGAACCCCGTCAGATTATTATTCCCGCCCGCCTCATTTAAGCCTAAACGCGTAAATTCTGTGATCCTCGCTGCGTTTCGGGAACGTTCCCATTTTCCAGAATACGGTTAACGGATAGGCTAATGCTCAGGTCATCAACACACTATTTCTCCTCGGCACTGAGGTTTTCATAATGAGTAAAATAAATCAGCAGAACATCGATAAACTTATCGAGCTGGTCGGCGGGCGCGATAACATCGCCACCGTCAGCCACTGCCTAACCCGCTTACGCTTTGTACTCAACACGCCGGCGAAAGCCGATCCGAAGGCCATCGAAGAATTGCCGATGGTGAAAGGGTGCTTCACTAACGCCGGGCAGTTTCAGGTCGTTATCGGCACCAATGTGGGCGATTACTATCAGGCCCTGATCGCCTCCACCGGCCAGGCGGCGGCGGATAAAGAGCAGGCTAAACAGGCGGCGCGTCAAAACATGAAGTGGCATGAACGGATGATCTCGCACTTCGCGGAGATCTTCTTCCCGCTGCTTCCGGCGCTGATCAGCGGGGGCTTGATCCTCGGTTTCCGTAACGTGATCGGCGACCTGCCGATGAGCAATGGTCATACGCTAGCGCAAATGTACCCGGCGCTGCAAAGCATCTACGATTTCCTGTGGCTGATTGGCGAGGCGATCTTCTTCTATTTACCGGTGGGTATCTGCTGGTCGGCAGTGCGCAAAATGGGCGGTACGCCGATTCTCGGCATCGTGCTCGGCGTTACGCTGGTCTCACCCCAACTGATGAACGCCTACATGCTGGGCCAACAGGTGCCGGAAGTGTGGAACTTTGGCCTGTTTACCATTGCGAAAGTGGGCTATCAGGCACAGGTGATCCCGGCGCTGCTGGCGGGCCTGGCGCTCGGCTATATCGAAACACGTATGAAGCGCATCGTACCGGATTACCTCTATCTGGTGATTGTGCCGGTCTGCTCGCTGATTCTGGCGGTGTTCCTGGCTCACGCCCTTATCGGCCCGTTTGGCCGCATGATTGGTGACGGCGTTGCCTTTGCCGTGCGTCACCTGATGACCGGTAGCTTCGCACCGGTTGGCGCTGCGCTGTTCGGCTTCCTGTACGCTCCGCTGGTCATTACCGGCGTTCACCAGACCACGCTTGCTATCGACATGCAGATGATTCAAAGCATGGGCGGTACGCCGGTTTGGCCGCTGATTGCGCTCTCTAACATCGCGCAGGCTTCCGCGGTAGTGGGCATCATTATTTGCAGCCGCAAGCAAAACGAGCGTGAAATTTCCGTCCCTGCCGCCATCTCCGCTTTCCTCGGCGTAACCGAACCGGCAATGTATGGCATCAACATGAAATACCGCTTCCCGATGCTTTGCGCGATGATTGGCTCCGGTATTGCGGGCCTGCTGTGCGGCCTGAGCGGCGTAATGGCAAACGGCATTGGCGTCGGTGGCCTGCCGGGTATCCTTTCCATCCAGCCAACCTACTGGCAGGTCTTCAGCCTGGCGATGCTGATTGCCATCGTTATTCCTATCATCCTCACCACGGTGGTTTACCAGCGTAAACAGCGTCAGGGCACTTTGCAGATTGTTTAATGTTTCCAACCTGGGGCGCTCTTGCGCCCCTTCGCATTTCAGGACGACACGATGAATATTCTTCCCCACTGGTGGCAGAAAGGCGTTATTTACCAAATTTATCCAAAGAGTTTTCAGGACACGACCGGCAGCGGCACCGGCGATTTACGCGGCGTAACCTACCGTCTCGACTATCTGAAAACGTTGGGCGTCGACGCCATCTGGTTAACCCCTTTCTATGTTTCGCCGCAGGTCGATAATGGCTATGACGTGGCGAATTACACCGCCATCGACCCGGCCTACGGCACGCTGGACGATTTCGACGAACTGGTGGCCGAGGCCAAAGCACGCGGGATTCGTATCGTGCTGGATATGGTGCTCAACCACTCCTCCACGCAGCACGCCTGGTTCCGTGAATCGCTGAACAAAGAGAGCCCGTACCGCGAGTTCTATATCTGGCGCGATGGCGAGCCGGGCACCCCGCCCAACAACTGGCGCTCGAAATTTGGCGGCAACGCCTGGCAGTGGCACGCCGAGAGCGAGCAATATTATTTGCACCTGTTCGCGCCAGAGCAGGCGGACCTCAACTGGGAAAATCCGGCGGTACGTGCCGAACTGAAAAAAGTATGCGAGTTCTGGGCCGATCGCGGCGTCGATGGCCTGCGTCTTGATGTGGTGAATCTGATTTCAAAAGATCAGGCATTCCCTTCCGACCCGGACGGTGACGGACGTCGCTTCTATACTGATGGCCCGCGCGCTCACGAGTTCTTACAGGAGATGAGCCGCGATGTCTTTACCCCACGCGAGCTAATGACCGTCGGCGAAATGTCGTCAACCTCGCTGGAAAACTGCCAGCAGTATGCCGCGCTGGATGGTCGCGAACTGTCGATGACCTTTAACTTCCATCACCTGAAGGTGGACTATCCCGGCGGCGAGAAATGGACGCTGGCGAAGCCGGACTACGTCGCTCTGAAAGCGCTGTTCAGCCACTGGCAACAGGGCATGCATAACCGCGCGTGGAACGCGTTGTTCTGGTGTAACCACGATCAGCCGCGCATTGTTTCGCGCTTTGGCGATGAAGGCGAGTATCGCCTGCCCGCCGCCAAAATGCTGGCCATGGTGCTGCACGGCATGCAGGGCACGCCCTATGTTTATCAGGGCGAAGAGATCGGCATGACCAACCCGCATTTCACGCAGATAACCGACTACCGTGACGTCGAGAGCCACAATATGTTTGCCGAGCGGTTAGCGCAGGGCCAGGACGCGCAAACCCTGCTGGCGATCCTCGCCAGTAAATCGCGCGATAACAGCCGCACGCCGATGCAATGGAATGGCGAAGCGAACGGCGGATTCACCACCGGCACGCCGTGGATCGCCCTGTGCGACAACTATGAGGCGATCAACGTCGATACAGCGCTGAACGATCGGAATTCAGTGTTCTACACCTATCAGCAATTGATCGCGCTGCGTAAAACCACGCCGATTCTGACGTGGGGCGATTATCAGGATCTTCTGCCCGATCACCCGTCCCTGTGGTGCTATCGTCGCCAATGGCAGGGGCAAACGCTGCTGGTTGTCGCTAACCTCAGCGCGGAACTTCAGCACTGGCAGCCAGACGCCGCTCAGGGCGACTGGACAGCCTTAATCAGTAACTATGATGAAGTGGCTAGCACGCCATCTGAAATGACGCTGCGGCCTTTTGAAGCGGTCTGGTGGCTGCAAAAGTAACGCCCTCTACCGGCGGCCTCGCGTCGCCGGTCCCCCTGCAAATCCTACTGTTTTTGTTGAATTTTTAAGCGATTGTCAGTACTGCAAAATTTACATTAGCCGTAGCGCCCGTCATCTGTACGCTTCGATTTTTACTTTGTTCTATATCAATAAAATCGCAAACTTGTTTGATGCAAATCACTATATATAGAACTTAGAATGCACGCCGACCCAACATATTGGGTTTATCGTCTACAATATCACCATACCCTTCCAATGAAGAAAGGGGGCGATATGTGGATAAATTTGACTGGAGAAGCGCTAACACGCGGGCAGGCTTTGTAAATCGCGCCCCCGCCCCGACTTCAGTTCTGTGGATAACCTGTTTTTATAATGGAGTGATCATGACACCGCATGTGATGAAACGCGATGGCTGTAAAGTGCCGTTCAAATCAGAGCGCATCCAGGAAGCTATCCTGCGTGCCGCTAAAGCAGCGGGAGTCGATGACGCAGACTATTGCGCCACCGTCGCGGCAATCGTAAGCGAGCAGATGCAAAGCCGCAGCCAGGTTGATATCAACGAGATCCAGACCGCGGTTGAAAACCAGCTGATGTCTGGCCCGTACAAGCAGCTGGCGCGCGCCTATATCGAATATCGCCATGACCGCGACAGCCAGCGTGAAAAGCGTGGCCGTCTAAACCAGGAAATTCGCGGCCTGGTTGAGCAGACGAACTCGGCGCTGCTCAATGAAAACGCCAACAAAGACAGTAAAGTGATCCCAACTCAGCGTGACCTGCTGGCCGGTATCGTGGCAAAACACTACGCCCGTCAGCATCTGCTGCCGCACGACGTTGTGATGGCGCACGAACGCGGCGTGATCCACTATCACGATCTTGATTACTCGCCGTTCTTCCCGATGTTCAACTGCATGTTGATCGACCTGAAAGGGATGCTGACGCAAGGTTTTAAAATGGGTAACGCGGAAATCGAGCCGCCGAAATCCATATCGACCGCCACGGCCGTTACCGCGCAGATCATCGCGCAGGTTGCCAGCCACATTTATGGCGGCACCACCATCAACCGTATTGATGAAGTCCTGGCCCCGTTCGTGACCGCCAGCTTCAATAAACATCGCCAGACCGCTGAAGAGTGGCAGATTCCCGACGCAGAAGGCTACGCCCATACCCGTACGGAAAAAGAGTGCTATGACGCCTTCCAGTCGCTGGAATATGAAGTCAACACGCTGCATACCGCTAACGGTCAAACGCCGTTCGTCACCTTCGGCTTTGGCCTCGGCACCAGCTGGGAATCACGCCTGATTCAGCAGTCCATTCTGCGTAATCGTATTGCGGGCCTCGGCAAAAACCGTAAAACCGCCGTGTTCCCGAAACTGGTGTTCGCCATCCGCGACGGTCTGAACCACAAGCCGGGTGATGCCAACTACGACATCAAACAGCTGGCGCTGGAATGCGCGAGCAAGCGTATGTATCCGGACATCCTGAACTACGATCAGGTCGTGAAAGTCACCGGTTCGTTCAAAACTCCGATGGGCTGCCGCAGCTTCCTCGGCGTGTGGGAAAACGAAAACGGCGAGCAAATCCACGATGGCCGCAACAACCTCGGCGTCATCAGCCTGAACCTGCCGCGCATCGCGCTGGAAGCCAAAGGCAACGAAGACGCATTCTGGACACTGCTGGACGAGCGTCTGGTGTTGGCGCGTAAAGCGCTGATGACGCGTATCGCGCGTCTGGAAGGCGTGAAAGCGCGCGTGGCCCCGATCCTGTATATGGAAGGCGCGTGTGGCGTGCGTTTGCAGGCCGACGATGACGTTTCTGAAATCTTCAAAAACGGTCGTGCGTCTATCTCGCTGGGCTATATCGGAATCCACGAAACCATCAACGCGCTGTTTGGTAATCAGCACGTCTACGACAGCGAAGCCCTGCGCGCCAAAGGTGTGGCGATCGTTGAACGTCTGCGCCAGGCCGTTGACCAGTGGAAAGAGGAAACTGGCTACGGCTTCAGCCTCTACAGCACGCCGAGTGAAAACCTGTGCGACCGTTTCTGCCGCCTCGACACCGCTGAATTTGGCGTAGTGCCGGGCGTCACCGATAAAGGTTACTACACCAACAGCTTCCACTTAGACGTGGAGAAAAAAGTTAACCCGTACGACAAAATCGACTTTGAAGCACCGTACCCGCCGCTGGCGAACGGCGGTTTCATTTGCTACGGCGAATACCCGAACATTCAGCACAACCTGAAAGCGCTGGAAGATGTCTGGGATTACAGCTATCAGCACGTACCGTACTACGGCACCAACACGCCGATCGATGAATGCTATGAGTGCGGCTTCACCGGTGAGTTCGAGTGTACCAGCAAAGGCTTCACCTGCCCGAAATGTGGTAACCATGACGCCTCCCGCGTGTCGGTCACCCGCCGCGTGTGCGGTTACTTAGGCAGCCCGGATGCGCGTCCGTTTAACGCCGGTAAGCAGGAAGAAGTGAAACGCCGCGTGAAACACCTCGGCAACGGGCAGATCGGTTAAACGACAGCCCCTCACCCCGGCCCTCTCCCACAGGGAGAGGGAGAAAACCGCTCCGGCCTAAATGTTCTGCTCGATCGGTCCCCTCTCCCTGTGGGAGAGGGTTAGGGTGAGGGGGCCAGCCCGCACAATACTCAAGAAGAACAACCATGAATTACCATCAGTACTACCCCGTCGATATCGTCAATGGCCCCGGCACACGCTGCACGCTGTTTGTGGCAGGCTGCGTGCACGAATGCCCCGGCTGCTATAATAAAAGCACCTGGCGAGTAAACTCTGGCCAGCCGTTTACCACCGAAATGGCCGATCGCATCATTGCCGATCTCAACGACACGCGCGTTAAGCGTCAGGGGATTTCACTCTCCGGCGGCGATCCGCTGCATCCGCAAAACGTGCCGGAAATCCTCAAACTGGTTAAACGTATTCACGCAGAATGCCAGGGAAAAGATATCTGGGTGTGGACCGGCTACAAGCTGGACGAGCTGAACGCCGCGCAAATGGAAGTGGTCGATCTCATCAACGTGCTGGTTGACGGTAAGTTTGTGCAGGATTTAAAAGACCCGGCGCTTATCTGGCGCGGTAGCAGCAATCAGGTGGTGCACCACCTGCGCTAGTCATGGGGGCGACAGCCGCCCCTCCTCAAAACCGACTCACACACTCCATTGCCACCGCTTTAAACTCCGCAAAATCCCGGCAGGTACACAGCCGTGCCATTGCGCGTTCGCGCAGGAAGGTGACGAAAATATCGTAGATCGCCATTGCTTCTTCATATTCGCGTTTGCTTATCGCGAGCAGGAAGATGACGTGCGCGGTTTCCTCGCCCCAGGCAATTCCCTGCGGTGCCAGTACCGTGTAGACCACCGTTTTTTGTGCCAGCAATCCCAGGGCGTGAGGCAGCGCGATACCGTCGCCGAGCATGGTACTGACTATGGCTTCACGTTCCACAACGGATGCATGAAACTCGGCGTCAACAAAACCTTCATCGTGAAGTTGAGCGCAAAGTTGGCTAAATAGCGTCTGTTGGTCGATATCGCCGTCGATAATGCGGAAATGGGCTGCGTCGAAATATTTGTTCAGCATCCACGGACGCGTGCGGTCCACCAGCACCAGTTTGCCGATTTGTTCAAGCTGGAACTCGGTCGGGAACGGGGCGATGGTCACCACCGGTTTATCTTTTTCGTTGATGCGCGCGGTCGAAATAACAAAGTCTTCGCCGATGCTTTCGCGCTGTTCGTAATCACGCAGCGAGAGCACATCGGTCACTTCAATCTGCGGGTATTTGCGCTGCAACACCGCTTCAATCATGCGCACCATCGCCGTGCTGGTGTCGCACACCAATAAGACGCGCGGCTGGCGCTGATAGCCAATGTTGTAATGCCTCTCCAGCCCGACGCCGATGTGCAGCACCAGGAACCCAACTTCATTTTCGCTGATGGTGTACGGGGTGTATTTTCCCCAGCTCGACACCGCCGCCAGCGTCATATCCCACGCCATTGGGTAGTGCTGTTTGATGTTATCCAGCAGCGGGTTGGGGATCATGATTTGATAGCGCACGCGGGTGATCATGGTTTTGATATGGGTGAGCAGGTCCGCGTGCAGCTGGTCGTCGTTTTGCAGGTTGTAGTTATAGTGGCTGTTGATGTAGCTGAGGATGTAGTTCACCAGCGCTTCGGCATCGTCGGCGCTGATGGCGCTTGGCGAAACCTGCTGCGTCTGACGCGCGGAAATATGCACGCACAGCCAGGCTTTCTCCGAGTCGGCCAGCGGTTTGCCCGCCAGCTTTTGCATGGCCGCCGCGATATCGCGCGCCGCCTCGCGCACATTCTGGGATACCTCTTCTTCCGCCGCGAACTCTGCCAGCGGGAAACCTTCACTAATGCGGCGTACCGCTACCGCACAGTAGAGGCGAATAAAGCGCTCGCCTTCGTCGGTCAGGCGAATCGCGTAGCGGGTGAGCGTTTCCTGCAACGTTGCGGTGAGCGATGTGATGGCCCCGGCATTGATCGCTTCCGCCATCAGTTGCGCATTAAACCCTTCCTGCTGCGGCAGTTCCCACAGGATGTCCGTCAGGCACGCGCGAATAGACACCTCGCTGCCAAACAGCTTCATGCCGTGACGCGGGCGCGTCTCCAGCGTCAACTGGTAACGCTGAAAACGTTCGCGCACGGCGATCATGTCGTTTTGCAACGTGGCGCGGCTGACAAACCACTCATCCGCCAGGTCTTCCAGCTTGAGTGAAAACGCGGATGTCAGAAAGCGCACCGCCAGTGAATGCTCACGTTCGCTTGCCGTGCGCGGAATACGCAGCGTGCTCGGCGCGCTCTCTTCCAGTTTTTGATAACGTTTCGGGTCGCTGATATTGAGCTGATAACCGCTGCCGCGCGTAAGCGTAAACTGCGCGCCGTAGCTCGCCAGCAGGGCATTAAGCGCCGTAATATCGGCGCGAACGGTACGGGTGGAAACGGACAATCGTGCAGCCAGCTCATCCTGCGGCAAAACTTCGTTTTGCAGTAAATTGAACAGTTGGGCTAAACGTTGGTTGGGGAATCGCACGTCAGTTTCCTTATTACGCCTCAAGGGTTAAACGAAATCACCATCTGTGATGGGCTGCCCACCGAGGTATATTCGGGGACATACGTCAGCTTGCCATCGTCAGGCGCGACGCGAAAACGGGTGATGTTATCGCTGCGCTGATTCATCACGTACAGCCAGCGACCCGCGCTATCCAGCGTCAGGCTGCGCGGGTAGTCGCCTCGCGTCCATATATTATCATTTTGAATCAATGAACCATCATTCATAACCGTGAAGTGAGTAATACTGTTATGCAGGCGATTGGCAACGTAGAGCTGTTTTCCATCCGCGCTAATTGCCAGCCCGGCGGCGAAGCTGGTTCCCTGATACGTTTTCGGCAGCGACGACACCGTTTTCTCTTCCTGGAGTTGCCCGGTTGCGGCATCGAGGCGGTAATGCGTCAGCGTGGAAGACTCTTCGTTAATCAACCAAAGCCCATCGCCTTTTGCTGTAAACACAAAATGACGCGGCCCCGCGCCCGGTGACGAAGCGTTGATGAATGGCGGCGTGTTGGGGATCAACTTGCCGCTCTTTTCATCCAGCCGATACTGGTAGATCCGATCGAGGCCCAGATCGGTAGAAAAAACATATTTCCCGCTGGGATCGGCGGCGATCATGTGGGCATGCGGGCCGTTATGATCGCTGGCGGCAAAGCTGCCTTTGACCGCAGCCGCAGGTTTCGCGGCACCGGGTTCACCCGCATCCTGATGAAAATCGCTGGCCTCCGCCAGGCTGCCATCAGCTTTCACCGGCAACATCGCTACGGAACCGCTGACGTAATTCGCCACCAGCAGATGCTTTCCGCCAGGCGTCAACGAGAGATACACCGGCCCCGCACCGCCGGATGAAACCTGATTCAGTTCATGAAGTGCGCCCTTCTCATCCACCCGTAACGCCTGCACCACGCCCTTCTCTTCTTCGCTTGCGACATACAGGGTTTTGCCATCGGCAGAGACGGTAAGCTGCGCAGCGTTCGGTAGCGTGCTGACCAGCGTTTTATCGCTTAACGCCCCGGTTTGGCTGTCGAGGGTAAAGCGATACACGCCTTCGCCGTTGGGGTTGTAGGTGCCTACCCACGCGTATTGCGTCTGCGCGATGGCGGTAGTGGCAAGCAAAGAAAGTGAAGCGACAAGCAGGTGGCGGGATGGGTGCATGGTGGCTCCTTGGGAATGGTGTGGTTGGTTTCCCCCTCACCCCGGCCCTCTCCCGCAGGGAGAGGATGAAAACCAGCGCAGGTCTTTCACATTTGCACTGTCGGTCCCCTCTCCCTGTGGGAGAGGGTTAGGGTGAGGGGGCCCCTTATTACTTCACTAACGCCTTCGTCATCTCCAGCAGCGCGCGCACATCGTCCGGACGAGTGTTGCCGCTGGCTTTATCAATAATAGAACTGTAGATGTGCGGGATGATTTTGCTTACGCCGGCATCGAGCGCAATTTGCAGGATCTCGCTGAAGTTCTCCAGATCGATGCCACCCGTTGGTTCCAGCCAGAAGTCGTGACGTGCGCAGGCTTCCGCCACCGCTTTGTATTCCTCACGACACTTCAGGCCGCCCATCGGGAAGTATTTGATTGAGCTGCCGCCCATATCTTTCAGCAGGGCAATCGCCGTTTCAACCGGCACGATACCGTCCGGCGCGGTGCTGCTCAGCGGCCCGGTGGAGATTTTCACCATGCCAGGCGTGCCGGTTGGCGAGACCAGGCCGTTCACCACGGTGTCGTTCTGCCCCAGCAGCGCGCGGCTGGTTCCTACGCCGGTAAAGACCTGGTTGACGTGTTGCGGCTGCACTTCAGCGGAAATGGCGCTGACCATCGCCGACTGGTTCGGGTCGCCCGCGCCCAGACCCACGGAGAGCGCATTATCAATCCGCGCCGCGTAGTCACGCATATCGGCTACGGCACTTGCCACGTCCGGGTAATTTTTGGAGAGCACGCCCACCAGCACATGACCTTCCGCCGCTTCATAAATCTCGCTGGCGTTCTCTTTGCTGCCCGCCAGAACGTTCAGGCAGACGCGGTCACGG
Organism: uncultured Pseudocitrobacter sp.; assembly: GCA_913778145.1. GTDB lineage: Bacteria > Pseudomonadota > Gammaproteobacteria > Enterobacterales > Enterobacteriaceae > Pseudocitrobacter. Next base: position 45,628 of record CAJYVI010000070.1, read on the forward strand.
TAAAAGTTTGGGGTCAATTTCATGCGTTAATCTCCTGTTTGATCACTTCAGCAATACGGCGGGCCACAATCTCCAGCTGCGCCTGGTCGACGCTGCGAACGTCGGCTTCGATAATGCCTTCGTTGGCTTTGTAGCCACGGAAGTAGATGGCGTATTGTCCCTGCTTGAGCGCGTCGACCAGCTCACCCGTGCCAATGCCGGTGACGGCTTCGTCGAATTTAATTTCGGTACGCGCGATGTCGCGCCCGGCACTATCCCAGACCACACGAGCGGACACACCCTTGAGCCTATTCAGTGCGTCGATAAACGGCGTCATCTTCGCTACCATCTCCGCGCCGCTCTCTTTCGTTGCGCTAAGGTAATGTTCAATGGCGCAGGTCAGGCCGAGAATGCCCTCTTTGCCGACTTTCATCGCGCGGCCTATGCCCGCCGACTGGCGCTTCACCCACTCCACGTACTGGGTTTTGCCGATCACCAGCCCGCTGGTCGGCCCTTCAATGGCTTTCGCCCCGCTGTAAATCACCAGGTCTGCGCCCGAGCGGTAGTAGCACTGCAAGTCTTCTTCCGCCGCCGCATCGACGATCAGCGGCAGATTGTGTTTGCGTGCGACAACAACGGCCTGCTCAACGCTGAGCATACTTTTCTGTACGCAGTGGTGCGATTTGATATAGAGAATGGCCGCCGTGCGCGGGGTAATTGCCGCCGCCAGCTGTGCTGCGGAACATTCGTTGGCGTAGCCTGCTTCCACCAGTTTGCCGCCGCCCAGCGCCACCATGGTGCCCACCGGTGCGCCGAAGTTAACGTTGTGGCCTTTCGGTAGCACAATTTCGTTGTTTTCAACTGGCGTGATATGCAGGTTTTCCAGCAGCCAGTCGCTGTCTTTCACCAGCACCGCCGCCACGGACTGCGCGATACCTGCCGATGCGCAGGAGACGACCGTCGCCCCTTCCACATCCAGCAAATTAGCGATGTACGCGCCAGTTTTATTGACCAGGTCTTTCATCTCGAAGTACTGGTTCATGCCGTCCATCGCTGCCTGAACCACTTCCGGGCGTGGGGTTGAAACGCCCAGCGCGGTCATGCGGCCAGAGGTGTTAATCACTTGTTTTAAATTGTATTTCTCAAAAATCGAAGGCATTTTCTGCACTCCCTTGTTCGGTCATATAGCCTTTGCCTGCGCGAACGGCAGCCAGCGGCACCAGAATTTTGTCAGCCTGAAGCGACACGTTTTCCGCATCGGTCAGGCTCATCGGTTGATCTTTCACGCTGAAAATCGTCAGATCCGCGTCCATCCCCGGCGCCAGGCGACCTTTATGAGTCAGACGTAAGCCTTCTGCGGCATGCGAGGTGACGCAGGCAATGACCTGCGGCAGCGACAGACCGATGGCGAGGAATTTAGACATCACCAGCGCCAGCGAGCGAACCGGGCCGTCGATACGGTTACGGCAGTAGATATCGGAACTGATGGTGTGCGGCAGAATGCCCATCGCGATGGCGCGTTTCGCCACCTCAAAGCTGAAGCTGGCGGTACCGTGGCCAACATCAAGACGCACGCCACGCTTCAGCGCGCGCGTAATTGAGGCGCGCAGTTCACCTTCCGGCGTCAGGATGCGGTTCGGTTTGCCGTTGTAGCAGTGGGTAATGATGTCGCCGGAACTCAGCAGGTCGGCAATCTCATCCAGGTTCGGCGGGTTATTGCCGATATGCACCATCAGCGGCAAATCGCCGTTGGCTTGCTGCATGGCTTTCGCATGTTCCAGCGGCGTGATGCCGTTTTCGCCTACCACACTGCTGCTCATCCGCGCCTTCAGACCGACGATAAAATCGGGGTGACGTTTCACCGCCTGTTGCACCGCATCGGCGTCGATATTGGCCATGTTGGCCAGCTCGTTCTGGGCAATCAGGCCGACGCGGGAGATATTCAGCAGCGCATAAACCTCGGTCGCCGCCTGGCGGGTGAGTTCATAGAACTCATCCACGTCATCCGCCCCGGTGCTACCGGCATCGATAACGGTGGTTACGCCGGTGGCGATACCGACGCTATCGGGTTCGTCGTGATAAATCGGCGATTTCGGGTAGCAGTGAACGTGGGAGTCAATCCAGCCCGCGCTGACGTAGTAGTTGCCGTGCAGGTCGATCGTTTTCTTGGCGGGTGACGTCAGGTCGCCCAGCGCGTGAATTAAGCCATCCTGAATGGCGATATCGGTCAGGGTATCGTCGACGAGGCGCACACCGCGCAGGAGTAAATCAAACATCTCGTTCTCCTGATAGAGCGGGCGTTTTCACGCCCGCCAGGGTCATTGCCGGATGACGGCGTTACCGCCTTATTCGGCCTACCGTTCGTAGGCCTGATAAGCGAAGCGCCATCAGGCAGTTAGCTAATCGCGATTGGGAACAGCGCGCCAAACAGCATCGCACCCAGAATCGCACCGCCGGTAATCGGCTTCTGCCAGAGGTAGAAAAGCAGCGCGCCAAGCAGAGAACCGATACCGATTGGAATGGATGCGGTCATCGCGCTGAGAATAATCAACGGGCCGAGGAAGCGGCCAGAGGCGTTACCTGCGCCCATCATCACGTCCGCCCCGTAGGTCGAGTCGCTCTGATTGATGGTGAACTTACGCGCCAGAATAATGACGTAACCAATCGCCAGGCCAATCACCAGGCCGGTAATCAGTGAAGCGATAAAGTTGGTCACCGGGAACATGATGCCCGCGCCCAGCAGCAGTGCCGGAACGCCGAGGCCGACGCCGGTTTGAATCGCACCGCCGATATCCAGAATCCCGACCAGCGAACCTTCGATGATACGGGCAAACAGGAAGCTTGCGCCAAACGCCGCCACCGCGCCGTAAGCGCCGGTATCAATCCCGGCACGCAGCATCGAGACAAACGCGACTTCGTTAAATGCGCCGATGCCGTAGAGGTAGTACATGTGCGTCCCGGCGAATACGCCGGAAGAGAGCAGGCCAACAAAGATCGGGAACGACCAGTCGGCATACCAAAAACCTTTATTCTGTTCCATTTCGAGGCTCCCGTTATTTGCCGCTGAGCGAGCTGTGGATCAGATCGAGCCAGTTCGGCACGGTCAGGTGGAAGGATTCGATCATCTTCATGTCGAAGCCACGGAAGAAGGCGCTCAGGACAAACAGCACCACGATGGCGCTCATCATCACTTTGGTGATACGGTTCCAGCCGCTCTCTTCAACGCCCTTACCAATCAGGATACCCAGCACCAGCCCCGGTACGGCGTTCCCCATGATCATCTGCGCCGCGCCGCCAAAGACGGTTGCCCAGAAGCCCGATTTCTTGCCCGCGTCAATTGCCGCCAGCCAGAAGATAACCGGCATCACCGTGTTCACCAGCAGGTTCGCTGCCGGAACCAGTACCTTAACGGCGGTCACCTGAAGTGATTCCGGCACTGAGGAGGCGGTTAAGTTGAGGAAGGTGACGACCAGCATGCCGATCACGCCGCAGGCAATCGCCATTTTCTTCGGATCGTGCAGCGTCTCGCCGACGTTACGGTTTTTGATCATCAGCGCCGCCGCGCCCCAGTTCGGGATGATGCGGTGGTCAACGTCCTGGGTAAATGAACCTGCTGCAACGGAAGAAGCCCAGGCGTTAAAGAAGAAGCCAAGGCCAAAGGAGAAGTGTGACGCCGGGTCGCCTTCACAGGAGTTCAGCTCCCCCAACGTACGAAACGCGCCCATACCTTGCGTGGTAGGCGCATGGAACATGCGTGCAGCACCGGCCCCTACACCGACGCCGACCAGGCCGCCGATAATGAGCGATTTTATTAATATAATTAAGAACATCAGTCTGCCCTTCTGTGTGATTTAGCTCTGCGTGACGAAATCCACGTTGTCGAGATTGATGGCGGTCACGTTGACGGTCACATCCAGCTCCACGCTGTAGGTGCGTCGTTCCCGGCGCAAAAAGAAGAATAAGAAGGCTTCTTTACGCACCGCTTCATACGCATGAACAACCTGCACATCCTGTGGCTCAATACGCAGTAAGATGTGCGGTGTATCTTTCATCACCGCGGCCTGGACATGGTTTAGCGCGTCGGCAAAGGCACGCGCTTTGGCGTCGCCTTTACCTTTGACTCTCACCGTTTTGGTGAATTGTTGTTTCATACTCACGCGCCGTACTTCTTCTGCCACGCCTGTACCAGACGCTCGCCCAGCTCTTCTTTATCCATAAAACCGAAGCCCAGTACGTTGCAGCCTTCGTTAATCGCGGTAACGCCTTCATCTACGGAGCGCATACCGTATTTGGCTTTGTAGCCATATTTGGTCTGGGCGGTAATCGCCCCCGCACCGCCGCTACCGCAGAAGGAGATGCCGAACGTGGCGTTTTCCGCTTTCATCATGTCACCCAGCTTCATGTCAGCAGCGACACCCGGTACGACCACGGCACGACCACCGGCTTTCTCAACGCCTGCTGCCACTTTCTGGCCTTTGCCTAAACGATCGCCAATCACAACGGTAATCTGTTCCATGTTTTGCTCCTTAAAGGTTTTCTTTTGCGACTTCGAAGTGAACGGAAAGCAGCCAGGACTCTTCTTCAGGAAGATTGCCAAACTGCGCGACCACTTCGCGGGCAAGTTGCATTGATTCTGGTGAAATTTCGTCGAACAGGCTGGCATCGACTTCTGGCAGCGGTTCACCGGTCACAGACCGATGCGCCATTGCGCGCAGATGAGAGGTCAACATCTGTTCCTGTACGTCGTTGGGGATAATGTTGTGGCTGCGTAACAGGGCGAAAACCTGCTTCAGCATGGTGTCGGCAAGCTGTTCTGTTTGCGCTGCCGGTTCCACATCATTGTTCAATACCGCTGCATTCATCACTCGTCTTACCCCGTTAATGGCTCTGGAGTTAAAGTAACGACGCGGGTTGCAGGTTTGTAGCGAGTTGTTTTCCACTTCGAAGTGGAAAGGTGAAGGAGGCCAGTGATCTGTGCCACAAAATTAGCGGTTTTGCCGATTTATCGGCGGAAAAGCGTGATATTCATCACGTGGATATGTCCTTAAATGCAGATTTGACGGGGGAAAGCGTATGGAGGATTTGTGCGAAAATGTGAGGTAGATAAGGTTTGCTTATGTGCGGTGCCATTGCCGGATGCGCTTCGCTTATCCGGCCTACAAGTCACCGCGCCCGACATAACAACGCGTACTATTTTGGAATATGCAAAATAATATTATCTAAATCCCTGTCGCTGTATTTATCGGTAAGTTCAATAAAAGCAATACCGGCTTTTCGGCAGGCTTCTTTTTTTACCGCATCACGCTGAACTGCATTACCCTGATAATGACCGCCCCCCTGATACTCAATAACCACCAGCGGATCGCCATAAGGGGAAATAATAACAAAATCGACGCGTTTATTATTGATGCAAAAATAAGCGCTTTTATTCGGCGAGCCAATAAGTTCACCCATACTGACCTGAGTGAAGAGTCGATGGCCTGGGCGGTTAGTTTTCAGTAACGGTTCCAGACGGATAAAGAGGCCATACTCCTCTTTGTTCATCAGCTTGCTTTTGTGGAAATCGCTACGGGCGACAATATCGAGTTGGTTTTCAGACTTACTCGTTGGCTTGAATGTTTTTCTCGTTTTCTTTTTATTTGCTAATGCTCCTAGCAAAACAAAAATAACAGCAATGATAATTATATATTCCATTTAATATAAGCGTCCAAATAATAACTTTCAAGAATACATCAAAGCAATGTGGAATATATAATATCAGAGAACAACAGAAATAAAAAAGGCGGTGATTTCACCGCCTCCTCAAAATTAACGAAACTTCTTATGGTTCTCGTTACGCGTGGCTTTAAACTCTTCCGCCGCCGCTTTGGCTTCCTTCACTTTGCCTTCGTTCGCCAGCTTCAGCGCGCCGTCGATTTGACCGACCAGCACGTCAAAGCCGTGGCGATAATCTTTCATCTCGGCGCTGTCAGCCGCTTTGCTTTCCAGCTTCGGCGGCGTTTCTTTCTGGGCGTCCAGCGCGGCGGTACGCATTTCGGTAAGCGCCGCTTTCAGTTCGGTCGCATCCGACGTGCTTTCCACCACTTTGAGGTTTTTCGCCAGCGTTTCCATATCCTCTTCGAGATCGGCGAACGCAGGGGCTGCCGCGCCCAACGCAAGAGAGGATACGGCCAACATTGCTAAGAGTTTTTTACGCATTGCTCACTTCCTTTTTTATTATTAAGCAATCAGACGCCGCAGGGCGCGTCCGTAAAAACCGGGCGTTATTGCCCGGCGATTTTCATCTCCGGCAGAAGCACGGAGCCACACTGTATATTGCTGCGCGTTTCAATGTCGTCAGCAATCGTGACGATATTACGCCACATATCTTTCAGATTTCCTGCGATCGTAATCTCACTGACCGGATACTGGATCTCACCATTTTCAACCCAGAAACCGGATGCACCGCGAGAATAGTCGCCGGTAATACCGCTCACACCTTGTCCCATCAGTTCGGTGACGACAAGACCTGTTCCCATCTCTTTAAGCAACTTTTCAAAACTCAGACCGCGTCCGGCGATGCGCCAGTTGTGGATGCCGCCTGCGTGACCGGTGCTTTTCAGGCCCAGTTTCCGCGCAGAGTAATTGGTCAGCAGCCACTGCATCAGCACGCCATCTTTGATGATATCGCGACGCTCGGTACGTACGCCTTCGCTATCGAACGGCGTGGAGGCCAGCCCTTTCAGCAGGTGCGGATGCTCTTCAATGGTCAGCCACTCCGGCAGGATCTGCTTGCCGAGCGAATCGAGCAGGAAGGTCGATTTGCGATACACCGAACCACCGGCAATTGCGCCAACCAGATGACCAAACAGACCGGTCGCCACTTCGTTGGCAAAAATCACCGGCGCCTGCATCGTCGAGAGTTTACGCGGCGATAAACGCGCCAGCGTGCGGCGGGCGCACTCTTCGCCGACGAACTCTGGCGTTTGCAGGTCACCCAGTGCGCGGCCAATGGTGTAGGCGTAGTCGCGTTCCATATCACCATCGGCTTCCGCGATCACACAGCTGGAGAGCGAGTGGCGCGTTGAGCAGTAGCTTTGCAGCATACCGTGGCTGTTACCAAATACTTTGATGCCGTAGTGGCTGTTAAAGCTACCGCCTTCGGTATTGGTGATGCGTTTGTCAGCCTTCAGCGACGCCTGTTCTGCGCGCGCGGCGTATTCAATCGCTTCATCCGGCGTGACTTCCGCCGGGTGGAACAGGTCGAGATCCGGCGCATCGAAGGCCAGCAGATCTTTTTCTGCGACGCCTGCACACGGGTCTGGCGAAGTATAACGGGCGATATCCAGCGCCGCCTGAACAGTACGCGCGATGGCCTCCGGGCTGAGATCGGTTGAGGAGGCGCTGCCTTTACGATTCTGGTGATACACGGTGATGCCAAGCGCACCATCGCTATTAAATTCAACGTTTTCCACTTCACCATAACGCGTGCTGACGCCAATGCCCGTGGTCTTACTCACCGCGACTTCAGCACCATCAGATTTGCCTGATGCCAGTTCCAGTGCGGTGGAGACAGCTTTTTCCAGCGCAATACGCTGTTCTGCAACTTGTGTGATTACTTTCATCGCCAATGCCATAATGTTAGGTAAAGTTACCTGAAGTCTAACAGAGAACCCTTTCTCAGTGTGCGCCCAAGCTGTTAGTATTAGCCTCTTTTTTAAGGAGCCTGAAATGACAAAGCAGCCCGAAGACTGGCTCGACGACGTCCCCGGTGATGATATCGAAGACGAAGATGATGAAATTATCTGGGTCAGCAAGAGTGAAATTAAACGTGACGCCGAAGAGCTGAAGCAGCTTGGCGGTGAGATCGTCGACCTGGGTAAAAACGCGCTGGATAAAATCCCGCTCGATGATGACCTGCGTGCCGCCATTGAACTGGCGCAGCGCATCAAGAAAGAAGGTCGCCGCCGCCAGATGCAGCTGATTGGTAAAATGTTGCGTAGCCGCGACGTCGAGCCGATTCGCCAGGCGCTGGATAAGCTGAAGAACCGTCACAACCAGCAGGTTGCCCTGTTCCATAAACTGGAACAGCTGCGCGATCGTCTGATTGATAACGGTGATGAAGCGATGGATGAGGTGCTGAATCTGTGGCCGAATGCCGACCGTCAGCAACTGCGTTCACTGATCCGCAACGCGAAGAAAGAGAAAGAAGGGAATAAGCCGCCGAAGTCTTCGCGTCTGATTTTCCAGTATCTGCGCGAACTGGCGGAGAACGAAGGGTAAGTCAGGAGTAGGTTTGTTCCCCCTCACCCCGACCCTCTCCCTGAGGGAGAGGGTGAAAACAGGTGCGGACGGTTCCCTCTCCCTCAGGGAGAGGGTTAGGGTGAGGGTTGTTGTTATCCCATCACCACCCCGCACAACCCCTCATTAAACCGCTGATACTCCACCGCATCGATCCCTTGCGGGTAACTCAGCACCACCAGGTCATGGTCAGCAATCCCCTGATGATAGGTCGGGTGCGTATGCGCCCACGGGTTGGCGACAAAACCCATTGATTCATAAAACCGTAGCCGCCGGTGGGCGATCTCTGTGGTAAGCGGATCAATTTCCAGCACCGTTAACGGGGCGCGGGTCAGAAGTTCAGCCAGCAAGATTTTACCGTAACCTTTCGAGCGCAATGTACCATCGACGGCCAGATGCTCAATGTAAAGCATCTCTCCCAGCCGCCAGCTACCGCTCATTCCCACGAATTGCTCACCGTCGAACCACGCTTCCAGCGCATAGCGCGAGTCGCGAAGCGCCTGCGCTTTTGCCGCCGCTTCGCGCTGTTCATGCCACGGGAAAGCCTGCGCGTAGAGCGCATCGACGCGGGCAAATAGCGCCGAGTCTGTTGAAGTCAGTTTATGAGACGAAAGCATCCGCATTCTCCACTGAAATTTGCCAATAAAAAAAGCCAACCGGTTTCCCGGTTGGCTGCGCAGAAACCTGACCTGAGTGAGGTTACTGTTGTTGCTGTTCCGCTTTTTTCGCCAGGCCGTCCAGCAGTTTCTGGTGGATACCACCGAAACCGCCGTTGCTCATCACCAGAATGTGATCGCCCGGATGCGCGGTTTTCAGCACCATGTCCACCAGCGTATCGACGTCGGCGCTCCAGTGCGCAGGCTGCACGCAGGCTTCCGCCACTTCAGCCACCTGCCACGGAATGTGCTGCGGCTGAAGCAGGAAGACTTCATCCGCGCGTCCCAGCGACGGGGCGAGATCGTCTTTGCAGACGCCCATTTTCATGGTGTTGGAGCGTGGTTCCAGCACTGCCAGAATGCGGGCCGTGCCGCCGACTTTGCCGCGCAGCGCCTGAAGCGTGGCGAGGATAGCCGTCGGGTGGTGCGCAAAGTCATCGTAGACGCTCACGCCGTTAGCTTCGCCCCGCAGTTCGAGGCGACGACGGGCGTTGATAAACGTACCCAGCGCGTTCGCCGCATCCGCAGGCGTTACGCCGACGTGACGCGCGGCAGCAATCGCCATCAGGCCATTGTGCATGTTGTGCTCGCCCACCAGGCCCCATTTCACCTGACCGACCACGTCGCCATCGAGCAGCACTTCCCATTCGGAAGCATCAGTATTCAGTTTTTTCGCCTGCCAGTGGCCCTGTTCACCCACCAGCTCCTGCTCGCTCCAGCAACCCATCGCCATCGTCTGCTTCAGGTTGATGTCGTTTTCCGGCCAGATAATGCGCCCCTGCCCCGGTACGATGCGCACCAGGTGATGGAACTGTTTCTGAATCGCTTTCAGGTCGTCAAAGATGTCCGCGTGATCGAACTCAAGGTTGTTGAGGATCAGCGTACGCGGGCAGTAATGGACGAATTTAGAACGCTTATCGAAGAAGGCGCAGTCGTATTCATCGGCTTCAATGACGAAGAACGGGCTGTCGCCCAGACGCGCGGAAACGTCGAAGTTGCCCGGCACGCCGCCGATCACAAAGCCCGGCTTATAGCCGCACGCTTCGAGGATCCAGGTCGCCATACCGGCAGTGGTGGTTTTCCCGTGCGTACCGGCAACGGCCAGCACCCAGCGGTCGCGCAGGACGAAATCATGCAGCCACTGTGGGCCAGACATGTACGGAATGTTCTTTTCCAGCACCGCTTCAACACACGGATTCCCACGCGTCATGGCGTTACCGATGATCACCAGATCCGGCTGCGGGTCGAGCTGGCTGGCGTCGTAACCCTGAATTAAATCAATGCCCTGGTTCTCAAGCAGCGTGCTCATTGGCGGATACACATTCGCATCCGAGCCCGTTACTTCATGGCCGAGGGAGCGGGCCAGCATTGCCAGGCCGCCCATGAAAGTGCCACAAATTCCCAAAATATGAATGCGCATACGTCACTATCCTTCTTTTATCTGCCGCACATTTTACCCACATGTTCGCCAGCAGAGAAATGCATTTCAGGATATTCCGTACTTTGCTGGCGCGATTCACCTGTGCGCATTCTTTTTATTCTTTGTTAAGATTGTTGCAGTCGCTTTACTCCACATTAACTGCAGGGAAAGTGTTATGAAAACGTTAGGTGAATTTATTGTCGAGAAACAGCATGAGTTTTCTCATGCGACCGGTGAGCTTACCGCTCTGCTGTCGGCAATAAAGTTAGGTGCCAAAATCATCCACCGCGATATCAACAAAGCAGGTCTGGTTGATATCCTGGGTGCCAGCGGTGCTGAAAATGTTCAGGGCGAGGTGCAGCAAAAACTCGACTTGTTCGCCAACGAAAAACTGAAAGCCGCACTGCGCGCCCGCGATATCGTCGCCGGCATCGCATCCGAAGAAGAAGACGAGATTGTGGTCTTTGAAGGGTGTGAACACGCGAAATATGTGGTGTTGATGGATCCACTGGACGGCTCTTCCAACATCGATGTGAACGTCTCTGTCGGGACGATTTTCTCTATCTATCGCCGCGTGACGCCTGTCGGTACGCCGGTTACTGAAGAAGATTTCCTGCAACCGGGTAACAAGCAAGTCGCTGCCGGTTACGTGGTTTATGGCTCCTCAACCATGCTGGTTTACACCACCGGTTGCGGCGTCCACGCTTTCACCTATGACCCGTCGCTGGGCGTGTTCTGCCTGAGCCAGGAGCGTATGCGCTTCCCGCAGAAAGGTAACACCTACTCCATCAACGAAGGTAACTACATTCGTTTCCCGGCGGGCGTGAAGAAATACATTAAGTTCTGCCAGGAAGAAGATAAATCGACCCAGCGCCCGTACACCTCGCGCTACATCGGTTCTCTGGTGGCGGACTTCCACCGCAACCTGCTGAAAGGCGGCATTTACCTCTACCCGAGCACTGCCAACCACCCGGAAGGGAAGCTGCGCCTGCTGTACGAATGCAATCCAATGGCGTTCCTCGCAGAACAAGCGGGCGGTAAAGCCAGCGATGGCGAGAATCGTATTCTGGATATCATCCCGGAAACCCTGCACCAGCGTCGTTCGTTCTTTGTCGGTAACGACCATATGGTTGACGACGTTGAACGTTTTATCCGTGAATTCCCGGACGCGTAAAGTTCCTGCGTAGTAAATCGTAAGCCGGGTAAGCGCCAGCGCCACCCGGCTTTTTTATGGCTTCGTCGCAACCCTTGTTACTGGCGCATTCTGCCGGTTTTCCCACAGCACGGTCAGCGCGCGTTGCAGGGCGATAAAAACGAACAACAGAATGCCGATGGCGATTTTCGTCCACCATGAACTGAGCGTGCCGTCGAAGTTGATGTAGGTCTGAATCAAGCCCTGAATTCCCACGCCAAACAGCGTGCCCAGCACGGTTCCTACCCCGCCGCTCAACAACGTGCCGCCAATGACAACCGACGCAATCGCGTCCAGCTCCACACCGACACCCGCCAGCGCATAGCCCGCCTGGGTGTAAATCGAGAAAACAATGCCCGCCAGCGTCGCAAGGCCAGTTGAAAGCATATAGATGCGAATCGTCGTGCTGCGGGTGGAAATCCCCATCAGATTCGCCGACGTCGCGCTGCCGCCGATGGCGTACACCTGATTACCAAAACGCGTGCGATGGGCGAGGAAAATCCCCACCACCACCACCATCAGCATCAACAGCCCCATCGCGCTTAAGCGCCCGCCGCCGGGGATCATCCATGCCAGGCTGGAGAGCGTGTCATAAACCGGATGGTTAATCGGAATCGACTCTTCAGACACCAGATAGCTAACACCGCGCAGGAAGAACATCCCCGCAAGCGTAATGATGAACGCCGGGATTTTCAGCGCATCAATCAGCAACCCCATAAAGGCGCCGAACGCACAGCCCATCATCAGCACCAGCGGGAAGGCCAGAAACGGAGAGATCCCCCAAAAACCGATCGCTTTGGCGAGGAACACGCCGGTGAAGGCGATCACCGACCCGACCGAGAGATCGATCCCACCCGAGAGGATCACAAACGTCATGCCGACCGCAATGATCCCCAGAAAGGCGTTGTCGGTGAGAATATTGCAAATCACCCGCGTTGAGGCGAAGCCGGGAAACTGGGTCAGACAGTAGAGATAACCAAGGATGAAAACGCCGAGCGTGATCATCAGCGGTAAGTTACGTTTTATCATGGCCGCGCATCCCCTTCAGTATGCTAATAAAGCGCGGCGACTGGACAATCAGCACGCACAGCACCACCACCGCTTTCACTACCTGGTTGAGCTCCGGCGGGAAACCTGAGAGCAAAATCCCGGTGTTCATCCCCTGAATAATCAGCGCCCCCACCATCGACAGCAGCAGGTTAAAGCGCCCGCCCATCAGCGAACCACCACCAATCACCACCGCCAGAATAGCGTCCAGCTCCAGCCAGAGCCCGGCGTTATTGGCATCCGCACCGCGAATATCCGCCGTGACAATCACCCCGGCGATGGCCGCACAGACCCCGCTCAACACATAAGTCAGCATCACCACTATGCGCGTATTTACCCCGGCATTTTTCGCCGCACGGATGTTAATACCCACCGCTTCGATAAACATCCCCAGCGCCGTTTTGCGGGTAAAGAGCCAGAAAATCAGCAAGGTAATCAATGCGATGATCACCGGCGTCGGGAACAGCAGCAGCGAGCCGCTGCCCAGCCATGCCAGATGCGGCGAATCAAAGGTGACGATTTGCCCGGTGGTGATCAGTTGCGCGACGCCTCGCCCGGCGACCATCAGAATCAGCGTCGCCACAAAGGGCTGGATTTTCAGGAGCGCCACCAGAACGCCGTTCCATAACCCCGCCAGCACGCCGGAACCGAGGGCCGCGAGCAGCACAATCGGCAGGCTGTGCCCGGCGACAGTCATCGAGGCCGCCGTCGCACCGGCAATCGCCATCACCGCGCCTACAGAGAGGTCGATCCCGCCAGTCGCTATCACCAGCGTCATGCCAATCGCCAGCAGCGCGACGGGTGCCGCGCGGTTAAGAATATCAATCGGGCTGCCGAACAGGCGTCCATCCTGCAACACCACCTGCAAGAAGTGCGGCGAGACGAGGCTATCAACCAGCAGCACCAGGAGCAGCGCGATAAGTTGCGGCATGCCCGTCGGCCATTTGAAGCGGCGTTTGGGCTGGCCTGGCTGGGGTAAGGATTGTGGCATCACGGTTTACTCCTTATGCCGCAATAGCATTCATAATGGCCGGAACGGAGAGCTTATCGAGCGGGATCTCCGCCACCTGTCGGCGATCGCGCATGATGATTATCCGGTCGGCATAGCCCACCAGTTCTTCCAGTTCAGATGAAATCACCAGCAGCGCCAGCCCATCAGCGCACAGGGTTTCGATCAGACGGATGATCTCCGCATGCGCGCCGACGTCGATCCCGCGCGTGGGTTCGTCGAGGATCAGGAACTGTGGGCGCGTCAGCAGCCAGCGTGAGAGCAATACTTTTTGCTGATTGCCGCCGGAGAGAAATTCGATCGGCTGTTCCGCGCTCGGCGTGCGAATGCCGAGCTGGCGAATAAAGCGCTCGGCAATTTCGTTTTGTTCTTTGCGCGGGATTGGCCTAAGCCAGCCGCGCTGGGCCTGAAGCGCCAGAATGATGTTTTCCCGCACCGACGCGGCGGCAATGATCCCGTCGGTTTTGCGATCCTCCGGGCAGAAGCCGATCCCCAGGCAGGACGCCTGATGCGGCGATCGTAGCGTTTGGCGTTTGCCTTTGATCGTCGCGCTACCGCTGTCGGCGGGTTTGATGCCGAAGATCACTTCCGCCGTTTCGGTGCGACCGGAACCAAGCAACCCCGCCAGCCCGACGATCTCACCGGGGCGCACCTGGAGATCGAACGGTTCGATGGTGCCCTTTTTGCCAAAACCTTCAAATGCGGCAATCGGTTTGTCGCTTAACAATGTGCGGCCTGCGCGTTGTAAGGCGTGAGTGTCCAGTTCGCGGCCAAGCATCATTTTCACCAGTTCAATCTGCGGAAGCTCGCGCGTTTCCCGGCAGCCGACGAACGCGCCGTTGCGCAGCACGGTGATGCGATCGCTCACCGCGTAGACCTGATCGAGAAAGTGGGTAACGAAGATCAGGCTGACGCCCTGATCGCGCAGCTGGCGCATCAGCGTGAACAGCATCTCCACTTCTTTGGTGTCGAGGCTGGCGGTGGGTTCATCGAGGATCAATACTTTTGCGGAGAGATCGATAGCACGGCAAATCGCGACGATTTGCTGCATCGCCACGGAAAAGCGGTTGAGCGGCTCGCGGACATCCAGCGAAAAGCCGTAGGATTCCATCAGCGCGGTGGCGCGCTTTTCCATCTCTTTGCGGCGCAGAAAACCGAAGCGTTTCGGCTCGCGGCCAATGAAAAGGTTATCCGCTACCGACATATTGGGCAGCAGGTTCACTTCCTGATACACGGTGCCGATACCCAACTGTTGGGCATGAGCGGTGTTTTTGGGCGAGATAGTGTTGCCATCCAGCCAGATTGTGCCGCGATCGGCGTGATAAACGCCGGTTAAGGCTTTGATAAGCGTCGATTTCCCTGCGCCATTTTCGCCGAGCAGCGCCATGATCTCGCCGCGGCGCAGGCTGAAATCGACGTTATCCAGCGCTTTGACGCCGGGGAAGAATTTGCTTAATCCTTCAGTGCGGAGGATTTCCTGGTGTTGGTTGGTGCTCATGGTTTCCCCTCACCCTAACCCTCTCCCGCAGGGAGAGGGGACGGATTGTGCCAATGGTAAGATTCTGCTTTGGTTTTCTCCCTCTCCCTGCGGGAGAGGGCCGGGGTGAGGGGCCAAACTCAATACCCCATATTTTTCTTCTTCTCTAACTCTTCTTTCGCTGTATCCGGCAGGTAAAGCGTCGATTTGGTAACGGTGACTTTCTCCGGCATCGTGCCGTCTTTCTTGAATTTCTCCAGCGCATCAAACGCCGGGCCGGCCATGTTTGGCGTCAGCTCCACGCTGGCGTTTGCTTCGCCGGCAATCATCGCTTTATAGATATCCGGTACGCCGTCGATAGAGCCGGTGAGGATATCTTTGCCCGGTTTCAGCCCGGCTTCTTTAATCGCCTGAATCGCGCCGATCACCATGTCGTCGTTATGGGCGTAAACCATGCAGATGTTCTTGCCGTTGTTCTCGGCCTTGATGAAGCTCTCCATCACCTCTTTACCCTTACTGCGGGTAAAGTCGCCGGATTGAGAACGAATAATTTTGATGTTTGGCGCTTTGGCGATGGCTTCGGCAAAGCCTTTTTTACGGTCAATCGCCACGCTCGCGCCCACGGTGCCCTGTAGTTCAACGACGTTACACGGTTTGCCATCAACGGTTTTGGTCAGCCATTCGCCAATTAACTGCCCTTCGAGTACGTTATTCGCGGTGACGGTGGTCATGTAGAGCGATTTGTCTTTCACATCAATGGAACGGTCGAGCAGGAACACCGGAATTTGCGCGTCTTTCGCTTCTTTCAGTACCGGTTCCCAGCCTGTCGCCACCACTGGCGCAATGAAGATGGCGTCCACGCCCTGGGCGATGAACGAGCGTACCGCTTTGATTTGATTCTCTTGTTTCTGCTGACCATCGGCGATTTTCAGGGTGATGCCGCGTTTCTGCGCTTCACTCTTCGCAACGTTAGTTTCCGCCGCGCGCCAGCCGGATTCAGAACCGACCTGCGAAAATCCCACCGTTAAAGGGGCAGCCATGACCATAGACGACATGGCTGCGGAAACTGCTGTGACAAGAAGTAAGCGCTTCCACATAAAGTGATCCTCGTAGGGTTATTGTTGGTGAAAAACACGCCTGCGGACAAACTATAGACAATGGTAAATGTAACAGAATGCGTTACATCACAATTCAGGAAAGTGAACGCAATGTTAATTTCCAGTGTTAGCAGGAGCTGAGGAGGCGCAAGGGATCGGGCGATGATTGATATTGCAGAATTTTCGTACGATTCGTGTGGCGTAATCACGCCAATGTAAACGGTTCCACAAATTTATTCAGAATGCGGCTAACTTTATGGATTTTAGAGTCATCGGAAGGCGCTGAAAAAGGTACTGTCGATGAGAGAAGAGGTAAAACAGGTCAAGACTTTCGCGGTGAGTTGGCTATAATACCCGCCACTTGTTTGCCATACATTTTAAAGGAAACAGACATGAGCTTACTCAACGTCCCAGCGGGTAAAGATCTGCCGGAAGATATCTACGTCGTTATCGAGATCCCGGCGAATGCGGATCCTATCAAATACGAAGTCGACAAAGAGAGCGGCGCACTGTTCGTTGACCGCTTCATGTCCACTGCGATGTTCTATCCGTGCAACTACGGCTACATCAACCACACTCTGTCTCTGGACGGTGACCCGGTTGACGTACTGGTCCCGACGCCGTATCCGCTGGAACCAGGTTCTGTGATTCGCTGCCGTCCGGTTGGCGTGCTGAAAATGACCGACGAGTCTGGCGAAGATGCCAAACTGGTTGCGGTACCGCACACCAAACTGAGCAAAGAATACGATCACATCAAAGATGTGAACGACCTGCCGGAACTGCTGAAAGCGCAGATCACCCACTTCTTCGAGCATTACAAAGACCTCGAAAAAGGCAAATGGGTTAAAGTTGACGGCTGGGACAATGCTGAAGCGGCGAAAGCGGAAATCATTGCTTCCTTCGAACGCGCGAAGAAATAAGCTTTCTTTTTGCGTGATAAAAGACACCGCTTCGGCGGTGTTTTTTTATGCCTGAAGTCTTGCCGGATGCGGCGTAAACGCCTTATCCGGCCTACAAATGCTTCCCACCTAATCAAGAATTGCCTGCGCCCGGAGTAGCACATCTTCCACCACTTCCGCGCTTGCTTCGCCCAGTTTCTTTGCCCCACGCGCATTAAGATCCATCATGCGGAACTGATTAACCAGCACAACGCCGCTGACGTCGCCGGTTTTGCAGCTTAGTGGAACAGCGAAACCGGCATAGCGCGCATGGTTTCCACCGCGTGTAACAGGCGCGACAAGCACCATTCCTAAGCGATTGAAGGCGCTAACAGAGAGCACTAATGCAGGACGCCCTTCGCCCTTTTGTTCGTGCCCGCTCGCGGGGTCAAACCCCACCAGCACAATATCGCCGCGCGCAAACATTGTGCTTTTTACCATACTTCGTCACCCTGCGGACCACTTTGCCCCCAAAGCTCTTGTTCGCTTAACGCGGGCGCACTGCTGTCGCACTGGGCCAGCAGCGCATCCAGCGAATAGTGCCGTTTCAGCGGCGTCAGGATTATTTGGTGTTCTTCCACCTTTACCTCCATGTTCTGCCCGGCGGACAGATTCAACTCTTTGACGACGGTACCTGGAATGACCATCCCCATACTGTTTCCCCATTTTTTGATGGTAACGTTCATAGCGCCCTCCTGAAGTTATACAAAGTATAACTCAGCAATTCACCGTCGAGTTTGCCTTTTTGGGGTAAAACGCGCCAGCGTCCTTTTTAAGGTTTTCTTTAATCTGGAAAGAAGAACGTAGCGTGAAGAGACAACGGGAGCAGATTGCAGAATTAGCGCGGTATAACGCACAAAAAACAACGCCACCCGAAGGTGGCGTTATGAGGATTAATACTGGTCTTTGTCCAACCAGTCTCCGCTTTCTATCAGCGGCAACCCATCGACCGGGCGCTGATAGACGTACATCCAGGCACTACCGTATGGCGTTTGGATAAGGTGACGAGCGTATTCACCCGCTTTGGTGCGTAGCTCGTCAAGTTCAGCCATCGTCGCCGCATCAACCCGGTAAACCTCACCGTGTACTGTGCCCTTTCCCGGCACTGCGCCTGGATAGTGGCCCAGGCTGTACAGTTGATAGTCGGCCACGCTGTGCTGGCCCAGCAACTGGGCGTTGGTCATCCAGTGGCTGTTGCCTTGTTTACGCCGCAAACTGCCGTATACAAATATTCGCATTGCTAAAACTCAAACTGATAGAGCAAATCAAGCGCCTGGTCGATACCAGACACCGCTTCCAGATATAGCTTAGGCATCAGGCGATAGCGTAACGTGAGTGTCGCTAAGGAGTCAAAGATCCCTACACCATATTTCACCTGTAGACCCGGCAGTACGTAGCCGCTGACCACCACCTGAGATGAGTCGCCCACCCCTTGTGTGTCCAGCGCCAGATTGCTTACGCCAAATGTCTCGCCGATTTTACCCACAACCTGACCACTTTGTGCAACCCCCAGGCCAATAAGCATGGATGTCATTGCGGCACTGTCGCTCTGATCGCTGTCCAGCCCCTGTCCACGAACAAGATAAGAGAGCGCCATCTGTTGCGACATCGCCGGGTCAGAGAAGACTTCCGCTTTCGGCTGGTCTGCCGGGCCGGTGACGCGAATACCGGCGGTCACATCATCTTCGGTGGCATCCGGGTTACGAATCGCTTCGATGTTCAGCAGCGGCTGGTCCGGCGGGCCGGAGAAGAGCAGCTCGCCTTTACGCACAATCAAATCCTGACCGTAGGCGTGGAAGCGCCCTTCCGGGATGTTGATCTGGCCGTTCAGGCCAAGCCCCTGTTTATCCTGCGCCACTTTCAGGTCACCGGTGAGTCGTGCTTTCAGGCCAAACGCATCCAGACGCACGTTGTTGCCGACGTGAATGGTCAGGTTGCTGTTGATCGGAATCGACGCGCTTTTCGGGTTTTCCGGCTGTAGCTGATCGTTGAGCATCACTTCATCGCTGGAGACGCCTACCGCGCTTTCCGGTACGTCGTGTACCACAATGCGCGCCCACGGCACATCAACGCTGCCGTCGAGCGTAAACAGGCTCGGCGTGGCGTTAAAGACCACATCTGGCGAAACGTCGAGGCGCACCATCGGCGGTACGGTGATACGTACCCGGCTTCCCTTCGCCGCCACGCTGGCGCGCCAGTTGTCGATCTGGGTCCAGTCGGCGTTGCCGCTCAGGCTGATGCGCCCCTGCTGCGTGACCACTTCCCCTTGAAGAGTAGAACGCGTGCCGTTGAAGTTCATTGCAATCTGGCTCGGCTGCATGTCGAACGGCATGAAGTTAGCGTCGAGATCGACACCGTTGAGCTGCATCTGCCCAAACAGCTGCGGCCCCTGGACGTCGCCGCCGAGACGCAGGTTGGCGTTCAGTGTGCCCGCCGCTTTCTCGCCTTTTGCGAAGACAGGGTTAATCATCGCCAGCGAGAAGTTGCGGATGTTAACGTTGCCGCCAAGATTACGCCGCCCCTGCGGATCGGTAACCTGAACTTGTCCATCAAGTTGCCCGTTATTGGTCAGGCGAATCATCCAGCCCAGCTCGGCGCGGTTGTTGTGCAGATCCGCATTGAGGTTCAGCGTGTCGAACGCGACCGGGAGCGGCGCGTCGTTCACAATCTGAGTGACCTTCACGTTACGCCCGTTCAGCGTCACTTTCCCCTGTGGCAGGCCCTCTTTGGTGGTGTCCCAACTCACATCAGCGTTACCGCTGAACACGCCGCTGGCCTGCGTCTCTTCCGGCATAAACGGTTTGAGCATCGCCAGGTCGAAGCGGTTAAGGTTCACCTGCGCACGCCCCGTCGCCCCGGCGTCGATGGTCTGCGGCACGCAAAGCTCGGCGTTCGGGTTAGTCCAGCAGTGCGGGCCAACGCTAATTTTCTGCTCTTTGTTGCGGTAATCGAGCGCGATCGAGCGCGATAGCGACCACGGGCCGACCGGCGTCTGGAAGCGCGTGTCGCTCAGCGAACCTTTCCAGCGCTCTTCTTTGCGATCAAAACTGCCCGCCAGCGCCAGTTGCCCGGAGACCGGTTCACCGTTAATGCGCAGATTCAGCGTGTGCTGCTTCTCGCTACCTTTGGCACTGAGATCCACCAGGCTGATATCCACGCCCGGTTGCGCAATGCGCTCGACGCGCACATCAAGATTGCCCGCGATCTGGTCGGTGGATTTCACATCGCCTTCCACGCGCACCTGACCGACGGTCAGCTCCTGCCAGCGCAGACCACGCGCGGTAATATCCGCCAGCAACTGCGGCGCTTCCACCGTGCCGCGCACTTTCACCAGACCTTTCGCTGTGCCGCCCAGACCCGGCAGCGCGTTGTCCAGGCTCGGCGCATCGATAGTGGCGTCGAGATTGAGATCTTTCACCCCCAGCTCGCCCTTCACGTCGGCGCTGTTACGCCCCAGTTCCAGATGCAGGCCTGGGATGGTCCACTGCATGTAGCTGTTGCCCTTCAGGGAGCCGTCAACGTTCACTTTGTTCTGCTTCACGTTGCCGGTAATTTTCAGCGACGGCACATCCATCTGCCAGGTACCGCCGTACAGGCTACCCTGAGTTTTGATCAGGCCATCTAGCTTCGAGGGCCAGTCCGGCACTTCTTTTGCCGTGTTGATGCCGTGCAGCGCCAGCTCGCCGCGCCAGCTGATCGCCTGCTGCCAGTCGAGCAGCGCTTTCAGCTCGGTGGTGCCTTCCAGCGCCGCCACGGTGAGTTTGTCGAGGTTGACCTGAAGTTCGTTACCTTTCGCATCCAGCTTAATGTTGGCAGGCGGCACGCCCTGACCTTTCACCGCCGTCGCAAACGACAGCGTGTAGTCGGTCATTTTGCCGCTGAGTTTCAGTTTCAGATCGTCGGCCTGGAACTGCTTCTCACCGGTAAACGGCCAGTACAGCTGTTTGCTGATCACTTCAAGATTCAGCGGCAACCCGGCTTCGGCCAGTTGCGTTTGCGCGCGCAGTGACATATCCACCGGGCCGGAGAGATTCACACCCAGTTCCAGTTGCTTATGCACATCGCCGCCCAGCTTGAGCTTGATTTTCTCGCCCTTCAACGGGTCGATATTGAGCGTACTGTTAAGGGTGATATCCACCGGCCAGTCGTTGATGAGCTGCGCGGTACCGGTGGCATTCACCGTCCCCTGGCTGGAGTCGATATCCAGCGTGTCCAGCTTCATATTGCCGTCGATGCTGCTCACCTTCAGCAGCATTTTATACACCGTCAGATCCGTATCGCCGGTGATGCGCAGTTGTTCGCCGCTGAAAGATTCAATGTTCAGATTAAGCGGCAGATGCACATCGGTCATCTCTGGCAGCACCGGTTTGGAGAAGAGATCTTTCATCGTCTCGCCGAGCGGTTTTTCCTGCGGCTGCGGGTTCTCAATCTTCGGCTCAACCACCTCTTTCTGCGCCACCTCCGCCACTTTCGGCAGGGCGATTAATAGCCCTTGCAGCATGGTTGGCGTCAGCGTCAGGTTTTTCTCCTGCCAGTTCAGCCCGGTCATGAAATCCATCACCGACACGGTGGTGTCGTCGATTTTGATATTCACATTATTGAGCGACACGCGGCTAAGGGTTATCGGATACGGCGTGGAGAGATTCAGCGGGCCAGTCTCTTCCTCTTCCGCCGCCGGGGAGGACGGCGGCATTTTGCTGCTGTCGATAGCGACGTTGACGTCGCGCAGGCCGATGTCGTCAACGCACAGGCTACTGCTCCACAGGCATTCGGTTTTCACCGCCAGATGAAACTCGCCCGCGTTCACCGCCACGCCCGGTTGGGTGTAGCGCACATTTTTCAGCGTCAGATTGCGCCAGCCGCCGGTGACCTGGCCGATTTCCAGCCCCGGCACCCAGCGGTTTGCCGCATTAAACAGCAGATGCAACCCTTTGGTGGTGCCAATCAGGAACGCCACCGCCCCAATAAGCAGCACGATAAAAATCAGTACGCCGAGGCTTATCTTCTTCCATAAACTCATAATTCAGGCCCCAGACCGATGTAGAACTGTAATCCGTGCTCATCTTTGTCGCCCAGCGGGGCAGCAACGTCGAGCTTGACCGGACCCACGGGAGACTGCCAGCGCACGCCAACGCCCGCGCCGGTTTTCCAGTCGCTGCGGCGGATATCGCTCACCGCTTCGCCGCCGTCCATGAACACCGCGCCCCACCATTTACCGGTGACGTTGTACTGGTACTCCACCGAGCCTGTCGCCAGCTTCGAGGCCCCTTTCAGCTTGCCGTCATCGTATTCCGGCGAAATCGATTTGTATTTATAGCCACGAATACTGCGGTCGCCCCCGGCGAAGAAACGCAGATCAGGTGGAACCCGATCGAAGTCGCCGGTTTCAATCCAGCCCAGGTTGCCGCGCATCACAAAGCGGTGTTTGTCGTATAAGGTTCGAATCCAGACGTTTTGCGCCTGCCAGACGCTGAAGTCGACGTCTGAGCCCCAGGCAGTGTTGGAGTAGTCAATAGAGTAACGCTGGGAATCGCCCCAGGTCGGCATCAGGCCGCCGCGCGAGCGAGTACGGCTGATCATCACCCCCGGATACAGCAGCATGGTGGTATTGGTGACGTTACCCTGGGTAAAGTGGTCGAAGCTCCAGCGCAGGTTAATCGCCCGCTGCCAGCCGCTGGAGAGGTCCCAGTAGCGCGAGAGCGCAAGCGTGGTAGAGTCGGCTTCCGTATCGTTCAGGTCGGTACGCTTAAAGCCCCCTTGCACCAGATAGTACTGTTCAAGCGGGTTCTTTAAGAGCGGCATCTTGTAGCTGAAATCGAGGATCTGCTCAGGCGAAGAGATACTGGCGCTGGTCGTCAGGCTGTGCCCATAGGAGTTGATCCACGGTTTTTTCCACGTGGCTTTTACGCGCGGGCCGACATCCGTCGAGTAACCCACACCGGTTTCGATGGTGTTTTCACTGCGCGGCGACACCACACCATGCAACGGTAACACTTTTGTTTTTCTGGATTTTTCGAATTCCGGCGCGACCACCACCGATTTAAACCAGCCGGTGGCCGACAGGCGGCGATTCAGTTCAGCCAGGTCGCTGGACTGGTAATAATCGCCCTGCTTAAACGGCACGAGATTTTGCAGATACTCTTCGCGAATTTGCGAACCTTCAAAAGTGACCGGGCCGAAGCGATAGCGTTCGCCGCTGTCATAATCGATATCCCAGAACGCCTGATGACGATCGAGCGCGATGCCGAGCTGGCTCTTGTTGAATTCGCTATCAAAATAGCCACGACGCAGCGCAATGCTGGTTAAGCCTTTTTTAAAGCCGTCGTAATCGCCATGATCGAGAATAGTGCCAATAGCCGGGCGCGTTTTGAGTAGCGCAAGATAATCTTTATCGGTACGCGCACCGCCGCGCAGAATGACATCGGTGCCGCCAATGCGCACCGGTTCGCCCGGTGTGACTTTCGCCAATAGCACCTGACGCCCTTTTGCCGGCGGCGGTTTCAGTTCAAAATCAATCGTCGGCTCGTAATAACCAAGCGCCTTCAAACCTTCACGGATGGCGTCATCGACGCGCGCGCGAAAACGGCGATCTGGCGTGACCTCATCACCCTGAATCGTCGAGAGCTGCGCTCGAACGTTTTTTTCCAGTTGCCCTGAAAGTCCTTCAACCTGCAAACGTATATTCGCTGCACTGGCAACACCGCTGGTCAGCAGTAGACTGACCACACATAACTGGCGGATTTGTCGCACATTTTCTCCTGAATATCCTGTTTCCACCCCTGATGGAAACGAAAGCCTTTCCACGGCAATAACGGCGTCGGATACGTATCAACCGATTCCTTGCTGATACGTATGGCGCTCTGTTTTTAATAACCCTAAACGTTATCGGGTTGAAAAAGAGACAACACCCCAAATTATTCTTATGTTTAAATCTAGACGTATTCGGCGTGTTTATTGTGTTAAAACTCACGCCTGGTTACAACCTTAACTGCTCATCCCGTAATCTGGAGGCCGTCCTATGAGCTTATTTGAGAAAAATCACCTTGTGTCTCAATCGGATGCGCTCCCCGGACGCAATACACCGATGCCTGTAGATACGTTACACGCCGTTAACGGTCACTCAATGACCAATATTCCGGATGGAATGGAAGTGGCGATTTTCGCGATGGGGTGCTTCTGGGGCGTAGAGCGTCTGTTCTGGCAGCTTCCAGGCGTGTACAGCACCGCGGCTGGCTACAGCGGCGGTTACACACCGAATCCGACCTACCGCGAAGTCTGCTCCGGGCAGACCGGACACGCAGAGGCGGTACGCGTGGTCTATGACCCGTCCGTTATCAGCTATGCGCAACTGTTGCAGGTATTCTGGGAAAATCACGACCCGGCGCAGGGTATGCAGCAGGGGAACGACCACGGAACGCAGTATCGTTCAGCGATTTATGTGCTGACGCCGGAGCAGGAACGCGAAGCGCACGCCAGCGCCGAACGCTTCCAGGCCGCAATGAAAAGCGCGGGCGACAATCGCCGCATTACCACGGAAATCGCCACCGCCAAACCGTTCTACTATGCGGAAGATGACCACCAGCAGTATCTGCACAAGAACCCGTATGGCTACTGCGGTATCGGTGGGATTGGCGTCTGCCTGCCGCCTCAACAGGCATAACCCTACGGAGAAATCGCCGCGCGGGCCATGTGCCGCGTGGCGCTGACCACGCTGCCCGCTTCGCGCACTTTGCCCTGCAACAGCAGGTTAAATATGGACGCGTGCGGGCGATTCAGCCGGGTTTGCAGCAGATGAACGGCCTCGATGCCGAGTTCCCGACACGGCACTTCAACGCCCGTTATCGACGCATTACTCAGGTGCCAACCAAAATCGGTGGTCAGCAACGAGATATCCTGCGGCACGCGCAGGCCATGACGCGCCAGCACGCGCTGCACGCCCACCGTCATCCCTGAGCTTCCGGGGAAAATGGCTTCCGGCCAGAGGTCGCGCGGGTGACTCTTCAGCCACTCCTCCAGCGCCTGCTCCGCTTCGTGCGCGGAAAACCCTTCCGTTACGATTAAAGACTGCGCCGGTTCAAACGGCACATGGTAGTCGCGATAAGCCTGTTTTATCCCTTCCAGACGCGTATAGAGCGTTTCACGACGCAGGCAGGTGAGCGATAACACGCGCCGATGCCCGTGCTCAAACAGATGACGCAGCGCGCTGTAGCCAATGGCGTGGTGATCCGGCGACACCGCATCGAGCGCCATCTCTTTGTCATGAGAGTTAATCAGCACGCAGGGTTTATTCAGGCTGGCGGCAAGTTTAAAGATAGTCGGGTCGTCGGTGCCGATAATAATGATCGCGTTGATGTGCTTACTGCCGGTCTTATCGAGAAACAGGCGAATGTCCGCCTGCCGTTCTTCAAGCCCGCACCAGGAGAGATACACGTCGTGCGGGGCGACGGCGTCAGCAATGCCTTTGGTCACTTCCTGATAAAAGGTATCGCCGTTGGCGGTGAACGTTCGCGCTGGCGCAAACACCGCGATGCCATTTATCAGCAACCGGCCGCTCGCCATCTCTTCCAGCACGCCCAATCGCCGCGCGCATTTTACTATCGCCGCCCGCGCTTTTTCGCTGGTGTACGATTTCCCGCTCAGCACGCGCGAAACGGTGCTGATGGAGTAGCCCGTTTGGGTGGCGATCTGCTTCATTTTCAGCTTGCCGGACATGATGTGATCTCGCTCGCAATCAAATTCTGCAAATATTTGCAGAACCAGTAAGCTGATTTTAAAACCTTTTTTCAGCCTTTCGCCCATATTCCTGCTTTCCCTGCGAGCATTCTCACAAAATCCGTTTGTCGCCCCGTTGCGCCTTTTTTATGTTGCAGGCATCAACCCTTTTTACGACGCAAGGTGCAGCATGAAGAAGGTACGGTTTGGCATTATTGGTGTGGGGAATATCGGCACGGTTCACGCCCGCTATCTGCTGGCGGGCACGGTCAAAGAGGCCTGCCTGACGGCGGTGTGCGACAACAATCCTGAAAAACACGCGACCATTCGCGCGTTAGTGGGCGAAGAGGTCGCGCTGTTTAGCGATGCGCAGGAGATGCTGCAAAGCGGGCTGATTGACGCAGTGATTGTCTCGACGCCGCACTATGAACATCCGCGTTTATCGATGATGGCGATGCGCCTGGGCATTCATACGCTGTGTGAAAAACCGGCTGGCGTATACACCGCGCAGGTGCGCGAAATGAACGAATTCGCGCGCGGCTGCAACGTGGTGTTTGGCATGATGTTCAACCAGCGCCCTAACCCGCTGTATCAGAAAGTGAAAGATCTGATTGAAAGTGGCGAACTGGGCGAAATTCGCCGCTCAAACTGGATCATCACCAACTGGTATCGCTCACAAAGCTACTACAACTCCGGCGGCTGGCGCGCCACCTGGAAAGGCGAAGGCGGCGGCGTGCTGCTCAACCAGGACCCGCACCAGCTCGACCTCTGGCAATGGCTGGTCGGCATGCCGGTACGCGTGCGCGCCTTCTGTCAGTTCGGTAAACATCGCCAGATTGAAGTCGAGAACGAGGTCACGGCCTACGCGGAATACGCCAACGGCGCGACGGGCGTGTTTATCACCACCACCGCAGAAGCCCCCGGTACGAACCGCCTGGAAATTGCCGGCGATCGCGGCAAGGTCGTGGTTGAAGAAGGCAAGCTGCGCTTCTGGCGACTGCGCGAATCGGAAACCGAATTCAACGCCCGCTGGCAGAACGGCTTTGGCGAACCGGAGTGCTGGGAAGTGACCATTCCGGTGGCACCGGAGTGCAGCGATCATCATGTGATCACCACCAACTTTGCCGCTGCCGTGCTGCACGGTACGCCGCTGCTGGCACCGGGTCAGGAAGGTATTCGCGGCCTGACGCTCTCTAACGCGATGCACCTTTCCACCTGGACAGACAACTGGGTCGATCTGCCGCTGGATGAAGTGCTGTTTAAACAGCTGCTGGATGAGCGTATTGCCACGTCCGTGGATAAAAACGTCGAGAGCAAAACCCTGGACGCGTCCGGAACCTGGTAATGCCCTCACCCCGGCCCTCTCCCACAGGGAGAGGGAGAAAACCGGTTCCCTCTCCCTTGAGGGAGAGGGTTAGGGTGAGGGGGAAAACCGTGCACCGCAGCCATAAAGGAACATAACAATGAGCATCAAAGACGGAATGAACTACGCCCCGGTGGGCAAACCGCAGCCGGTGGTTGCGCCGGGCGAATTTATCATTGCCGCCGCCGCGCTGGACCACGGCCACATCTACGGCATGTGTAACGGCCTGATTGAAGCGGGCGCAACGCTGAAGTGGGTGTACGACCCCGATCCAGCCAAAGTGGCAAAATTCGTCGCGCAGTACCCGCAGGTGAAGGTGGCTGATTCGCTGGAAACCATTCTGACCGATGCCAGCGTGCAGCTGGTTGCCGGTGCCGCCGTGCCTTCCGAGCGCTGCCCGCTTGGCCTGAAAGTGATGGACGCTGGCAAAGATTATTTCACCGATAAAGCGC
This sequence comes from uncultured Pseudocitrobacter sp., assembly GCA_913778145.1. GTDB lineage: Bacteria > Pseudomonadota > Gammaproteobacteria > Enterobacterales > Enterobacteriaceae > Pseudocitrobacter. The sequence continues at coordinate 73,250 of CAJYVI010000070.1, forward strand.
CGCTGACCACCCTGGCACAGCTGGAACAGGCAAAACGCAAAGTACTGGAAACCGGACGTAAATACGCGGTGTATTACAGTGAACGCCTGCATGTTGAAAGCGCCGTCTTCGCCGGGCAACTGGTGGAACAAGGGGCGATTGGCCGCGTAATGCAAACGCTTGGCGTTGGCCCGCACCGTGAAGGCGCAGGACGCCCGGATTGGTTCTACGATAAAGCCCTGTTCGGCGGCATTCTGTGCGATATCGGCAGCCATCAGATTGAACAATTCCTCTTTTATACCGGCAACCGCAACGCGCGCGTGGTGGCAAGCCAGGTACGCAACGTCAATCATCCACAGTATCCGCTGTTTGAAGATTTCGGTGATGCGATGCTGGCGGGCGACAACGGCGCAACCGGATACTTCCGCTGCGACTGGTTCACGCCGGACGGCCTTTCAAGCTGGGGCGACGGTCGCCTGACGCTGCTGGGCACCGAGGGCTATATCGAAATTCGCAAGTATGTCGATATCACCCGTCAGGAGCAGGATGTGGTTTATCTGGTCAACAAAGAGGGGGAGTTCCGCTATCCGGTGGCGGGCAAAGTGGGCTTCCCCTACTTCGGCCAGTTGATTCTCGATTGCCTGAACCGCACCGAGAATGCCATGACGCAGGAACACACGTTTAAAGCCGCCGAGCTGTGCGTGAAGGCGCAAATGCTGGCTAACGCACAGGCCTAACGGAGGCACTATGGGACCCATTCATGCAGCGATTATCGGCGCAGGCTCCATTCACGGTTGCCATGCAGACCCGATACTCCAGCACCCGCAAGCCCGGTTGTACGCACTTGTTGATACGGATGTCGACAAGGGCCGGGCGTTGGCAGAAAAGTATAATTGCCGCTTTTACGCCGACTACCGCGACCTGCTGGCCGATGCAGAAGTCGATGTGGTGCACATCTGTACACCCCATCATCTGCACCGGGAGATGATCATCGCCGCACTGGCGGCGGGCAAACACGTCTTTAGTGAAAAGCCCGTCGCCATGAATGGGAGTGAACTGGCGCAGATCCAGGCCGCGGTCGAGCGTGCCGATACGCAGCTTGCGGTCTGCTACCAGAATCGCCTCAACCCGACCAGCCAGCGCGTCCGCCAGATTATTCAGGACGGAACGCTCGGCAACATGTTAAGCATCAAAGCCAGCCTCACCTGGCATCGCCACGGCGCGTACTATAACCAAAGCCCGTGGCGCGGACGCTGGGCCACCGAGGGCGGCAGCCTGTTGATTAATCAGGCGATTCATACTTTGGATTTGATGCAGTGGTTTGCGGGCGGCGTACGGCGCATAAAGGGCGTGGTGGAAACCAGCCTGCTTGAATCGCTTATCGAAACTGAAGATTCGGCAATGGCGACAATGGAGTTCAACAACGGCGCGCGCGGTATTTTCTACGCCACCAACTGCTACACCACCGATTCTCCGCTGGCGCTGGAGATCCACTTTGAGCGCGGCTTTTTACAGCTCGAGCGGAATACGCTCTGGCAGGTGGTCGATGAGCAACGCGTAGCGCTCGTTAACGACGAACTGCCGCACGGCAACGTCAAACGCTACTGGGGCGACAGCCATCGCCAGGCCATAAACGATTTCTATACGGCAATCCTCGACCCGACGCAGTACGGCGGGGCCGATATTCACGATGCGGCAGCATCCCTGCGAATGGTCAACGCCCTTTATCAATCCTCGGCGCAGCGTCGCTGGATTGACCTTCCCCGCTAAGCAAAATGCGCCCACTGGCGAATTTACACTCTTTTACGCTATACTAGCTGCGAATTCGCCGGTCCAGTGCCTTCGGGCCGGTTTTTAGTGTATTCCACACGACGTTCAACTTCCCTTCCGAGGATCTGGCCTTAACGGTCGGATAAGATATGTTAAACAGTATTTTAGTAATACTTTGCCTGATTGCCGTCAGCGCCTTCTTCTCGATATCTGAGATCTCGCTGGCTGCCTCCCGTAAAATCAAACTCAAGCTGCTGGCCGATGAAGGCAATGTGAATGCGCAACGCATCCTGAAAATGCAGGAAAACCCCGGTATGTTTTTCACCGTGGTGCAAATTGGCCTTAACGCGGTCGCCATTCTTGGCGGTATCGTGGGCGATGCCGCATTCTCACCGGCGTTCCACAGCCTGTTTATGAATTACATGTCTCCAGAGCTTGCCGAGCAACTGAGTTTTATTCTCTCCTTCTCGCTGGTCACTGGCCTGTTTATTCTTTTCGCCGACCTGACGCCGAAGCGCATCGGTATGATTTCGCCAGAAGCCGTGGCTTTGCGAATCATCAACCCGATGCGTTTCTGTCTTCTGGTCTTCCGTCCGCTGGTCTGGTTCTTCAACGGCCTCGCTAACGTCATCTTCCGCATCTTCAAGCTGCCAATGGTGCGTAAAGATGACATCACCTCTGATGATATTTATGCCGTTGTAGAAGCCGGTGCGCTGGCAGGCGTGCTGCGTAAGCAAGAACACGAACTGATTGAAAACGTGTTTGAGCTGGAATCGCGTACCGTGCCGTCTTCCATGACCTCACGCGAAAACGTGATTTGGTTCGACCTGCATGAAGATGAGCAGAGCCTGAAAAACAAAGTGGCCGAGCATCCGCACTCTAAGTTCCTGGTGTGTAACGAAGATATCGACCACATCATTGGTTATGTCGATTCGAAAGATCTGCTGAACCGCGTGCTGGCAAACCAGAGCATGGCGCTGAACGGCGGCGTGCAAATTCGTAACACCCTGATTGTGCCGGACACGCTTACCCTTTCTGAAGCGCTGGAAAGCTTCAAAACGGCGGGTGAAGACTTCGCGGTTATCATGAACGAATACGCGCTGGTCGTGGGCATCATTACTCTGAATGACGTAATGACCACCCTGATGGGCGACCTGGTCGGCCAGGGTCTGGAAGAGCAGATTGTGGCGCGCGATGAAAACTCATGGCTCATCGACGGCGGCACGCCGATTGACGACGTGATGCGCGTGCTGGATATCGACGACTTCCCGCAGTCTGGCAACTATGAAACCATCGGCGGCTTCATGATGTTTATGCTGCGTAAAATCCCGAAACGCACCGATGCGGTGAAGTTCTCCGGCTACAAGTTTGAGGTGGTGGATATTGATAACTACCGCATCGACCAGTTGCTGGTCACGCGCATTGATAACAAGCCGACGGTGTTAGTGCCAAAACAGGCGGATATCGAAGAGAAAGGCACAGCGGCTTAAAACGCTTCTCTGAAAACATCAACGGCTCCCATCGGGAGCCGTTTGCTTTTCTGCCGCTAGCTGCCGTTATGCCATCTCGGTTTGCAGACGCATAACGTGGCGGTTGACCTCGGACATCACAGAATAGTGCTGCTTGTCCTTAATCTTGGGGAGCAAAATTTTCCCCTTATCAAACTCAAAAGCACCAACGTCCTTGATGTACAACCGTCCACGGAACAGGATTTTTACGTACTTTGCCACCTGAAGCGGGTTGTAGCGTTGGAAAATTTTCATTCTTATCTCCTGCGAGTATAACGCCCTTGTTGATTCCAAATTTGGTTCAACGCTCCGGGGCGCAATGTTAAATACCCGTTAACTATAGTCCATAACCACAGAGCTACCCTAGTATAGGGAGCTTTATTTACCTTTTTATTACAATAATTGAGAATTTTCTTTTCAGCTATACGATGAATACAGTATAAGCCTTCGATTTACTGCGGTTATGTGCGTTCCGCCACAAAGTGGCACTAACCTTGCGGGAAAAACATATCAATAGCACTTATGCTTAAAAGCATCGGCCAAGTGGTCGGATCACCTGCATAAAAAGAAGGACACACCATGACCTTACGTTCTCTGTTGGCCATTTCATGCCTGTTAATGCCGTTGATGGCGTCCGCCCACGCGCTGAAGGAGGGGGAACGCGTACCTGCGGTAGGCGTTGCCGATCGCGGTGAATTGATGCTCGACAATGATAAGTTTAGCTACAAAAACTGGAATAGCGCGCAGCTTCCTGGAAAAGTGCGAGTGGTGCAACATATTGCCGGGCGCACTTCCGCCAAAGAGAAGAATGCCGGTCTGATTGAAGCCATTAAAGCGGCTAACTTACCGCATGACCGCTACCAGACCACGACTATCGTCAATACCGACGACGCCATTCCGGGCACCGGAATGTTTGTGCGTAACAGTCTGGAGAGCAATAAAAAGTTGTTCCCATGGTCGCAAATCATCGTCGACAGCAATGGCGTGGTGATGAAAGCCTGGCAACTGGAAGAAAAGAGTTCGGCTGTTGCGGTGCTGGATAAAGACGGGCGCGTACAGTGGGCGAAAGACGGGGCGTTGACTCAGGATGAAGTGCAGCAGGTGATTGCCCTGCTGCATAAATTACTTAAAAAATAGCGACGCGGAAGCCGGGGTTGAGGAAGGATTCACGCGGCGTGTAGTCAAGGGTTTTACCCTGCCAGTCGTGAACCCGCGCCCCGGCGGCAACCGCTACCGCGTGACCAGCGGCGGTATCCCAGACGCTGGTCGGCCCGAAGCGTGGGTAGAGCTGCGCCTGCCCTTCTGCCACCAGGCAGAACTTAAGCGAGGAGCCGATAGAGGTGGTCTGATGCTCCCCCAATTGTTGCAGATACTCGGCGAGTTCAGGATCGTTACTGTGCGAGCGGCTGATCACCACCAGCGGCGGGCGCGCATCGCGGGCGTGAATTTGTTTACGCACACCGCACTCTTCTTTCCACGCTTTGCCTTCGGCTGCGCTGTACATCACCTTCGTTACCGGGGCGTACACCACGCCCAGCACCGGCTTGCCGTGCTCAATCAAGGCGATATTGACGGTGAATTCACCGTTGCGCTTAATAAATTCTTTGGTGCCATCCAGCGGGTCCACCAGCCAGTAACGCTTCCAGTGCTGACGCACATCCCAGCCCGGCGGGTCCTCTTCCGACAGAATCGGAATGTCAGGCGCCAGCGCCTTGAGACCGTTAACAATCACATGGTGCGCTGCAATATCCGCTGCCGTGACGGGAGAATCGTCTTTCTTGCTGGCAACGTCCATCGGTAGCGCTCCATCATAAACCTGCATAATGGCATCGCCCGCGTTCCGTGCAAGCTGACATACTTGTTCTAACATTCTCCACCTCGTTGAAATTGCAGTGGTGTTAACTCGTTGTTTTATTTATATCGCATCGTCACGCATTGCGCCATTCCCATCGGCGACACCAGGTCAGGATATCTGTGAAGCGCTGCCGGTTTCCTGTCATCCTTTTCTGGCATGATTCACATTCTCGTAAGCAACAGAATGTACATACATTTTCTTATGTGCCCTGGATCTGAAAAGGACGCCTTCTGATGATTAAGTTTAGCGCAACACTCCTGGCCACGCTGATTGCTGCCAGCGTCAATGCCGCCACGGTCGATCTCCGCATTATGGAAACCACTGATTTGCATAGCAATATGATGGATTTCGACTATTACAAAGATTCCGCAACGGAGAAATTCGGACTGGTCCGCACCGCCAGTTTGATCAATGCCGCCCGCGCGGAGGCCGTCAACAGCGTGCTGGTGGATAACGGCGATGTGATTCAGGGCAGCCCAATGGGCGACTACGCGGCGGCCAAAGGACTAAAAGCCGGAGATACGCACCCGGTGTATAAGGCGATGAATACGCTGGACTACGTGGTGGGGAATCTGGGCAACCATGAATTTAACTACGGGCTTGAGTTCCTTCATAAAGCCATTGCGGGCGCGAAATTCCCGTATATTAACGCCAATATCATCGACGTTAAGAGCAAGAAGCCGCTTTTTACACCCTATCTGATAAAAGAGACCACGGTGAAAGATAAAGACGGCGCAACGCACACGCTGCGTATCGGCTATATCGGTTTTGTGCCGCCACAAATCATGACGTGGGATAAAGCCAATCTTGACGGCAAAGTGACGGTCAACGACATCACCGAAACCGCCCGCCGCTATGTACCGGAGATGCGCAAAAACGGTGCGGATGTAGTGGTCGTGATTGCCCACTCCGGGCTCTCTGCCGACCCGTATCAGGCGATGGCCGAGAACTCCGTTTACTATCTCAGTGAAGTACCGGGCGTCGATGCGATTATGTTTGGCCACGCGCACGCCGTTTTTCCGGGGAAAGATTTTGCGGATATCAAAGGCGTCGACCTTGATAAAGGAACGCTGAACGGTGTGCCTGCGGTGATGCCAGGAATGTGGGGCGACCATCTGGGCGTGGTCGATCTGGTGCTGAATAACGACAGCGGCAAATGGCAAGTGACCTCGTCGAAAGCACAAGCACGCCCTATCTACGATACAGCGGCGAAGAAATCGCTGGCAGCGGAAGACAGCAAGCTGGTTGATATCTTAAAAGCGGATCACGACGCCACGCGCGAGTTTGTCAGCAAGCCTATCGGTAAATCGTCCGACAATATGTACAGCTTCCTGTCGCTGGTGCAGAACGACCCGACCGTGCAGGTCGTGAACATGGCGCAGAAAGCCTACGTTGAGCACTATATTCAGGGCGATCCGGACCTGGCAAAACTGCCGGTGCTTTCCGCCGCCGCGCCGTTTAAAGCCGGTGGACGTAAGAACGACCCGGCGAGCTATGTCGAGGTCGAGAAAGGTCAGCTCACCTTCCGCAATGCCGCCGATCTGTATCTCTACCCGAACACATTGGTCGTGGTGAAAGCCAGCGGTAAAGAGGTGAAAGAGTGGCTGGAGTGTTCAGCCGGGCAGTTTAACCAGATTGACCCGACCAGTACGAAGCCGCAGTCGCTCATCAACTGGGATGGTTTCCGCACCTATAATTTTGACGTGATCGACGGCGTGACGTATCAGATTGATGTCAGCCAACCGGCGCGCTACGACGGTGAATGTCAGACGGTGAATGCCAAAGCGGAGCGCGTGAAGGATCTGAAATTTAACGGGAAACCGATCGACCCGAACGCAACGTTCCTGGTGGCGACCAATAACTACCGCGCTTATGGTGGCAAGTTCGCGGGCACGGGCGACGGGCATATCGCGTTTGCTTCGCCGGACGAGAACCGTTCCGTGCTGGCAAGCTGGATAAGTGCCGAATCGAAACGCGCGGGCGCCATTCACCCGGCGGCGGATAACAACTGGCGCTTAGCGCCGATTGCCAGCAACGCCGCGCTGGATATTCGCTTTGAAACCTCGCCTTCTGAGAAAGCGGCGACGTTTATTAAAGAGAAGGCGCAGTACCCGATGAAGCAGGTCGCGACCGATGATATCGGATTTGCGGTTTATCAGGTGGATTTGAGGAAGTAATGCCCTCACCCTAACCCTCTCCCACAGGGAGAGGGAACCGATAGTGCGGTATGAACGCTCTGCGCCGGTTTTCTCCCTCTCCCTGTGGGAGAGGGCCGGGGTGAGGGGGCATTTACGCCGCACGCTCATCCCGCACCGCCAGCACCTCAGGCAAATTCAGCTCAATCCAGTCCGCCAGCGCGGCGACCTTCTCACTCACCTGCTCACCCAGCGGCGTGAGGCTATACTCCACATGCGGCGGCACTACTGGGTAGGAAATACGGTTAAGAAAACCGTCCTGTTCCAGCGCCTGTAATGACTGGGCGAGCATCTTTTCGCTCACCCCGCCCATTTTACGGCGCAGGTCGCTAAAACGATGCGTACCTTCGCGCAGCGCGACCAGAATCAATACGCCCCAGCGGCTGGTGACGTGTTTCAGCACATCGCGCGACGGGCACTGTTCGGCGAAGAGATTGCCCTCTTTCAGTTGTTGCGACAGGCTCACCTGACTCATTTTATACTTACCTTTTTGTACGTACTTACTAAAAGTAAGTTTAGGTGTTAGCGTATTCAAACACAAGACAAACCGATGGAGACTTCCCATGATCGCAATTACCGGCGCAACCGGCCAACTGGGCCAGCATGTTATCGAATCCTTACTAAAAACCGTTCCTGCGAGCAATATTGTGGCTATCGTGCGCAACCCGGCAAAAGCACAGGCACTAACCGCGCAGGGCATTCACGTACGACAGGGCGACTACGGCGATGAAGCTGCGCTGAAATTAGCGCTTCAGGGTGTGGAAAAACTGCTGCTGATCTCTTCCAGCGAAGTGGGCCAGCGTGCCCCGCAGCATCGCAATGTGATTAACGCGGCGAAGGCGGCGGGCGTGAAATTTATCGCTTACACCAGCCTGCTGCATGCCGATACCTCTCCGCTCGGCCTGGCCGATGAACACGTTGAAACCGAGAAAATGCTGGCTGATTCCGGTATCGCTTACACTCTGCTACGCAATGGCTGGTATACCGAGAACTATCTTGCCAGCGCCCCGGCAGCGCTGGAACATGGCGTATTTATTGGCGCGGCAGGCGACGGCAAAATTGCATCGGCCACGCGTGCCGATTATGCAGCCGCTGCGGCGCGTGTCATTAGCGAAGCTGGTCACGAAGGCAAGGTCTACGAACTGGCGGGCGACAACGCCTGGACGCTGACGCAATTAGCCGCAGAACTGACCAAACAGAGTGGCAAACCGGTTACCTATCAGAACCTGAGCGAAGCCGATTTCGCCGCCGCGCTGAAAGGGGTTGGCCTGCCTGCGGGTCTGGCAGATATGCTGGCGGATTCAGATACCGGCGCGTCGAAAGGCGGTCTGTTCGATGACAGCAAAACGCTGAGCAAACTGATTAGCCGCCCAACCACGACGCTTGCTGAGAGCGTCAAAGGTATTCTCTGAAGGTTACTATTTGGTTAATTTTTGTAGCGTGCCTCCGGGTCATCTTCGATAATGAAAAGAGGATACCGGAGGAGCCAAACCGTGCAGGGCGTACCTGATCACTTCACAGACGAAAAAGACAGTGCCAACTTCCGGCACCTGGCGCAGGTGCCGGGGGTGGAGCTGTATCACGCACATATCTCGCGCTACGCCTTCGAACCGCATACGCATGAAGCCTTCGGCATCGGCACCATTGAGCAGGGTGCCGAGCGTTTTCGCTATCGCGGCAGCCAGTATGTGGCATCGGTGAATTCGATTGTCACCATGAACCCCGACGAACTCCACACCGGTGAAGCGGAAACGGCCGACGGCTGGCGCTACCGCATGATTTACCTCGACCCCACGCAGCTTGAAGAAGTAACCGGCGTCCGTCACTGGTGGTTTAGCGATGTATTGCGTCATGACCCACAGCGTTCGCAGCGTATCGGCCAGCAGATTTATCAGCTGTGGAATACCCGCGACCCGCTGGCCCAACAAGGCATTCTGCTCGATCTCATCGATACCTTCCGCCCCTTCGCCCATCATGCGCCGCAGAGTGTGGAAGCCAGCCATCGCTTCGATCAGGTGCGCGACTATCTGCACGATAACTACATGCAGCCCGTGACGCTCGACGAACTGGCGCAGGTCGTGGCACTGAGTCCTTATCATTTTCAGCGTCAGTTTAAAGCGCATTTCCACGTCACCCCGCATCAAATGCTGATGGCGATCCGACTGTGGCGCGCGAAAGCGTTTCTGGCCCACGGCATGCCTGCGGCTGAGGTGGCAGCGGCCACCGGCCTTACCGATCAGTCACATCTCACCCGCGCCTTTACCCGGCGCTATGGCATCACCCCGGTACGCTACCAGAAGCAGGTTGCCCGGCGCTAATGCGCAATCCTGTACAATATTCCCGCTCAGCGCTCACCTACACTGTGACTAAACGTGGTCAATGTGGATGTAAAAATGATTAGTGGTGTGCTGTACGCTCTGCTGGCAGGGTTGATGTGGGGGCTGATTTTTGTCGGGCCGTTGATCGTGCCGGAATATCCTGCGGTACTGCAATCGACCGGGCGCTATCTGGCGCTGGGGCTTATCGCCTTGCCGCTGGCGTGGCTGGGCCGTGCGCGGCTAAAACAGCTTAACCGGCGCGACTGGTTTACTGCACTGGCGCTGACCATGATGGGGAATCTGATTTACTACGTGTGCCTGGCGAGCGCGATTCAACGCACCGGCGCCCCCGTATCAACCATGATCATCGGTACTCTGCCCGTGGTTATTCCGGTTTTTGCTAATCTCCTCTACAGCCAGCGCGATGGCAAACTGGCCTGGTCGAAACTGGCTCCGGCGCTTATCTGCATTGGTATCGGTCTGGCGTGCGTGAATATCGCCGAGTTAAGCCACGGCGTGCAGGATTTTAACTGGACGCGCTACGCATCCGGTATCGCGCTGGCGTTAGTTTCGGTAGTGTGTTGGGCGTGGTATGCCCTGCGCAACGCGCGCTGGCTGCGTGAGAACCCAGATAAACACCCAATGATGTGGGCGACTGCGCAGGCGCTGGTCACGCTGCCAGTATCACTACTGGGTTATCTTGCCGCCTGCGGCTGGCTGAGCATGCAGCCTGAAGGTTTTCCGCTGCCGTTTGGTCCGCGTCCGATAGTGTTTATTACGCTGATGATCGCCATTGCCGTGCTCTGCTCGTGGGTCGGCGCGCTGTGCTGGAATATCGCCAGCCAGCGTTTACCTACGGTGATCCTTGGGCCGTTGATCGTGTTCGAGACGTTGGCCGGGTTACTTTATACCTTCATACTTCGCCAGAGCTTACCGCCACTGCTGACGCTGAGCGGAATTGCCCTGTTGGTGCTGGGCGTGGTGATTGCGGTACGCGCAAAACCCGTTAAGCCTGCGCTGCGAGAGTTGAGCCAGGAGACAAAAAATGCCTGATGGCGCTGCGCTTATCAGGCCTATAGTTTTTATACGACGTTTGAATTCTTGCTATTTTGTAGGCCGGATAAGGCGTTTACGCCGCATCCGGCAAGAACAAAGCGCAGTTTGCCTGTCAGGCCACCCCGTTCTCAGGAAGATCACCCCCAAAGGAGTATATCTTCGTTTTAAAGATGCATTTAAAATACATCTTATATTATCGATGACGAGGTAACGATTATGGCCTTCCGCGACCAACCTTTAGGTGAGCTGGCGCTCTCCATCCCACGCGCATCCGCGCTGTTTCGTAAATACGATATGGACTACTGCTGCGGCGGTAAACAAACCCTGGCTCGCGCTGCAGCTCGCAAGGAACTGGACGTTGAAGTCATTGAGGCTGAGCTGGCAAAACTGGCTGAACAGCCGGTTGAGAAAGACTGGCGTACCGCCCCGCTGGGGGAAATCATCGATTATATTATTCCACGCTACCATGATCGCCACCGCGAACAACTGCCGGAATTGATTTTACAGGCCACCAAAGTCGAACGCGTGCACGCCGACAAACCGAACGTACCAAAAGGCCTGGCAAAATACCTCACCATGCTGCATCAGGAGCTCTCCAGCCACATGATGAAAGAGGAGCAGATTCTGTTCCCGATGATCAAACAGGGCATGGGCAGCCAGGCGATGGGGCCAATCAGCGTGATGGAAAGCGAGCACGACGAAGCAGGTGAGTTGCTGGAAGTGATCAAACACACCACGCACAACGTGACCATTCCACCGGAAGCCTGCACCACCTGGAAAGCAATGTATAACGGCATTAATGAATTGATTGATGACCTGATGGAGCACATCAGTCTGGAAAACAATGTGCTGTTTCCGCGCGCGCTGGCGGGTGAATAGCCCCCTGTCTTGATGTTCCCTTCGCCTTCAGGCAGACATAAAAAAAGGTGCCGCTAAGCACCTTTTTGACATTTCCCATCAGCTTATTTGGCGATGGCTTTCTTTCTCAGGAACATCCAGCCCAGCCCCAGAATGATGAACCACAGCGGGGTGACGATCAGCGCCTGACGAGTGTCCGTTTCCAGCGTTAGCAGGACGATAACGAACGCAAAGAACGCCATGCAGACCCAGCACATCACTTTTCCCAGCGGCATCTTGTAGATAGATTTCTCATGCAGATGCGGACGCTGTTTGCGGTACACCAGGTAAGAACACAGGATAATCGTCCACACGAACATAAACAGAATCGCGGAGACGGTGGTAATCATAGTAAACGCCGCGATCACGCTTGGGTTCACATACAACAGCACCACACCGCCCAGCAGGCAGATACAGGAGAAGGTCAGGCCTTTCGCCGGTACCGCGCGTTTAGAGAGCTTAGCGAACGCTTTCGGCGCTACGCCGTCCTGCGCCAGGCCGAACAGCATACGGCTGGTAGAGAACACGCCGCTGTTCGCGGAAGACGCCGCTGACGTCAGCACCACAAAGTTGATAATGCTTGCTGCCGCCGGCAGACCGACCAGCATAAACAGTTCAACGAACGGGCTTTTCTCAGGAACGACTGAACTCCACGGGGTGACCGACATGATGATGATCAGCGCGAAGACGTAGAACATGATGATACGAACAGGAATCGAGTTGATTGCGCGCGGCAGGGATTTCTCCGGATCTTTGGTTTCAGCAGCAGTCGTCCCCACCAGCTCAATCCCCACGAAGGCGAAGACCGCTATCTGGAAACCCGCAAAGAAGCCGCTAATGCCTTTCGGGAACCAGCCGCCATCATTCCACAGGTGCGCGAAGGACGCCTCGGTGCCGTTTGGCGCCTGGAAGTGCATCAGGATCATCACCAGGCCAACAACAATCAGCCCCACGATGGCGACGATTTTGATCATCGCAAACCAGAACTCCATCTCACCAAACATCTTCACGGTAGCGAGGTTGAGGCTCAGAAGCAGCACGACAACGGCAAGTGATGCCACCCAATCCGACAGCCCAGGGAACCAGAACTGCGCATAGGCGGTTATCGCCACAACGTCGGCCATGCCGGTGACTACCCAGCAGAACCAGTAGGTCCAGCCGGTGAAATACCCCGCCCATGGTCCAAGCAGGTCGGCGGCGAAGTCGCTGAAAGATTTATATTCGAGGTTAGATAACAGCAGCTCGCCCATCGCACGCATCACGAAGAAGAGCATGAAGCCGATTATCATATAGACAAAAATAATCGACGGGCCGGCAAGGCTAATAGTTTTACCGGACCCCATAAACAGCCCGGTACCAATCGCGCCGCCAATTGCAATAAGCTGAATATGCCGGTTAGTGAGGTTTCGCCGCAGCGATTGTTCAGCCGGAGCCTGTTCTGCGTCGGCTGCGACTTTTATCTGATCTACCATGTGATTTTCTTCCTGTTGGTTCTGTCTGTGTTGTGCAGGCTCTTGTGGCCTTTATTTCATCTAATGAGACGATCCCATAATAGGATGACTCGATATTAGGTAAGAATCGGCGGGATGAATACTATGATTTGAATATAATGTTAATTATATGTTGAAAGTGAGTGTTATATCACTCCAACTATGGGAAACACGTCACAAAAATACACGCAATAGATGTATTTGCAAGATAAAACTCCAGCAAATGTCTAACTTAAGAATTTACTACTCATTTTAAGTATCCCCTCACCATAAGGAGAGGGGATGACGCGGGCTTACAGAATTTCCAGCAGCTCGACTTCAAAGACCAGGGTGCTGAACGGCGGGATGGACGCGCCAGCGCCGCGCTCGCCGTAGGCCAGGTTATGAGGGATAGTCAGTTCCCATTTGGAGCCAACCGGCATCAGGGTCAGCGCTTCGATCCAGCCTGCGATAACGCCGTTAACCGGGAATTCAGCCGGTTCGCCGCGCGCAACGGAGCTGTCGAATACGGTGCCGTCGATCAGTTTACCGGTGTAATGCACGCGAACATGGTCGGTGCGCGCCGGGATAGCGCCTTCGCCCTGAGTCAGAACGCGGAATTGCAGACCGGATTCGGTGCTGTTCACGCCTTCTTTTTCACGGTTTTCTTCCAGGTATTTCACACCGTCTGCCGCCATCGCCGCAAAACGTTCTTTACGCACGGCGTCAGCACGTTCGTGGATTTCACGCAGCGCGCGGTGTACCGCTTCAACCGGCACAGCAGGCTGTTTGCCTTCCAGTGCATCAGCGATGCCAGCAACCAGTGCTTCTGGCAGCAGGCCCTGCAAACCGGACTCGCTCAGCTGCTGTCCTACCTGCAGGCCGATGCCGTAGCTTGCCTGTGCTTCGATGGTGTCAAAAGTCGGGGTGGCCATTGTCTTTCCTTTCTTCGGGTATAAAGTAGCGGGCAGCATAACAGCCATGCCCTGTACGGTAAACTTTGTGTCAGGAAAGATGACAAATCGCGGGGAAAAAGAAACAATAGGCTGGGAGAATAGTATTGCCTAAGGATATGTTGCGAAAGCGCGCTTTGCCTCGCCGTTCAGGCAGTTAGCCAGCTATACTCGTGACGAGGATAATAAAAGACGCGGAGCAGGAGGAAACCATGCCCGGGCGATTTGAGTTAAAACCTACGCTGGTGAAGATTTGGCATGCGCCGGATAATCTTCGCATCATGGACCCGCTACCAACCATGCACCGTCGCGGCATTATTATTGCTGCGCTGGCGGTGATCATCGGCTTCCTGCTGCCGTCAAACGACGACACAACGCCCGATCCGGTAAGCCGTACTGCACAGCTCGATGTGCAGTCGCAATCACGCCCACAGCCCGATAACGCGCCCATGCAAACGCAGCTGGTGACGCCGAGCAACGATCCCGGCCTGGTCGCCCCCGTTGAACCGGAACCTGTTCCAGAAGAACAGCCGCAGGAGCAAGAGCAGCCACAGGCGCAGAGCCAGCCGCAAACGCAGCCGTTCCAGGAAAACCAGGGCATCGACCAACAGTGGCGCTCCTACCGCGTAGAACCCGGTAAAACGCTGGCGCAGCTGTTCCGCGACCATAATCTTCCGGCAACCGATGTTTACGCGATGGCACAGGTAGAGGGTGCAGGCAAGCCGCTCAGCAACCTGCAAAACGGCCAGATGGTGCAGATTCGCCAGAACGCCAGCGGTGTCGTGACAGGGCTGACCATTGATACCGGAAATGGACAAGTGCTGTTTACCCGCCAGCCGAACGGCAGTTTTATTCGCGCGCGGTAGTGCATTAGCCCGATGATGACATCATCGGGCTGACCTTACTTTTTGCTGACCTTATTCACCCACCAAATCCCCGAACACACCAGTACCAACGCCACCGCGTATTTCACTTCCAGAATATTTTCACCGAGGAAGATAGCGGAGAGCACCGTTCCCGCGACCGGAATAACGAAGTTAAACGGCGCAATCATACTGACGCGGTTGTATTTGAGAATCACGCTCCACAGGGCGAAAGCGACGGATGAGAGGAACACCAGATACGCGAGGATCGCCAGCGCCGTCGTGCTCTCAATCGCCAGATGACCGCCCGTAAGATAGCCGCCCACCACCAGCGCGCCACCGCCGATCGCCAGTTGCCAGCCCGTCATGACCGTCGGATCAACCGTTTGTGAGATGCGCTTGCCATAGAGTGTCGCCGCCGACAGGATAAAAGCGGCCAGTACCACGAAACCATCGCCCTGCCAGACGAAGCTAAAATCCGCCAGCGAGTGGTTGAAGTTCACCAGCATCACGCCGATAAAGCCCAGCACGCAGCCGATAGTTTTGTTATAGCTCAGGCGATCGTTCTGATAGATGAAATGCGCCAGCAGCACGCTAAAGAAGGTGCCTGTCGCATTCATGATGGACCCTTTCACGCCCGTAGTGAACGCCAGGCCAATATAGAAGAACGCGTACTGAATCGACGTTTGGGTCAGCCCCAGCAGCGTGAGCTGACCGAACTGACGACCATTCAGGCGGGCGATGGGTTTACGCTGCGCCAGCGCGAAAAGCAGCAACGCCAGCCCGGCAAACAGGAATCGGTAGCCCGCAAAGACTATCTTCGACGGGATATCGTCGGTCGCAATGTGAAAGAGTTCATAACCGTTTTTGATAGCGGGGTAAGAGCTTCCCCACAGCAAGCAACAGAGCGTTGCGCAGGCGTAAGCAACATGTTTACGGGCAAAGACAGGAGCCGGGCAGGCAGTTTCCATTCCATACACCAAAGTTAAAATGACGTTTCATTTATTATCATGGATTGTATGCGAAAAAGCTACCATACCAGCATTAAAGCGGATGCGATAAAAAGCAAAACGCCGGCACAGGGCCGGCGTCTTGTCGTGGTGATGAGTAATTAATTACTCAGCAACAACGTTTACAACCAGTTTAGCGAATACTTCGCTGTGAACCTGGAAGTCAACTTCGTGCTCACCAGTGGTACGCAGAACGCCGTTCGGCAGGCGAACTTCGCTCTTAGCAACAGCTACGCCAGCAGCAGAAACTGCATCAGCGATGTCGCGAGTACCGATGGAACCGAACAGTTTACCTTCGTCGCCAGATTTAGACGCGATGGTAACGGTGCCCAGTGCGTTGATTGCTTCTGCACGTGCGTTAGCAGCGGCCAGAACGTCAGCCAGTTTGGCTTCCAGTTCAGCACGGCGTGCTTCGAAGAATTCAACGTTTTTCTTGGTAGCAGGAACAGCTTTACCCTGTGGTACCAGGAAGTTACGAGCATAGCCCGCTTTAACGTTAACCTGATCACCCAGGCTACCCAGGTTTGCTACTTTATCAAGCAGAATAACTTGCATTACCTTATCCTCTCAAAGTCGTATTAATGGACCGTGACCGATTACTGATGACGATCAGTGTACGGCAGCAGGGACAGGTAGCGAGCGCGTTTGATAGCGCGAGCCAGCTGACGCTGGTATTTTGCACGGGTACCGGTGATACGGCTTGGGACAATCTTACCGCTTTCGGTGATGTAGTTTTTCAGCGTAGCGATATCTTTATAGTCGATCTCTTGAACGCCTTCCGCGGTGAAACGGCAGAACTTGCGACGACGGAAATAACGTGCCATATGGCTAGTCTCCAGAATCTATCAATTCAATCTGCTCGGCATGCAGAACCATTTTTGTCAGGCCATTCTTTGCTTTGTGGCAAGAGATAAAACCCTGAACGGTGACTGCGCTACCGACCGTTATACTGTGAGTAATGGCCTGGTTTTCGTGTCCGCTAATAATAACGGGCATTTGGCACCACGCCTGCCGGTGAAAGCCGGCTTCCTCTTGCACAGAACGATGCTCAAGCACGAACTGGCAGTGAGGAATTCCTGATGGACTGACCTTTCGAAGGGGAGCCCTGCACACGGTGCCGGACAGCGCCAGACGGTTGGTCATCAGAAATTACTCTTCAGAATCCCCAGCTTCAGCATCATCTGCGGTTTCGTTTGCGAAATCATCGCGACGTTCACGACGCTCGTCTTTCGCTTTAACCATCGGAGATGCTTCGGTAACAGCGTGTTTAGTACGCATAACCATGCTGCGGATAACGGCATCGTTGAAGCGGAAGTTAGTTTCCAGCTCATCGATCGCTTCCTGCGGAGCTTCAACGTTCAGCAGAACGTAGTGAGCTTTGTGCAGTTTGTTGATCGGATAAGCCAGCTGACGGCGGCCCCAGTCTTCCAGACGGTGGATCGTACCTTCTGCTGCAGTGATTGCACCAGTGTAGCGCTCGATCATGCCCGGAACCTGTTCGCTCTGGTCAGGATGGACCATAAAAACGATTTCGTAATGACGCATCGAATTGCTCCTTACGGATTATTCAGCCTCCTGTCTGGGTCAGCCGCGGCCCATGGAGGCAAGGAACGTGTTAAAGGGCGGCTGAAAAATTGACGCGTCATAATACTGGTATGCCCCGTTAAACTCAAGGTGATTGCACAAATAATTCGCACAAAGCGTAAAGTGGGTCTAAGGCGATGATTTAAAATCAAACAGTACAAAATGCGCTGCTTTTTTGAACAATCACATCAAAAATGGTCACGGTTTCCCCTAAGAGAAACGATTACACTTTAATCAGAGAATAAACGTATTGAGAGGAGCGAAGTTAACGTAACGTCAGTGCTGAAGTGGAGCGTACAGGATGAAAAACATCACCATTACCATTCTCGCGGCGCTGTTTCTAAGTGCAAACGTCTCCGCCGCCATCAAAATCGACGCCCGCCAGGCTCGTAATATGGACGATGTACAGAGCTTAGGGGTCATTTATATCAACCATAATCTCGCGACGGTCAGCGAGGCTGAGCAGGCGCTAAATGAAGAGAGCGACGCTCAGGGCGCGGAGTACTTCCGCCCGATATTAATGTACGAACCGGGGAGTAATGGCGTGATACATGCCAGTGCCGACATTTATCGTTAAGCATCACGTGATGCTGGATAAGAAAGGCCCCGTCGCCTGACCGATAACATCCCTGAGGAGTTTCGGCGACGGGGCGCTTAGTTACTTCTGCCCGTAATAGGCGTTGGGACCGTGCTTACGCATGAAGTGTTTATTCATAAGGTAGCTGTCGATGTGATTCAGTTGTGGGTTAATGCCGCGGGCAATCCACGCCATTTTCGCCACTTCTTCCATCACCACCGCGTTATGCACCGCATCGTGAGCATCTTTCCCCCAGGCGAACGGCCCGTGCTGATACACCACAATCCCCGGTGTATGCAGCGGCTCGGCGTTGCCCAGCGTTTCGATAATCACTTTGCCAGTGTTCAGTTCATACTCCCCCTGCACCTCTTCTTCGCGTAATCCGCGCGTACACGGGATGTCGCCAAAGAAGTAGTCGGCGTGCGTGGTGCCTAACGCCGGGATCGCCAGCCCCGCCTGCGCCCATGCGGTAGCATGAGTGGAGTGGGTATGGACAATGCCGCCAAGCGACGGATACCGACGGTAGAGTTCAAGATGCGTCGCGGTGTCGGAAGAGGGACGATACTCCCCTTCCACCACCTTGCCGCTCATATCAACCACGACCATATCGTCCGCTTTCATGGTTTCGTAGGCGACACCGCTGGGCTTGATCACCACCAGCCCGTGTTCGCGGTCAATGGCGCTGACGTTGCCCCAGGTAAAGGTCACCAGCCCATAGCGCGGCAGATCCATGTTGGCTTCAAATACCTGCTGTTTCAGCTTTTGCATTATGCCGCCTCCACCATGCCTGCTTTGGCCATACGCGCTTTCACCCAATCACGCGCTTTCGCCACTTCTGCCGCCGGGTCTTCCGCCGTTTCGCTCCACATCTCAATCAGGTACGGCCCGCAATAACCACTCTGTTTGAGCGTTTCGAAGCAACGTTCGAAATCCACCACACCTTCGCCAAACGGCACGTTTTTGAAGACGCCCGGTTTGGTGTCTTTCACATGCACCGCGACGATATGCCCGATTCCTGCCTGCAACTCCATCTGCACGTCGTTGTCCCACGCCGACAGGTTGCCAATATCCGGGTAGAGCTGGAACCACGGGTTGTTGAGATAGTGCGCGTAGCCCAGCGCCTTGCTGATGGAGTTCATCAGAGGATAATCCATGATCTCCATCGCCAGCGTTACCTGCGCGCGGCTTGCCATCTCAACGCTCTCTTTCAGGCCGTCACGAAAACGACGACGCGTTTCGTTATTGGCTTCCTGATAGTAAACGTCATAGCCCGCCAGCTGGATCACGCGAATACCAACGTCCTGGGCGAACTGGATGGCTTTACGCATAATCTCCAGCCCCTGCGCCCGCACTGCGTCATCTTCGCTACCCAGCGGGAAACGACGATGAGCAGAAAGGCACATGGACGGCACGCGCACGCCGGTTTCAACAATCGCGTTGACCAGCGCCAGACGCTGCTCGCGGCTCCAGTCGAGGCGCGAGAGGCGATCGTCCGTTTCATCTACCGACATCTCGACAAAATCGAAGCCTAACGTTTTTGCCAGTTGCAGCCGTTCCAGCCAGCACTCCCCGGCGGGGAGCGCTTTTTCATAGATGCCAAGCGGGATTTGTTTGGACAACATATCCGCTCCTTAGCCCCACAGTTCGGCGATGGAACGTTTGAACTGACGTGCGGCTTCCACCGGAGAAGCGGCATCACGGATGCTGCGACCCGCGATAAACACGTGAATCGGAATACCTTTGAACAGCGGCAGATCTTCCAGCGCCAGGCCACCGGTGACGGTCACTTTAAAGCCCATATCGGAAAGACGTTTGATCGCGGTGATATCTGCTTCGCCCCACGCCACGCCTGCGGCCTGTGCGTCACGGCTGCGGTGATAAACCACCTGTTGAATGCCTGCATCGCGCCACTGCTGCGCCTGTTCCCAGGTCCAGTAACCGGTCAGTTCGATCTGCACGTCGCCGTTAAACTCTTTTGCCACGTCCAGCGCACCTTTGGCGGTGTTGATATCCGCACAGCAAATTACGGTCACCCAGTCAGCGTTGGCTTCGAAGCACATACGAGAAAGGATTTTGCCTGCATCGGCAATTTTGGCGTCTGCCAGCACGATTTTGTGCGGGTATAGCGCTTTCAGGTCACGAACCGCACGCACGCCTTCGCCCACGCACAGAATGGTACCCACTTCGATAATGTCGACTTCTTCGGCAATCAGGCGAGTGGTTTCGTAGGCGCTATCCATAGTCTGGTTGTCCAGCGCGACTTGCAACATGGGTAATGACATCTTCAATTCCTTCTTAAGCTGCCGCGTTGGTGCGGTCAATTAAATCAAGTACTTCCTGCTCGGTACGGCAGGCGCGTAAACGGTCGAAATTCTCTTCATCTTCAAACAGGTTGACGATCTGCATGATGCCCACTTCCTGGTGAGTGTTGGCATCGACCGCCGCCATGGTGATGAGGATATCCACCGGATCGTTATCTTCGTGGTTGAACTCCAGCGGTTTTTTCAGCGTCACCAGCGCAAAACCGGTTTTCTTAACGCCCTCTTCCGGGCGCCCGTGCGGCATTGCCAGACCCGGCGCGAGCACAAAGTACGGGCCGTGCTGTTCAACCGCATCCAGAATCGCCTGGAAGTAACGCGGCTCGACAACATCCGCCGCCACCAGCAGGTCCACGCCGATTTTCACTGCGTCCTGCCATGTCTCAGCTTCCGCCTGCAGGCGGATGGATTTATTCTCCGCCAGCGAATCACGTAATTTCATTGCGCGTCCTTACTTCACGTCCTGCGGGAAATGTTCTTTGATCACTTCCAGCAGTTTCGGGCCAAAGTCGGCAGGAGAGAGCATGTTGCGCACGCCAACCACATATTTGTTGCCGGTCACGGTGATTTCGCCCGCGATATGGGTAGAAGCGATGATGATATCCGCGTTGCTCAACTCGCTTTTGTACTCGCCAACCGCGCAGCTGTTTACCGTGTGGTCAATGTTTGATTGGGTTAAAAACTGGTCCACTTTCATTTTCATGATCATGGAACTGCCTTGTCCGTTGCCACACACAGCCAGAATACGTACGGTCATAATCAAAACTCCTTATTAAGCAGACTGTTCTGCCAGTTGTTTTTCTGCATCTTCTTCAGCGCGCAGCGCGCGGCCAGCGAAGAACATATAAGCCAGTGCAATTACAATGATGACGGCCATAAAGGCGATACCGATGGAGAAGAAGCCCTGCATCATCGGCGGTGCCAGAATCGACCAGTCCGCCATACCCATCCAGGCACTCATACCGGTGAGTTTCACCGCCCAGACGCAGCCAAAGATTTCAATCATCCCCATCACCAGACAAATCTTCAGCGCCGCACGCCAGCCGCCGAAGTGGTTAGCGAACACGCCGATGGTGGCGTTGGAGAAGAACATCGGGATAAAGCCTGGAATAATCAGGATCGAGGAGCCGCAGGCGACCAGGATGCCAACCGCAATCAGTTGACCGATGGTGCCCCACATAAAGCCCCAGACTACGGCGTTCGGCGCGAAGCTATAGATAGCCGCACAGTCAATCGCCAGAACCGCACCCGGGATCAGGCGCTGGGAGATACCGTTAAACGCTTCAGAGAGTTCCGCCACAAACATGCGCACGCCCTGAGTGATGATGAAGATCGCCACCGCAAAGGAGAAACCGGTTTGCAGGATGTAGACCGTCCAGTGCACTTTGCCCGCCATCGCCTGCACGGTATCGATACCGAAGGAGAGCAGAATGGCGCCGAAGAAGATGGTCATTACAATCGCCGTGGAGACGATGTTGTCGTGGAAAATGTTCAGCCAGCCTGGCAGTTTGAGGTCTTCAACGCTCTCCTCTTTTTTGCCCAGGAACGGCGCAACTTTATAAGCAATCCACGCCGCAAACTGTTGCTGGTGACCGATGGAGAAGCCGCAGCCGTCGGTGACGATTTGTGTCGGCTTATACATCATGTTGGAGGTAATGCCCCAGTAGAGCGAAACCATAATCGCGGTGCAGATGATGGTCGTCCACATGGAGTAGCCGAAGATAAACATCGTAACGGCAATCAGCCCCGCCTGCTGGAACATGATGTGGCCGGTCAGCATGATGGTACGAATACCGGTAATGCGACGCAGCAGCACGTAAGAGATGTTCAGCGCCAGCGCTAACAACACTGCGTAACCTACCCAGCTATAGGCATCGCCCATGCGGTCGATAGTTGCCATCATTGATGCGTAGGTATCTGAAATTGCACCGTTAATGCCGTAAACCTCGGACATTTTTGCCACCACCGGTTTGAAGGTGCTGGTCAGAATGCCGGACCCGGCCTGCAGCAGCATAAAACCGATAATCGTTTTGATGGTGCCCTTGATAATCACGCTGACGCTTTTACGCAGCAGGATGTAACCCAGGCAGGTCACGATACCCAGCAGCAGCGGGGCATTGGTCATGACCTGATTAAAAAACACGGTAAAGATGTTGTAGAGGATATCCATAACGCTCTCCGAAAATGAAGGCGCTGCGGTCAGCGCACGTCCGTCTGTTAGTTCGCTCACTCTAATAATCAAAAATAATCACAACAAGATTCAATTTGATTAAATGTGACTTACGCCGCAATAATAATCATACAAACAGTGCGTATTTCATCTTTGGCAAAATTCAAAGAATATATCCTTTTATAATCAATAAATTAAAAATAATGCACTTTGATTCATCAAGTTACAAAAGACTTATCTCGTCAAATACATATACAAAAGAGTACAAAAAGAGCCATTGCATTCCTGAAAATTTAGCGTCATTATCAATCACAATAAATCACCACATGACGTATTTTGAAATCTTGAAGAGGGATAAATCATGAGTAAAGTAGAAACCATCACACGTGAATCCTGGATCCTGAGCACCTTCCCGGAATGGGGTTGCTGGCTGAACGAAGAGATTGAGCAGGAGAAAGTGGCGCCGGGAACATTTGCGATGTGGTGGCTGGGCTGTACCGGGATCTGGTTGAAATCTGAAGGTAATACCAATGTCTGCGTCGATTTCTGGTGCGGCACCGGCAAACAGAGCCACGGTAATCCGCTGATGAAACAGGGTCACCAGATGCAGCGCATGGCCGGCGTGAAAAAACTGCAGCCAAACCTGCGTACTACCCCGTTTGTTCTTGATCCGTTTGCCATTCGCCAGATCGACGCAGTACTCGCCACCCACGATCATAACGATCACATCGACGTCAACGTCGCCGCCGCCGTGATGCAAAATTGCGCCGATGATGTGCCGTTTATCGGGCCGAAAACCTGCGTGGATTTATGGATTGGCTGGGGCGTGCCGAAAGAACGTTGCATCGTGGTTAAACCGGGCGACGTAGTGAAAGTAAAAGATATCGAAATTCATGCGCTTGACGCCTTCGACCGCACGGCACTGATTACCCTGCCTGCCGATCAAAAAGCGGCTGGCGTACTGCCGGACGGCATGGACGATCGCGCGGTGAACTACTTGTTCAAAACCCCAGGTGGTAACCTGTATCACAGCGGCGACTCCCACTACTCTAACTACTATGCGAAGCACGGTAATGAGCATCAGATCGACGTGGCTTTAGGTTCATACGGCGAAAACCCGCGCGGTATCACCGACAAAATGACCAGCGCCGATATGCTGCGTATGGGCGAAGCGCTGAATGCGAAAGTAGTGATCCCGTTCCACCATGATATTTGGTCAAACTTCCAGGCCGATCCGCAGGAAATCCGCGTGCTGTGGGAGATGAAAAAAGATCGCCTGAAATATGGCTTTAAGCCGTTTATCTGGCAGGTGGGCGGTAAATTTACCTGGCCGCTGGATAAAGACAACTTCGAGTACCACTATCCGCGTGGTTTTGACGATTGCTTTACCATTGAACCGGATCTGCCGTTCAAATCATTCCTGTAATTCAACGTCTTGCCGGATAGCGATTCGCGCATCCGGCATACCACATTCGCCTTTGCCGGATAGATCCTATCCGGCTCTCTCCTGACATAGTATTTTCGTGACATTTCAAATATCATCTTTGCTCATCATTTTTTATCGGATTAGCTCATGACGGAAGCGCAAAGGCATCAAATATTACTCGAACTGCTGGCGCAGACAGGCTTTGTCACCGTAGAACAGGTGATGACCCGGCTGGGGATTTCACCTGCCACCGCTCGCCGGGACATCAACAAGCTCGATGAAAGCGGCAAATTGAAAAAAGTACGTAACGGCGCTGAAGCCATCAATCAGCCGCGCCCGCGCTGGTCTCCAATGAATATTCATCAGGCGCTGAATCACGATGAGAAAGTGCGTATCGCCAGAGCCGCATCGCAGCTGGTGATGCCGGGTGAAAGCGTGGTCATTAACTGTGGTTCAACCGCTTTTCTGCTGGGGCAGGAGATCTGCGGCAAACCGGTGCAAATCATCACCAACTATTTGCCGCTGGCGAATTACCTGATTGAGCAAGAGCATGACAGCGTGATCATCATGGGCGGGCAATACAACCGCAGCCACGCCATTACGCTCAGCCCACAGGGTAGCGAAAACAGCCTCTATGCCGGGCACTGGATGTTCACCAGCGGTAAGGGCCTTACCGCCGAAGGGTTGTATAAAACCGACATGCTCACCGCGATGGCCGAGCAAAAGATGCTCAATGTTGTCGGAAAACTCGCCGTGTTGGTGGATAGCAGTAAGGTTGGCGAACGCGCAGGTATGCTGTTCAGCCGCGCCGATGAAATTGATATGGTTATCACCGGCAAACAGGCGGACCCGGAGATCCTCAAAGCGCTGGAGGCTCAGGGCGTGCAGGTATTGCGCGTTTAGAGATGGCGCGTAAAGAAATCTACGGCGCTGGTTAAGGCCTCTGGCGTAATACGGTGGCGCACGCCAGCTTGCCAGACACAGGTCAGATTGGCGTCCAGCTGGTCGCGCTTCAACGTCTGTTGCAGACGAAAGGTTTCATCAGGCGGCACCACATCGTCAGCATCACCGTGCCAGAGCAGCAGCGGCCTGTCTGCCACACGGGCAAGCTGCTGACTGACATCCCACTCGGCCAGCAACGGCGCAAGGTCAGCACGTTGTGCTTCCGCGGGCGGGAATAAAGTTTTGGAAAGCGAACCGAAATAGCCCGACCCCATCAGGCTGGCCACGCATTTCAGTTCCGGATGATGCGTCATAATCCCCAGCGCTGTCATTCCGCCCATCGAGGCCCCCGCCACCGCCAGACGCTCCTCGCTCACCAGCCCCTCACGGTAGAGCGCCTCCTGCAATGCCGGAAACTCGTGAAAGTTTTGCAGCAGAATCTGCCAGAAGTGCTGTAACCGTTGCTGTTCGTCACCATTAAAGCGCGCCCCGTGCTCCGCCGCGCTCGGCATCACCACGCGAAAACCGGCCTGCGCCAGCGCGACGGCAAAATAGCTGTAAACCAGGTTTGAGGAGGTAAATCCATGATAAAAAACGATGCATGGCAGCGGTTGATCAGCGCAGCCTTTCGGGAACGCGTGCAGGATTTCATTCCCCGCGAGCATGCGCATTTCCAGTTCAATCATCGGTTGCCTCCTTCCGGCATACTGAATATCAGGCAAAGCATTGTGGTCTTAGCAGATGATCCTTTGTCTGATTTTTAACATTGAGAACCCAGTTGCACTTTCGTGATATTTTCATTCGAAAATAGCGCTTGAGATAACAAATCGGGAACATTCCCCTAATGGGAATTTCCTTATACCACTACACTGTGAATATCAGGAAACGGGATATGGTTATGCGTCGCTTTACTCCTCTGTTACTGGCGTTACTGTTGAGCAGTTGCAGCGTTCTGGAAGGTAAGCCTGTGGCTCCTCCGGCGGCAACGGATACTCCACAAGAAATTCGTCGTAACCAGACGGAAGGTTTACAGCGGATGGGCACCATCAGCGTCATGATATATGGCTCGCCGATGGATGTCGAAGCCGCGCTGAAAGCCAAAGCGACCGCGGCCAAAGCGGATTACTACGTCATCATCATGATTGATGACAGCACGGTGGTTCCGGGGCAGTGGTATTCGCAGGCCATCCTTTACCGTAAATAGTGGACAACATTGTTGAACCAGATTTACGCAGGTTTGTACCTTATTCACGTTTCCCTGATGCAATATGGCGTCATCAACGACCCATCCGAAGGAGCGGATGCAAGTATGCCCTGACGTCTGCTATGGACTGCCCTACGGGGTTTTGTATATGGAGCTGACGATGAAACGATCTCTTACCTTATCTACCCTGCTCTTTTCTGGCGGTGCTAACGCCAGCGCGGCGCAATCGGCTGAATTTGCCAGCGCGGATTGTGTTACCGGGCTGAATGAAATCGGGCTGATTTCCGTGAACAATATTTCCGGTAGTCAGCAAGATGTCGAAGATGCCATCGCCCAGAAAGCGGATGAACAAGGTGCTTCCTGGTATCGCATTGTTCAGATGTACGAAGAGCAGCAACCGGACAACTGGCGAGCACAGGCGATTATCTATGCCTGAGACAATAAAACGCGTGGAAGAGTAACCGGCAGAACGCCGCTCTTCCACGACGTCAGCGTTTCCTCACACGCCCCCTGTCGCCCTCAGCAGTACATCACTGATAACCTGATCGTTAAGCAACACGCCGCCGCGCGTATCCAGCATCATTCGACACCAGGCCTGCGCCATCGGTGGTGACGCATATTTCAGCATCTGCGCGCCCGTTCCCAGTAAATAGATTTGCATCGCTATTTCACGCCCCTGGGCTTCCGACGGCTTGCGTAAATGCTGTTGCAGCTGCCGCCACTGGCGATCGTAGTGGCGATCCTGGCCCTTCACCTCGCCGCATATTTCTGCCAGCAGTTCCAGCGCATCCGGCTGTTTTGTCAGCACGCGCAGCACGTCCAGGCACATGATATTCCCGGAGCCTTCCCAGATACTGTTTACCGGCATTTCGCGATAGATGCGCGGCAGTTCGTTCTCTTCGCAATAACCGGAGCCGCCCAACACCTCCATCACTTCAGCCACAAACGGCATGCCCGCTTTGCAGATGGCAAACTTTGCCGCTGGCGTGAACAACCGTGCCCAAAGGCGCTCAGCCTCATGTGACTGCCGTCCCCATGCGCCAGCCAGGCGGAACAGAAATGTCGTTTGCCCTTCAAGCTGTAATGCCATCCGCCCCAATACCTGGCGCATCAGCGGTAAATCGACCAGATTCTTGCCAAACGCCTGACGCTGGAAGGCATGATAAAGCGCCACCGACAACGCCCGTCGCATCATACTGTGGCTACCCAATGCACAATCAAAACGCGTCAGGCCACCCATGCGCAGAATTTGTCGTACGCCCTCGCCCTCTTCACCCACCCGCCAGCCGATAGCGTCCTGAAACTCCACTTCGCTGCTGGCGTTGGAACGATTACCGAGCTTATCTTTCAGGCGTTCAATACGGATGGCGTTGCGCTGACCGTCCGGCAGCAAACGCGGCACGAAGAAACAGGATAGCCCGCCAGTGGCCTGCGCCAGCACCAGGTGCGCATCGCTTTGCGGCACCGAGAAAAACCATTTGTGACCCACCAGCCGATAGCTGCCATCCGCCAGACGCTCCGCGCGCGTGGTATTGCTTAAGACATCTGAACCGCCCTGCTTCTCGGTCATTCCCATGCCAATCAGCAACCCGCGTTTTTGCGCGCCGGGCAGTAAATGTGGATCGTAGCGATCGCTCATAAGCGGTGTGATCCACTCTTTAAACTCGGCGGGCAACGCCTGTTGTAGTAAGGGAGTAGCCGCGAAGGTCATGGTAATCGGGCACAGCGTTCCGGCTTCCACCTGCGCGTGCAGCATGAAGCGCGCGGTGCGGGCTACGAACGAGCCCGCCCGCGCATCCTCTTCCCACGGCAGATTATGTACCCGGTTGGCGCACAGCCCCTGCATTAAGAGATGCCACGCAGGATGAAAACGAACGTCGTCCAGACGCGTGCCGGTGGCGTCGTAGCGCAGAAGCTCAGGGGGATTGGTGTTGGCGAGTCGCCCAAGCTCCAGCGATTCGGCGGTGCCCAGCTGCTGACCTATACTGGCCAGCAGGTCACTGTCCCAGCCTGCGCCTTCGCGGACCAGCGCCTCGCGCAGTGCGCCATCGGACAAGAACAGGTTGCTGTTATTTAACGGGCCAGGCTGATTAAAAACGGTGTGCGTTTGCCAGGACATGTGTCTCCCTCCGTCAAGTGGCAGTGCCTTAAGTATGGACAGAGGTGAGCATTTGGCGCTGGATTGCGGTCACAAAAAAGCCATCCCGTGGGATGGCTTCAGATTGCTGACGAAGTGCGCTTTGTTCTTGCCGGATGCGGCGTAAACGCCTTATCCGGCCTACAAAGTAATGAAAATTCAATATATTGCAGAAAATTTGTAGGCCTGATAAGCGCAGCGCATCAGGCAATGTTGCGTTTATCATCAGTCTCAAGCCATCCCGTGGGATGGCTTGATTTCAACGCACGACGCGTTAACCGCGCTGGCGTACCGCTTCAAACAGGCAGATGCCGGTTGCGACGGAGACGTTCAGCGAGGAGACGCTGCCCGCCATTGGAATGCTGATCAGCTCGTCGCAGTGTTCACGGGTCAGACGGCGCATACCTTCGCCTTCAGCCCCCATCACCAGCGCCATACGGCCGGTCATTTTGCTCTGATAGAGGGTGTGATCCGCTTCGCCCGCGGTACCGACGATCCAGATATTCTCTTCCTGCAATAAACGCATGGTGCGCGCCAGGTTAGTGACGCGGATCAGCGGCACACTTTCTGCGGCACCGCAGGCGACTTTCTTAGCCGTTGCGTTCAGCTGTGCAGAGCGATCGCGCGGAACAATCACCGCATGCACGCCCGCCGCATCGGCGCTACGCAGGCACGCGCCGAGGTTGTGCGGATCGGTTACGCCATCGAGGATCAGCAGGAACGGGTTTTCCAGCGAGGCGATCAGATCCGGCAGATCGTTTTCCTGATACTGACGGCCCGGCTTCACGCGCGCAATAATGCCCTGATGCACGGCACCTTCGCTTTTCTCATCCAGATATTGGCGGTTCGCCAGCTGGATCACCACGCCCTGCGCTTCCAGCGCGTGGATCAGCGGCAACAAACGTTTATCTTCGCGGCCTTTTAAAATAAAGACTTCCTGAAAACGTTCAGGAGCGCGCTCCAGCAGGGCCTGGACTGCGTGGATGCCGTAAATCATTTCACTCATTGATGGACTCATTGTTAACTTTGTTATCAGGTCACCCTCACCCCGCCCTCTCCCTGAGGGAGAGGGGGAAAACCGGCGCCGGAACAAACATCGGCTCGATCGGTTCCCTCTCCCTTTGGGAGAGGGTTAGGGTGAGGGGTGCGGATTACTCCGCCACTTTCTTCTTCGCTGCGCGTTTTGCTTTAGTCGCAGCGGCGATTTTTTGCGTTTTCGCCGATGGCTTCTTCGCTTTTCTCGCCTCTTTCTTCGCCGCTTTCGGCTTCTGTTTCTTCTCGCCACGGAACGCGCTGTCTGGCTCGAAATTCACTTTCTTGCCGACCTGACGGCGTTTACCGCCGCTTTTGCTCGCGCTGCCTTTCTTCGCCTTTTCGCGTTCGGTTTTGCCGACATTGCGCGGCGCACGTTCGCTGGAAATCAACGAGAAGTCAATTTTACGCTCGTCCATATTGACCGCTTCCACGCGAACTTCTACACGGTCGCCCAGACGATAGGTCTGCCCACCGGATTCACCGATCAAACGCTGACCAATCTGGTCGAAGCGATAGTAATCGTTATCCAGCGATGAAACGTGGACCAGGCCATCGATAAACAGCTCATCGAGACGGACGAAGAAGCCAAAGCCGGTCACGCTGGCAATCACGCCTTTGAAGACGTTGCCCACCTGATCCTGCATGAAGTCACACTTCAGCCAGTCAGCGACGTCACGCGTGGCTTCATCGGCACGACGTTCGGCCATGGAACAGTGCTGACCCAGTTGCAGCATCTCTTCCATCGAGTAGTGATAGCCACCGGTTTCCGTGGTGTTGCCTTTGTGGCCCTGCTCTTTCGCCAGCAGATACTTGATGGCGCGGTGCAGCGACAGGTCAGGATAACGACGAATCGGCGAGGTAAAGTGCGCGTACGACTGCAACGCCAGGCCGAAGTGGCCCCGGTTTTCCGGATCGTAAATCGCCTGTTTCATCGAACGCAGCAGCATGGTTTGCAGCATTTCGGCGTCAGGACGGTCGGCGACGGATTCCAGCAGCTCGGCGTAATCACGCGGCTCCGGCTTGTTGCCGCCCGGCAGTTCCAGCCCCAGCTCCGACAGAACGGAACGGAATGCGGTAATCGCTTCCGTTGTTGGCTTATCGTGAATACGGAACAGCGCAGGTTCTTTCGCTTTCTCAACGAAACGCGCCGCCGAGATGTTTGCCAGAATCATGCACTCTTCAATCAGTTTGTGCGCATCGTTACGCTGCGTCTGCTCGATTCGTTCGATACGGCGTTCGGCATTGAAGATAAACTTCGCTTCTTCGCTTTCGAATGAGATACCACCACGTTCGGCACGCGCCTGGTCCAGCACTTTATAGAGGTTATGCAGCTCTTCAATGTGCTTAACCAGCGGCGCATATTGCTCACGCAGATCCTGATCGCCCTGCAGCATGTGCCACACTTTGGTGTAGGTCAGACGCGCATGGGAGCTCATCACCGCTTCATAGAATTTATAACCCGTTAAGCGGCCTTTTGACGAGACGGTCATTTCGCAGACCATACACAGACGATCAACCTGCGGGTTCAGCGAGCACAGTCCGTTAGAGAGCACTTCCGGCAGCATCGGTACAACCTGCGACGGGAAGTAAACGGACGTACCACGGTTACGCGCTTCTTTGTCCAGCGGGGTTGGCGGGCGAACGTAATAGCTTACATCGGCAATCGCCACCCACAGACGCCAGCCGCCGCCGCGTTTTTTCTCGCAGTAAACCGCATCGTCAAAGTCGCGAGCGTCTTCGCCGTCGATGGTTACCAGCGGCAAATCGCGCAGATCCACACGGCCAATTTTCGCTTCTTCAGGCACCTGCTCTTTCAGCCCGGCAACCTGCGCTTCTACCGCTGGCGGCCAGACGTAAGGGATTTCATGCGTACGCAGCGCCATGTCAACGGCCATGCCGGTGCCCATGTTATCGCCAAGCACTTCGACAATTTTACCAATCGCTTTCGTGCGGCGGGTTGGGCGCTGGGTCAGTTCGACCACCACCACAAAGCCCATACGCGCGCCCATCACCGCTTCTGGCGGGATGAGAATATCAAAGCTCAGGCGGCTGTCGTCCGGCACCACAAAACCGACGCCCGCATCGGTGAAGTAGCGACCAACGATTTGCCCGGTTCTCGGCTCAAGCACGCGCACAATACGCGCTTCGCGGCGGCCTTTGCGATCCGCGCCCAGCGGTTGCGCCAGCACCTGATCGCCATGCATGCAGACTTTCATCTGCTCGCTGGAGAGGTACAGGTCGTCTTTACGGCCTTCCACGCGCAGGAAGCCATAGCCATCGCGATGCCCGATAACCATGCCTTTCAGCAGGTCGAGGCGTTCCGGCAGCGCATAGCACTGGCGACGGGTGAAGACCAGTTGCCCATCACGCTCCATGGCGCGCAGGCGACGGCGAAGGGCTTCAATCTGCTCTTCGCCTTGAATGTTCAGTTCAACCGCCAGCTCTTCACGATTGGCAGGTTTTTCACGTTTTGTTAAATGATCGAGGATAAATTCCCGGCTCGGGATTGGATTGGCGTATTTTTCAGCTTCGCGGTCCAGGAAAGGGTCTTGTGACATATCGGTTCCTCCGTTGTCATCTTTGGCAGAGATTTTCGTCACTCCACCATCAATAATTTATAAAGCGGTTGATTCTCTTCAACCAAATCGGCCAGTGTGTAGTTATCCAGTTCCTTGAGAAAACGTTGCACGGCTTGAGAAAGCGCCTGTTTTAATCGACAGGCCGGTGTGATGTGGCAGAACTCACTGCTGCAATTCACCAGCGAGAGAGGTTCCAGTTCGCGGACAACGTCGCCTACGCGAATCGTCTCCGCCGGCTTGCCCAGCCGGATCCCGCCATTTTTCCCCCGCACTGCCGTCACGTAGCCCGCGCGGCTTAGCTGGTTGATGATTTTCACCATATGGTTACGTGACACGCCGTAGACCTCTGTCACTTCAGAGATACTGGTCATCTTGCCATCTGGCAACGACGCCATATAAATCAGCGCGCGTAATCCATAATCGGTAAAGCTTGTTAACTGCACATCAACCTCAGGGGAACAGGAACTCGGGAAGAATAATGTCGGATATTTATATTGATGATAAACCAGCCACCAGCCAGGTCGCTAATTTTTTCGGTGCGGGAAGGAAAAAAGCGCGGATCTTGCAAGATAGTAAGCCGGATACAGCGCAAAGCGCGTTACCCGGCTTATAAACCCGGCGACTCTCGTTGCCAGGTATTTCCATCAATTATGCGTCGAACGGGTCGCGCAGAATCATGGTTTCGGTACGGTCCGGGCCGGTAGAGATAATATCAATCGGCACACCGGTCACTTCTTCGATACGCTTGATGTAGTTCAGCGCTGCCTGTGGCAGGCCGCTACGCTCTTTCACACCGAAAGTGGATTCAGACCAGCCAGGCATGGTTTCGTAAATCGGTTCGATACCTTCCCAGTCGTCTGCTGCCAGCGGAGTAGTGGTAACTTCGCGGCCATCCGGCATACGGTAAGCCACGCAGAGTTTAACCTCTTTCAGGCCGTCCAGTACGTCCAGCTTGGTCAGGCAGAAGCCAGACAGGGAGTTGATCTGCACCGCACGGCGAACCGCGACGGTATCCAGCCAACCGGTACGACGGCGACGACCGGTGGTTGCACCGTATTCGTTACCCTGTTTGCACAGGAATTCGCCGGTCTCATCAAACAGCTCAGTCGGGAACGGACCCGCACCCACGCGAGTGGAGTAAGCTTTGATGATACCCAGTACGTAGTCAACATAACGCGGGCCCAGGCCGGAGCCGGTCGCCACGCCACCCGCAGTGGTGTTGGAAGACGTTACGTACGGATAAGTACCGTGGTCGATATCCAGCAGCGTACCCTGCGCACCTTCGAACATGACGAAATCGCCACGTTTGCGCGCCTGGTCCAGCAGGTCAGACACATCAACAACCATGCCGGTCAGGATGTCGGCAACCGCCATCACATCGTCCAGCACTTTCTGGTAGTCAACTGCATCAACCTTGTAGTAATTCACCAGCTGGAAGTTGTGATATTCCATCACTTCTTTCAGTTTTTGAGCGAAGGTTTCTTTGTCAAACAGATCGCCAACACGCAGACCGCGACGCGCAACTTTATCTTCGTAAGCCGGGCCGATACCACGACCGGTAGTACCGATCGCTTTCGCGCCACGTGCTTTCTCACGTGCGTTATCCAGCGCAACGTGATAATCGAGGATCAGCGGACATGCTTCTGAGAGCAGCAGACGTTCACGAACCGGGATACCACGGTCTTCCAGTTCTTTCATCTCTTTCATCAGCGCGGCAGGCGACAGCACGACGCCGTTACCGATGATGCTAGTGACGTTTTCGCGAAGAATACCTGATGGAATAAGATGGAGGACGGTTTTTTCACCGTTGATTACGAGAGTATGGCCTGCGTTGTGACCGCCCTGGTAGCGTACAACATATTTAGCCCGTTCTGTCAGGAGATCGACGATCTTCCCTTTACCTTCGTCACCCCATTGGGTGCCCAGTACGACGACGTTGTTACCCATTTTTCAAAATCACCGTTTGCTTAAAAATGGATTCTACCATCGCTTTTTCAGATATACAGCACTTTTTATATTCGAAATCATGCTGAAAAGGCCGTTTTTTGTTCAGCTAATCGTTTTCGTCAACATGTAGTAGATCACAATGCCCGCAACCACAAGTCCACCGCCAAATCGGCGCAACATCGTATCGGGCAATTGGGTCATCGTAGCGATCATTTTGCGCCAGGCCTTCGGATAAAGCATCGGGCCCAGCCCTTCCAGCACCAAAACTAACGCCAGCGCTAACCAGATTGTGGAGTTCATTGTTCGTCCTTATAAAAGAAAACCACCGGCATCCGAAGATGCGGTGGTTTTTAAGCACTAACGCTGTGGGGCGATTAACGCGCCGTCGCGTTCGGCGTTTTCATGTAGCGGAAGAAATCGCTGTCCGGGCTCAGAACCATCACGTCCTGGTTGCTCTGGAAGCTGCTTTCATAGGCACGCAGACTACGGATAAAGGCATAGAAGTCCGGATCCTGACTGAATGCATCGGCAAACAGTTTAGCCGCTTCGGCATCGCCTTCACCGCGCAGGATACGGCCCTGACGCTCAGCCTCTGCCAGCGTTTTGGTGACTTCATAGTCAGCCGCTGCGCGCAGCTTTTCAGCCTCTTCCTGACCTTGTGAACGGTGGCGACGAGCAACCGCTTCACGCTCGGCGCGCATACGGTTATAAATCGCTTCGGACACTTCGGTCGGCAGGTTGATCTGCTTGATACGCACATCGACCACTTCAATACCCAACGCCGCCATACTGTTCGGGTTGATGACCGGCACTTTACCGTTGGTTTCAGCGGTCACGCGCTCAGCGGCTTCGGCAATCGCGTTATCCGCGGCTGGCGTTTCCACTTCGTCTTCGGTACCCGCAGAACCGGAGTTCAGCGCATCACGCACTTCCAGGGTCAGACGACCACGGGAGTCGGTGACGATGTCTTTCACATCCAGACGACCAATTTCAGAACGCAGACGGTCAGAGAACTTACGTTTCAGCAGCACTTCTGCCTGAGAAACGTCACCACCGCCTGTTGCCAGGAAGTAGCGGCTGAAATCGCTGATGCGCCATTTGATATAGGAATCAACGATCAGGTCTTTTTTCTCTTTGGTTACAAAGCGATCGGCCTGGTTGTCCATGGTCTGAATACGCGCATCCAGCATTTTAACCGACTGAATGAACGGAACTTTAAAGTGCAGCCCCGGCTCATAAATCAACGGCTTTTTGTCGCTGTCGCGCACGACGCTGCTGAACTGGAACTTGATACCACGCTCACCTTCTTTTACCACAAAGATAGAGGTGTACAGCACTACCAGCACGATGATGATAATCGCGATAACTGACTTACGCATCGTTATTCCCCCTGACGCTGGTAGTCGTTACGCTGCGCGTTAGCGCGGCGTTGGTCCATAATGTCGCCCTGACTGGTGGACGATGAGTTGCTCGCTCCGCTGTTGCTGGAGGAAGACGCCGGCGGCAGACGCAGCAGGTTGTTGGCCCCGCTGTTATCGTTCTTTGCACCGGAAGTATTCCCGCCTTTCAGCATCTGGTCGAGCGGCAGAACCATCAGGTTGCCACCTTTGTTATCGTTAACCAGTACTTTACGCGTATGGCTCAGGACTTTTTCCATGGTCTCGATGTAGAGACGCTCACGGGTGATCTGCGGCGCTGCTTTATACTCCGGCAGGATCTTGGCAAAGCGTGCCACTTCACCCTGCGCTTCCAGAACGGTTTGCGTCTTATAGGCGCGCGCCTCTTCCAGAATACGTTGCGCCTGACCGTTCGCACGCGGCTGTACTTCGTTGGTGTACGCTTCCGCTTCACGAATGTATTGCTGCTCGTTTTCACGCGCGGCAATCGCATCATCGAAGGAAGACTTCACTTCTTCCGGCGGACGAGCAGCCTGGAAGTTGACGTCCAGCAGGGTGATACCCATGTTGTACGGACGAATGGTTTCTTCCAGCTCGCGCTGGGTGTCGCTACGAATAACGGTACGACCTTCCGTCAGGATGCGGTCCATGGTGTATTTACCGATGACACCACGCAGGGCGCTGTCGGTCGCCTGACGCAGACTGTCGTCGGCGCTGGTGACGCTGAACAGATAGCGCTGCGGATCGGTCACGCGGTACTGCACGTTCATCTCAACGCGCACTACGTTTTCGTCAGAGGTCAGCATCACGCCGGAAGCGGCCAGTTCACGCACGGCCTCCACGTTCACCGGCGTCACTTCGTCGATAAAGGTCGGTTTCCAGTTCAGGCCCGGCTCAACCAGATGGCTGAACTTACCAAAACGCGTAACCACGCCACGTTCGGCTTCTTTAATGGTATAGAATCCGCTGGCTGCCCAGATAATGACGACGGCTGCCGCCGCGATACCGACGATGCGACCGCCCATTGGCGCACGAGGCCCCTGGGTTGAACCGCCGCCAGAACCGCTCTTACCGCCGCCGAGACCACCGAGCTTTTTGCTCAGCTTGCGGAAGATATCATCCAGATCGGGCGGCCCCTGTTCGCGACCACCTTTGTTTCCATTTCCCTCAGAGTTGCCGCCAGGTTTGCTGCTTCCCCACGGGTCGCGGTCTTGTCCGTTATTACCGGGCTGATTCCACGCCATGTATGTGCTCCATATTTGTTATGCGGTGATCCCCAATGTCTTGCGACGGCAGGGGACAGGCGAAATGACTCCATGCTCCAGGCAAGCTGCCGGCTAGACCACGTAATCGGTCAACGCCGGTTCTTGTTTACAGAGGCGACGCCAGTCAACAATCGGCATACGAACTTGCAGACTGACACTGCCGTCTTCCTCCATCCACTCTTTTTCTATCGCCTGAAGCTGATAAAACCGGCTTCTTAAACGCCCTTCCTCAGGCGGCAGGCGCAGAGTATGCTGCGCTACTTCCCCGGAAAGTCGTTCGGTTAAAGCCTGGAAAAGCAGTGGCACACCCACCCCGGTCTGCGCGGAAAGCCAGACCCGGACAGGTTTGTTTTCTTCATCACGATCGATGCGCGGTTCGAAATCGTCCAGCACGTCGATTTTGTTCATGACCAACAGCGTCGGGATCTCAAGCGAGTCGATCTCCTCCAGCACTGTATTTACGGCCTCTATGTTTTCCTGCACGCGAACATCGGCTGCGTCAATGACATGCAGCAGCAGCGTCGCCTGACGGGTTTCCTGCAATGTGGCTTTAAACGCCGCCACCAGATCATGCGGCAGGTGGCGAATAAAGCCTACCGTATCGGCCAGCACCGTCTCGCCAACGTCGGCAACATCAATACGGCGCAGCGTTGGGTCCAGCGTCGCAAACAACTGGTCTGCTGCGTAAACCTTCGCTTCGGTTATCTGGTTAAACAGCGTCGATTTCCCGGCGTTGGTGTAACCCACCAGCGATACCGTCGGAACATCAGCTTTAGTACGGGAACGACGTCCCTGCTCACGCTGCTTTTCAACTTTCTCAAGCCGCGAGAGGATTTGCATAATACGGTTACGCAGTAAACGACGGTCGGTTTCGAGCTGGGTTTCACCCGGGCCGCGCAAACCAATCCCGCCTTTCTGCCGTTCAAGGTGGGTCCAGCCGCGCACCAGGCGCGTCGCCAGATGGCGCAGCTGCGCCAGCTCAACCTGCAACTTACCCTCATGGGTACGCGCACGCTGGGCGAAAATATCTAATATCAGACCGGTACGGTCGATCACCCTGCATTCACATAGCTGCTCCAGGTTACGTTCCTGGGCCGGGCTTAATGCATGGTCAAAGAGTACGACAGAAGCGCCTGTCGCTTTTACGGCTTCCGCAATTTCGACAGCCTTACCTTCACCAACAAAATACTTTGGGTGCGGTGCTTTACGGCTACCAGTAATCACCTGCATTGCTTCGACACCGGCGGAAGAGACCAGAGATTCAAACTCCTGGAGGTCTTCCATATCTTTGTCTTGCGAAAAATAGATGTGTACCAGTACCGCCTGCTCACCGGCATCATAACGGTCAAACAAGCGTAAATCCTCATAAAATACCAGCGGGGAACCGGGTAAACCAGGCTCCCCGACCGGGAAACAGCGTTAACTTATTCTGTGTCGTCGCTGTCTTGCTGCGCAGTGGAAGAACCCTGCGCGTTGCTACCATGATGGTAGTTACTGCTGGTGCCGCCGCCAGCGTTATTGCTGTGATGAGATACCGGACGGGACGGAACAACAGTGGAAATTGCGTGCTTATAAACCATCTGGCTGACCGTGTTTTTCAACAGGATCACGAACTGGTCGAAAGACTCAATTTGACCTTGCAGCTTAATACCATTCACCAAATAAATAGAAACCGGAACACGCTCCCGACGTAGTGCGTTCAGGAACGGGTCTTGTAAAGATTGCCCCTTAGCCATTCTCTCTTTTCCTTATATGCTTATTTGTACTTAGAACCCACAGGTCCTTAAAATTGCGCACGAATACGGTTCAATTGTACACATTCAGTCTACACAATCACCAACTACCTGTATTACTTCGTTGAACGCCTGTTCAGGTTGTTCGCTATCTAACCAGTGAACCCCATCCCAACCGCGCAACCAGGTCACCTGGCGCTTGGCTAACTGTCTCGTGGCGCAAACTCCTCGATAAACCATTTCATCGTACGAGATTTCGCCTTCGAGGTATGACCACATCTGGCGATATCCAACACAACGAATGGAAGGCATATCCGTATGCAAATCTCCACGGGCAAAAAGCGCCCGCACTTCTGCTTCAAAACCTGAAGCTAACATCTGATGAAAACGCTGCTCAATGCGCTGATGGAGCAGTTCACGGCTCGCCGGGGCGATGGCGAACTGATGCACCTTGTAGGGCAGAGCGTCTCCTGACGTTTGCGTCAGTTCCGTTAAAGTTTTACCCGAAATGAAAAAAACTTCCAGTGCCCGGGAAAGTCTTTGCGGATCATTTGGATGAATTCGCGCGGCGGCAACCGGGTCAATTGCCTTAAGTTGCTCATGCAGCGCTGCCCACCCCTGCTCTGCTGCCTGTTGCTCAATTCGCGCTCTGACCTCGGGATCTGCCGACGGTAACGGCGACAATCCTTCCAGCAACGCCTTGAAATACAACATCGTTCCGCCAACGAGAAGCGGGATACGCCCTGCAGCGGTAATCTCAGCCATTTCGGCCAGCGCATCACGGCGGAAATCCGCGGCGGAGTACGCCTGTGCCGGGTCGAGAATGTCTAACAATCGGTGCGGCGCGGCTGATAATTCTTGCGCGTTCGGCTTGGCCGTCCCGATATCCATCCCTCGATAAATGAGGGCGGAATCAACACTAATCAACTCTACAGGTAAAACTTTACGTAATTCGATAGCCAACGCCGTTTTACCGGAAGCGGTTGGCCCCATTAAAAAAATTGCCTTTGGCAGGCGAGTCTCGGTCACGTCACTCATTTCTCAGGGCGTTCATCGCAGAATCTAAATCAACAGGTTGTAACAGACCACCTGGAGGTGCTTTGACCAGCTGAGGGCAGAGTCGTTCAACATCCGCCAGCATCGCGATAGCCTGAGACATGTTCCATTGAACATGCTCGCTCGCCA
The DNA here is from genome assembly GCA_913778145.1 of uncultured Pseudocitrobacter sp. Classification (GTDB taxonomy): domain Bacteria; phylum Pseudomonadota; class Gammaproteobacteria; order Enterobacterales; family Enterobacteriaceae; genus Pseudocitrobacter. Next base: position 112,622 of record CAJYVI010000070.1, read on the forward strand.
GGTTACGGGCCAGCCACTGGGCAATATCACCCGCCTCAACCTGACTTTGTTGCACCAGATAGCCTATCAGTTCAGGAATCAAGTTTTGTAAATTTTGTTGGCGTAAGGGTAAAGGCACCGCGCGAACGGTCACGTGCTGACCTTCTGCCAGAATATCAATGCCTAACGAGGCGAGTTGCGGCTGCGCCGATTGCAACGCCTGGCTTTCAACGTCGCTCGCTTTCAAACGTAACGGAATCAACAGCGGCTGTGCGCAAATCGGCGTTTCGCCGGGTGTCAACTGCGCCAGACGCAGCCAGCGTTCCGCCACAGGCAGCGCCAGCAGGCTGAGTTTACCGCCGCGTTCCAGCAGCGCATAGCAAGGCGGCACAATGGTTAAGACACGGCCAAAGCTCTGGCTATGTCCGGAAAGAGACTCCGGTGTCGGCAGCTGCGGTTTCTCCGGCGTTTTCGGCGTATCGAGCAACTGGCGATAGAGCGCGCCCTGCTGCTTTTGGTATCCCGGCTGCGCATTCGGCCAGCTTGCGCTGCCGCGCGTGCTTACGCCCGAAGACGGGGCGTTAAAACGCGGAGCGTCAGGCTCGCGCGCAACAGCAGGTTCAGCGAATTGATTGCGCCCCGCCGCCGCACGGTTTTCCGCAATGGGACGCGGCGCAAGTTCGTCGTCATCGTCATCCTGCGCCAGCGGCACTTCCAGTTGCTGCTGCAACACGCTCAGCACGCCCTGATAGATAAAGTCATGCACCAGCCGCGATTGGTGGAATCGCACTTCATGCTTCGCCGGATGCACGTTGACATCCACCTGATGCGGGTCGATTTCCAGATAAAGCACAAACGCCGGTTGCTGATCGGCGCCCAGTTTATCTTCGCAAGCCTGGCGAATCGCGTGGTTAATCAGGCGGTCGCGCATCATGCGGCCATTCACGTAGCAGTACTGAATTTCGGCTAACGCTGGCGTCGTATGGTTCGGGTCCGCAACCCAGCCGTGCAGGGTTAAATCGCCGTGCTGCCACTCAATTGCCAGCGCATGTTCAAGAAATGCAGTGCCGCAAATCGCGCCCAACCGACGCTCACGCGGCGCGCCCTGCGTAACCGCGCGATACTGACGGATCATCTTACCGTTGTGATTGAGGGTGATAGCCACGTCAAAACGCGCCAGCGCGATGCGTCGGATAATCTCATCAATATGATTAAATTCGGTTTTTTCGGTGCGCATAAACTTGCGCCGCGCCGGCGTGTTGTAGAAGAGATCCAGCACTTCCAGCGTGGTGCCAACCGGATGCGCGGCGGGTTTTACCGTCACGTCCTGGTCGCGCCCTTCCGCGTAGGCCTGCCAGGCTTCCGGCTGTTCCGCCGTGCGGGAGGTGAGCGTTAAACGAGCGACAGAGCTGATACTTGCCAGCGCTTCGCCGCGAAAGCCGAGGCTGATGATGGCTTCAAGATCGTCGAGCGAGGCAATTTTACTGGTGGCGTGACGGGCCAGCGCCAGCGCCAGCTCGTCCTTTTTGATACCGCAGCCGTTATCGCGAATGCGGATAAGCTTGGCGCCGCCGCGTTCGATATCAATATCGATGCGGGTTGCGCCCGCATCGAGGCTGTTTTCCACCAGCTCTTTCACCACCGACGCAGGTCGCTCTACCACCTCGCCAGCGGCAATCTGGTTCGCAAGCTGTGGCGGCAGAACCTGAATCGGCATGAAGACTCCTTAGTTAATCAACGTTCCGGTTGATGCGTTGGCGCTGGCAGTCTGGGCCTGCTCTTCTCTCGGGCCAGATTGGATCGGATGCGCCTGGAAGTAGTTACGCAACCCGTTGTAAATCGCTTCCGCCAGTTTCTGCTGGTAGTCGTCGCTGGCCAGCAGGCGCTCTTCCGATGTGTTACTGATAAAGCCGGTTTCGACCAGAATCGACGGGATATCCGGCGAGCGCAGTACACCAAGGCTGGCATGTTCCGGGCGACGCTTGTGGATATTACCCACGCGTTGCAGCTGGCTTATCACATTGGTGGCGACGTCATAGCCTACGCGCTGAGAGTGACCGAACTGCAAATCCAGCACCGCCTGGCTCAGATACGGATCGGCCTGGCTGTTTGCCAGCACATCGCCCGCGCCGCCCAGCAGCTCAGATTGTTTCTCGTGCTGCTCCAGCCAGCCGGCCATTTCGCTATTGGCGCGACGGTTAGAGAGCACCCACACCGACGCGCCACTCGCGGAACGGCTTGGCGCGGCATCGGCGTGAATCGACACCAGGAAGTGCGCGTTTTGTTTACGCGCCACGTCTGAACGGCCCATCACCGAAATAAAGTAATCACCGTCGCGGGTCAGCACGCCTTTAAACATCGGGTCATCGTTGAGCAGCGTGCGCAACTTACGGGCAATGGAAATCGTCACGTTCTTCTCGCGCGTGCCGCCAGGACCGATAGCGCCTGGGTCCTGACCACCGTGACCGGCATCAATGGCGATAATCACTTTGTCGCCCGAAGCAACGCGTGTGCGGCTGGCCGGGCGTGAAATCGCCGTATCGGTGTTGGTCACCGCCGTGATGCGATCGTTTTGCGTTTTAAACGGATTACGCGCAGGCTCAACCGGACGCGGTGCAGGCGTCACTACCGGCGTTTCTACCTGTTTGACCACTACCGGCGCGGGAGGCGGCGGTGGAGGTGGAACGTCAGCATCGATGGTAAACACCACCATATAGCTCGCCCCGTTCTGCTTTTTCACCGCCTGGGTTTTACCCTTTTGCGTCAGATCGACTACCAGACGTAACGACTGGTCATCTTTAGGCGTGCCGGAGCGTATAGCTTTCACCAGGTTATTGCCGCTAAACCGCAGAGGCAGCCCCTGAATTACACCTGTCTGTTTGATATCCAGCGCCACGCTGCGCGGGCCATCCTGGGTAAATGCGTACTCAGGATCGCCCATAAAACTGAAGGTAATGCGCGCCTGCTGATCGCCATTTGAAACCTGAATATCGGATAATGTTGCCGCCGTTGCGCCGACGCTGAACAGCATCAGCGCCGCAGCCAGCCAACCTTTTGCGCGTAAAATCATCCCGTGATCCCTAAAATTAACCGGCAAACCGCGCCAGCAGAGACTCACCCAATGAGGAGACAGCGGTTATGCGCGCCTCACGCCCTTGCGCCTGGTAATCTAAGTGTATTTCGATATCCGGTTCAGGCAGTACACCCGCGCCCTGTTGCGGCCATTCCACCAGGCAGATGGAATCGTTAGAAAAATAATCGCGGATCCCCATAAATTCGAGCTCCTCGGGATCGGCAAGGCGGTACAAATCGAAATGGTAAACCATCAGTTTATCGAGGGTATACGGCTCGACCAGCGTATAGGTTGGACTTTTGACGTTGCCGCGATGCCCAAGCGCTTGCAGGAAGCCACGGCTGAAGGTGGTTTTGCCGGCGCCGAGATCGCCGTACAGATAGATAACCGTCGCGCCGTCGCAGGCTTTCGCCACGCGGTCGCCGAGGTCTAAGGTCGCCTGCTCGTCGGGTAAGGGAATCACTCGATTAATCATGGTCTACGTCAATCACATCCGGGTTAACAACACGCCGCAGCGTGGAAAAAAGATCGGTGGCCAGCATACCGCGGGTACCGAAGCGCGCCGCGAGTTCATCCGCTGCCGCACCGTGCGCGACACAGCCCGCGCAGGCAGCATCATAAAGCGAGAAGGCCTGCCCCAGCAATGCGCCAATGATACCGGAAAGCACATCGCCCATTCCGCCGCTCGCCATTCCTGCATTGCCGGCGTCAATCAGCGTTATCGCCCCCGCTTCACAGGCCACAACCGTACCTGCACCTTTCAGCACCACCACGCCGCCATACCGTTTTACCAGACGCTGCGCAGAAAGTAAGCGATCGGCTTCAATTTCCGTTACGCGACAGTTCAGTAAACGCGCGGCCTCGCCGGGATGCGGGGTTAACACGCGATTGTGACGTTTATCGGGATTGATTGCCAGCAGGTTCAATGCGTCGGCGTCCCAGAGCATCGGTTTATTGACATTTTCAACCTTACGCAGCGCCTGTTTTCCCCACGCGCTTTGCCCGAGCCCCGGCCCAATCACCACCACATCCCCCCATTGCAGACTCTCGTCAAGAGTTTCGGGCGTCAGTTCATGTACCATCAACTCCGGCCTGGCGGTAATAATTGGCGCGACGTTCTCAATGCGAGTAAGCACTCGCACTAATCCAGCCCCTGCGCGCAGCGCGGCCTCACCGGTCATGCGTATCGCGCCAGCAGTACCGCGATCGCCGCCGATAATCACCAGTTTACCGTGGTCGCCTTTATGTGACGTCGGGCGACGCGGCGGGAACCACGCGGTGAGTTGTGACGCGTCGGCACGGCTGATATCGGTCGTCTGCGCGTCAAGCCAGCGTTCCAGACCCAACGCATGATGGTGCAAACGCCCCACCACATCCCGCGCTTTGCCGGTTAATAAGCCGGGCTTCAGGGCAATAAACGTAAGGGTATGCGCGGCGTGGATCACCGCACCCGGCGTGGTGCCGGTTTGCGCGTTCAGGCCGGAGGGAATATCGAGCGCGAAAATGGGCGCAGAATGCAGATTTGCCAGTTCAATCAGGCGGGCGATATTCTCGCGCGGCGCGCTCTGTAAGCCCGTACCGAGCAGCGCGTCGATGATAAGGTCAATGTCTTCTGGCCACACGGTTTGCGGCGAGTGAATCACGCCGCCCGCATTTAGCCAGGCCTCGCGCGCGGCGTGGGCCTCTTCCGGCAGCGGTTTATCGCTCTCCTGCGCCAGCAGCGTGACATTGATGCCCGCCGCCTGCGCCAGACGCGCTACCACGTAGCCATCGCCGCCGTTATTGCCGTGACCGCAGAGAATCAGCCAGTTTGAGGCTGTCGGGTAGGTTGCGCGTGCCAGTGAAAACGCAGCGTCGCCCGCGCGCAGCATCAGTTCAAACAGCGTCATGCCAAGGCTATCTGCCGCCTCTCTTTCTGCGCGCCGCAGGTCATCCGCAGGCCACACGGAGTGTGGTATACTTGCAGAGTTTCTCGTCAATGTATGGTCCGTCATGTCACAGCCCCTCGATCTCAATCAGTTAGCGCAACAAATCAAACAATGGGGCACTGAACTGGGCTTTCAGCAGGTGGGTATCACCGATACCGATCTCAGCGCCTCCGAGCCCAAATTACAGGCATGGTTGGACAAACAGTACCACGGCGAAATGGAGTGGATGGCGCGTCACGGTATGATGCGCGCGCGCCCTCACGAGCTTCAGCCCGGCACGTTGCGTGTCATTAGCGTGCGGATGAACTATCTGCCCGCCAATGCGGCCTTTGCCAGCACCCTGAAAAATCCCGATCTCGGTTATATCAGCCGCTACGCGCTCGGGCGCGATTATCATAAGCTGCTGCGTAATCGCCTTAAAAAATTGGGCGAGAGGATTCAGGAACAGTGCGTCTCGCTGAATTTTAGACCTTTTGTCGATTCCGCGCCCATCCTTGAGCGCCCATTAGCCGAAAAAGCCGGGATTGGCTGGACAGGTAAGCACTCACTTATCCTCAGCCGCGACGCCGGATCGTTCTTTTTCCTCGGCGAGTTACTGATTGACCTGCCGCTACCCATCGATAAACCGGTTGCCGAAGAGTGTGGACGCTGCGTGGCCTGCATGACCATCTGCCCGACCGGCGCCATCGTTGAGCCTTACACCGTCGATGCACGCCGCTGTATCTCCTATCTCACCATTGAGCTGGAAGGTGCCATTCCGGAAGAGTTTCGCCCGCTGATGGGTAACCGTATCTACGGCTGCGACGATTGCCAGTTGATTTGCCCGTGGAATCGTTTCTCGCAGTTGACAGACGAAGCAGACTTCAGCCCGCGTAAGGCGCTACACGCCCCGGAGCTGATTGAACTCTTTGGCTGGGATGAAGCCTGGTTCCTGAAAGTCACTGAAGGTTCGCCGATTCGCCGCATTGGTCATCTGCGCTGGCTGCGTAATATCGCCGTTGCGCTGGGCAATGCGCCGTGGAGTGAAGCGGTTATTCAGGCCCTTGAGACGCGCCGAGGTGAGTACCCACTTCTTGATGAGCACATAGAATGGGCGATTGCGCAGCAAATTGAGAAGCGAAATGCCTGCGTAGTCGAGGTGCAATTGCCGAAGAAACAGCGCCTGGTGCGAGTGGTTGAGAAAGGATTACCGCGAGACGCATAAAACATTCACAGGCTGTGAATAAAAATAAAAAAGTAAAGGGATTCAAAGCACACAGCGAGGTCAAGTGATCGGATTAACATTTTGAAATGTTATTTTTCCTATTATTATCAGCAAGATACAAAGATACTATTCACTCTGCGAAGAATTTTGCATTCCAGGAATAGTGCCCAACCCTGTGGATAACTCTGTTTACAAGAGTGTTTCAGAAACGAAAAATCACCTCAGCGAATGAACTTCACTGTGGGTTTCGATGAATCAGAAAGAAAATTTGGAGCGGGAACCGAGACTCGAACTCGCGACCCCGACCTTGGCAAGGTCGTGCTCTACCCACTGCGCTATTCCCGCTTGGGTGGTGCGTGCTTAGAAAGCACTTTTCAAATTTTGGAGCGGGAAACGAGACTCGAACTCGCGACCCCGACCTTGGCAAGGTCGTGCTCTACCAACTGAGCTATTCCCGCAAATTTGTTGCTGTCGTAACAACGATTTCTCTGTCGTTACGGGAGGCGCATTATACGAGAAATCCTTTTTGCTGCAACCCCCCCTGAAGCGTTTTTTTTGAAAAACCGTTCAAGTGCTGAATAATTCATCATCATGGTGCTTTTTACGCCGAATGGCAAGCGCCATCCGGCAAAGGCGAGATTCAGAGCTTAATAAAGTTTTCGCGGTAGTAGGCCAGCTCAGCGACTGACTCACGGATATCATCCATCGCCTGGTGGGTGCCCTGCTTCTTAAAGCCGTCGAGAATCTCCGGCTTCCAGCGACGCGCCAGCTCTTTGAGCGTGCTCACATCCAGGTAGCGATAATGGAAGTAGGACTCCAGTTCCGGCATATACTTAAACAGGAAACGACGGTCCTGGCCGATGCTGTTACCGCAAATTGGCGATTTCCCTGCCGGAACCCACTGCTTGAGGAATTCAAGTGTGGCCAGCTCCGCCGCGCGATCGTCAATGGTGCTTGCTTTCACGCGATCGACCAGCCCGCTGCCGGTATGCGTGCGCACGTTCCACTCATCCATCAGCGCCAGTTGCTCATCAGACTGATGCACGGCAATCGTCGGGCCTTCAGCCAGAATGTTCAGATTGGCATCAGTCACCAGGGTAGCGATTTCGATAATGCGATCGCGCTCGGGATCGAGACCGGTCATCTCCAGATCGATCCAAATCAGGTTGTTTTCATCTGCACTCATGTTATTTTCCACCCTTATCGCGTGACTATATTCATCAAAAATAGCGTGTATCATAGAACTTTTGCCCATTATGGGCGACCAGGAGTCTGTACGATTGAGTAAAAATAAACTCTCCAAAGGTCAGCAACGTCGCGTGTCGGCTAACCACCAGCGCCGTCTTAAAACGACTGCGGAGAAGCCCGACTACGATGACAACTTGTTTGGTGAAGCCGCTGAAGGCACCGTTATCAGCCGCTTTGGCATGCATGCTGACGTTGAGTCCGCCGACGGCGAGACGCACCGCTGCAACATCCGCCGCACCATTCGTTCGCTGGTAACCGGCGATCGCGTTGTCTGGCGTCCGGGAAAAGCGGCAGCCGAAGGCGTGAACGTCAAAGGCATCGTGGAAGCGGTACATGAACGTACCTCGGTGCTGACGCGCCCGGACTTTTACGATGGTGTAAAACCGATTGCCGCCAATATCGACCAAATCGTTATCGTCTCGGCCATTCTGCCGGAACTGTCGCTGAATATTATCGACCGTTATCTCGTCGCCTGCGAAACGCTGGACGTCGAACCGATTATCGTGCTGAACAAAATCGATCTGCTGGATGACGAAAGCATGGCTTTCGTGAATGAGCAGATGGATATCTACCGCAACATTGGTTATCGCGTGCTGATGGTTTCCAGCCACACCCAGGACGGTTTGAAACCACTGGAAGAGGCGCTGACCGACCGTATCAGTATTTTTGCCGGGCAGTCTGGTGTGGGTAAATCGAGCCTGCTGAATGCATTGCTGGGGCTTAACGAGGAGCGGATCCTCACCAACGATGTGTCCGATAACTCCGGTTTAGGCCAGCACACCACCACCGCCGCACGCCTTTATCACTTCCCGCATGGCGGCGATGTGATTGATTCCCCTGGCGTTCGTGAATTCGGTCTCTGGCATCTTGAGCCGGAACAAATTACCAACGGCTTTGTCGAATTCCATGATTATCTGGGGTTGTGCAAATACCGTGACTGCAAACATGACACCGATCCCGGTTGCGCCATTCGCGAAGCCGTTGAAGAAGGTAAAATTGCCGAGACGCGATTCGAAAATTATCACCGCATTCTGGAAAGTATGTCGCAGGTAAAAACGCGTAAAAACTTTTCTGATGGTGATAACTGAGAATTATGCTTTAGCGACTGACATTTATCGCGCGCGTCGTTAAAATCGCCACCTTTTCTTTTGGGACCCGCACAAGATGCGGGTTCAGGAACGACACATCATGGCCTGGAGGCTACTTTGTTAAACGATCTTAAACTTTCACTGCAATACATTCTGCCTAAACTGTGGCTTACCCGCCTCGCAGGCTGGGGTGCGAGCAAGCGAGCAGGATGGCTGACCAAACTGGTTATCGATCTGTTTGTGAAATACTACAAGGTCGATATGAAAGAGGCGCAGAAACCAGATACCGCCAGCTATCGCACCTTCAACGATTTCTTTGTGCGCCCGCTGCGCGACGATGTGCGCCCGCTGAATACCGATCCGAACGTGTTAGTGATGCCTGCCGACGGTGTTATCAGCCAGTTAGGCCGTATCGAAGAAGACAAAATTTTGCAGGCCAAAGGCCACAATTACTCGCTGGAAGCGCTGCTGGCAGGCAACTACCTGATGGCAGATCTTTTCCGCAACGGGACTTTTGCCACCACTTATCTGTCGCCACGTGACTATCACCGCGTCCATATGCCGTGCAACGGTATCCTGCGCGAGATGATCTACGTGCCGGGCGATCTCTTCTCCGTGAACCACCTGACCGCGCAGAACGTGCCAAACCTGTTTGCCCGTAACGAGCGCGTTATCTGCCTGTTCGACACCGAGTTTGGCCCGATGGCGCAGATTCTGGTCGGTGCGACCATCGTGGGCAGTATCGAAACCGTCTGGGCGGGCACGATCACGCCGCCGCGTGAAGGCGTCATCAAGCGCTGGACATGGCCTGCTGGCGATAGCGAAGGTTCCGTTGCTCTGCTGAAAGGCCAGGAAATGGGCCGCTTCAAACTGGGCTCCACGGTCATCAACCTCTTCGCGCCGGGCAAAGTCCAGCTGATTGAAGAGCTGAAAAGCCTCTCCGTGACGAAACTGGGCCAGCCGCTGGCGGTATCAACCGAAGCGGTTGTCGTTCCTGAGCCGGAAGTCCTGCCGGAAGAAGAAGTGGCGGCTGAAATTGAAGCCAGCCCACTGGTCGACGATAAGAAAGACGAAAGCTAACTTCAAAAAAGGGTTCTGACGTGCGCCTGATTATCACTTTCCTGATGGCCTGGTGCCTCAGCCTGGGGGCGTACGCAGCGACGGCCCCCGATAGCAAACAGATAGCTCAGGAGCTGGAGCAGGCAAAATCTGCCAAACCAGCCCAGCCCGAAACCGTTGAGACCTTGCAAGGTGCACTGAACGCGCTTGAGGAGCGAAAAGGCTCCCTCGAACGCGCCACGCAGTATCAGCATGTTATCGACAACTTTCCTAAACTTTCCCAAACATTACGTTCTCAGCTAAATAACCTGCGTGAAGAACCGCGCGAGGTTCCCCCCGGCATGAGCGCGGATGCGCTCAGCCAGGAGATTGTTCAGGTTAGCAGCCAGCTGCTGGAAAAAAGCCGCCTGGCACAACAGGAACAGGAACGCGCGCGCGAAATCGCCGATTCTCTGAGCCAACTGCCACAGCAGCAAACCGATGCTCGTCGCCAATTGAATGAAGTGGAACGCCGCGTCGGCACGCAAACGGCTAACACGCCGCAGGCGCAGGCGCAAAATCTGGCCCTTCAGGCTGATTCCGCACGGCTGAAAGCGCTGGTTGACGAGCTGGAACTGGCGCAGCTTTCAGCGAACAATCGCCAGGAGCTGTCGCGCATGCGCTCTGAACTGGCCCAGAAACAGGGTGAACAGCTGGATGCGTATCTTCAGGCACTGCGCAATCAGCTCAACAGCCAGCGCCAGCGCGAAGCAGAACGGGCGCTGGAAAGCACCGAACTACTTGCCGAAAACAGCGCTAACCTGCCCGCCGGTATCGTTAACCAGTTCAAAGTTAACCGTGAACTTTCTCAGGCGTTGAATCAGCAGGCACAGCGTATGGACCTGGTGGCCTCACAGCAACGTCAGGCCACCAGCCAAACGTTGCAGGTTCGTCAGGCGCTGAATACGCTGCGCGAACAGTCACAATGGCTCGGTTCCTCGAATCTGTTGGGCGAAGCGTTACGCGCGCAGGTCGCACGCCTGCCGGAAATGCCGAAGCCCCAGCAGCTAGACACCGAAATGGCACAGCTGCGCGTGCATCGCCTGCGCTATGAAGATCTACTCAACAAGCAGCCGCAACTGCGCCAGATCCAGCAGGCCGATGGCAAGCCGCTTACCGCCGAGCAAAACCGGATTCTTGAAGCCCAGCTTCGCACCCAACGTGAACTCCTCAACTCGCTGCTGCAGGGCGGCGACACGCTAATTCTGGAACTTACCAAGCTAAAAGTTTCCAATAGCCAGCTAGAAGACGCGTTAAAAGAGGTGAACGAAGCCACCCACCGCTATCTGTTCTGGACCTCAGACGTGCGGCCAATGGATTTCAGTTGGCCGCTGGAAGTGGTGCAGGATCTGCGCCGTCTCATCTCGCTGGATACCGTCAGCCAGTTAGGCAAAGCCACGGCGATGATGCTCACCAGCAAGCAGACCTTGCTACCGCTCTTTGCGGCGCTAATTCTGGTCGGCTTCAGCATTAGTTCGCGTAAACACTTCACCCGTTTTCTGGAGCGTTCCAGCGCGCGCGTGGGTAAAGTCACCCAGGATCATTTCTGGCTGACCATGCGCACCGTTTTCTGGTCGATTCTGGTGGCGTCTCCCCTGCCCGTCCTGTGGGCGACGCTGGGCTATGGCCTTCAGGAGGCCTGGCCTTATCCGCTTGCCGTGGCGATTGGCGATGGCGTAACCGCCACCGTGCCACTGCTGTGGGTAGTGATGATCTGCGCCGCCTTTGCCCGTCCAAACGGACTGTTCATCGTGCACTTCGGCTGGCCGCGCAACCGCGTGCTGCGGGCGATGCGCTACTATCTGATGAGTATCGGCCTTATCGTGCCGCTGATTATGGCGCTGATCATGTTCGATAATCTCAACGACCGCGAGTTTTCCGCCTCATTAGGCAGGCTGTGTTTTATCCTGATTTGCGGGGCGCTGGCGGTGGTCACCCTTAGTCTGAAACGGGCCGGTATCCCGCTCTGGCTCGATAAAGAGGGCGACGGCGATAACATGGTCAACCGCCTGCTGTGGAATCTGCTTTCCGGTGCGCCGATGGTCGCGATCCTCGCGGCAGCCGTCGGTTATCTGGCAACATCACAGGCATTGCTGGCGCGTCTGGAAACCTCGGTCGCCATCTGGTTCCTGTTGCTGGTGATTTATCACGTTATCCGCCGCTGGATGCTGATTCAGCGCCGCCGTCTGGCGTTTGACCGCGCTAAACATCGCCGCGCGGAGATGCTGGCTAACCGCGCCAGAGGTGAAGAAGAGACGCACGCGACAAGCCTTGAAGGCTCGGTGGAAGCCGAGGTCAGCGAAGTCGATCTCGACACCATCAGCGCCCAGTCACTGCGGCTGGTGCGCTCAATTCTGATGCTCATTGCATTGGTTTCGGTGATTGTACTGTGGTCGGAAATTCACTCCGCTTTCGGCTTCCTGGAAAACATCTCGCTGTGGGATGTCTCCTCCACCGTGCAGGGTGTAGAAAGTATTGAGCCCATTACGCTAGGCGCGGTACTGATTGCGATTCTGGTGTTTATCATCACCACCCAGTTGGTGCGCAATCTGCCCGCGCTGCTTGAGCTGGCGCTACTACAGCACCTTAACTTGACGCCAGGCACCGGCTACGCCATTACCACCATCACCAAGTATCTGCTGATGCTGTTTGGCGGGCTGATTGGCTTCTCGATGATTGGTATTGAGTGGTCAAAACTGCAGTGGCTGGTTGCAGCACTCGGTGTCGGGTTAGGTTTCGGGTTACAGGAAATTTTCGCCAACTTCATTTCCGGCCTGATTATCCTGTTTGAGAAACCGATTCGTATCGGCGATACGGTCACCATTCGCGATTTGACCGGGAGCGTCACCAAAATCAACACCCGCGCCACCACCATCAGCGACTGGGACCGCAAAGAGATTATCGTGCCGAATAAGGCCTTTATCACCGAGCAGTTCATTAACTGGTCGCTGTCCGACTCAGTAACCCGCGTGGTGCTGAGCATTCCGGCGCCGTCAGACGCCGACAGCGAAGAAGTCACGCAGATCCTGCTGACCGCTGCGCAGCGCTGCTCGCTGGTGATTGATAACCCGGCCCCGGAAGCCTTCCTGGTCGATCTGCAACAGGGGATTCAAATCTTCGAACTGCGTATTTACGCCGCGGAGATGGGTCACCGTATGCCGCTACGCCACGAAATCCACCAGCTGATTCTGGCGGGCTTCCGCGAACACGGTATCGATATGCCGTTCCCACCGTTCCAGATGCGTCTGGAAAGCCTCGGCGGCAATAAAACCCCTGCGGGAAGAACATTAACGTCCGCAGGGCGCGGACGTAAGGCGGGGAGTTTATAGTAGTCGGTAGGGCGGGCAAGCCTCGCGCCCCCGCCACTGCCTGATGCGCTTCGCTTATCAGGTCTACCGATCCTTTCTACTACTCTATCGCCAGCTCCGGCGCACTCGCTGTCCGGCGGCGATAGTTCTCGTAAATGCCCATCGCCATCAGCGAGAAGAAGATCGGCCCGCCAATCATCCACAGGGCGCTGCTCCAGTCATTCGCTTCAATCACCGGTTGAATGACGGTGAAAATATTAGCGAACGATACAATCAACACCACCACGGCTGTGGCAAGCAGCGCTGAGGCGCGGGTTTTAAAGATAACAAACGGCCTTTCCAGATTAGTTTTCGCTTTGAAGAACGGGAACGCCAGCGCCAGGAACAGATACGGCAGCGTCATCGAGACGTTCGCCATTAGCGTCAGCTTGTTATAGAAAGCAGAAGCCGTATCGCCGCCAAACGACACCAGCAGAATAAACAGACACACCAGGCCACACTGCGCCCACATTGCGGTTTCCGGCATGCCGCTCGCATTCAGACGCGTGACGGAGGCTGGCCACAGCGCTTTTGGCGTACCCTGCACGATGGCTTTGAGCGGCGAGTAGATCAGGGTGAAGAACGCACCGGTATAGGCGAGGAACATCGACAGACCGGTAATACGCGCAAACCATACGCCAAGCGAGGTCGTTGCCTCAGGCGATAATCCCAGCGCATGCCCCAGCGTTTCGCCCAGGCTATGCATCAGCACGTAAGTAATATTACCAAGGTTGGTGGCACGGTTGCTCAGTACCGCCTGCCAGTTGGTACTCACGCCCCATAACACGATCGCCAGCGCGTAACCGATGGAGATAACAATCGCCGCAAAGATAATGCCTTTCGCAAAGTTCTTCTCCGGGTTTTCGGTTTTATCCACCAGCCCGCCGACCGCTTCAATGCCACCGTAGGCAAAGATGGCAAATACCACAAACGACAGCATCGCCAGACCAGACTGATAGCCCGGATTTGGCGACGCGACAAAATTAACCGGCTCTGCAAAGTTTGCGCCGTTCAGCGCCAGTATCGTGATGCTTACCACCAGCAAGACCAGATTCAGGCACATTACCGAAATCCCGCCGACAGCGGTGATTTTGGCGATTTTATTGATCCCACGCGAAGCAACAAACGTCACCAGCAGCATCCAGCATACCGCCAGAATGCCGACGGCCTGCGTGGGCGTTAAGCCAGCGAAGGACCACACCTGCGTTTGATCCGAGCCACACAAAAAGGTGGAAAACGGCACCCATACTTTCGCTGCGGTGCTCACCATCCAGACGACATAGGACGAGAACCACATAAAGGTGCCAATAAACGCGAAGCGCGGCCCTACGCTGTTATTCATCCACGAGTAGATACCGCCCTCTTCTTTGCGGTACGCCGAGCCCATCTCCGCCATCATTAACGCGAAAGGAATAAAGAAGAAGAGTGCCGAGAGAATATAGAAAGGCGCGGCGCTGTAGCCCATTAAATAGAATGCCGACGGGCTATTGGCGAAGCCAAACACCGACGTAAAGATCATCAGAATAAGCCCGGTGAGGCTCATTTTTTTGAGAGACTGGTTCATCTTGCCGTTCCAAAAAAAGTCGTAACGCAAATAACGTTATCCCCACGCCAATCGGCAGGGACGAAAGCGCGGATAGTAGCAAAAAACCAGACTTTTATTGTGACAATATTGGCGAATAACGAAGGAAAAACTGTAAATAAGATGCGAGATAGTTACATTATCTAAACAAGGTGAATACAACCAACACATTGAATAATGTACGGCTATGTTTTACCAACATAGCCGTACAAAGTCGTCAGGCGCGATCGACCGTAAAAGCGATAACGTCGGCAATTTGCTCCGCATCCAGCGCCAGCATCACCAGACGATCAACGCCTAATGCTACGCCAGAGCAATCAGGCAGACCGGCGGCTAACGCATCCAACAGGTTCTGATCGATAGGTTGCTGCGGCAGGCCGCGCGCGGCGCGCTTGCGGTTATCCTGCTCGAAACGCTGCTGCTGTTCACGCGCGTCGGTCAGTTCATGGAAACCGTTCGCCAGCTCCATGCCTTTGAAATAGACCTCGAAACGTTCCGCTACGCGGTGATCTTCAGCGCTGATCTGCGCCAGCGACGCCTGGCTTGCCGGGAAGTGATAAACAAAGGTCGGGCGATCTTTACCGATATGCGGCTCTACGCCGAAGGCAAACAGCAACTGTAACAACGTATCCCTGTCTTCTTCTTCATCGGCGACGTTGCTGAGATCCAGTTTCGCGGCCACTTCACGCAGCAGCATTTTGTCCGCTGAAAGTGGATCAATTTCCAGATGGCGCTGGAACGCCTGCTGATAAGAGAGGCTTTCCGCTGGCTGACACTCCAGCACCTGTTGCAGTAAATCATCCACCTCGTTGATGAGTCGGTACATATCAAAATGCGGACGATACCACTCCAGCATGGTGAATTCCGGGTTGTGGTGACGCCCCATCTCTTCATTACGGAAGCTTCTGCACAACTGGAATACCGGGCCGCAGCCTGCCGCCAGCAGACGCTTCATATGGTATTCCGGGCTGGTCATCAGATAGAGGTTCACCCCCTGAGAATGCCCCGGTCCCACAAAGCGAGTCTCAAACGGTACCAGATGCACATCGGTTACCGTTGCCTGGCTCATACAGGGCGTTTCCACCTCAAGCACGCCGCGGTCAGCAAAGAAACGACGAATCTCCGTCATAACAGCCGCACGTTTTAACAGGTTAGGGATGGATGCGCTCGGCTGCCAGGTTGCCGTCTCGCTCATGGTTCTTTCTCCAGATTCAAACAAGGGCACGAAGTCTACTCGTAACCTGTCAGCGAGACAAATTTTGTGCGGAAATTATTAGCCTGGTCAGTTGGCGCAAGGGAGTAGCAAGGGGTAGTTTAGTAATTAAATTAATCAAAATTAGTGATGATTAGGGGCCATCAGACTCAAAAATAATCGAACACATCAAATTTCCCTCAGATTTCTACGGGTATACTGCTTTACCCATAAAGGAGCAGTGGAAACGTTTCCGCCATAGCGAGTCGTAATCAGGTGAACTACCTTTTGCTTAGAGCGAGTGCGGAATAACAATAATCTGGAGGAATGTCGTGCAAACCTTTCAAGCCGATCTTGCCATTATAGGTGCTGGCGGAGCTGGTCTACGAGCAGCCATCGCCGCGGCGCAAGCTAATCCAAACGCCAAAATAGCTTTAATCTCAAAAGTTTATCCGATGCGCAGCCATACCGTTGCAGCTGAAGGTGGCTCCGCTGCCGTCGCGCAGGATCACGATAGCTTTGAATACCATTTTCACGACACCGTTGCCGGCGGGGACTGGCTCTGTGAACAGGATGTCGTGGACTACTTCGTCCATCACTGTCCGACAGAGATGACCCAGCTTGAGCAATGGGGCTGCCCGTGGAGCCGTCGTCCGGACGGTAGCGTCAACGTGCGCCGCTTCGGGGGAATGAAAATCGAACGTACGTGGTTCGCCGCCGATAAGACCGGCTTCCACATGCTTCACACCCTTTTCCAGACCTCTCTCCAATTCCCACAAATTCAACGCTTCGATGAACACTTCGTCCTCGACATCCTGGTGGATGACGGTCAGGCACGCGGCCTGGTGGCGATGAATATGATGGAAGGCACGTTGGTGCAGATTCGCGCCAATGCGGTAGTCATGGCGACTGGCGGCGCAGGCCGTGTGTATCGCTATAACACCAACGGCGGCATCGTCACCGGTGATGGTATGGGTATGGCGCTCAGCCACCGTATTCCGCTGCGTGATATGGAATTCGTTCAGTATCACCCAACCGGCCTGCCGGGTTCTGGCATTCTGATGACGGAAGGCTGCCGTGGTGAAGGCGGTATTCTGGTCAACAAGAACGGCTACCGTTATCTGCAGGATTACGGCATGGGCCCGGAAACCCCGCTGGGCGAGCCGAAAAACAAATATATGGAACTGGGTCCGCGCGACAAAGTTTCTCAGGCCTTCTGGCACGAGTGGCGTAAAGGCAACACCATCTCCACGCCGCGCGGCGATGTGGTTTACCTCGACCTGCGTCATCTGGGCGAGAAAAAACTGCTGGAACGTCTGCCGTTCATCTGCGAACTGGCGAAAGCGTACGTGGGCGTCGATCCGGTGAAAGAGCCGATTCCGGTTCGCCCGACCGCGCACTACACCATGGGCGGTATCGAAACCGATCAGAACTGCGAAACCCGCATTAAAGGTCTGTTTGCCGTGGGCGAATGTTCTTCTGTTGGTCTGCACGGCGCAAACCGCCTCGGTTCCAACTCGCTGGCGGAACTGGTGGTCTTTGGCCGCATGGCGGGCGAACAGGCAACAGAACGCGCTGCAACAGCAGGCGAAGCCAACAGCGCCGCGCTGGATGCTCAGGTTGCTGACGTTGAAAACCGCCTGAAAGCGCTGGTGAATCAGGAAGGTAGCGAAAACTGGTCGAAGATCCGCGACGAAATGGGTCTGTCGATGGAAGAAGGTTGCGGTATCTACCGTACGCCGGAACTGATGCAGAAAACCATCGATAAGCTGGCCGAGCTGCAGGAACGCTTCAAACGCGTGCGCATCACCGATACTTCCAGCGTGTTCAACACCGACCTGCTCTACACCATTGAACTGGGCCACGGTCTGAACGTCGCCGAATGTATGGCGCACTCCGCAATGGCACGTAAAGAGTCTCGCGGCGCGCACCAGCGTCTGGATGAAGGCTGCACCGAGCGCGATGACGTCAACTTCCTCAAGCATACGCTTGCTTTCCGCGATGCCGACGGTACCACGCGTCTGGACTACAGCGATGTGAAAATCACAACGTTGCCGCCAGCCAAACGTGTCTACGGTGGCGAAGCTGAAGCAGCCGATAAAAAGGAGAAAGCGAATGGCTGAGATGCATAACCTGAAAATCGAAGTGGTGCGCTACAACCCGGAAGTAGACTCCGCGCCGCACAGCGAATTCTATGAAGTGCCTTATGATGAAACCACCTCGCTGCTGGATGCGTTGGGCTACATCAAAGATAACCTGGCGCCGGACCTAAGCTATCGCTGGTCCTGCCGTATGGCAATCTGCGGTTCCTGCGGCATGATGGTCAACAAAGTGCCGAAGCTGGCCTGTAAGACCTTCCTGCGCGATTACACCAAAGGCATTAAGGTTGAGGCGCTGGGCAACTTCCCGATCGAGCGCGATTTGGTTGTCGATATGACGCACTTTATCGAAAGCCTGGAAGCGATTAAGCCGTACATCATCGGCAACTCGCGTACGCCGGATCAAGGTCCGAACAACCAGACGCCTGCGCAGATGGCGAAGTACCATCAGTTCTCCGGCTGCATCAACTGCGGCCTGTGCTATGCCGCCTGCCCGCAGTTTGGCCTGAACCCTGAGTTTATCGGCCCTGCCGCGATTACGCTGGCGCACCGTTACAACGAAGACAGCCGCGACCACGGGAAGAAAGAACGTATGACGCAGCTGAACGGCCAGAATGGCGTCTGGACCTGTACCTTCGTCGGTTACTGCTCCGAAGTGTGCCCGAAACACGTCGATCCGGCAGCGGCCATTCAGCAGGGTAAAGTGGAAAGCTCGAAAGACTTTCTTATTGCTACCCTGAAACCACGCTAAGGAGTGCATTATGACGACTAAACGCAAACCCTATGTGCGGCCAATGCCGTCCACCTGGTGGAAAAATCTGCCGTTTTATCGCTTCTATATGCTGCGTGAAGGAACGGCGGTAACCGTTGTCTGGTTCAGCATTTTGCTGATTTGCGGCATTTTTTCGCTGAAGCACGGGCCTGAGTCCTGGGCAAACTATGTCAGCTTCCTGCAAAACCCGATTGTCGTAATCCTTAACCTGATTACCCTCGCGGGCGCGCTGCTGCATACCAAAACCTGGTTTGAGCTGGCACCGAAAGCGGCCAATATTATTGTAAAAGACGCAAAAATGGGGCCGGAGCCAATTATCAAAGGGCTCTGGGTGGTGACGATCCTCGTCACCGTGGTCGTGCTGTTTGTGGCACTGTTCTGGTAAGGAGGCCAGGGTGATTAATCCAAATCCAAAACGTTCTGACGAACCGGTATTCTGGGGCCTGTTTGGCGCAGGCGGGATGTGGGGCGCAATCGTCGCGCCGGTGATTGTCCTGCTGGTTGGCATCATGCTGCCGCTGGGGCTGTATCCGGGCGATGCGCTGAGCTATGAGCGCGTACTGGCCTTTGCACAAAGCTTTATTGGCCGTGCGTTTCTGTTCCTGATGATTGTGCTGCCGCTGTGGTGCGGTTTACACCGTATTCACCACGCGATGCACGATCTGAAAATTCACGTTCCAAGCGGAAAGTGGGTTTTCTACGGACTGGCTGCTATTCTGACGGTTGTGACGCTGATTGGTATCGTCACCCTCTGATGAAGTCCTCATGTTAATCCGGCCCGCCACTGGCGGGCCGTTTTGTATGGAAGCCTGTTCATGTTCAAAACGTCTCTCTTCGCGCTGCTGCTTGGCGCATCCTGCACCGCTCTTGCCGCCCCTTACACTGAACAACAGATAACGGATATCGTGAATCGCGCCATTACGCCACTCATTAAAGAGCAGGCGATTCCCGGCATGGCCGTCGCCGTCATCTATCAGGGCAAACCGTATTACTTTACCTGGGGCGACGCCGACGTCACGAAAAAGCAGCCCGTCACGCAACAGACGCTGTTCGAACTGGGTTCAGTCAGTAAAACCTTCACCGGCGTACTGGGCGGCGACGCTATCGCGCGTGGGGAAATTAGCCTGAAT
This sequence comes from uncultured Pseudocitrobacter sp., assembly GCA_913778145.1. Taxonomy (GTDB): domain Bacteria; phylum Pseudomonadota; class Gammaproteobacteria; order Enterobacterales; family Enterobacteriaceae; genus Pseudocitrobacter. The sequence continues at coordinate 132,362 of CAJYVI010000070.1, forward strand.
GACCCGGCGACAAAATACTGGCCAGAACTCACCGGGAAACAGTGGCAGGGCATTACGCTGCTGCATCTCGCGACCTACACCGCAGGCGGTCTACCGCTGCAGGTGCCAGACGACGTGACGACCGATGCTGAACTGCGTCGCTATTATCAGAACTGGCAGCCAGAATGGGCGCCGGGCACGCATCGTTTATATGCCAACGCCAGCATTGGGCTTTTTGGCGCGATGGCGGTGAAACCGTCCGGTTTAAGCTTTGAGAAGGCCATGACCGAGCGTGTGTTGCAGCCGCTCAAGCTTACACAGACGTGGGTCACCGTCCCGCCTGCCGAACAGAAACACTACGCCTGGGGATACCGCGACGGGAAAGCCGTGCACGTCTCACCAGGCCAACTGGATGCCGAAGCCTATGGTGTGAAATCCAGTATTCAGGATATGGCACACTGGGTGCAGTTCAATATGAACGCCGGAAAAATCAAAGAGAAAACCCTGCGACAGGGCATTTCACTGGCGCAGTCGCGCTACTGGCAGATTGGCGAAATGTATCAGGGATTAGGCTGGGAAATGCTGAACTGGCCGGTCAACCCTGACACCATCGTCAACGGCAGCGACAGTAAAATCGCCCTCGCCGCGCTACCGGTGAAAGCGATGACGCCGCCGGTGCCCGCCGTAAGCGCATCCTGGGTGCATAAAACCGGGGCAACCGGTGGATTTGGCAGCTATGTGGCGTTTATTCCGCAGAAAGAACTTGGCATTGTGATGCTGGCAAACAAGAACTACCCGAACCCTGCACGCGTAGCCGCTGCGTATCAAATTCTGAATTCGCTGAAATAAGTGATTTCCGGCCTGTTTCGGCAGGCCTTTCTCTCTCGATTTTCCTGCTGTCATCTACACTTAACAAAAAACCAGTAAGGAAACTTCTATGCGCATCCTCCCCGTTGTCGCCGCCGTCACCGCCGCGTTTTTGGTGGTTGCCTGTAGCTCCCCAACACCGCCGAAAGGCGTTACCGTTGTGACACCATTTGATACTAACCGCTATCTGGGCACATGGTACGAAATTGCCCGCTTCGATCACCGCTTCGAAAGCGGGCTGGAACAGGTCACCGCCACCTATCGTCTTCGTGATGACGGCGGTCTGAACGTGACAAACAAAGGTTATAATCCGGATCGGGGCATGTGGCAAAAAACGGAAGGGAAAGCCTATTTCACTGGCGACCCAAACCGTGCAGCCCTTAAAGTGTCGTTCTTTGGCCCCTTCTACGGCGGCTATAACGTAATTGCGCTCGATAAAGAGTATCGCCACGCATTAGTTTGCGGGCCGGATCGCGATTACCTGTGGATACTTTCACGCACACCGACCATTTCTGATGAGATGAAACAGCAGATGCTGGCCGCCGCAACCCGGCAGGGGTTTGACGTCAGTAAACTCATTTGGGTGAAACAGGCACATTAATGGGTGCTGAGTTTCAGGCCAATAATTCCCGCAACAATTAGCCCCAGGCTCGCCAGACGCATGGGGCTTGCTGATTCACCCAGCAGGAGAATACCGGTAATGGCAGCGCCTACTGCGCCAATGCCGGTCCAGACCGCATAAGCCGTACCGACCGGCAGGCTTTTCATCGCCCACGAAAGCAACGCCATACTGATAATCATTGCTGCAATGGTGATAACGCTTGGCGTCAGGCGGCTGAATCCATGGGTGTATTTCAGGCCAACGGCCCACACCACTTCGAGTAGACCCGCAATAAGAAGAATAATCCAGGACATAACAGGCTCCAGAGAAATGGGGCCGTCCCCGATGAAATGAGGCGCTTACGGGTCGTCCCGCAAGGCTAGATGAAAGGGTATTTTATCAATCGTCAATACGCGGAGCAAACGGAAGGAACGGTACGGCGAAATCTCCGTACCGTTGAAAGAATAATTACTGCTGAGCTTTGGTCGCTGCGCCAGAAATGGCGCTACCGCCATCGGAAATATCCTCACCAACGCCACGCGTCGTATTACACGCTGTCAGCACGGATGAAAGCACTACCACGGTAAAAAACGCTGCAATTGTTTTCTTAATCATCATGTCGTCCTTTAATGGTCAATGTTTTATGCATGTAGCTTGTTAAGCATAGACAAATTCCCGCATTTCGACGGAAAAGAAGGACGATTTAGGAATTTTGGAAAATTAGCTGGCGGCGTGGGAAATGATGCTGCCGAGATCTTTGATATCTTCACCAACACCACGGGCGGTGTTGCATCCGCTCAGCAATGCGCCGGCGACAATCAATAAAAGCAGTGTTTTAACGGTACAAGTCATCATCCTTGCCTGAAATCATCAGGCGCAGCGCCGTGCTGCGCCCTCATTCATCCATTTATAGCATGGATTACTTCACGCGGGATACATATTCGCCAGAGCGAGTATCCACTTTGATGACTTCGCCAATCTGAACGAACAGCGGAACTTTAACCACTGCGCCAGTGGACAGAGTCGCCGGCTTGCCGCCAGTACCTGCGGTGTCGCCTTTCAGACCTGGATCGGTTTCAACGATTTCCAGTTCAACAAAGTTCGGCGGAGTCACGGAGATAGGCTGACCGTTCCACAGGGTCACGATGCATTCAGCCTGATCCAGCAGCCATTTAGCGTTATCGCCAATCGCTTTTGCGTCCGCAGACAGCTGTTCGAAGGTTTCGTTGTTCATGAAGTGCCAGAACTCACCGTCGTTGTACAGGTAAGTCAGGTTCATATCGACAACGTCAGCACCTTCAGCGGAGTCAGTAGATTTGAAGGTTTTTTCTACACGGGTACCGGTCAGCAGGCGGCGCAGTTTAACGCGAGCGAACGCCTGGCCTTTACCTGGTTTAACGAATTCACTGGCTTCAACTGCGTACGGTTCGCCGTCCAACATGATTTTAAGACCAGCACGAAAATCGTTGCTATAGTAAGTCGCCATAAGGCCCTCTGAAATTGTGAAATGGTAGCTAAGCCACAAAATGGCGCATATTGTAACCCTAAATACCCCATCCAGAGAAGATTGGTTATCGCAACTTGCCGATGTTGTGACCGATCCGGATGAACTATTACGTCTTTTAAATGTAGACGCTGATGAAAAATTGCTCGCAGGAAGAGAAGCGAAACGTCTTTTCCCGCTTCGCGTCCCCCGCGCGTTTATCGCCCGGATGGAAAAAGGTAACCCGGATGACCCGCTATTGCGCCAGGTTTTAACCGCGCAGGACGAGTTTATCTCCGCGCCAGGCTTCTCGACCGACCCACTGGAAGAGCAGCATAGCGTGGTGCCTGGGCTGCTGCATAAATACCATAATCGGGCGTTGCTGCTGGTTAAAGGCGGGTGTGCGGTGAACTGCCGTTACTGCTTCCGTCGCCACTTCCCGTATGCGGAAAACCAGGGCAACAAACGCAACTGGCAGGCCGCGCTCGACTACATCGCGCAACATCCGGAACTGGACGAAATTATTTTCTCCGGCGGCGATCCGCTGATGGCCAAAGATCATGAGCTGGAGTGGCTAATAACGCACCTTGAAGCACTCCCACACGTGAAACGACTGCGCATTCACAGCCGCTTGCCTATCGTGATTCCGGCACGCATCACCGATGCGCTGGTCGCGCGTTTCGCGCAAAGTCGGCTGCAAATTCTACTGGTAAACCATATTAACCACGCCAGAGAGATAGACGATGAATTCCGCGCCGCGATGATGCGTTTACGCCACGCGGGCGTGACGCTGCTAAACCAGAGTGTGCTGCTGCGTGGCGTGAACAACAATGCTCAAACGCTTGCTGACCTCAGTAATGCGCTATTTGATGCGGGCGTGATGCCTTACTACCTGCACGTGCTTGATAAAGTGCAGGGCGCAGCGCACTTCCTGGTAGGCGATGACGAAGCGCGTGTCATTATGCGCGAGCTGCTGACGCTAATTTCTGGCTATATGGTGCCGAAACTGGCGCGCGAAATTGGCGGCGAGCCCAGTAAAACGCCGTTAGATCTTCAACTCCGCCAGCATTAATTCATCAGCCCTCTTTTCGGAGGGCATTATTATTCGATTAAAATATATTTTTTAAATTAATAATAGTGACTCCACAGAGATTATCTGGACATCAGTCATAGCTGTGATATTTTACTTCACCATCTGATATCACCCTAATTAATAATATATATCTATAGTTTCCGAGTAAGTATTTACAAGATATATGGTTATGGAGAACCAACATGGCATTAAATATTAAAAGCGTTAATACCGGTGTTATTCGTCAGGGAAATGCCTTCGTCGCATTGGCCTTAAAAATCAAAGAGCAGAAAAACAAAGAGTCTCTGTTCTTCTTCCCTGCACTGGTACTCAGAGATCTCCTCATCGCCATGGAAAGCCGCCTCGCTGCGCTGCATCAGCTGCAAGGCGATGCATTGCAGAAGTATGAAAAAGCGCGCGATAAAGCCGGCAAAAAGATGCTGGAAAACGTGCCCGCGCTTGTGGAAGAAGAATTACGCCATGCCGACGTCAATTTCCGCGTCGATGGGCTGGAACTGTCTAAAAATGGTAAAGATGAATTAACCGTCACGCTAAAACTGCATCGCGGCGAAAACGTCGAACTGACCATTAATGAATTGCAAATTGACCTGCTGGTCAAAGCAATTATTCATTCTATTAATAATGCGGGAATGAAAGAACTGGCGTTGCGTATTTCTTCGCTGCTGGACTTCCTACCGCTGTATGATGCCGATTGTCAGGAAAAAGGCAGTCTGGAATATGATTTTTACGATCAGGCGCAGTGGAAACACGATCTGTTCAGTCATTATCTGGCTGTGCTCTATCGCTTTACCGATAAAGAGGGCAAAGAGTGCTTTAGCGGCAGTATCGTTAAAACGCGTACGCCATCGGGTAGTAAAGAAGCGCAGGCCATTTCTCGCCGTTTAATCGACTTCAGCCCACGGCTGAAAAAACTGGCCGGTACGCCATGCCAGGTTTATGTCAGAACGTTAGCGGCGAATAACGGCCAACAGCTGACGCAAGAACAGTGCTTGCGTGCGCTGTATCATTTACGCGTCCAGTCGGTGAAAACACCGGCCTGATGGCGTCGGATGACGGCGATACGTCGCCATCCGGCAATTAGTGCCCCTGAATAATCAGTTCGGGCACTTATAAACCTGGCCGTTCATTTCGGTGTCGGTCGGTACAAAGCTTGAGAGCATTCCCTGAGTTGGGCTGCTGACACCATAAATCACGTTGCCGCCCATCTCTGCTGCGTGGTTACGCAATGCATTCGCCGCACCGCGCATTGAGCCGCCCTCTTCGCCCGTCTGGCCAGAAAGCCAGTTACCTTGTTTACCTGTGGCAGTACCCAACAGCTGGCATTCTGCACCCGGTTTATCTTCAACGAAGCGAACATTCTGCCCACCCGCGCTTAATTCGTTGCTGGAACTACAGCCAGCCAACAACAGCGCGGCACCAACGATCCCTGCTAAATATTTTACCTGCATGTTATTCCCCACAATCAATGAGCTGGACGCATGTCGTCCGAGTGTAAACCTTATACTAAAAAGATGACCAAAAGAAAAACCCCCGGTCATTTCTGACCGGGGGTTTCTTTGTTGCTATGGGGTATAGCGCACGATTACATCATGCCGCCCATACCACCCATGCCGCCCATACCACCAGCAGCACCTAAGTCAGGCGCATCACCTTTCGGCAGGTCGGTTACCATGCACTCGGTGGTGATCATCAGGCCAGCAACGGATGCCGCGTACTGCAGAGCAGAACGGGTTACTTTTGTTGGGTCCAGAATACCGAAGTCGATCATGTTGCCGTATTCTTCGGTTGCGGCGTTGTAACCGTAGTTACCTTCACCCGCTTTAACCGCATTAGCAACAACAGACGGTTCTTCGCCGGCGTTGGTCACGATCTGACGCAGCGGAGCTTCCATCGCGCGCAGCGCAACTTTGATACCCACGTTCTGATCTTCGTTCTGAGCAGTCAGGCCAGCCAGTTTCGCAGCAACGCGAACCAGAGCAACACCACCACCCGCAACTACGCCTTCTTCTACCGCTGCACGAGTCGCGTGCAGGGCATCGTCAACGCGTGCTTTTTTCTCTTTCATCTCAACTTCGGTAGCGGCACCGACTTTGATAACCGCAACACCGCCTGCCAGTTTAGCAACGCGTTCCTGCAGTTTTTCGCGATCGTAGTCAGAAGTCGCTTCTTCGATCTGTTTACGGATCTGAGCAACACGGCCCTGAATCGCAGATTCTTCACCCACGCCATCGATGATGGTGGTGGTGTCTTTGTTGATAACAACGCGTTTTGCCTGGCCCAGATCTTCCAGCGTGGTTTTTTCCAGCTCCATACCGATCTCTTCAGAGATAACGGTACCGCCAGTCAGAGTTGCAATATCCTGCAGCATAGCTTTACGACGGTCGCCGAAGCCCGGTGCTTTAACCGCAGCCACTTTCACGATACCGCGCATGGTGTTAACCACCAGCGTCGCCAGCGCTTCGCCTTCAACGTCTTCAGCGATGATAACCAGCGGTTTGCCTGCTTTCGCAACGGCTTCCAGAACTGGCAGCATTTCGCGGATGTTGGAGATTTTTTTGTCAGCCAGCAGGATGAACGGGCTTTCCAGCTCAACAGCACCGGTGTCCGGTTTGTTGATGAAGTACGGAGACAGGTAGCCACGGTCGAACTGCATACCTTCAACCACGTCCAGCTCATCTTCCAGACCGGTACCGTCTTCAACGGTGATCACGCCTTCTTTACCGACTTTATCCATCGCTTCAGCGATCAGTTTACCTACGGTTTCGTCGGAGTTAGCGGAGATGGTACCTACCTGAGCGATAGCTTTGGAGTCAGAGCACGGTACGGACAGTGCTTTCAGCTCTTCAACAGCAGCCTGAACCGCTTTGTCGATACCACGTTTCAGGTCCATCGGGTTCATGCCCGCAGCAACAGCTTTCAGGCCTTCAGTGATGATGGACTGAGCCAGTACGGTCGCGGTGGTGGTACCGTCGCCTGCAGCGTCATTCGCTTTAGAGGCAACTTCTTTCACCATCTGTGCGCCCATATTTTCGAATTTGTCTTCCAGCTCGATTTCACGCGCGACGGAAACACCATCTTTGGTGATGGTCGGCGCACCGAAAGATTTGTCGAGAACCACGTTACGGCCTTTCGGGCCCAGGGTTACTTTAACTGCGTCTGCCAGTACGTTTACGCCGCGCAGCATTTTCACACGAGCGTCGTTACCGAATTTTACGTCTTTAGCTGCCATTATCTTTATTCCTTAAATTCGTATGTTCAGTGTCGTTCGCAGATTACGCTTCAACAATTGCCAGAATGTCGCTTTCGGACATGATCAACACTTCTTCGTTGTCGATCTTCTCAGATTTCACGCCGTAGCCATCGTTGAAAATAACGATGTCACCAACTTTAACGTCCAGCGGCTGCACAGTCCCGTTTTCCAGGATGCGACCCTTACCGACAGCGATGATTTCGCCACGAGTTGATTTTGCTGCTGCAGAACCGGTCAGAACGATGCCGCCAGCAGATTTCGTTTCAACTTCTTTACGTTTGACGATCACACGATCATGTAACGGACGAATACTCATTGATAGCTCTCCTTTGAGAAAGTCTTTATCAGTTATGGGTGACGCCGGGCCGCGATCGGTTTTCCGGCTAGTGACCAGAGAGATGGGGATGGGCCATTCCCCCTTCAAGGGGGAAGTCGAAAAAAATTTCAGAAAAAATTGCGAGTGCTGCGAAACGGCAATCTTCATCGCAAAGCAGCGTAAATTGCTTGCGTTTCAGCCAATAACGGTTGTGTTACTATCCCATTCTTTACGAATGCCGGGACGCGGTCATGAGTGGTCTGAAACAAGAGCTGGGGTTGGCTCAGGGTGTGGGTTTACTTTCAACTTCATTACTGGGAACCGGTGTCTTTGCGGTTCCTGCCCTGGCGGCGCTGGTTGCCGGCGGCGATAGCCTGTGGGCGTGGCCTGTTTTAATCATCCTGGTCTTTCCTGTCGCGATTGTCTTCGCCATTCTGGGCCGTCACTTCCCCAGTGCGGGCGGTGTTGCGCATTTTGTCGACATGGCGTTTGGCCCTCGTCTGGCGCGCGTGACCGGCTGGCTGTTTCTTTCGGTCATTCCCGTTGGTCTGCCTGCGGCGTTGCATATCGCCACCGGTTTTGGCCAGGCGCTGTTTGGCTGGCACGACAGTCAGTTGTTGCTGGCAGAGATTGGCACGCTGGCGATTGTCTGGTGGCTGGGATCACGCGGGGCAAGCTCCAGCGCCAATCTGCAAACGCTGGTTGCGGTACTCATCGTGGCACTCATTGCCGCCATCTGGTGGTTCGGCGACATTCGCGTGGGCGAAATCCCCTTCCCGCCCCTGACGCAAATCGCCCCCGATCATTTGTTTTCGGCGCTCTCCGTGATGTTCTGGTGCTTCGTCGGGCTGGAAGCGTTCGCCCATCTGGCCTCTGAATTTAAAAATCCGGAGCGCGATTTCCCGCGCGCGCTGATGATTGGCCTGCTGCTCGCGGGCACGGTTTACTGGGCCTGTACGGTGGTGGTGCTGCACTTCAACGCCTATAACAGCGAGCTGGCCGCTGCCGCCTCGCTGCCTACCATCGTGGTGCAACTCTTTGGCGTTCAGGCATTATGGGTGGCCTGCGTGATAGGTTACCTCGCCTGCTTTGCCAGCCTGAATATTTACATTCAAAGCTTCGCGCGCCTGGTCTGGACGCAGGCGCAAAATAAACCACAGAGCCCGCTGTCGCGTCTGTCGAAAAAACAGCTCCCCGTCAATGCGCTGAACGCCGTGCTGGGCTGCTGCGTGATCAGCACGCTGGCGATTTTCTGGCTCGATATCAACCTTGATGCGCTGATCGTCTACGCCAACGGCATCTTTATTGTTATCTACTTGCTGTGCATGCTGGCGGGCTGCCGATTACTGAAAGGGCGTTATAAGGCGCTGGCAGTAACGGGCGCGTTGCTTTGCGTTATTTTGCTGGCGATGGTGGGATGGAAGTGTTTGTATGCGTTGGGGATGCTGGCGGTATTCTGGCTGTTCCTGCCAAAAAGCAGTGGCGCGTAAACCGCGCCACTTCGGAATCAATTAGCGATCGTCTTTGTGATCCAGACGGTCGCGCTCTTCGTCTTTACGCTGATATTCACCATCAAATGTCTGCCCGCCATCGTTGCTGGCGCTGAACCCGCCGCCCGGCATACGCGAGAAGTGCAGATGCGGCAGCAGTTTCATGGTCAGATGTTTTTGCACTGGCGGCAGCAGAAGCAGCAGGCCGAGGAAGTCAGTAAAGAACCCTGGCAGCAATAACAGCAGCCCCGCCAGAATCAGTGAAACGCTTTTCACCATCTCCGCCGCCGGACTTTCTCCCGCTTCCATTTTCTGCTGCATCAGCACGAAGTTCTTGAAGCCCTGGTTACGCACCAGCGACATACCAATCACGGAAGTAAAGATGACCAAAACTAAAGTGAGCAGGACGCCAAAAACATGGGCGACCTGAATAAAAATCGATATCTCTATGTAAACATAAAGAAAAATAGCAATAAACGGTATCCAGCGCACTGGCTTCTCCTGTAAATCGCGGATGTCGTCGCATCCACGTAAAAATTTTGCTGCTGTCACCCGGTATAAATGGTGGCGACCTGTCATTTTTCAATCAGACAGGCGAGAAATTTTTGTCAGCAATGCTTAAGCGGTGACCCATTTCACAAATCAATAAATCTTATAAGAATCGCCTCACAATAAGTGATCAAGATTACTGTAATTCGCTATTATCAGCATATGATCACGGGCACCGGGTCGATTAAGGACATAATCGTCGGCCAGAAAATACGCATAACCTCGTAAATTCTGCGTATTTGGTGAATTCATTGGCAGATTGCAAAAGAAGGTTCACATGCTAAACAACATTCGTATCGAAGAAGACCTGTTAGGTACAAGGGAAGTCCCTGCGGACGCGTACTATGGCGTTCATACTCTGAGAGCGATTGAAAACTTCTACATCAGCAACAGTAAAATCAGTGATATCCCTGAGTTTGTTCGCGGTATGGTGATGGTGAAGAAAGCCGCTGCGTTGGCAAACAAAGAACTCCAGACCATTCCAAAAGGCGTTGCTAACGCGATTATTGCGGCGTGTGATGAAGTCCTGAACAACGGCAAATGCATGGATCAATTCCCGATTGACGTCTACCAGGGCGGCGCGGGCACATCCGTTAACATGAACACTAACGAAGTGCTGGCGAATATTGGCCTCGAACTGATGGGACATCAGAAAGGCGAATATCAGTATCTGAATCCGAACGATCATGTTAACAAATGTCAGTCCACTAACGACGCCTACCCAACCGGCTTCCGCATCGCTGTGTACACGTCAATTGTTAAACTGGTGGACGCGATTCATCAGTTGGGCGAAGGCTTCCAGCGTAAAGCGGTAGAGTTCCAGGACATCCTGAAAATGGGTCGTACCCAGTTGCAGGATGCGGTGCCGATGACGCTCGGCCAGGAATTCCACGCATTCAACGTGCTTCTTAATGAAGAGACCAAAAACCTGCTACGTACCGCTGAACTGCTGCTGGAAGTTAACCTCGGCGCAACGGCGATTGGTACACGCCTGAACACTCCGGACGGCTATCAGCAACTGGCCGTACAGAAACTGGCAGAAGTCAGCAACCTGGCAGTGGTACCGGCAGAAGACCTGATTGAAGCGACGTCTGACTGCGGCGCGTACGTGATGGTTCACAGTTCACTGAAACGCCTGGCTGTGAAGATGTCGAAAATCTGTAACGACCTGCGCCTGCTCTCGTCAGGCCCGCGCGCCGGCCTGAACGAAATCAACCTGCCGGAATTGCAGGCGGGTTCTTCTATCATGCCAGCGAAAGTTAACCCGGTAGTGCCAGAAGTGGTCAACCAGGTGTGCTTCAAAGTCATCGGTAACGACACCACGGTAACGATGGCTTCTGAAGCCGGTCAGTTGCAGCTGAACGTCATGGAGCCGGTGATTGGCCAGGCAATGTTTGAATCTATCCACATCCTGACCAACGCCTGCTATAACCTGCTGGAAAAATGCGTCGACGGTATCACCGCCAACAAATCGGTTTGCGAAGGCTACGTCTACAACTCCATCGGGATTGTAACTTACCTGAACCCGTTCATTGGCCACCATAACGGTGACATCGTCGGTAAGATTTGCGCTGAAACCGGTAAGAGCGTGCGTGAAGTGGTTCTGGAGCGCGGCTTGCTCACGGAAGCTGAGCTGGACGATATCTTCTCGGCACAAAACCTGATGCACCCGGCTTACAAAGCGAAACGCTATACTGATGAAAGCGAACAGTAACAGTAGCGGTTAAGATACAAGGGGCATGTCAGCGATGACATGCCCTTTTTGCTTTTTATGATTTACCAACCTACAACATTCTAATATCAACTTGTAAACACAAGGAAGGCTAATATGTTTGGTGCAGAGCTCGTTATTGTCCTGCTTGCGATATATCTCGGAGCAAGGCTCGGCGGTATCGGCATTGGTTTTGCCGGTGGCTTCGGCGTTCTTATCCTCACCCTTTTATTTCAAATTAATCCTGGCGCAATTCCGTTCGATGTCATTGAAATCATCATGGCGGTTATCGCAGCTATCGCGGCCATGCAGGTTGCCGGGGGGATGGATTACCTCGTCAGTCTGGCGGAGCGTATGCTGCGCCGCCATCCGAAGTACATCACCTTCCTCGCGCCGTTGGTCACCTGGTTTATGACTATTCTGGCCGGAACCGGACATACCGCGTTCTCGACGCTGCCGGTTATTACCGAAGTGGCAAAAGAGCAGGGCATTCGCCCGTCTCGTCCGCTCTCTATCGCCGTTGTTGCCTCACAGATTGCGATCACCGCATCGCCAATCTCTGCTGCCGTCGTTTTCTTTGCCGGTATCCTGGAGCCGATGGGCGTAAGCTATCTGACGCTGCTGGCTATCTGTATTCCGGTCACGCTGATTGCCGTCATGATCACCGCCTGCGTGTGTAACTTCCTCGGCTGCGAACTGAAAGATGACCCGGTTTATCAGGAGCGTCTTGCCAAAGGTGAAGTAAAACTGCGTGGCAGCCAGGTCTTCAAACTGAAACCCCACGCGAAACGTTCCGTTCTGCTGTTCCTGATCGGTATCATCGCGGTGATGTTCTACGCCACAGCCATCAGCGACACGGTTGGCCTGATTCAGAACCCGGTACTGCCGCGTAACGAAGCGATTGTGGTCTTTATGCTGACTATCGCCACGCTGATTTGCTTTACCTGTAAGATTGATACCGGTGAAATCCTCAATGCCAGTACCTTTAAATCCGGTATGAGTGCCTGCGTGTGCGTACTGGGTGTGGCATGGCTGGGTGATACTTTCGTGAAAGCGCATATCACCGATATCCAGGAAGTAGCGGGCGACCTGCTGCATAACTATCCGTGGCTGCTGGCCGTGGTGCTGTTCTTTGCGGCTACCCTGCTCTACTCCCAGGCAGCAACCACCAAAGCACTGATGCCTGCCGCGCTGATGCTGGGTGTAACCCCGCTGACAGCGATTGCGTCTTTTGCTGCGGTGTCTGCGCTGTTCGTTCTGCCAACCTATCCGACCCTGCTGGCAGCGGTCGAAATGGATGACACCGGCTCAACGCGTATCGGTAAATACGTCTTCAACCACGCCTTCCTGGTGCCAGGCGTCATTGCCATCGCTCTGTGCGTTATCTTAGGTTTCATCTTCGGCGGGATCATGCTGTAAGTAAAAAACCTTAAACCCGGGCCGCTCTGCGGCCCGATTCGCTCATTCCCCCTGCCACACCGTGCTATAGTTGCCTCTTTCACCGATACGAGGTTGATGATGAGCACTACCGACGCTGTTGTTGTTCTCTGTACTGCCCCGGATGAAGCCACCGCTCAGGATTTAGCAGCCAAAGTGCTGGCGGAAAAACTTGCCGCCTGCGCAACGATTATTCCCGGCGCGACGTCGCTTTATTACTGGGAAGGAAAGCTGGAGCAGGAGTACGAAGTACAGATGATCCTGAAAACCAACCAGACCCATCAGCAGGCGCTGCTCGATTGCCTGAAGTCTCATCACCCGTATCAAACCCCGGAATTATTGGTTTTACCCGTTACTCACGGAGACAGCGATTATCTCTCATGGCTCAACGCATCCTTACGCTGATCCTGCTGCTGTGCAGCACATCCGCCTTTGCCGGTCTGTTCGACGCGCCCGGCCGCTCTAACTTTGTTCCGGCGGACCAGGCGTTCGCTTTCGATTTTCAGCAGAATCAACAGGATCTCAATCTCACCTGGCAGGTAAAAGAGGGCTACTACCTCTATCGCCAGCAAATTAAAGTTCTGCCCAATCAGGCGCAAACATCGCCACTGGTGCTACCCGCCGGGCAGTGGCATGAAGATGAATTTTACGGTAAGAGTGAAATTTATCGTCAGCATCTGACCGTACCGGTGAAGATTAACCAGGCCTCCCAAGGTGCGACGCTGACGGTAACCTATCAGGGCTGCGCCGACGCGGGATTCTGCTATCCCCCCGAAACCCGGACCGTCCCTCTGAGCGCCGTAGCAGCGACATCTGCCCCAGTTGAAACGTCTGCGCCCGCCAGCGCGGATCTGCCCTTCTCTGCGCTCTGGGCGTTGCTCATCGGTATAGGCATTGCGTTCACACCCTGCGTGCTGCCGATGTATCCGTTAATCTCGGGGATCGTGCTGGGCGGTAAGCAACGCCTCTCCACCGGGCGCGCGCTGCTGCTGGCGTTTATCTACGTCCAGGGGATGGCGTTGAC